>JBBQGE010000071.1:0-32801 GCA_038322675.1 Bryobacterales bacterium
TCCCAGCACACTCCATCACCCGGCTTAGTGAACTGCTTCCCCACAACTGGAAGCCCGCCACTTCCCCAGCCCAAGCTTAAGCAATCCCCCGACACCCAGATCCGGCACCATCCCCGGCGGCGGTTTACGAGACGCTTACGCTGAACAGCGAGGAGGAGGAAGGCGGAATGGCTCGTCGGTAAGCTACACGCGCTGGGCTATCAAGTGGATTTGCAACTGGTGGAATCGCCGCTGATAGAGAAGGAGCCAACTCTGCCGGATCCTGTACCGGACACGATACCAGTCCGACGCGGTCGCGGTCGTCCGTGCAAGTGCGCCGAACGTGGCATACTGCGCTGCCAGCACAAGATTCGGGGGTCTGGAGAAATTCCCGTCGAAATTGCGGATGCAGGCCACCCCGGGCAGCTGCAAATCAGTGACAGTACTGGGGTTTAACCAGACAGTTTTTCGTAGGACCGGCTCACGCGGGGTTGATTTATCATACTGGGTGATGGCGTTCGACTTATTTAAGGCGGGCGGGCGCGAGGCGATTATCGCGTTCCAACGCGCCCTGGAGTTGCACCCATCAGCGCTGCGGGTGAGCAAAATCCGGGTACGGCTTTGCTGGAAGCTGGAGCCCTGACACGGGCGAGGGTTCATCTTGAGCGCCCATGGAACTTGACCCGCTGCTTCTCCCAGCCGCTATCTCGCTTCGCAAAAGTTACGAACGCCAAGGCAAAGCCGCCAAGGAGGCAGCGCTGGTGGCCCGAATTTGCGAAGTGATGAAAAGCAATACTCGACTTGGGGCGCACTGAATCAGCGAACCCGAAGCCGCAGGGTTCTCTGACTCGACAGTTGGGCGGCGGGAAGGGTGATTGCCATCCCTTCCACAGTTCCAGTGGTCGCACTGGTAAGCGGACGTGTGTCGGGCGGATGGATGTGGATGACGAGATCCGCTTGGAAGTTCGAAGCAAAAGCGACCTGGACATCCCACTCCCGGTCGGAGATCGCTTCGGTAGTCCAACTCAGGATTCCGAACCGCGTTGGGCAACGCTCCACGGTGATCTTTTGTCCGGCTGTGAACCAGTGTTTCGGCGCCGCCTTCTGAAGGTGGCAGACAGCCCGGTGGTTCTCCTCGTAACATAGCAACCAGCGAAGGCCCATCGACGGCTGCAACACGCTGTTCACGACGGCCGACCAGCCATATGGATTGCCTTCGCCTGCATAGCTGCCTGGGATATATGCATCTTCAGGCGAGTAGCGGTTCCCGGAATCCGCCGCGTAGCAAACGAGCGCATATAACGTAAGAAGGAACGGCCGGTAGTCTTCTTGGCGAATACGCACGGACAGAGTGCCATGTGCCATGAAATTCGATGTGCGAGTGCTGGCCCCGTCCGTGTGCAAGCCGATAATCTGCTCACCGGCGAGAAGGCGGTGTTTCAGGTGGCCGAGATCGAGTGCCGGATCACCCCAATCCGCGGTGAACCAGTCCATCATGAAGCGGTGATTCTCGTAGCTGGAGAGTTCCGTTGGGTTGTGGTGAATATCATTCGGCGTGAATGGAGTGATGCCCGCTTCCCGCATAGCCGGGTCGGCGATGGCGAGTGTGGACGCTAGCGAACGCCGGATGTTCTGCAGCATCTCCCCCGCAATGGCCAATGGCATCCTGGACTCGTCCGTGAGTGCCGGAAGGTTGTGATCGGCGCCAGCTTTCGCGAGGGAGCGTCCGTGTTCGGCGAGCCCGCGCCATGTCCAGACCGCGTTTTGATAGTAATACGGGTGCGAAGAGGGCGCATCGTTTCGCGGATCTCCAAGATCAGCTTCCGGGGACCCCCAGATCAGACCATAGCGGCGATCGTTCGAAGGGAAAGTGGTTTTGCTGTACTCGTACCTCCCGAGCACGTAGTCGATCATTCGTCTCAGCACCGGCAGGCGGCGTTGGAGAGCTTGGAGGTCACCAGTATAGTCGTAGGCCCTCGCGGAGTTGGTCAGGAAAACTCCAGTATTCAACGGAGCCTCCACCTGATCCTGCGTGTTGTACAGGAAGTTGCCATTCGGCAGGATGTAGTTCTCGAGATAATGCTCGAAATACGGGTCGACTTCCCGGGAAAGGTTCCAAAGCTGATGGGCCCATACGAATTCGTAGTGCGCTACCGGAAACAGTGCATGGCTGCTCTCCGGGATCTTCGTGTAAGCGCCTTCGCCAATCTGATAGGTTGGGTTCAGGCCGCGATAGCTGCACCGCGAAAGTACGATACCGGCTCGAGCGGCGTCCAGCAGCCACGGGTCCGGAATTTCAACTTTCATGCGGCTCTCAAAAAAGTCGTGCCAGTAGTTCCAGACGCCTGCAATCGCCATATAGAAACTCGCAGCCGTTGAGTTCCAGTATCGGTCGACGTACAAGGTTCCATCCGGCATTCGGAACACGACCGCATTCGCGGGAATACTGCTCTCAGCCCACTTTGGAACCAGCGAACGGACACGCGCCATCGGACGCGGATTGGCGCCCAGTGGGAGAACAACCATGACTTCGTAGCCCGCCTGGTGAACGGGATTCCACACTCCGGTGTCGGCGACCGGAAGGTATCCTCCGAGCAGCGTACGCTTGCTGTACCCATCAACGTACTCGTAGATTTGCGGCTCCTCCTGAAGCAATAGAGACTTCGGGTCAAAGATGCGTCCCGCCAGATCCGGCGCCCAGTGACTCTGGCCGTCCGGCAGTGCAGGGATCTGTCGCGACCGTCCATCAGGCTCGATAAACAGGCTATGGGCCGGCCCCACATCTTCATTTGCAACTAGCGACCAACCTACGTATTCTTTTCCAAGCGCCGCCACATTCTCGTAGCACGGATCTTCGGATGAATCGAGAATGTAGTTTCCGGCCGCATCCGGATGAGGGACATAGTGAGACGGCCGATCTAACTTGATGGCGCCCGGTGTATTGACTGGTCTCGGCCGGATCTTAGCAAGGTCGCCGATGCCCTTAGGAACGTAAGCAATCGTCCCCCCATCTTCGGTAACGTAGGCAATCGCCCCGCGATGTGTGACGTGCTTTTCAAAGATCGCCGTCGCCGTTCCGTTCATTCGGGGGACGACAGTGACGAGATACCATCCGTCGATGGAGTCTCCCGGGGACATCGTGAGAGTCTGTCGTCCAAGAGTGGCGCGAACCGACCGCGGCTCGAAGTGGCTCACCGTAGGCGTCAACCGTAAGGCTTCCAGTTCGCCGGGCAATAAGAGGGAATACTCGTTCGGGATGCGACCCGGCCGGTACGAGCGGTTTGTGGCTTGGCTGAGCCTGGACTGGGACTGAGCGGCCGCCATCTCGGCGGCCGCTAGAACCAGGGTCGAACCTCGGATGAAGTCGCGACGCTTCAAAACTTAAGGTTCGCGCCGAGTTGAATAAAGCGGGGAGTGTACTGCGACGTGACCCGCCCGAAGGTTCCACTGGCGAGGTTGGCGTCTACGCCGCCGAGATTCACGCGGTTGAATATATTGTAGAATTCGAACCGCAGGTCGAGGGTCAGCGACTCGCGAATCCGGTTTTCCTTCAATATGGCGGCATTGGTCTGGGCATAGCCAGGTCCGCGAAAGGCATTCCACGTCTCGTTGCCCTCAGTACCCAGCGCCGGGACGGCGAAGTTCGACGACGTGAAGAGTCCGTGAAGATACGATTGGCGATCGGCAGAGACCTGATAAGAGGCTACGTTTGGAACGTCATTGTTGACGCCATCGGCATTGTAATCGCCGCTGCCCGGCTTCAGGCCGACCACTTGTCCGCTCGAATCAAGAACGGGCTGGAACGATGCGTTGGTGAAGACCGTGAATGGGGTTCCGCTCTGCACGATCGCCGTACCGCTGAACGTCCACCCGTTGGTCACATACCCCACCAAACCGTGCCCGTTCCTCAACCCCGGGATCTGGTAACTCCAAGCCAACGAGAAACGGTCCGGCACGTCCCAGGCCGAGGGACCCCAGTAGTCGTGGAGGTTGGTGTAGGTTGGATAGATTAGCGAATTGTCGTACGACCGCGAATGCGTGTACGATGCGTTGAAAAAGCCTCTCGTCCCGAGCCGGCCCCGAACGCCCGCGATCAGCGCATTGTAGGTGCCGCTGGCGGCATTCCAGGCGTAGGTGATGGAGCCGAAGCTCGGGTTGAGCCGCGTCAGTACATTGTTGTGAGTAATCAAATCGCCAGCGAAGCGATTGACATCGATACCGTACGAGGTGGCGCTGACCTGGCCGCTGCCAACGATCAGATCCTTTGAGTGAGAGCCGGAATATCCGACGCTCGCGACGAGATTCAGAGGCAGTTTGTGCTCGAGTGTGCCGGTATAGATGTACGTCGTAGGGGCATGAATGTTGACGTCGATGCCGCCTACAGAGAGTTGACGTCCGACGAGCCCGCCGTGAGCATCCAGGGTTGTCGCGGGGAACGAGGGGTAGGGAAAGCCATACGGGTACGTGTCACTGCTACCCACTCCGAAGGTTGGCGATGTGGTGGTGCCGGCGAGGAAAGTGGGGACAATGAAACCAGGCGGATTACCTTTCAGACCATTCTCATCATTCCCAAGCGTCGGCCAGTCGTGATAGAGTCCGAAACCGCCCCGAACCACCCAATTTCCTTTGCCGGTGACATCCCATGCCAAGCCGGCTCTCGGACTCCAGTTGTTCAACAGCGCACCGTTGAAGACGCGGTCCTGCTTTTGCATGACGCCGTTCGCCACCTGATCCTGCAAGGATGAGCCAGCGGGCAGATGGAAATTCGCTAGCGTCGTTCCCTGAATAGGGTAAGGATTGCCATAGTCGTCCCAGCGAAGGCCATAGGTGAGCGTGATGTTGCGGCGGATCTTCCAGGTGTCTTCGGCGAAGAGGCCCATCGTTTTCACCGCGTACATGTAATTACCAGCAGCGGGTTGGCCGGTAATTGGGTTGTAAGCGAGATTTCCCGAACGATTGGGCTCGTCGTGCACCAAATCGAGGAGATTGTTAAACGTGAAATTCGGCTGCGAGTAAACCGATGCGAACAGGGCAACATCGTCGTCGCGGGAGCCGTCATAACCAAATTTCAGAGCATGAGTGCCGCGGACGTGCGATAGGACATCGCGCCAGTGGTAGTTATGCTGAATGAAGTCGCCCTGGGCGAAGCCGGAGCCGATGCCCACGCCCTGGCCGACGACACTCACTACCGGTACACTGAATTTGCCGGTTTGGGGTGAAATCCCTTCGATACGGATGAACCCAAAGCTCGCCTCATTCAGAGTTGTCGGCGAAAAAATGTGAGTTTCGCTGCCCTGCGCGGAGTTCGTGACGAAGTGATTCGTAACCGTAAACGCCGGGCGGATGGACGGGCCCCCGGTGTCGAGCGTGGTCCGGTAATAACTGCCGTACAACCGGTCCTTCTCGAAATACTTATCAATTCGGGTGTTGTACTGGACCGCATTGCGGTAATTCGTGGCATTAAAGATGCCCGTATTAGTCATGGGCAGGTCGCACGGCAGGAAGCTCGTTGCCGCCGTCCCGCAGATTCCGGGGAATATGTTCGCGGCGGTTTTGGAAACACCCGTCACTGTCGCACCCGAAGCGGGGTAGAGGTTCAGGAGTTTCGTGCCGAGTGAGTTGGGAAAGTTCTGCTGTGCCCATGCTGCGAACTGCGGAGACTCGAACGTTGTCACGGAGTTTCCGGTGGCAGTAGATGAGCGGAGCGGTTCTACGCCGAAGAAGAAGAAAAACTGCTTGTGGGGGATGATCGGTCCGCCGATCGTTGCCGAGATGTTGTTGCTGTGATAGGGCGCGTAGTTATGCACAAACTCGGAGCCAGCGGCGAGTCGCTGATTCGTGAAATAGTCGCCGGCATTGCCGTGGAAACGATCTGTACCCGATTTCGTGGTAATGATCGTCTGGATCGAACTGGACCGGCCGTATTGCGTCGAGAACGTGTTCGTTTGCACGCTTGCTTCCGCGATTGTGTCGGGGTTTGGAGACAGGTTCAGAACTCCAGGACGAATACCGCTGGTGATATCCAGGCCATCAATGACGTACTGGTTGCCGACACTGCCACGGCCATTGGCACTCGCGTCCACCTGCTGCTCGGTTGAGAAGTTGTCAACGGAAGAACCGGGGCTACCGGTGTTCGCCGCCCCTTTTCCGGTCACTCCAGGCGCCAGCGTCACGAGGTTGAAGAAGGTACGACCGGAGAGAGGAATGGTGCTCAACGCCTGCTGTTCCATCGTCATCTCCGTCCGGCTTTCCGCCGTGTTCAGCACCGGACCTTGGGACCTGACCTCCACCGTCTCAACACCCCTTTGGATCGTCAGTGAGAACGGGATACTCAGATTCTGGCCGGTGGTCAAATTGAACGTAGCCGTTGCTTTGCTGAAGCCCGACGCTTCGGCGGAGACTGCGTATGATCCCGGCGCCAAGCTCACGAACACATAGTTGCCGCCGCTATCCGTTTTCGTGGTATCGGCTACGCTGGTGTTGACGTTTTGAATCTGCACCGTAGCGCCGGGAACGCCCGCCCCGGAAGGATCTTTCACGATTCCCTGGACACTTCCGCTAAACTGCGCGAAAGATAGTGATGCAGAAAACGCCGCCAAGATGATCGCCTGCGCGAAGCGCCCGAAGGCGATTGGCACCCACGAGTGGGTGAGTGTCCGTAGCGTCCGCGCGCTACCCGGACAAATGCTCTCGTACATGGAAAGGACCCCCTTTCAAGCTCAATTGCAAAACCAGAATCAAGATTGCGAAAGGATAATTATTGAAATAGACCCTCATCCCAGAGGTACTCAATGCGATAAGTTTAGCACCGGGTCGGCCCACGGTCAATCAAGTGACATCCTTTGACGGAGCCAAGTGAGATGTTTACCGTGACCGTCCGGTTAATTTGTTTTCGGGTACCGAGGCTGAATGCGGAAACAGGGGTTTCGCGAGTGCTCCGTTTCCCCGCCGACGCGGTGTCAATGGTGTCACTGTGTCTTCAGGCGCGGACGTATGGGACCCAGACCTGCATTGCGGTCGGCTCCCGATTCGAGAAAGTGTAATAGGGAATATAAGTCAACTCGACAGATTTTCTTGCTGGATTTCGGGCCGGCAGAGGGAAATACAATGGTTCCTGCTCCGATGCCTTGGCTGCAACCAGTCCCCGCGCTTTCACTTCGATAATGCCGCCGAGTTTGGAAGCCTGCAATGGAGTGGCGGAAGCAGTGCCGCGGCCGGCGATAACCGTTACATCAGCGAGTGCGCTCACGCGCTGGTCGAGACCCTCCAGGCAGTAGACGAGCGGTCCGCGCTGGAGCGCGACCTTTCCCGTGTCATCGGAGACTCTGGGATTTGCCGCCACGAATTGCGGTTCCATGGCAAACTCGAGGCGTACAGTATCATCGGGCTGCCACTGGCGCCGGATTGCAAGGTACTTGCCAGCTTCCACTCCGGCGACTGGTTTTCCATTCACGCTGACCTCCGTGGACCGGCTCCAGCCCGGTATGCGGACGTGCAAGGTGAACTCAGCCTTGCTGACAGGTTGCGGCCGGATCTCCACCACCCCATCCCAGGGATACTTGGTCTTCTGTAATAGCTTCAAACCCGTACCATTCGCGAGTTTCCAATCGAGGACACTGTCGTGATAGAGGTGCACCCAGATTCCGTCTTCACTTGAGCCATACATGTAACCCGGCAAGGAGGCCAGGATGCGCTCGAGGTTCGGCGGACAACATGTCGTGTCGTACCAAGGATTGCGAATTTTGTCGGATGGATCTCCCGTGAGTTCGAGCGGATTCCGGTAGCAGTAAAGATCGCCGCCGAGCGACATTCCCGAATTGACGCCATTGTAGAGAGCCTTTTCTATAAGGTCCGCATGCCGGGCGTCACCAGTGACGGCGAGCATTCGCCAATTCCACATCATGTTGCCGATGGCGGCACAACTCTCGGTGTAGGCGAGTAGATTCGGTAATTCGTAAGGCTGCCCGAACGCTTCGCCCTGGGCACGCGACCCCACGCCTCCCGTGATGTACATCTTGCGATCGGCCATGTCATGCCACAGGGTTTCGAGCGTCTTCAGGAAAGCGTCGTCGCCCGTCTCCAGGTAGTAGTCAGTGGCGCCACAGCAGGCGTACATGGCGCGAACGGCGTGGCCCTCGAAGATCGTACGCGACGTGAAGGGCTTCCCGCTGAACATGTATGAATACTGTCGGGGCGTCAGTTTCAGACGCTCGCCATCGCCGTTGAGCAGGTATCCCGCGAGATCGAGATACCTCTTTTCTCCCGTGGTACGGTAGAGTTCCACGAGGGCCATCTCCAGTTCCGGGTGCCCGGTAAGCAGCGGGCGCTTCTGCGGGCCGAAACTGCCGGCCAGGTAGTCGACGAATTTCCGGCCGCCATCTAGCAGGCGGGCGTTGCCTGTCGCACGGTAATACGCAATCGCCGCTTGGAGCATGTGGCCCAGGCAGTAGAGTTCATGACCGCGATCCATCTGCGTGAAACGTTCGGAGGCTCGGTCGCCGGACCAGTATGTATTCAGGTAACCGCCCGGTTCCTGTGCCGCGAGTATGTCGTCGGTGAGCCGATCAAACGTGGCATGTAGTTCAGCGTGCTCACCGTTTTGTAGAACAAACGCGACTGCTTCCATCCACTTGTAAAGGTCCGAGTCCGTGTAGAGCGGTCCACGCCGGGGCACATCCTTGCGACCAGAGAGGCGGCGAAAGTTGTCCACGATGCCATGCTCCTCGAGCAGTTCAAGCATTGTGGGGATGCTTCTTTCAACATTCACCTCGCGCCGTGGGGTCCAAAAACCAGTGCCCATTCGCACGGCGCTCACAGGAATGTTCTTCACTTTTGCCCGGCTCGTGTTCGCAAGGTCGAGGATACCTTTCGACTCCGTGGATGAAGAGGCGGCTGGAGTCGCGAACAAACGAGATGTAGTGAGATAGGTCCCGGCGCCAAGGAGGGTCCTGCGTGTCATTTCTAAACTATACTACGTCTTGCAGATGAGGCACGGACGAGTAAAAGACGAATGCGCGACAATAAAAGTCTATGTTCTTGCGGCTCATAGCGGCAGCCGCTCTCGGGATCGTCTTCCTCTCTGCGGGACCGCCAACGAACATTGTGGATGAGGTCACCGCCGCCGTTCGCGCGCGTGACTACGCAGATGCCCTGCAACTTGCAGGGCAGGGCATCAAAGCCGCACCACGGGACGCCCGGTTATGGACCCTGCAAGGCATCGCGTTTTCGCGATCCGGTAGGAAAGACGAAGCGCTGTCGTCTTTTTACCAGGCATTGAAAATACGTCCGGGTTACCTCGCTGCTCTAGAGGGTGCAGCCGAGGTGGAGTATGCATCAGGGAGTTCGAGGGCGGTGACGCTACTCAAGGAGATTCTCGCGCAACAACCGTACGATCCGGTGAGTCATGCGATGCTGGCCGCACTTCTATTCAAGAAAGGGGATTGCGCAGGGGCGCTTCCACATTTTGAGCAAGGTGGTACAGTGGTCCGTTCTCAGCCTCTTGCGTTAGAGCAATACGGCACCTGCCTGGTCCGAATCAAACGAACCGAGGAGGCGATCCCTATCTTCGAACGGCTGGTGGGCGCCCAGCCCGAAAATGCGCGGGTGCGATACAACCTTGCTATGCTGCAGTTTCTCGTAAAGCGAAACACCGACGCAGTTGCAACCCTCCGCCCGTTGATTGAGAGCGATCGTCCCAGCGCGGATGCACTGGCTCTCGCGTCGTCGTTGTACGAGAAGAGTGGAGACACGCCCCGGGCGGTTGAGATGCTGCGAAAGGCCATTGTTCTAGCGCCTGACCGTACCGAATACTACCTGGATTTCGCGACCTTGTGCTTCAATCATAAGTCCTTTCAGGTAGGTGCCGATCTGATTACGGCAGGGCTAACCCAGAATCCGGACGCCGCTTCGCTCTATGTCGCCCGGGGTGTGCTGTACGTGCAACTTGGGCAGTATGACAAGGCCCAGTCGGACTTTGAGAGGGCGTCACGGCTCGACCCGGTACAGACCTTCAGTTCACAAGCGCAGAGCCTTGCGCAGTTGCAGGAAAACGATCTCGACCGCGCCTTGGCAACCACCGAATCGCAGCTCAGAACGAAAGGTGACGATCCATTTCTGAATTACCTTTTAGCGGAGATTCTCTCTCGCCAGGGAGCGAGGCCGGGAAGTCCGGAGTTCCAACGGGCAGTCGAAGCGGCATCAAGGGCCGTCACGATCAAGTCCGACTTCATTGTGGCCCGTAACCTTCTCAGCGGGCTATACATGAAGTCGGGTCAACTCGACGAAGCAATCGAACAGTGCCGGCGAGTGCTCAACACCGACCCGTCCGACCAGACCGCACTCTATCGTTTGATGCTGGCATTACAGAAGACCGGCAAGCGCGAGGAGGTGCCCTCCCTGCTAAAGCGGCTCGCCCAGGCACGCGAGGATGCCCAGAAGCGTGAGGTGGAAGAGGCTCGCTATCGTCTAGTGGAGCAACCGCCGGCGCTGGCTCCGGCCGCGGCGAAGTAGCGCGGGGTGTTCAACTCCTGTGGGCAGGGAACGGTTCGGAGCGGATAATGCCAGCATTCTCGCGAATGACGACCAGCCGGCCGGCAGGCACCTTCAGAATGGTTTCAAGGTTGCCATTCGGCCAGCGAATCTCGAGGTCAGCCGTTTCCGCAGCACCTAGTCCGAAGTGCAGCCGCGGGTCGCTTGACGAGTAGAAGCCCGACTGGCTCAGGACCTCTTGCGCCTGTGCTTTCCCGTTGTACCTGGCAGTCACGCGGGCGCCAATCGCGCCGGAGTTCGACTTCACCCCGATCAGCTTCACCTTCAACCAATGTCCGCCGCCGGTAACGTCGTTGCGGAGGAGGGACGGTGGTTCATTGAGATTGACGATGAGGATGTCCATGTCGCCGTCATTATCGAAATCCCCGAAAGCGCAGCCCCGGCTGCAATGCGGCGATGCGACCCCCGGCCCCGCTGTATCGATCAACTCCTCGAAATGCCCATCGCCTAAGTTGCGAAACACAATCCTCGGCGTAGCTAGAGGATAACTGGAGAGCAGTTTGCCAACCTCAGGGTAGACACTGCCCGTAACGTTAAACAAGTCGGGGTGTCCGTCATTGTCCAGATCTACGATACCTGCGCCCCAACCAACGAAGCGAGTTTCCACACCAAGCCCTGAAACGATGGTCACATCATCGAAGAAACCCTTGCCGCTATTGGCATAGAGGATACTGGTGTCGTCGGCGAAGTGCGTCACGAAAATGTCGAGGTTTCCGTCAAGGTTGAAATCGCCGACACCGACGCCCATCCCAGCCTGCTCGTTGCCATCTTCATTCAGTGCGACACCACTTTCGAGCGCAATCTCCTTGAAGGTGCCGTCGTGGTTATTCCGAAAGAGAAAACTCGGTGTCGAATCGCAAGCCACGAAGATGTCCGGCCAGCCGTCGTTGTCGAAATCAGCGGCGACCGCCGTCATCATGTAACTACCCTTGGCATTGAGAATGCCCGACTTCTCGCTCACATCCGTGAAGGTTCCGTCGCCGTTGTTGCGGTACAGCGCCCCGACCGCGGGTTTCAGCCCACGAGGACCACAGTTCACCGGTATTCCCTTCCAGTTGCAGTTCACATCGCCGCCTGGGGCTGGGACTTTCTTGAAATCGAAATCGAGGTAATGAGCGACAAACAGATCGAGGTGTCCGTTGCGATCGTAATCAATGAAGGTGCATCCGGACCCCCAGCGTTTTCCTTCGTCGAGTAGCCCCGCCTCCTTCGAAACATCGGTAAACGTCCCGTCGCCATTGTTACGGTAGAGCACGTTTTGTCCCCAGTAGGTGAGGAAAAGGTCGTCGAAACCGTCGTTGTTATAGTCGCCCACAGCGACGGCGGAAGCCCAGCCAGAACTGCGTAGGCCGGTCTTCTCAGTGACATCGGTGAATGTACCGTCGCGGTTGTTCTTGTACATCCGATTGGTTGCACCTTCCGGGTTTGAATCCAGCCGAGTGCCACTGAGCAGAAAGATATCCAGCCAGCCGTCGTTGTCGTAATCAATGAAGGCGCATCCACATCCGACGGCCTCCAGGATGTAGCGCTTTTGATCGACGCCTCCGTAAACGATAGGACTCGTCAACCCGGCCTGCGCCGCAACATCAGTCAATCGGGCCTTGAACGGAATACCCGAAGGTTTGCCGCGAGGGGTCGGCCTCACGCCGCGAGAAGCGATTCCCTGAGCCCGCACGAGTGCGGCTGGAGCCGCTGCCAGGAACATCCGTCGCGTCATAGCACGGCGTCGATCAGAGGTTCGACATGCGCACAACCATTGTCGCGGTGCGGGAACGCGCGAACACAACCCTGACGCCGCGTGGCCGTGGTGCGCCGCCTTTTCACTGGGCGGACGGCCGGATACAAATCGGTGCCGGGTCTGCGAAATATGACAATGTCCGCCCGGAGGGTGCCTCTAAAAAAATTCCCGGCAGTTCCCCACCGAAGAGATTCATTAATCATTAGTCCGATGGTCCGCCCAGTCACGAGAGTCGCCGCCACTCTGGCCGACATCGTGCACATCCCCACACCGAGGAGAGTTAGACTCACTGCGCTAGCCTCCTACAGTTCAGCGATTGATTATACAACGGACCTCGAAACGGGTCCGTTAGAAATACGACGCCGGTCATTGCGGAACCACCTCCAAGTCAAAACCAAAGTGCGAGAAAAATACACACACCTGTTCAGACCAGTTGGCGCGGTCCACTTCGCTGAGCCGTCCGAGCACGCCCGTCATCAAGCGATTGTCCAGCGTTAAGATCCTGAACCGCGCCAGGAAGGGACGAGGCAGGCCGGCGGCCCGACGATCGAGCGGAACATCGCCGGGCCACCGGCTGTTCTTCCCGGACGTGATCATCGCGAGAACTGTCGATCCGGCCTCTATGTTGAACTCGCGGCTGCTCAGGACCAGGGCAGGACGCAACTTCGCCTGAGCACGATCGGAAAACGGAAACGGAACCATGACCACGTCAAACGGGTCGGCGATCACGACGGGTCCTGCAACCCGGCGAACGCCTCGTCGTCTTCGGGGCTGTTCCATTCGTCGCTGAGCGTCGATTCCAGTGCCCGGTGCCAATCGGCGTCAAAAGTCCTGGCTTTCCGGATCCGAACAGCTCCGTCCGGGTCCAGATCGTATGTGAGTATGTCTCCCTCGTGAACATCGAGGCGCTTCCGCACCTCTATAGGAAGCGTGACCTCACCTTTGCTCGATACCCCGCTAGTCAGCATTTCTCACCACCTTACCAGTTGATTTCCATCATATCGAGGCTATGCCAGGACTCGTACTGCCTCGGTTCGTCGAACAACGGAATCGATCACACGGTTGAACTCGCTCCCGATCTTCGCATCGAGAACTTGGGGACATCGGCGACGGGGACTCGCGGGAGTTTGACGATGCCGCTTTCGATGGCGTCCATGAGGGAGAAGTCGCTCATGGTCCAGGAGAAGAGGGTGCCTTCAGCGTAGCCGGATCGGCGGAGGAAGAAGGGGGTGGCCGAGAGGTCGATGACCTGGGTGAGTCCGATCTGGCGCTTTACGGCTTCGAGGCCGTTGATCCAGAGGCGGGCGGTTTCCTTGTTGCGGTTGGCCTCTTGCTTGTCGTCGCCCTTGAGGTCGGCTTCATCGGCTTCGCCGGGCTTTTCGCGATAGCAGTGGTGGGCTTCGTCGTTGATGACGGGCACGTTTTTCAGGCCCATGAGATCGGGCATGACGCGCTGGATCATCTGGCCTTCGGTTTCGAGGGTGTCGAGGTCGTTGCCGCGGCGGCCTTTGATGAGGGCGCGGGTACTTTTAGCAATATCGACGCGTTCGCGAAGTTTGAAGGCGTGGTAATTGGTGATGACTATTTTCGCGCGGCCGAGGTCGGCGAGCATGTCGCGGGGGACGAGTTCGCGGCTTTCGTAGTAGCTGTCGGGGTCGTTGGGCTGGAGGACGCGGAGGCGGTCTTTGATGGTGATGCCGGGGGTGACGATCAGGAATCCGCGGGTGAATTTCGGGCTATTCGGGCGGCGGACGGCGTTGATGGCTGCCAGGCGATAAGCATGGCCATGACGGTGGTCTTGCCGGCTCCGGTAGCGAGTTTGAGAGCGAGGCGGAACAGCTCGGGGTTGGCTTCGGCATTGGCGGCTTTGAGATACTCGATGAATTTGCCGCCGGTTTTCCCGAGTTTGGGCGCTACTTCGATGAGCCAGATGGCGACTTCGGCGGCCTCGACTTGGCAGAAGAAGGGGCGAATATCGGCGAAAGGGTGCGTCCGCCAGTGTTTCAGGAGGTTTCGGGCGTGACGAGCCAGTCGCGCGAGTTGGGGAGCTCGCACCAGCGGTCGCCGTAGCCGCGGAGTTCGTTGATGACGGTAGCGGTGCGTTCGTATTGCTGGCGGGCGGTGGAGAGTCCGTTGCCGTCGTCAAGGGCGAGCGATTGCTGCTGCGCTTTGCCTTTTTGGCGGCGCGGCTTGGGATGGGCGTGATGAATTCGGCTTTGCGGCGGGTTTGGACGGTCCGGCCAGTGGGTTGGCCGGAGGGGTCGAGTTCCCAATGTTCGGCCGGGTACGAGTAGGGCGAGTTGAGAATGGGTTGCTCGAAGAAGGTGTTACTCATTTCGTACGCGTTGCCGGTTGGCTGATGGTGAATGTTGTAATTTATTAGAATTTTGGGGTGGTCGGGTTGAGCCGGAGTGACATGCCAGATTCTCTGGTTGATTTGAAAAAAAGGCTGATCGCGTTTGACTTATTTAAGTCGAGGGCGATACGTTGCCCTTATGGAGAAGAAGACGGTCCGTACTTCGCTGGATATTCCCGTTGCGTTGCACCGCCGCCTCCATCAGGCCGCAGCGAGCCAGGGGTGTTCGGCCCGCCAACTCATTCTGCGGAGCATTGAACGTGCGGTTACGGAAGCTGAGCCTCAACGTCCGCCGCGCCGGCTCGACTTCGAGCTACCATTGGTCCCGGTACAGGGCAGAAAGCTATTTGATCTGACCAACGAGCAGATCTATGACCTCATTGAGTTTCCCTGATGTGAATGTCTGGTTAGCGTTGGCGCTGGAGCACCATACGCATCGCGCCGCCGCTCTCGCGTGGTGGAATCAGGACCGCTTCGACCGGGCCGGATTTACGCGATTCACCCAAGTCAGCGTGTTGCGCCTGCTGACGACGGCTGCCGCGATGGACGGACAGCCGCTCACGATGGGGCAAGCCTGGCAAGTCTATGACGGATTCGTTGCCGTCGACCGGGAGGCACTGTTCGCGGAGCCAGCGGGCTTCGAAAGCGGCTTCGAGAGCGATCGGTCTCGGCGATTGCGTCGCCCAAGGTTTGGGCGGATGCCTATCTTCCCGGTTTCGCGGCTGCTGACGAGGGACAAGTTGTGACGTTCGACCGCACACTTGAGAACCGGGGCTCAGCTCGCATTAAGGATCGTCGCCGCTGTGGCGATGCAGATCAGGGGCGGCTTGATACGATTATGAGCTGAGTGACAACTCTGATGGTCATTTCACAATCTGTGTTGCCTCGAGTTCTCTCGCGGTCCGCCGCGCGTTAACCATGCCCGTAGAGCCAAGTCTCGCTCTTTATCCTCCACATGTCACGAAGGGCAAGCACCGAGTTTTTCCATTTGTAACGTGCACACGGGTGCAGTGCGACGTGAACGGGATCGACCCGTACATTCACAACGGAAGTCGGCGGTGTGCACCCCGTTCATCTTCTGGCTTACGTGAAGGCCGGGAATGCGCCTGGACACATATTTTGCGGTCATCGGGATGAAGCCTGGATAGCGGGACGGGGCAGTGCGTTCCGCCACGGCGCTTAAGACAACACGCACACGACGCCGCGAGCCGACTTATCGGTACTAATGTGCTGGCAAACCCGGCGCTGAGCCCGATCCGAGTCAGGCGGCGTACCGGATGACTTCCAATTCGGCAGAGACGTCCACAGCCGCCAGTGGCTGGTCAACCCGCGACATTGTCGCCTGCTCCAATTCCGTTTCACCGCATTGACGGCCCTGGAGCACTGGAAGCGATCTGGGGATCACGATGGAGAAATCGCCAATTTTGAAAGGTAGATCAGTGATTCGCGATTCCAATCGCCCCCCGCAAACTTGGCACCTCATTTCGTCTTCCTCTTTTCGACATCGGCCGCAATCTGCGCGTGGAAAACTGCCCCTTTGATCTCTCCCCTCAACAGAAAGCTCGGCAAGTACTTGTCCTCCGGATACGCTTCAATGATCTCCAAGCTGGCTACGGCATTACCGAGCGCCTCGGCATCGATGCCACGTTGTTGGAGCCGCATGGTCACGTGATACGTCCAACGGACGCGCCCAGCCGAAAGACAGTCCCTAATGAACGCCAGCGGCGCTTCCGGCGATTGAGCCTTTGACAAATCCGATTATAGAACGGAGACGGCCGGGCGCCATCGGACAGCCTGTCCGGCGCTCAATCTTCTCTGGGAGGAAAATCGAGGATCGATACATGCCGACTTGTGGGGGCTAAGCTGGACCGGGCAATTCGGAAGCCGACTGCCGCCCGGCCCATATCGTTGATGGAAAGGGCACGTTCGATTTCTGGGAAAGCACCCTGGAACCGCCGAGTGATTTGTCGGGCGCGCGCTGTAGGTAATCACTGAACAAGCTTGCCTCGTATCAGCCAACGCGCGGACCGGCCGTAGCAAGAGGATCCGGACATTAGCACGCACTGAAAGCCGCCCACCAGCGACCGTCTCGCTATCACTTGCGAACTCCCGACTTGCGACGAAAAGCGCTTGACATTCATGCGTTCGTCCGCCACGACGCGATGGAATTGCTAATAATTCGGTACAGTGTTTAAGACGTTCGCCGCAATAGTAGACCAGTAGAGAACAAACAATGGACCAGATAATTCGAGATTTGATCGTCGGAATAGCCTCGAACGGATTGTCATCGCCAGTTGCAGAAGCTGGCACGAAGGCTTTCCGCCGGGAGGCGGGTATGGCCGTCCGGCACTGGCCATGAAGAGTGGCGGGAAGGTCCGATGGATGGGGTGGTTGATGCGGGCCTCGAGATTCGGCATACAGTGAAAGTATGGTGAGCCGTCGAGGATTTGTGGGCACTCTGGGAACTGCGCTGCTTGCCAGAGCGCAACAGCGAGTCCCGAATTTTCTGTTTTTGATCGCCGATGACCATGCCGGCTACGCTCTCGGGGTGGACGGTAACAATCTCGCGGAGACCCCGAACCTCGATCGTCTCGCCGGGCAGAGCGTCCGGTTCGCGAGTCATTTCTGTAACTCGCCGATGTGCACACCGTCGCGGCAGTCGTTCTTCACCGGACAGATGCCGCACATGACCGGGGTGACACGGTTGATGACGCCGCTTGCCGACGACAAGCCGACAATCGCACGCCAATTGCGCCTTGCCGGCTATGAGACTGCGGTCTACGGCAAAATGCATTTTCAGAAACAGCCATTCCCTGGTCAACACGGGTTCGATATTCCGGTTACGGAGTATGCCGTCGACACACGCTGGAAGCAGATGCAGGATTACCGGCGGCCGCCGGCGAACCTCCCGACGAAACCAGTGTGGCGTCCATTGAAGGATCCCGCCCGGATATGGCTCAATGCCGACAATCTGCCGTTCCCCCGCTACTACGACGGCATGAAGGGTACGTGGATCGCGAACCAGGCGTGCCAGTATCTGGAGCAGAAGCGCGATCGTCCGTTCGCACTGTGGGTCAGCTTCATGGAACCGCATTCGCCGTTCGATTTTCCGGTGGAGGATTTGAACCAGCGCAGCCCGAGTGAATTTCCCGTTCCGCGTGTGGGGCCCGAAGACGATTGGCAAATCCCTCTGATCTTTCGCGACCTCCGCGATCGCGATAAGCAGGGCATCAACGCCGCCTACTACACCTCCGTTCACTTCATGGATCGCAATATCGGAGTTGTGTTGGACAAGGTGCGCGCGCTTGGGCTCGATGAGAATACGTACGTCGTGTACACGGCCGATCACGGATATTGCCTCGGTCAGCATGGCCGTATTGAGAAACACTGCGGATACGAACCTGCCCTGCGCGTGCCCCTGATGATGCGCTACCCGGGGCGCTTTCAGCCGCGTGTGATCCGGGATTTGACCGAACATGTCGATCTGCCCACCACGATTCTCGATGTACTGGGGGCCGAGGCGCTTCCCATCAATCACGGACGCAGCCTTCGCCATTACCTGGAGACCGGATCCGATCCTACGCCGAAAGATCACATATTCAGCGAATACCTCGAGAACGAAGAAGCGTACATCCGCACCCACCGCTACAAGTTCATCTACTGCTCTGGGAAACGAGCTCGACGCGAGGGGTATGTCACGTTGGACCCGACGCCGGGCCGCTACACGCGTCTGTACGACCTCGAGACGGATCCCGGCGAGTTCCACGACATTTCGCGAGACCATCCCGACCTGGTGAAGCAGTTCGAACTCGAGATGCTCGCGACGTTCCGGCGCACGCATCCCGAGGTGCGGGTCGAACCCCGAAATCTCAACAACGAGGAAGCCCTCGACTGGTACCTGCGACCGCCTGACGCCTGATTCAGGTTCCCTCGAAAAACGCCACATCGAGCTTGACAGGAATCGGTAAAACTCCGAGAATGGTCCTACCGGTATGACCGGTTAGCTAAGATGCCTCAACGGGATCCATTCGCTCGGTCCAGTTCCGAAACCAACACGCCGAGTATCGTCAAGCAGGTTCGGGATCTGATTCAGAGCGGAGAACTGCCTCTGGGTTCGAAGCTGCCGCCCGAACGAGAGCTTGCGCAGCGGCTGAACGTGAGCCGGGCATCGGTGCGTCAGGCCGTGAAGGCGCTCGAATCCATGGGGCTGGTAGTGTCGCGAGTGGGTGTCGGTAACTTTGTTCGCGACGAGATGGACGGGTCGAACCTGCTCAGCGAGCCGATGCAGTTCGCCATCAAGATGAACAACATCTCGGGGACGAAGCTGTTTGAGATGCGCCGTTTGCTCGAGGTGCAAGTGGTAGGCATGACGGCGGCGCGAGCGACAGCGGAAGGGATCGGCGCTATCGAAGCCGAACTCCACAAGATGGAACGGCACCGCGACAACCCGCGCGAGATGGCGACCTGTGATTACCGCTTCCACCTGGAAATCATCCGCGCTTGCGGCAACGAGATCTTCGAACTGATCTACGCGCCGATCTCCAAGATTCTTTGGGAAGATCTCCGCGACCGTATGCATCTGTTCGATCCGAGCCGTACAATTGCGCTGCATGAGGGGATCTTACGGGCCATACAGCAAAGGGATGCGGAAGGTGCGATGCAGGCAATGGAGGATCATCTTCAGATCGGTTACTCCGTTTTTTTCGGAGAGGCGGCGAAAACGCAAGGGGCGCCGGTTCATCAAGAGGGACCGGCCACGTTATGACCAACAGGTTCTTAGCCAAATGGGGGTGCCGGATGTTCACACAAATATTTACTTCCAAGTTAGCGGCGGCAATTCTGCTGGCCGTAGTGCTGGCGGCCGGGATAAGCGCACAGACGACAGGATCCATCGAAGGAACGATTACGGATCCTTCGGGCGCGGCTATCGGGGGCGCCAAGGTCCTACTTACAAATGAACAGACGCGTGTAAGTACGTCTACTACCACCAATATGTCCGGTTACTTCCTGGCGGACAATCTCCCGGTCGGCACATACAACATTGCGGTCAACCAGCCGGGTTTCAAGGCTGCGACGGTCACGGGTTTGAAACTCGATGTTGCCAGCCGGGTCCGGAGAGATATCCAGTTGGCGGTGGGAGAACTGAGCGAATCGGTGGAGGTACAGGCGAGCCCCGCCCAGGTGAACACCAGCGATGGCACGGTCGCCACTACCATCACGACGGAACAGATCAGCACTGCTGTATTGAACGGCCGGCATTACTCGCGGCTGGCCATGCTGATTCCTGGTGCGGTCTACAGTTCCGGTTCTGATGAGCTATCCGGCGCGGGCCTGAGTGCAACCGGGTCGCCCGTGTCGATCAACGGCCTGAATAATAAATCATCCGGCTGGTTTGTCGACGGCGCGTACAACATGAACGTCGGTAACGGCGAGGCGAATCCGCACGTCCCGGTAATTGACAGTCTCCAGGAAGTGCAGGTGCAGACCGCCAATTACAGCGCACGATACGGCACAACCGGAGGTGCGGTAATTTCGGCCGTCACGAAGAGCGGCACAAGTCAGTTCCACGGAGGTGCCTACGAGTATCTGCGCAACGATGCCTTTGACGCGCGGAACTTCTTCGCGGCGTCAAACCCGCCACTGAAGCAGAACAACTTCGGTTTCTTGATCGGCGGTCCAGTAATCCTGCCGCACTATAACAAGGATCGCAATAAGACCTTCTTCTTCTTGAGTGAGGACTGGCGCAAACGTCGGAATGCCACCACCTCGCTGACGGCGACTCCGTCGGAGGCCCTTCGCCAGGGCAATTTCCAGTCGGAAGTAGCACGCACGGGACGGCCTCTGATCGATCCGTTGACGAAACAGCCGTTCCCGAACGGCACTATCCCCGCCGACCGGATCGACCCCAACGCGAAGATTCTACTGGATACTTACTTTCCACTGCCGAACTATTCGTTGGAGCCGTTCCGCAACTACTTAAACAACGGCGTCTCGAAGTTGGACACCAGAACCGATACGGGGAAACTGGACCACAATCTGACGGATAACATCAGGTTCTCCGGCGTGGTATCGAACGACGCCATCTCCGTGCTGTCACCGGATGCGGGACTGGGCGGTTCTCCGTTTCCCGTCATCCGGCAGTCCGAAGAGACCAGCGGTCTGGTCGTGAACCTGCGTAATACAATTGCATTCGGGGCGCGGACTGTCAATGAGGCGTCGTTCTCAATGAAGAAGGCCGACATCAACCTCCTGCTCGCCAACTATGGTGCCGACCCGACCCGGCCGCAAGGGCTCAATATACGCGACTTCTTTCAGGGCGCAAACAAGTTGGACCAGACGCCGAGCGTCTCCTTCTCCCAAGGTTGGGGCGGCATCGGGACGAACCTGCTGCCACTCAAACCGGCTCGCGACGATACTTACATCTATGCCGATAATTTCAGCCACGTTGCGGGTAATCACACGCTCCAGGCCGGCATCTCGGTATTCGCGTACAACAAGACGCAGGCGTCCTTCAACTCGACGCAGGGCTCGTTCTCATTTGATGGAACATTCACGAACCATCCGATCGCGGACTTCCTGCTCGGCATGGCCCGCACTTACTCGGAGGGAAGCGACCGCTTTACTCGCACTTACAAGTTCATGCAAACCGAGCCGTACTTTCAGGATGATTGGCGCGTGAACCGCCGGTTGACTCTGAACCTCGGCTTCCGTATGTTCATCATTCCGATGACGCATGTCGACGGCAATCTGATGAGCTCATTCCTGCCCTCGACTTATGATCCGTCAAAAGCTCCGGCGATCGACTCCTCAGGCATTCTGGTGCCGACCGCCAACTACAACCCGCTGAACGGGATTGTGCAACCTGAGCAGAATGGAGTTCCTCGCGGATTTGCCAATACGTTCTACGGCCCTGCGCCACGGTTGGGCTTCGCCTACGATCCCACGGGTCGTGGTCGGACGTCGATTCGCGGCGGCTACGGCATCTCGTATCTGAACAGCGGAAACGATCCGAGCGGACTGATCACGAACCCACCGTTCAATCAGAACATCGCGCTCGTCAACGTTCCGCTAAGCGACCCTAGCGGCGGAACGCCGAATGCCCCCCGTCCCGCGGCTCTAAACGCATTTAACCCGGACTTTAAGCGCCCACAGGTCCAGTCGTGGAGCCTCTCCGTCCAGCAGGAACTCCCAGCCGGATTCCTCGGTTCGATCGCCTATGTGGGGACGCACGGCACGAATTGGGAGGTTTGGCTCGACCGGAACTCGTCCGTGTTCGCGGGTGCGCCCGCGGGATACCAGTTTGACCCACGCCTGAATGCCGGGTACAACGAGAACCTGATTCGACCCTTCGTCGGCTACGCATCCATTACGCAGTACAATTCGGGGCTCGGCTCCATCTACCACTCATTGCAGACGTCGTTCCAGCGCCGATTCGCAAATGGCCTGGCTCTGCAGGGAGCTTACACGTGGAGTAAGACGATCGGGCAGTCGCAGACGCGGCGTGATATGCGCGTGCAGAATCCTCTGAACTGGGCGGCCGATGATGGCGTGGTGGACTTCGACCGTACCCATGTCTTCACGATGAATTACATCTACGATCTGCCATTGTTCCGCGGCCGCCGGGGTTTACTGGGTCAGGTAATTGGAAACTGGCAGATCAGTGGTCTGATCACCGCTCAGAGCGGACTCGCGCTGACGCCTGGAATCTCGCTCGGGTCGCGTGGATTGGCAACACGGCCGAATGCGACAGGTGTGAGCGTGGAAGGCGACATGACAAAGGAGTCGTGGTTTAATAAGGCGGCATTCGCAGCTGCGGCGCCCGGCATGTTCGGCAATGCCGGAGTGGGCACCCTCCGCGGTCCCGGTTTCTTGATCTGGGATGCCTCGATTGCGAAGCAATTCCCGGTAACGGAGCATGCGAAATTCTCGCTTCGCGGCGAGTTTTTCAACTTCCTCAACCACACCAATTGGAGCGGCGTCGATACGAACCTCGGAAGCGGAACTTATGGTCGAGTTACCAGCGCGCGCGATCCGCGCCGCATTCAGATCTCTGCCCGTCTTGATTTTTAGTCTGGGGCTAACCGGGCTGACCGGCCTACCCGCTGGTCAGCCCTCTTTGTCTTCGCCGGCTGACACTCTATATAGGCGATTCCAGAACCCTCCCCATCGGGACTCCCTCATGCCTTACTGGTATTGGAACGGGAGAATCTCCCCCACTGAGACCCGCCGTCAGATCCGCCTGATGAAAGAGCAAGGCGTTTATCAGGTGGTGGTCTTTCCATGGGATGGCATGGAGCAGCGCTATCTATCCGAAGACTATTGGAAGCAGGTCGGGGCGGCGCTTGAAATCGCAAAGCAGGAAGACTTCACGCTCAATTTCGCCGATGAGTACGACTGGCCGAGCGGCCACGCATGGGACTTCGGTCTGAATGCTCCTGAACTAAGCCGGGTACTCTACAAGCATCCCGAGTATCGGATGCACCGGCTCGAGTACTCCGAGGAGAATGTCGAAGGTCCCAAGCCATGGGGCGGCTCGGAACCGGCGGATGGTTTTGTCGTCGCAGGAAAAGTGGGCAGCGACGGCCAGTTGGTGCCGTCTTCGCTCGCGCTAGTTAGTGCCGGCTGGCAGGTTCCCGCTGGTAAGTGGCTGGTCACTACTTACTGGATCGTGCCGGCGGTCGGCGGCCATAACACCCGGGTCGACCTGCTGAATCCGAAGGCCGTGGACGAGTACATCTCGATCGTGTACGACGAGTACGCACGCCGGTTTCCGCGGTACCTGGGTACGACCTTGAAGTTGACGCTCGCCGACCATGAGGGCGCCTACGGCGCGAGTATCCCGTACACGCCCGGCTTGTGGCGCTCATTCGAGAAGCGGCATGGCTATGATGTGCGCGCTCGCATGCCGCTGTTGGTGCACGAGTCTGCGGCTTCGGCTGGAGTCCGGCGGGATTTTCTGGACACCATATCGCAGCTCTACGTTGACTCCTTCACCGGCAAGGTCGCCGATTGGTGCCGCCGGCATGGACTGCAACACGGCACGTCGCTCTACGAGGAGCAGGTGTACATTCAGGCGGGTCAGGCCGGCGACATGTACCGTCACTGGCGTGCCGGCAGTGTCGTGGAGATCGATGCACTGCTCGAACGCGCGCGCATGCCGATTGATTTCAAGGAGGCCGTCTCCGTAGCGCACTTCGACAGGAAGCCGCTGCTAGTGGAGAATCAAGGACTGCAAGGGCATGCCACGTTCTTCAGCCTCGAGAAGGCTCGTCTCGGAACGAACATGTGTTTACTGTGGGGAGCAAACCGCTTGATTCCCTATTTTGACTATGATCCGCGGAAGACGACGTGGCCCCCGCAGTGGTTTATCGGCCAGCCTTTCCGGCCGTACTTCCACCACTACGCGAACTATGTGAATCGCGCCCAGTTCATGAATGGCCAAGGCCGGCATGTTGCCCCAGTGCTGTTGTATTATCCGCTCGAAACCGCGTTTGCAAACTCAGCTCCGCTATTCACCAACAGGCGCCACCGCGATCTGCTGTGGAGTAACTTCATGGACCACACGCAGAACTTCTATTCCGCTTTGCAACTGATGCTCGCACGGGCCGGGCAGGACTTTCACATTGCCGATTCGAAGTATCTTGCGGAAGCGAGGCTTCAGGGAAACACGCTGCGCATCGGCGATGAAGAATTTCGGGTGCTGATCCTTCCGCCGATGACGGACATCGACCGAACCGCAGCCGCAGCGATTCGGGCGTTTGCGCGCGCCGGGGGCATCATCTTCGCGGCGGGTGAACAACCGTCCGAGTTGAAGGATATCCCGATGCGGAGAATCCGCGTCAGGACACATTCGCCCTTTATGGATCGCCTCGATTACATGGAGCAAATCCAGGTTCCCGAAGGGATACAAGAGGACTTGCGGCCGCTGCTTGCGGCTTTGCGCAGTGTTCATGCGCCTGAGGTGCAGGTGAAGGGCGAACCTGATCATCTCTTCTTCTCGCACCGGACGCTGCCCGAGGTCGACTGGTATTGGATGGTGAACGATACAGATCGTGAGCGGGATGTGGAGGTCTCGTTTCCGTCGGCGGGTACCTACGAG
Organism: Bryobacterales bacterium; assembly: GCA_038322675.1. GTDB lineage: Bacteria > Acidobacteriota > Terriglobia > Bryobacterales > Bryobacteraceae > TMP-7. The sequence continues at coordinate 24,721 of JBBQGE010000071.1, forward strand.
CGCTGGGATGCCGAGACCGGCGAACGATTCCGGTTAGTGTCTCAGGCCGGACGCATTAAGCTACACTTCGATCCATGGGATGGATACTTTGTGGTGCGAAGCGAGACACAAACGGCGGCACCGGATCAGCCTGCCGCCCCAACGACGACGGTGCTTCAGTTGCCGAACACAGGTTGGACCTTCACGCCGAATATGTCGACACTTCAGGTACCGTACGCCGACGACGAGGCCGGCAACAAGATCTGGCTCGCGCCGGAGCGGCTATCGAATCGCGACTGGTGGCTGATCGGGCCGTTCCCGTTCGATGATCATAAGGGCTTTTACACACAGTACCCGCCCGAGCACGAGTTCCGCTTTGACGCCACTTACAAAGGCGCGTACGGCGATGTAGGTTGGCATTGGGTCACGGCGCCCAATTACTCGATCAACTTACGTGACGAATTGAAGTTGGGTGGGGGCAAGACACTCGGGGTGTACTACGCGTATGCTGACGTGTACTCGCCAGAGGAGCGGGTCGGACTTCTTGTGACGGCATTCGCCGATAGCATTGCCGCGTGGTGGAACGGAGATCGTGTGCTTCAGGTGCATCGCCACCCTAAGTGGTCGCTCATGCGCGACGCCTGGGCGGAACGAAAGCCGGTTCACGTGCGAAAGGGGTGGAATTCACTTCTGCTGAAGATCGGGCCGAGCCTCATGGTTCCAACCACCTTCATGGCGCGCCTCACGGATCGGGACGGTGCTACGCTCCGCGACCTGGGGTATTCGCGGGACCGTTCGGCGGTCGAGAAGCGGGCGTCCGCCGCGCAGGATTACAAGGTCCGCGTACCACCGGGCGCCGCCTTCTCATCGGCGCTCGAAAGATTCAGATGGACTGAGGTCCCCGAAAAGCCGGTGTCTTTCCGAACCGCGACTGTGCCCTTTCAACTCCAATCCTGGACCGATTCGGCGCTGGCCTTCTACTCGGGTTCGGCGACCTACGAAACCCGTTTCGAATTGCCTGCCGGGAACGAAACGAAGCCGATGTGGCTCGATCTGGGTGAGGTCGGCGTGGCGGCGGAAGTCTTCGTGAACGACAGGAAGGCCGGCGAGCGAGTCTGGCACCCGTACCGCGTCAATGTTACGGGACTCCTCAAACCCGGGACCAACCGATTGAAGGTGATTGTGGCTAACTCAGACGCTGGCTGGCAGTCGCAGGGGGGCGCCATCTATCCGAAGGGGAGTTGGGGATTGAAGTACAACACTGAATTGGACCGGCTTCCGACGATTCGCCCGAACGGGTTGGAGGGGCCCGTCCGTCTACTTACTGGCTCGACGCCGTGATCGCACGGTCGCCTGCCGGCACGATGGTTATGTCGAGCGAAGATGGATGCTTGCGATCGTGGTAAATGGATTCCGTTCCTCCGTTGGGATTCGGCTCGAGTTGCGGAAACGAACTGCTGGTAATCATCAGGCGGATCCGGTGGTTCGGCGCGAATAAGTTACTGGTCGATCCCATATCGATGGTGAGCGAGTAGACCGCACCGGGGGTGAGCGGGTCGGACGACTTATCGCCGTTGCGAGCCGTCGCGCGGATGCGTCCCTCGGCGAGATTCATTGCGAACCCGTCCGGGTAAACGTCTACGAGCTTTGCGATAAAGTCGGCATCTTTCGCACTTGACGAGATCCAAAGATTCAGTTTCACCGACCCGGTTACATTCAGTGGTTCCTGCAAGGGCTGCGACGTGAAGGAGATGATGTCAGACCGCTCGGTCCGCTGATCCTGAATGCACTGAGGCCCCGACCGGCCGATGGTAGGTGCCGGATTGGATGGATCGTAGCGATAACTGACCGGGCTACTTTGTTCCGGCGTCGAATCGCTCAATAACGCTCCGGCTGCCAGAAAGAACGTCTTCTTCGTGGCGCCATTCGGCGGCCACTGTCCGGCCGTGAGCCATTGCCCTCCCGGAGCGAATCCGGCATGGGCCGCCGGTTCTGCTCCGCCCATCCGGTAGTATTTGATCGCGGGCATCGCATTGCCGACGGTCGCACCTCTCATCCACCGGTCGAACCATTGTAACTGGAGTTCGAACTCGTGTAATTCGGCGTCAGGACCGAATTGAGCCACTCCGCACTTACTTTGGCCGTATCCATGAGGCCAAGGACCGATGATCAGATGCTTGGCCGTCTTTTGCATCCGCGATAGCGCCGTGAATATGTCCAGTGTCCCCTCGACAAACTGGTCGTACCAGCCGGTAACGAACATCATTGGGACGTCCGGCATGCCGGCGAACCTGGCCGCAGGATAGTAGCCGACCTGCTGCCAGTAAGCATCGAAGTGCGGATGCGCGAGATACTCCTCGTATGACTTGCGCTGATCCGGAAACTCGCTAAAGATCCTCATGCGCTGCTCGGGCGTTTGGCGAAGCCATGCAGAGGGATCCTTGATAATGGCGGAGAGGCACTCCCCAATATCCTTGTGCTCCGACGCATATTGGCTGGTGGAGGCAGAGAACGCGATCCAGACCGGCCAACCGGTGCTCTGAACACCGCCGTTGTAAGCAGCGTCATGGTAGTAATCAGCCGACCCGACTGCTGCGTACATCGCTACCAATCCGGGGGGCCGCAACGCTGCTGCGCTGAACTGGTCCATCGCGAGGTACGATGCGCCGACCGTTCCGACCTTGCCGTTCGACCACGGTTGTTCTGCCGCCCAAACGATGGTATCAAACCCATCCGTCCCCTCCTGCAGCAACGGATTGAGATGCCCTTGCGATGCGTACCGCCCGCGGACATCCTGCGCGACGAACACGTACCCGTGCTGCGCGAACTGCTCGGCTCGCTTTCGTTCCCCGTTCTTGTTGTATGGCGACCGAGTGACCAGGACCGGGAACTTGCCATCGATTGCCACACCCTGTGACGCCGGCCTGTACACGTCCGTCGCAAGTTTGACGCCGTCGCGCATAGGGACCATGATCGTCGTGACCGAGGCCGAATCGAACGTCTGACAGAACAGGGGCGCCGCGAGCAGCATCAGAATACCGATTTTCATTGGCTAGACTCCTTTACCGGAAGGTCCACCCACGATCCCTTCGCGCCACCCACATACACGGTGTTGTGGGCTATTACCGGTGGACCTGATCCCCGTGTGTTTGGATTCGGCTCGAGCCGGGGAAAGTCGCTGCTCGAGATATCGACTCGAATCTTGTGTCCAGCCGCGAACCAGTTACCGGTGACCCCTAGTCCGAACTGTAGGTCCACCTTCTCGCCCGGCACGAGCCACCGTACCTTATCGAAGCCCTCGCGATAACGCGCCCGCAACTGCCCCTCGGCAACGATCAGTGCGTATCCGTCCGGATAGACGTCGACTAACTTAGCGACAAAGTCGGTGTCAGGTACATCCGACGAAACGTGTAAGTGAACCCGTGGGATGCCGGTAACCTCGACGGGAGCTTGCAGCGGACCTGTACTGAATGACAAGACGTCCACTCGCTGGTTAAGTGGTTTGGTGTTATCGCAACCCATGTACTTCGGGTTGCAAACCTGGTCCTGAGCACAATTCGGACTCCAGCCTCCGACACCGTACCGGCCGCCGATTGTGGGTACTGGATGCGCCGGATCATACGCAAACCCTGCGGTGGTCTGTTGGGCCGCTGCCTCGCGAGTGAGCGCGCGATCCGGAGCCAGGAAAAGCCTCAGATCGGTCTCGCCGGGCGGCCATTTCGATGCGGTTTCCCATGTACCGCCGACATCCAGTTTGCCTTTCGCCGTGCGCTTGCCGCTGCCTCCGCCCATTCGGAAATAGCGAATGGGCGGGCCGCCGAGTAATTGGAATTCCGCTCCCTTCATCCAGTGATCGAACCAGTCAGCCATCATGGCCCTCTGGTCAACACCTGCGACCTCGCCAAAGTACCCGTCGCCGCAAGTGTTCGCACCCGTCGGATGCGGCCACGGTCCAATGATCAGCTTCTTCGGGGTCTTCTGAATCTTGGACAATGCGACGAAGTTATCGACCACACCCTCTGAGAAGTAGTCATACCAGCCGGTTAAAAAAAGCATTGGCACGTCGGCGAATTTATGATACGAATCGAAATTATAGAAGCCGGGCTGCTTCCAATAGCGGTCGAACGAAGGATGCGCAAGAAAGTCCCGATATACGCGCCTTTGTTCCGGAAACTGGGCAAAGACTGCGGCGCGCGCTTCCGAATCGAGATGAAGCCAGGCGGCTGGATCGTTCAGAATGCTCGCCAGAACCTTGGTCTCCGACGCGTGCAGCGCGGCGCCGGGACTAGTTTGCGCGGACTTCACCATCCAGATTGGCCAGCCAAGATTCGGAATTCCACCGGGATAGCCGTACTCCCGATAGAAGTTCGCGCCGCCGACCAGCGTGAACATTGTCACCAGATGCGGCGGACGCTCCATGGCCGCGAGGTATTGATCCCAGGCGAGGTACGACGCGCCGAATGTCCCCACCTTGCCGTTCGACCAGGATTGTTTTGCGGCCCACTCGATGGTGTCGTACCCATCGGGGCCTTCGTTTACAAACGGATAAAACGTTCCTTGGGAATCAAACCGTCCTCGAACGTCCTGCGCGACGACGACATACCCGTGGGATGCCAGGTAACTCGCATCACCCTTAGCGCCGCCGCGTCCGTATGGCGATCGATACACTAGAACCGGGAGCTCGCCCTCGCCCACCGGACGGTAAACATCCGTCGCAAGCTCGACCCCGTCCCGCATCGGCACCATCACCGTGCTAACTGTAAAGGTCTCCGCAGCGCAGGAAGTTACTACCGATAAAATCAAAAACAAACGTTTCATTTCACGCTTCGGCGAGCACGTTGGCGGGATGTTCGCGGGCCGTAATACCTAGCCCAGTTCCCTTCGGCGCAAGTAGCATCCCGGCCTGCGCCTCAGAATTACCGTCGAAGGCCGCCCAGAAAAGTTCATTTCCCGTGTCCGGGCGATGATCGGGAAAATATTCGACCATCGGACAAACATGCGGCGGACGGCTGAACACGACGTGCAGATTATGGGCCTCGTTCGAGTGCGGCACTACCGGCAAGCCGGCTGCCTCGGCCATCACGCATATCTTGAGCATCTCCGTGATTCCTCCGGCACGATTTGCATCTGGCTGGAGTATGTCGATCCGCGCGTCGATAAGTTGTTGAAACTCCCACTTACTGTACGAATGCTCGCCGCAACTCCACCTCTGCCAGGGACACCGCCGCTTCAACTCGTGGTACCCGGCCAGGTCATGCGGCATCAGCGGTTCCTCGATCCACGATAAGCGATATTCCCGGAGTAACTTTGTCATCTCGATGGTGTATCCGGTGTCCCAACCCATGTACGCATCCGCCGCTAACTCGATGTCGTCGCCGACCGCATCGCGCACAATCCGGACCAGGTCCGTGTTGCGGCGCATGCCTGCCGGTCCATCTGCAGGTCCGAATCCAAACCTCTGCTTCATGACTTTGAATCCCAACTGTTTCAGAGTTCTGGCTTCATCCGCGAGTTCGTCCAGATCTTCCAGCGCATATAGACGGCTCGCGTAACACGGGACCGAGGATTGACTAAGTCCGCCGATTAGCTCATAGAGCGGCCGGTTCTCTGCCCGGGCATGAAGATCCCAGCACGCGATGTCGATGCCGGCAATCGCGCTCATGGCCACGCCTGAGCGTCCGAAACGTACCGTCGTCCGATACATTCGCTGCCATAGATACTCGTGCCGGCGCGGGTCCTCGTCCAGCACGAGATCCTTGTAGTACATCTCGATCAGTTCTCGCGCCCCGCCCTGAAACCCGCCGCAAGTGCCGATTCCGACGGTTCCATCGCTCGCTTCCACTTCCACCATCGTGAATACAACCGGTCCGAACCATCCGCCGGGTTTTGTTTGAAAGTCCTCAAAGATGGATGTGTTCGTGACCAAGTGCCGTTTTAGTGAGATTGGTGGCTCAGAAAAGCGGTAGTTTCGCGTTCGCACGCCTGTGATCCGCAACTCGCCCTCCTTTCTTTAGCGCCACCAGAGGGCGCTTTGCAGGATGCCCCCGTCGTGAATGAGTTCCGTTCCGGTGATGTAAGCTGCCTCGTCGGAAGCCAGAAATGCCGCAGTTGCCGCGATTTCTTCCACCGTCGCCAAACGTCCCATCGGAATCTTCGATTCTAACTTATTCATTACAGCAGGATCACTCAGCAATTCGCGATTGATATCGGTAACTGCTCCCTCTGGACAGATGAGATTCGAAGTAATTTCGTAACTCGCCAACTCCATTGCCGCCATGCGGCTCATCATCAAGAGGCCCGCCTTGGCGATGGCGTAGGCGGCCTGCGCGGGAGTCGGCAGGATGGAAGCCGTTGAGCCGATATGGATCAACCTACCTCCGGCGCCCTGTTCCGCCATTTTACGTCCTGCAGCTTGCGTGCAGTGAAATGCCCCGGTGAGATCCACCGCCAGCATACGGTCCCAGTCTTCAATCCGGCAGTCCATCAGGCTGTCAAATACGATGATTCCGGCGTTGTTCACCAGGATGTGGATGGCTCCAAACTCGCGAACCGCGAAGTCGATGAGCCGATCCACATCGGATCGTGACGCGACGTCCGTTCGGAGCGCGACGCCGCCGCATGCGTTCGCTGTCCGCCGCGCTTCGTCTTCATCTTTGTCGCCGATCACGACGTTCGCGCCCTCGCTTGCGAAGCGCTCGGCGATCGCCCGTCCAATGCCCCGCGCACCTCCTGTTACGATGCTGACCTTGCCCCGCAATCGATCCGGCGTGGGAGTAATGTGTGGGCGGTAAGACGTCGTTTTCGAAACAGTCATGCGACCACTCCGCCGGGATACCGCACCAACACTTCCGGGTCATATAGAGGAATGAAATGCGCAGCCTCGCGCCGGATTCGCGCATAGGCCTTTGACCCCTCAATCAAGCTCTCCGCGATTCCAAGAGGATGCCCATCCAGGTTGCCGTATTTGAACGCGCAATCCCCGACCAGGACAGCACCACGCTCGGTCTGGATCCTATAAACCATCGAACTTCGGTGATGCGTCCCCGCCCACCACGCCGTGATTCCCGGGCAGATCGTGTCCTCATCGTCCAACAGCCGGATGCGATCCTGGGCCTCGAAACATAAGTACTTCAGAATGTCATCCGGGATGCACAGATGGCGCGGAACGTGAACAAAATCGGGCCGAGCGAAAATGTCCTCAATCCATCCCCGCCGCGACATGCAGATTCGCGCATTCGGAAACATGCGGACATTGGCGGTCGCATACGCCTGAAGAGGTGTGAGCAGCACGAAGTCGACCTCTTCTGCCGGGAGGCCCTCACGCTTCAGAATGCTGGATGGCGTCTGCTCCTCGGTTCGCCGAAACTGGCAACGCTCGCCCGCGAAGGCGCGCCACGCAACGTTCAACTCCGTCAAGTCGGCCGGCGGCCCAGTGTTGATGACCGCCGTGCCCCCCGGACCGCGCACCACCACCATATAGAAAGCGAGCCGTTCCCAGTCGTCAAACCGGCTCATCCAGAACACTTCTGGCCCGGGAACTTCCGCTTCGCCGGTTTGGTACACCTGAACGTGAAAAGGCATCGAATGAGCACCGGTCATACCGGTAGGACCATTTTGAAAGAATTGAGCGGTTCTGTCAATTAGCTCGCATTCTCCGCCGGTCGCCGTCACTGATGCGCCGGATTTCGAATCGCCCCAGACTGTTCTCAGCACAGATGTGCCGGAATCCCAGAAAGGTGAATGCCTTCGGTTTCCCTTCCTCACGTTCCTCCCGGTTCAGCCGGAGGAACACCCGAACCGAATCAGCCGGGTCTGGCGGCTTTGAGATACTCGATGAATTTGCCGCCGGCTTTTCCGAGTTTCGCCGTGACTTCGATGAGCTAGATGGCGACCTCGGCGGCTTCGACCTGGCAGAAGAAGGAATCAGAATTGTCATTGCCACCGGAACGCAGATGCACGCAACGGCGCGTGTCAACGAGTTTGAGACACTCCTTGGAAGAGTTTAGTGAGTATTGTCGTCTGAGTTTAATGGTTTGTTGATCCAGACCTCCTTGGGAAGTGGCGGCGGAGTCGGCGGCCGCCTGACGAAGCGCTCAGGATGA
>JBBQGE010000072.1:0-32426 GCA_038322675.1 Bryobacterales bacterium
GCCACAGAACCACCGGCAAACCTCATTGAATCAACGGTTGCGGCGGTTGTCGGGCCGTGTATCAATCGCGTAGATTCCAGGGTTCCGGCCATCAAAGGCTGGGCAGTTCGGCAATCCTACAATGCCCACGGCGACGGCTCGATGGCTGAGGCGCGGTGCCGGAAATCCCGGGAAGGGCAAAACGCTGAAGTCCCCGCCAATTGCCCACTTCTACGAATTCTCGCGCAGAGCCACAATTCCATTGCTTCCACCGCGGTTTCCGAGCTATTGCAGGTAGGAGCCGGCCGCATTGGTTGCATTGCTGGATCCGGACCTTCGACGTCTTTGGCGCGTCCGGCCTGAGGATCCACGAGGACTCGCCCGCGGTCGAGTGGAATTTTTTCGTAGTCCGCCCCTGTGCTGGCGGAGTTGCTCAGAACGGCCGTCATGGCCGCGTAGTCATCGCGGTCCACCAACCCGTAGGAATCGTGCTGCAGACCTTTGTGGAAGTTACCGTGATAGTCGTGGAAATCAGCTTCATCCTGGTTCACGGGGGCGTCCATCGGGATAGTGCTCTGGCTGCAGACCGGCAGAGGGCCGGACGGATTCTCGGTTCCGGGCGAGCCCGCCTCTATCTGAACGGACGCGAAATCCTGACGCGATCGGGGGTGATCGTAAGACCTGCGGTTCATGGTGGTGATAGTGGTGATAAGTCTACCACCAACTTTCAGGAATGTGAGGGAATTATCGGCAAACTCATTGATACCCGCAACCCTGGGTGAGCATTCTCGGCAGTTAGGGCTCCATGGTGCAAGCTAACTGCTCTTGCGGCAATCGCCAGCCCCAACCCTACTCCGCCCGTGTGATTGTCTCGCGACGGGTCGGCGCGATAGAACGGCCGGAACAAGTGCGGCAAAGCATCGTCCGGTACACCGGGACCGTAGTCCCGGACACTCACGTCCGCCGAATCGCCATTTGGCTGGAGTGTCACCTCAATTCGCGAGCCCTCCGGCGCATAACGGATCGCATTGCGAAACACGTTTTCAATGGCCCGCCGGATTAACTCCCGGTCGCCTCGTACTTCGGCCGGTCCAGAGACTCGAAGATCGACTTTGCAACCCCGGGCGTCGGCTTCAACCCAACAATCCTCAGCCAGGTCCTGCAGCAGCATTTCAAGCGATAGCGGCTCCATCTTTCGCGAGGCCGGATCGCCCTCGACGCGAGTTACCTGTAGCAGCGCGCCGACTAAGTCCGTCAAACGCTGAATCTCCTTCTTCAGCCTGGCTACGGCCGCATCGCGATCGGGCGCGGTGCGCGCGAGTTCTGCTGCAAAACTCATGCGGGCGAGCGGCGAGCGTAACTCGTGCGAGATATCCTGCAGAAGCTGCCGCTCGGCGCTCATCAGTGTCTGGATCCGTTCGGCCATTTCGTCGAATGCATGGGCCACGTCGCCGATTTCGTCCCGCCGCTTCAGCCGGGCGCGCGCCGAGAGATCTCCGGCGCCGAACCGGCGCACCGCGGCCGCCAGTTCCTTGATGGGAGACGCGATCTTCGACGCCAGCAGCCAGCAGAGTAGTGCTACGGCTCCCAGGATCCACAAGTAGTACGGCGCGAGATTCCAGAACGTGAACGGGAGATTCACAACGATCATCAGCCGGTATCGCCGATCCGGAGTCCTGGCGCTCATCACGTGCGGGGTTTTCTTGAAGCCTGGAAAACTCCAATTGGAGGGCTGCCGCTCCAGCAAAGGCCGGCGGTCCTCGCCTGTGATCACGTCGCGTCCCTGAGAATCCACCAAGTGGTGTTCGGGGCCGAAGTGATGATCCATACGCGCCAGGGCCGCGGCTAACTTCTCCTTACCACCGCTTTCATACGCCGAGGCCGCATCCTCAGCCTGGTATGTCATCATTCGCTCGAAAGGGCCGCCTTTGCCGACCGTCTTAGAAAACACAAAGCGCGACGTCAAAACGAAAGCCACCAGCGACATCAATAGCGTGGCAAAGCACCATAACAGGATTTTCGCGTAGAGAGATCTCATGCTTTTTCCTGTTGCGCGAAGAGATAGCCCGAGCCGCGAATGGTCCGGATCAGGGCCTGACCTTCGAGTTTCTTGCGCAGGTGGCTGATGTGTACGTCGATCGATCGCTCGAAGGGAGTTGCGCGCCGCTGATACAAGACGGTGCTCACTTCGTCGCGAGTCACCACGCGTCCGGCCGCCCGCATCAGCATGTCGAGAATATCGAATTCGACAGACGTCAACTCCACCGGCTGGCCGTCTTTCCATACCTCGCGAGCCTTCGAATTGAGCCGGATGTCGCCCGCCACAATAACTCCCGTAGGGTCCGCCACCGGCTGTCCCGATCGCCGCAAGACGGCGCGCATTCGGGCCAACAACTCATCCGGCCCGAAGGGCTTCGGGAGGTAATCGTCGGCACCCATGTCCAGTCCGGCTACGCGATCCCGTTCCTCGATCCGCGCCGTCAACATGATGACCGGCACGTCCGACCGGCGCCGGATCTGCCGCAGCACCGCAAAGCCATCCAGCACCGGCAGCATAACATCGAGAATCACCAGGTCGTAAGTCCTTTCGATCGCGCGCGCCAAGCCACTCTGGCCGTCGTGAACGGGTTCGACGTCGAATCCATGGGGTGTGAAGAAGTCCACCATCAACAAGCACAGTTCCGCGTCGTCATCCACCAACAGGACCTTCTTCGCTGCTGTCTGCGGGATCACTCTATTGTCGTTGTAACTCATTTTGTCCCCCGTGGATCGTGCGTGCCCGTGGGTTTTACAAATCTTAAAGCAGAACTCGACAAGATCTGTTGCTAAATGGAATGGTGAACCCTCGAGTGAAGATGGCGATTGCGGCCTTTGTATTCGTTACGGTGCTGCCCGGGCAGACAGCCGTACCGGAGCGAATGGTGGCCACGGTGACCGCCCTGAAGCCTGAATCCGCGGAATTGCAGGTGAAAACGGACGCCGGTGCCGCGTATTCGATCCGCCTTAATGCGGGGACTTTACTGCAGCGGATCGAGCCGGGCCAGAAGGACCTGAAGGCCGCACAGACAATTGAAGCCGCGGCGATTCATGCCGGCGATCGCGCACTCATTGTTGTTGAGGCCGGCACGTCCGATGCCCGCCGCGTGGTAATCATGCCGGCCTCCGACATCGCAAAGCATGACGAAGCCGATCGCCTGGATTGGACTCGCCGGGGCCTCGCCGGTGTTGTGGCTTCGAGGAAGGGCGACCAGGTTACCCTTCGCATGCGATCCTTCGCGGGCGAATCACAAGCGGTGGTGACGATAACGCCGAAAACATCGTTCCGCCGCTATGCGCCCGATTCGATCAAGTTCGCCGACGCCCGTCCCAGCGGCATCGACGAGATCAGCGTTGGCGACCAGCTTCGGGCTCGCGGCCAGAAGGGTGAGGACGGGCACGCGGTCACGGCCGACGATGTCGTGTTCGGGACGTTCCTCACCAAGGCGGGAACCATCGATTCCATTAACGCCGAGACCGGCGAGATCGTAATCAAGGATCTGGCGACAAACAAGCCGCTCACCATCAAACTGACGGCCGACTCCAAGCTCAAGCGGATGCCGAACTTCGCCGGAATGGCTACAGGTGCTGGCGCTCCGGGAGCAGCGGGAAGGCCGCCATCGGGGGGAATGATGCCACCGGCGGGCGGAATGGCGCGGCCTGGAATGGGAGGACCTCCCGACCTGTCGCAAATGCTCGAGCGTATGCCAGCCGGCAAAATCGAAGAATTGAAGCCCGGCGATACCATCGTCGTCTCCAGTACCCAGGGAGCGAGTAAGGACCGCATTACCGCCATCCTGCTGCTCGCCAATGCCGACATGCTCATCAGAATGGCATCCATGAGCCGGCAATCGGGTTCAGCGCCCTCGATGAACATGGGAATGTCCGGAATGGGCGTGGGCGCGGGAGCAGGGGGCCTCGGCGGCCTCGAACTCCCCGGCATGACTCCCTAACTATCACCGATATCTCGAATCAGGAAAAACAAATGAAGCGTTTACTCGTTGTGTGCGCGCTAGATCTATGTTCCCTTGCATCCGCGCAGGCTCCGCCGGTGGGTTTGCAAGGAACCGTCACCGATCCTTCGGGCGCTAATGTCCCGGACGCGCTGGTTCAGGCGCGCGGACAAGGCATCGAACGCCGCGTCCGCACAGACATGACCGGCCATTACTCCATCGCCCCCCTGCCTCCCGGCAAGTATCTCGTGCGCGTAATTGCGAAGGGATTTACGGTGAGCCAGCAAAATGACGTGGAAATTACAGGACCCGTAACTCTCGATGTCCAACTCACGATCGAAAGTGAAGCGCAGGTGGTGAATGTGGAGGACGAGGCGGACAAAGTCACCACCGATCCATCGTCGAATGCCAGCGCGCTGGTTCTGCGCGAGAAGGAGTTAGCCGCGCTCTCCGACGATCCGGATCAGCTTTCGCAGGAACTGCAGGCAATGGCCGGTCCGGGCTCGGGTCCCAACGGCGGCCAGATCTACATCGACGGGTTCAGCGGCGGCAATCTTCCGCCGAAGTCGTCGATTCGCGAGATCCGCATCAACTCGAATCCGTTCTCGCCGGAGTACGACCGTCCGGGGTTCGGGCGCATCGAGATCTTCACCAAGCCTGGCACCGATCACATCCGCGGACAGGCCTTCTTCCAATTCAACAAGGAAGCTCTGAATTCCCGGAGTCCGCTGTTGACGCAGTCGACACGGCCGCCGTACGAGCAGAAGTTCTTCGGCGTGAACCTCAGCGGCCCCATCACTCAGAAGAAGGCGTCGTTCAGCTTCGATTTCGAACGCCGGTCGATCACGGAAAACTCGTTCATCCTCGCGACCACGCTCGACAACAACCTGAACTTCGTGAACGTCAACCAGGCGATGCTGACGCCACAGACTCGCACCACGTTCAGTCCCCGCATCGACTACTCACTGAACGCGTCAAATACCTTGACGGTGCGCTATCAGAATACTCGTGTGGCATCGGATAACGAAGGCACAGGCAACTTCAGCCTGGCGTCGAAAGCGTACAACCAATCCAATACAGAGCAGAGCGTTCAGGTAACCGAGACGGCCATCCTGAGTCCTCGCACCATTAATGAGACCCGCTTCCAGTACATGCGGACTGATTTGTCGAATGTTGGGGATAACTCGATACCCGCGATCAGCGTGCAAGGTGCTTTTGACGGCGGCGGTGCGCAGATCGGTGACTCGGGAACATTGAACAATCGCTGGGAGCTAACTAATATCTCCACGATGACTCGCCAGACACACACGCTGAAGTGGGGTGGAAGATTGCGGCAGTCGTTCATTGACGACACCTCTCTGAATAACTTCGGAGGGACCTATACTTTCTTCGGCGGCACGGGTCCTGAACTGGACGCCAACAATCAGCCGGTTGCAGGTAGCTCCATCGCCTTGAGCGCCATCGAGCGTTACCGCCGGACGCTGTTGTTCATGCAGGCTGGCATGTCGCCCGAGCAAATCCGGCTGCTCGGAGGCGGTGCTTCGCAATTCAGCCTTGGTGCCGGCACCCCCAGCAGCACGGTGAACCAGTTCGACATCGGACTGTTCGTCAATGACGACTGGCGGATGCGGCCGAACCTGACGCTGAGTTATGGCGTCCGTTACGAGACGCAGAGCAATATCCACGACTGGAGCGACTGGTCGCCGCGAGTAGGTCTCGCGTGGGGTATTGGGGGCGGCGCGAACAAACAGGCAAAGACGGTGTTCCGCGCCGGCTTCGGCACGTTTTACGATCGCATCAGTGACTCAGTGGCCCTTCAAAGCCTGCGGTATAACGGGCAGACGCAGCAGTCGTATTTCATTTTGAAACCCGATTTTTATCCGAGTATTCCGGCGCTCTCGGTGCTTTCGAGTTCGCAGCAGCCGCAACAGCTTCAGTACGTATTCGGCGATATTCGTGCGCCGCGCACCTACCAGGCTACGATCGGCCTGGAACGACAGGTGAATAAGTACATCAAACTGAGCACACAGTATGTCGCCAGCCGCGGTGTTCACTTACAGAGAACTCGTAACATCAACGCACCCATCGACGGCGCTTATCCGTTCGGCGATCAGCAGTTACGCATCCTGACCGAGTCGACTGGATTCAGCCGCACCAATCAACTGATTGTCAGCCCGAACGTGAATTATAAGAAGCTATTCCTGTTCGGATTCTATGGGCTCTCCTATGGTAAGTCGGACGCCGAGGGACAGGCCGCGGATCCTTACAACCTGCGCGCCGAGTGGGGACCGTCGGGATTCGCGGACGTGCGTCACCGGTTCTTGGTGGGCACGAATCTCCCGGTTCTCTGGAAAATCAACATCAGCCCGTTTCTGTTTGCTTCCAGCGGTTCGCCCTACAACATCACGACGGGTCGCGATCTCAATGGCGACGGGTTCACGTCCGAGCGTCCGGCAGTGGTGGACTTGGGCGCCGCCGATTGCGGTTCGTCCGGCTACCTCTACAAGGCGGGTTATGGCTGCTTCAATCTGAACCCAGCGGCTGGGACCGCGATCGGGCGTAACTCGGCCCGGGGACCCGGCAATTTCAACCTGAACTTGCGAGTCTCTCGAACATGGGCATTCGGCAGCCGTGGAGAGTCGGGTCCAGCCGAGGGCGGCCCGCCTCCTGGGATGGGCGGTGTTCGCGGCGGTGGTCCGCCTCCCGGAGGTGGTTCCGGCGGTGGTGGCCCTCGTTTTGGGGGCGGTGGTCCTGGCGGTCCAGGTGGCATGTTCGGCGGCAGCAGCGGCAAGAAGTACGGTCTCACGCTCAGTGTGTCCGCCCGCAATATTCTGAACCATCCTAACTTTGCTGCGCCGAGCGGCGATCTTTCGTCGCCATTTTTTGGAGAGTATCGGAGCCTGGCCGGGTTTGGACCTTTCGGCGGGAATACGACATACAATCGCAAAGTCGACATACAATTGCGATTCACGTTCTAAATCGGGAGGGCTTCGATGACGCGACGTAGTCTGCTGTGCGCGGCGGGTGCAATATGGAGCGCCGGGCGTGGCCTGGCGTATGCTCCGGGGGAGTTTTGGAATGACAAAAAACCGTCGGAATGGTCCGAGAAGGACGTTCAAAAGATCCTGACCCATTCGCCTTGGGCCAAAGAGACGGCCGTATCGTTCCAGGGCGGTGGCATGGAAGGCATGTCCGGCCGGGGAGGCCGGCGCGGTGGCGGCGGCGGCGGCGGGATGGGCGGCGGTGGTGGCATGGGCGGCGGCGGCGGTGGCGGCTATGGTGGCGGCGGTGGCGGGATGGGTGGAGGAGGCGGCTACGGCGGTGGTGGCGCCGGCGGCGGCGACATGGGCGCACCGGGCGGCGGTGCTCCGCAAATGAAGACGACTGTGCGGTGGGAAAGCGCAAAGCCAGTTCTGGAGGCCGCCCACAAACAGATACCCGCGGATCTGGCCGGCAGCTACATCATCAGCGTCAGCGGACTACCGATGATGGGCGGTGGCCGGTTCGGCGATCCGGGCGGTCAACCCGATGCTGATCCCGCAGCGCGCCGCGAGGCTATGGCGGAGCGGCTGAAAGGCAGTACGGAACTGGCTCGCAAGGGAGCCGACCCCATCCACCCTGTTCGTGTACAACTCGGCCAGGGTGTAGCGATGTTCCAGTTTCCTCACGGCTCTCAACCGATTCAGGCCTCGGACAAAGAGGTGACTTTCGTAGCGAAAATGGGCCCGATGGAGATCAAGGCGAAGTTCACCCTGAAGGACATGATGTACGACGGAGAACTGGCGCTATAGCCACTTCTTGAGGAATAGAGAAATCGCCATCCCGAAGCCGATGGCGATCACGATTCTTCGGACTGCGGTGCGACCGATTCTCCGGGCCACACCGGCACCGCCTATTCCACCTGCGATGGCACCTACCGCCATCACGAAGACGTCCGGCCAGTAGACCATCCGTGCCCAGATGAAGTACAACGCAGCGACGCCGTTGATGCAGAGCGCAAAGAAATTCTTGAGCCCGTTCATCTGGTGGATGTCGTTGAGGCCGAGAATGCCGAGCGCGGCCAGCATCAGGATTCCGATGCCGGCTCCGAAATAGCCTCCGTATAGTGCCACCGCGAGTTGAAACGCGAGCGCGCCGGCGAACCACTTCGTCGAGTGGTAGGCGGCGCCGCTCTGCTGCACTCTGCTCGTCACCGGTTTTTGCACCATGAACAGCACGGTGGCGAAGAGAATCAGAAACGGGACCAGACGGTCGAACAGAGCCGGAGGCGTGAATCGCAAGAGCAGCGCGCCGGTGACGCCGCCGATGAGACTGGGAATCACCAGCGCGAGGAATCGCGGATCCGTTCCACGCATCTCGCGGCGGTATCCCCACATTCCGCCGAGCGAGCCGGGCCAGATGGAGACCGTGCTGGTGGCGTTGGCGGTAACCGAGGGGAGTCCCAGAAAAATCAGCGTGGGAAATGTGACGAGCGTGCCGCCGCCCGCAACGGAGTTGATGGCGCCCGCCAGGAATGCCGCACCGAATGCCATCGCGGCGTGGAGGATGCTGAGTGTGGGCATCTTGCTCGCAGGATTATAGCATCCAGGTCGCGAAGAGCCCTCCAAACAGCTAAACTCTTGACTGATGACCAGACGAACCCTGTTCAGTTCCATCGCGGTCGCCGCAGCCGCGCAGGCCCAACGCCGCCGCCATACCGAATGGAAGCCGCTGCTCGGCATACTCGGCCCATTCACGCCTGCAAACGTCGAGTTCGCCCGCGCGCAGGGCTTCAATAACATGATCCTCGGGGTCGGCCCGCGTGCACCGCTGGACGCCGGAACCGTGACCGACGCCCAGATCCAGACCGTGAAGGACACGCTCCACCGCAATGAAATGCACGTGTCGGCATTCCAGGCCACGCAGAATCACATCTCGCCCGATCCGGCGCAGCGCGCCAAGGAGAATGATTACTTCGTCAAAGTGATCGAACTCGCCGGCAAGCTGGGAGTCCCCTACATCGGCACGGCGTCGGGCAAGGATCCCGCCAAGCCTTTCCAGCAGCAGGTAGACGAGATCATTCGCGTGTACAACGAAAAGTATTTCCCGGCTTGCCAGGCTAACAATGTGCGCATTCTGTGGGAGCCGTGGCCGGAAGGTCCGAATATCGCGACCAGTCCCGTCGGCTATGACGCGCTCTTTAAGGGGTTCGGCGACTCGCCCGTCGGTCTGCAATACGACCCCTCGCACCTGGTCCGGCAGTTCATGGATCCCATCCAGACCGCGCGCGATTATGTGGATCACATTTACGACGTGCATCTGAAGGACACGGAAATCCTGTGGCCCAAACTCCGCTCAGGCGGCATCGATCCGGTGAACCGGCAGCAGTGGTGGCGGTATCGCATCCCCGGCTTGGGATCCATCAACTGGGCGGAATTTTTCAGCGTGCTGCAGGACGCTGGGTACTCCGGCGCCATGAGCATCGAGCACGAAGATCCGCTGTACGGCGGCGACAATAATCCTGGCCCGGATTTCAGCGAACCCTACAAAGTCGGGTTCATCATGGGCAAACGCTATCTGTCGCAATATGTCCCGGTGGGGATATGATACGAGGCGACATGAAACGCATCTCTCTGATTGCTCTCGCGGCCAGTTGCTTCGCGGCGTTCGCGCAGCAGCGTCCGGCGCGCGTTGTCTCCCCGGAAGTGAAGTCCGACAACACGGTCACATTCCGATTCCGCGATCCCAACGCGCAGCAGGTGAATCTCGCCCGTGAAGGCGCGAAGCCCATCCCGATGCAGAAGGATGACAGCGGAGTCTGGTCCGTTACGACTGAGGCGCTCGAACCCGACATGTACGGGTACTCGTTCATTGCCGACGGTGTCGGACTGATGGATCCGGTAAACTCGCTGATCAAGCCGAATCTGCTGAATCCGCAGAGCATGGTCCACGTGCCGGGCGCGGGACTGCCGTGGGAGATCGCGGATGTTCCGCACGGCGAAGTGCACCACCACTTCTATCACTCGGGAATCGTCGGCGACAATCGGGACTTCTACGTCTACACCCCGCCCGGCTACGATCCGAAATCGAAGAAGACGTATCCGGTGCTATATCTGCTGCACGGCTACAGCGATGATGCCAGCGGCTGGACCGCTGTCGGCCGCGCGAACATCATCCTCGACAATCTGATTGCGGAGGGCAAAGCGAAGCCGATGCTGATCGTGATGCCGCTTGGCTACGGTGCTCCTGAGATCGTGTCGCCCACTGGCGCGGGATTCCGTGACACGGGTGTTCGCGAGCGCAACATGGATCGCTTCCGCCAGGCGCTTCTCGAAGAGGTGCTGCCGCGCGTGGAGAAGGACTATCGCGTGTCGAAGGGCAGCGCTTCCCGTGCCATCGCCGGACTCTCGATGGGCGGCGCCGAGACGCTGTATACCGGGCTCAATAACGTCGATAAATTCGACTGGATCGGCGCATTCAGTTCCGGCGGCCTGACGAACGACTACAACGCTCAATTCCCGAAACTCGACTCCAGCGCCAACAGCCATCTGCGTCTGTTATGGATCGCGTGCGGCACAGACGATGGCCTGATCAAGGCAAATCGGGCATTCAAGGACTGGCTCAAAACGAAGAACGTCGAATTCACGTCTATCGAAACGCCCGGAGCGCATTCGTGGCTGGTCTGGCGGCGGAATCTCGCGAACTTTGCGCCGTTGCTGTTCCAGGGTAAAACGACGTAGTTAACGCAACGACGCGAAATACCACTGCACCTCTGGCGAGTACTGGTAGGTATCGGGAGGCGCGGGCATGCCTCCCGCGATCAACTCGCGAGCGCACGCCTCCCAATCTCCATCCGCCTCCGGCCGGTTCAGCGACGCCCAACTGAGCGTGCCCATCACGTTGTCGTTGTGTCCGTGACGCTCGGTCCAGGACGCGCCATGCTGCAGGAGGAATCGCGTCATGCTGGGATCGCCCTGGAATACAGCGACGTTCAGAGCAGTCGCGTGCCAATCGGCGCCGGTTGCCGAGAGCGGCCAGCCGAGTTCCACCATCAAGCGAACAGCGTCGGTGCACCTGGCCTGCAAAAGGTTCGGGAGTTGCGCGAGGTGTTCCGAAGTCAGCCGCTGCATCAGGTCCGGATCCACGTCCAACATTGCCTTGGCCGCCTCGCGATCGGCCCTGGCGCAAGCGGCGACGAATTCATCTTCGGGGGTCAGATTCGCGGTGACGCCAAGCGCCTCGGCGATATCCGGTCTGCCGAACAGGACGGCATAGCGATACGCCGGCCGAGGGTCAGCCCCGGCGTCGAGCAGCACGCGGATGTGCTCGACGGAGCGGCCCCGGCGAATCGCGTGTTGGAGCGGCGATCCCAGGTGTGGCGACTTCTCGTTGGCATCGCCGCCGTTGGCCACCAGCAGTTTCATGCGATCCAGATCGTCGTAGTCCAGCGCGTGGTACAGAGAATTCGTGCCGCCCACCCGGACTCCGGCCTCGATCAGCAATCGCGTGCAACTCGGATCGGTAGATTCGAGCGAGTGATACAGCGACTCGTTATCGTTCGGATCGGCGCCGGCACCCAGCAGGATTTTCGTCATCTCCACATCGTGGTTGGCGCCGGCCGCACCGTACAGTGCGCTCAAAGGACTGCCCGGCCACTGTGGATGAGTCCATCGACAATTCGGATTGGCACCCGATTCGAGCAGCAGACGTGCGGCATTGCGGAGCGGACCGGCGAACTCCGTCAGTCCAATGAGACGCGAAAACGTGACCGCAAACAGAGGCGGCATTCCCTGCGGGTCGGTGGGCTCATCGACGCGCCCGGCCGAAATCAGCGAACGGATTGCGGCTTCATCGCCCGTTGCCAGAGGAACGGTGCCAGGGAGTTCCGGATGGGCCGCCAGCAGCCGCCGGATCGCTTGCACATCCTGGTGATCGCCGTACACCAGCGCGAGCCATTGCTGCGTGGTTGAATCCATCCGCTCATGGTATCGTAGCGGGCGTGGCGCGACTACTGACGGCCCTACTCGCACCGGTGCTACTGCTCGGGCAGACACAGCCCGCTGAACACACCATCATCACGGGTTGGACCAGCGTTGACGCGGCCGGATACGAGGCGGGCATCGACCGGAAAGTCGCACATACCGGCCACGCCAGCGTGTTTCTGAAATCGGTGACGCCCGATGCGAGTTCCGGGTATGCAGCGCGCCAGCGGATTCAAGCCGATGCTTATCGAGGCAAACGGATACGCATCACCGGGTGGCTGAAGACCGATCGGGCGAAGGGCGGCAGCGCGATCTGGCTGCGTGTCGATTACGCCAATGGCGATTATGTTCTCGACGGCATGCTGGAACTCGGTCCGGCGCCGGGATGGCGGCGCAGTGCCTTGATTGCCGATGTCGGGGCCGACGCGATCGGCATCAGCTTCGGAGTACGAATGAAGGGGCAAGGCGAGATCTGGGCCGATGACTTCGCAATGGAAACGGTGGCGAAGACGGTCCGGACCAACACCATCGAGCGGCGGCCGTACCGTGTCACTACGGGTAAGGAGGAGGCCATCGTTCGCATGAAGGATAACTACGCGAGATCGCCGCTTCATCCGATCAACACCGGATTCGAAACACCGTGATCCGGGCTGGATCTCCGGACCTGTACGTCTTGATATGATATGGCTGCGTCTGGAACTCCTTCTTATGAAATTCCTTCGCTACTGCTTTCTATTTCTACTCGGCCTCGGAATCTGCGGCATCGTTGCATCGCGTCATACCGTGCAAGCCCAGCAGCCGGCGCATGCCCGCAAACGCGTACTCGCCATCGGTCAAACCAAAGGGTATCAGCACGACTCCGTCTCGACGGGAATGGCCACCATGTGGAAGATGGGCCGCGATACCGGCCTGTGGGACACCTACATCAAGACAGACTGCCAGCTCATTACGAAGAAGAAACTGGAAGGCAACGCCAAGAACCTGGACTATTTCGACGCCGTGTACTTCTTCACCACTGGCGAACTCGACATGGACGAGTCGCAGAAAGCCGACCTGCTCTCGTTCATCCGCGACGATGGCAAGGGATTTATCGGCGGCCACACAGCCATCGACACGTTCTACAAATGGCCTGAGTACGGCGAGATGGTGGGCGCATATTTCGATAATCACCCGTGGAATCGATTCGAGGCGCCGATCATCGTGGAAGATCGCACGTCGCCGTTGACTCGTCATTTTCCGTCGCACTTCACGGTCTACGACGAAATCTACCAACCCAGCAAGGAATTCTCGCGCGAGAAACTCCACGTCCTCGCCCGGCTGGATGAAACCAAACTCAACCTGCAGCAGAAGGGCGTAAAGCGAACCGATGGCGATTTCGCGGTGGCCTGGGTGAAAACGTACGGCAAAGGCCGCGTTTTCTACACCACCTTCGGTCACGAAGAGGCTATCTATGACCGGCCCGACATGCAGAAACTGTACACCGAGGCCACTAAGTGGGCTCTGCGGCTCACCGACACGGACACAACGCCGCACGCGAAGACCAACCCGACGGACTAATCCGAACGTAGGAACGCCGTGACAAACGGTGCCAGATTGAGCGAAGCTGAAAGGCTGACAGACTAATGTTATTTGCAAACTACATCAACGGTGAATGGGTGTCCGGGGATACGTTCGAGAACCGGAACCCGGCGAATACAGACGAAGTGGTCGGGCTATTTGTGAAGGGATCGGCCGCGGACGTGAGTGCGGCAGCCGACGCCGCCTCCGCCGCGCTTCCCGCATGGTCGAAGATGCCGGCCCCGTCTCGCGGCGCGTATCTGTTCAAAGTGGCCGAGATTCTCGATCGCAAGTTCGACGAGATTGCGGCGGACATGACTCGCGAGGAAGGCAAAACCTATCCCGAGGCCAAGGGCGAGGTTCGCCGCTCCATCAACATCTTCCGCTACTTCGCGGGCGAAGGATCGCGGCTGAATGGATTCCTGGTGCCCAGCGAACGGGATCGCGTTCACATGTTCGCATTGCGTAAGCCGGTGGGCGTTGTTGGACTCGTGACGCCGTGGAATTTCCCCAGCGCCATCCCCGCATGGAAACTCGCACCGGCTCTGATCTGCGGCAACACGGTTCTGATCAAGCCGGCATCCGCGGCGCCGCTGAGCGCATGGCGACTGATCGAGGCCTGCCACGAAGCGGGTATCCCGAAAGGTGTCGTCAATTTCATTGCAGGATCCGGCGGAACACTGGGCCAGGCGCTGGTGGATGCCGCACCGCTGAAGGCCATTTCGTTCACTGGATCCTGCGAGATCGGACAGTGGCTGCACGAGCGCGCATCCAAGCGTCGCCTCCGTATCCAACTCGAGATGGGCGGCAAGAATCCCACCATCGTGCTGGCTGATTGCGATTTCAACTTCGCCGTCGAGAACACGGTGAATGCCTCATTCTTCTCCACGGGGCAGAAGTGCACCGCCACCAGCCGCGTCATCGTGGAGGACGCTATCTACGATCGCTTCGTGGATGCCCTGGTTGAGCGGACGAAGAAACTGAAGGTCGGCAACGGCATGGAGGCGGGCATCGATATCGGACCCGCGGTCGACGAAGCGCAACTCGAGACGGACCTGCGGTACATCGAGATCGGCAAGAAGGAATGCGGCGCGCCGCGAGTTGGCGGGAATCGTCTCACCGGAGGAGCGTACGATAAAGGGTACTTCGTGGAACCGACTATTTTCGCGGACGTCACCTCAGATATGACCATCGCTCGCGAGGAGATTTTCGGACCCGTTCTAGCGGTACTCCGGGCGCGCGATTTCGAGGATGCTCTGCGGATCGCCAACGATACTCCCCTGGGACTCTCCGCTTCTATTCAGACTTCGAACGTCTCCCGCGTGTTCGACTTCGTCTACACGATGGAAGCCGGACTCCTCACTGTCAATCTCCCAAGCGCCGGCGTCGAGTATCAATTGCCGTTCGGCGGCACCAAGGATTCGAGCTTCGGGCCCAAGGAACAAGGTCCCGCCGCCCTCGACTTCTATAGCGACTACAAAACCGTCTACTTAAAATACTGAGCCATGAAACTGGGCCAAATTCGATGGGGCGGCCGCCTGACCGCGGCAATTTTCGAGGGTGATCGCGCGCGACCGATCCCCGAGTATTCGTTGTACGAACTGATTTGCCGCGCCGACAAGGAGAGCGCGCCTCTGCCCGCACTCGCCCGCGGACTGGTGAGCGCGCATCGCGAGACCGTCGCGCCCGCCATTCCGCTACAACCGAAAGAGGTGTGGGCGTGCGGCTGCACGTACGAACTCAGCGCGGCGTTTCGCGACGGCGAACACAACACGTCCGAGGGGTTCTACGCCCACGTCTACAAAGGCGAGCGGCCGGAGATTTTCTTCAAGGGAACGTCCCGCACATGCACCGGGCCGGGCCAGAACATCGGCATTCGGGCCGACTCGATGTTCACCGCGCCGGAACCTGAACTCGCGGTGGTGCTCGGGAGTCACGGCCGGGTGATGGGGTACACGCTGGCCAACGACGTTTCGGCATGGGATCTGGAGCGGGAGAATCCGCTGTATCTTCCGCAGTCGAAGTTCTACTCGGACGCGTGCGCACTCGGGCCGGTCATAATCACCGAGGATGAGCTGACCGATCCGTACGCGATCGAAATCCACTGCAAAATCGAGCGCGCCGGATCGACGATTTTCGCCGGAACGGTTTCGACGTCCAAGATGAGACGACGGGTGCCCGAACTGATCAACTTTCTGATGCGCGCCAATCCGGTGCCCGCGGGTTCTGTGCTCCTGACGGGAACCGGAATCATCGTAAAGCAGGACGCGGCGCTAATTCCCGGCGATGTGGTGACCGTCTCGGCATCCGAGTTCGGGGAGTTGCGCAATACGGCCGCGGTAGTGCACTAATATGCCGAGCGCGAAAGTCACGGCCGAGGTCCGCCAACTGCTGGAGTGGATTGAGGCACAGGGCGGTCCGACGCTCGAGAGTCTGGAACCCGAGGCGGCACGGCAACTTGCGGTGGAAGGACTCGCGCCGTTCAAAGGTGAGGCGGAGCCCGTTGCCTCTGTCGAAGATCGCTGGATTGCGGGCACGGGAGGCGGCTTCCGCGTCCGAATCTACACGCCCGATGCGCCCGCGCCCCGGCCCGCCATGGTGTACTTCCACGGCGGCGGTTGGGTGCTGTGCAATGTCGATACTCACGATACCGTCTGCCGCGCCATCGCCCACCGCGCTGGGGCCGTCGTGGTCTCAGTGGATTACCGGCTTGCTCCGGAGCACAAGTTTCCGGCGGCGGTGGACGACTCCTATGCTGCCACGCAGTGGGTAGTCGCGAATGCGGAGGCGCTGGGTGTCGATCCCGAACGCATCACAGTGGGCGGCGACAGCGCGGGCGGAAATCTCGGTGCCGTCATCTCGCTGAAGAGCCGCGATGAGAACGGTCCTCGGATCGCTCTGCAGGCCTTGATCTATCCGGTGACGGACCTGTCGAGTTTCGGCACGCCGTCCTATCGCGAGTTCGCCGAGGGCCATCACCTGACGCTTGCCGAGATGGAGTGGTTTCGAAATCACTACCTCCGCAATCTTGAGGATGGGCTCGACCCGATGGCATCGCCGCTGCTGGCGAAGGATCTAAGTGGACTGCCGCCCGCACTCATCATCACCGCCGAGTGCGATCCGCTCCGCGATGAGGGGGAGGCCTACGCGAAGCGTCTGGAGCAGGCCGGTGTCGACGTCACCTGCACCCGTTATCCGGGCGTGATCCATCCGTTCTTCTCGCTCGCGGCTGCAATTCCGCAGGCGCTCGATGCTGTTCAACAGGTCGCGAACGCTGTGCGCGCAGCCCGATAACCCGCAGCAAGTTCGTCCATCTTCAAGTTCGCCCTGAGCCGGCCGATATGGGAAGAAGTCGGCCCTATGTTCCCTATCATCGGAATTCTTGTTGTGATCGGAGCCATCATCGGTGGCTACCTGATGGAGCACGGAAACCTGCGTGTCCTGGTTCAGCCCGCTGAACTCCTCATCATCGGCGGCTCAGCCCTAGGAACGCTGCTGATTGCCAATCCGTTGCCGGTTGCGATTGCGGTCCTCCGCGGCATGGTCTCACCCTTTCTGCCCGCTCGCTTCACGAATGCGACGTACCTGGAAACCCTTCGCATGCTGAACGAGCTATTCGCTTTCGCCCGCAAGAACGGCATGGTTCAACTGGAGGCGCATATTGAAGATCCGACCAAAAGCGCCCTGTTTTCAAAATATCCGCACTTCGTGAAAGATCATCATGCCGCCTACTTCGTGTGTGACACGCTGCGTATGTCGGTGAGCGGCGGCATCAGCCCGTTTGAACTCGAACAGATGATGGAGTTCGATATTGACGTTCACCACCACGAGCGAGGCGTGCCGGTAGCCGCGCTCAGCACCATCGCCGACTCTCTGCCGGGACTCGGCATCGTGGCCGCGGTGCTCGGTGTCGTCATCACGATGGGTGCCCTGGGCGGTCCGCCCGAGGAGATCGGTAATAAGGTAGCCGCCGCACTGGTTGGCACCTTCCTCGGAATCCTGCTTTGCTACGGATTTGTCGGCCCACTCGCATCCTCTATGGCCAAGATGAACGACAAGGAAGTGCAGTATTACCATTGCCTGCGGGTCGGCGTGATCGCGTTCGCCAAAGGCACCGCGCCCATAATGTCGACTGAGTTCGCTCGCCGCGCGATTCCCCACGATCTTCGTCCCACGTTCAAGGAAATGGAGGCGGCGTGTCGCGGTGGAGGTGCAGCAGCGGCTCCAAAGGCGGCGTAACGTATGGAATCCGAATCGAAGGCTCCGATCATCATCATTCGAAAGAAGAAGAGCGCCCACGGCGGACATCATGGCGGCGCATGGAAGGTCGCCTACGCGGACTTCGTCACAGCTATGATGGCTCTGTTCATCGTGCTGTGGCTGATGAATTCGAGCGAGCAGGTGAAGAAAGCCATCGGCGGCTACTTCTCCGATCCATCGGGTAAGGGCAAACTCGTCGGCAGCGGACTCGCCGGATCCGGCGAAAGCCTGGCGGTCGGCAAAGACGATATGGCGGGCCTGAAAGACAAGCTCGAGGGTGTCATCAAGAGCATGCCAAAATTCCAGGAAATGAAGGACAACCTCGACATGACCGTCACGGGAGAAGGGCTCCGGCTGGAACTCCTGGAGTCCGAACGCGGCATGTTCTTTGAGAGCGGCAGCGCCAGTCCCACCGGACCCGGCGCTCAACTTCTGGAGAAACTCGCGCAGGAACTCGGCAAGCTACCGAATACGATTGTGATCGAAGGCCACACCGACGCGCGGGCATTCTCGAAATCCGGCGGTTACACCAACTGGGAGTTATCGACGGATCGCGCCAATGCCGCCCGGAAAGTAATGCAGGCTCTTGGCGTGCGCCCTGATCAGGTAAAGCAGGTCCGCGGTTACGCCGACCAGCACCTGAGGACTCCGGCCGATCCAGAAAATCCGAAGAACCGGCGCGTGTCCGTGATCATTCAGTATCAGGACGCCAGCCGCGCGCCCGCGTCCAAACCAAAACCAAAAGCTTAACTGGCTGCGGTTTCTGCTTCGCGGCGCTTCAACTCCGCCGACCACGACTCGAGAACACCAATTGGATCGGGCGTCTGAAATCCGGCCGCACCGGCTTCGTATGCGGCTAACGCTTCCTGCATGTCGACCGCGGTCGACTCCACCTTCACCCAATCACCCAACTTACCGGTGAGAAACGCGATGATTTCCGGGCCGTCCGCTTCCGGTCCATATAGACTTCGGACGCGAATCCGATCCACCTCGGCACGCTTCACGATCCTGCATGCGATAACCCGCAGATCCTCGCCGAGCCAGCCCGCCTCGAGATCGACAATCAGTTCCGCTCCGGTCCGGTGGCACTCCTGTGCCATCTGCATCAATTCCGATTCCACATACCGGAATTGCCGCGACAGCATCTTGCCGGGATTCAAAACTGTCTCAATCGCCTTCGCGCCTCGCTGCAGCGCATCGCGCACGGCGTACAATTTCGAGGAGGTCGTTCCGGCCCCATGCGGATAGTCGACGGTGGTGCCGATCATGACGCCACTCCGTTCCATCCACTTCATCACCAGGTCCAGATCCGCCGGGCGGACCGTCAACCTCCCGGGACGGTACTTCTTCGCCGTATCGCACGCGGCGGCCATCTGCTCCTCCGATCCATTCGGAGTCAGCACAGCGAAGTCCACTAACTTTGCCAGGTCTTCATAACTCGCAGGCGGCGTCCGCGCACCCTCGTTGATTTCGGTCATCTATTCCTTCCCCGACACGTCCAGCACTACCTGCCACAGCAACTCGACACCGTCCGACAGATTCTTCGCTGATATCCGCTCATCGGTGGAATGCGCGCGATTTTCGCCGGACTCTTTCACGAACAATGGAATGCCGTAGACCGGGATTCCCCGCGCCCGAAGGAACGGGGCATCGGTGGGCGCGCTCGACAGGTACGGCACGACGACGTCCTCGGGATGGGTCTTAAAGGTGTGCTCCATGCCTCGATACAGAACTGTCGCGAGCGGGCTCGGCTCGGCGGCGGGAACCAGCGGTCCACCGGTAATCTCCACCTCGACCGATGAATCGTTGATCAACTGGCGGACGCGCGCGACAACTTCTTCGCGAGTCTCGCCCGGCAAACGCTGTGCCTCTACGTGCGCCTCCGCAACATTTGGGATGCCGTGCAGTTTGTCTCCCGCACGCAACGCCGTGGGATACAGACTCGCGCGTATCATCGAGTCGATCTCCGGATCGCGACCGCGAATCTGGTTCGCCGCAGCTGCCGCCGTCACTGGATTCTCCAGCTTGGCCAGCAGTGGTTGCAGCCACGCGAAGTCGCGGAGCCGTGACATCTCGCGCAGATACCGCCGCGATGTGACGGTCAGATGCACGGGTTGCTCGGCTTCGGCAACTCGCGCCACCGCCCGCGATAATCGCACAACCGGATTATCGCCGCGCCCTGTACTCCGAGCGATCAGCAGGATGCGGGCCGGAATCCGCTCCGACGTCTGAATGTGGAACACCCGGCCGCCGCCGGCGGTCTCGAGTATGTATCCGCCCTCGTTCAGCGCAAACTCCGCCTCGATAAGGGGGAAGCTTTGCGATACCATCCACTGAATACCGCTGGATCCGTTCTCCTCATCAGCCTCCGCCAGCAGAATCAGGTCGCGGTTAAGGTGAATATTGCGGCGCCGGATTTCCACCATCACCGCCAATTCGGACGCGAGCAGACTCTTGTCGTCAAGAGCACCGCGGCCATAGATGAAGCCCCCAATCGCTTCACCCCGAAACGGATCGACGCTCCAATGCGCCCGGTCTGCCGGCACGACGTCGCTGTGTGCCATCATCAACAGCGGACGCCCGCGGCCGGCGCCCTTCACGCGCGCAACGAAATTGAGCCGCCGCGGATCCGGGCCCACCAACTCGTTTTGAATCCCGAACTGATCCGCAACCTGCTTCAAATACTCGGCGACGCGCGTCTCGTTCCCCGGCGGGTTGGTCGAATCGATTTTCAGTAGATCCGTAAGGTACAGCCGCGCGCGTTCCGGAAGCGGAATATTGTCGTCGGACGCCAATAGCGGACACACAAACAGCATGCAAGCCGCAATCAAGCGCATTATCTACCGATGTTAACAGTCCGTGGAGCCGCGCTTCGGGCCAGCCGGCATTTCTGACAGAATAGTCACAAATGACTCGTCGTGACTTCCTGGCCGCCGCCGGCGCCGCGCCGCTGTTCGCCACCGCAGTTCCAGTCCGTCTGGGCGTCGATCTGTTCAGCCTCCGATCCCAGAATTGGACGCCCTTCGAGTACCTCGACTATTGCGCCAGGTGGAAGGCCAAGGTAGTGCACTTCTCCGAGATCCGATTTATCGGCTCGCTTGAAGACGACCACCTGCGCAAGGTCCACGATCATGCTCAAACGCTGGGGATCCAGGTCGAAATCGGGATGCGATCCATCTGCCCTACTTCGAAGGCGTTTGACCCGTCGCAAGGCACCGCCCAGGAGCAGATCGCCCGCATGCTGCACGCCGCAAAGATGGCAGGATCGCCGATCGTCCGCTGTTTTCAGGGGACGTTCGTGGATCGCGGGACTCCCGGCGGCATCGACGCTCGCATCGACGATACGGTGAAGGTCCTGAAAACCGTCCGGTCGCAAGTGCTCGACTCAGGCCTGAAAATCGCGATTGAAAATCACGCCGGCGACATGCAGGCCCGCGAGTTGAAGCGCCTGATCGAGGAAGCCGGACCCGATTTCGTCGGCGTCTGCCTCGACTCCGGCAATCCGCTCTGGGCCATTGAGGATCCGCACCTCACACTCGCGACGCTTTCGCCGTACGTGCTGACCAGCCACATTCGCGATACCGCAGTCTGGCGAGTGCCGGAAGGGGCCGCCGTACAATGGGTTCGCATGGGCGACGGCAACATCGACATCGACGACTATGTCCACAAGTACGAGCAGTTATGCCCGGGGCGCGCGTTGTCTCTCGAAATTATTGTGACTCAGCCCCGCATTTATCCCTTCCTCGATCCGAACTTCTGGGACAATTACCGCACGACGCCGGCTTGGGAATTCAGCCGGTTTCTCAATCTTGCGGATCATGGCAAACCGCGTCCCACGGAACCGCCCGTTCCGAAGGACCAGGTTGCTCAGCGCGAGCGTGAAGACTTCGAAGCAAGCATGAGATACACTCACAAACTCCTAGCTCTATGACCCCTACCTTACAAGACAAAGTAGCCATCGTTACCGGTGCCAGCCGCGGCATCGGGCAGGCCATCGCGGAGACGTTTGCCCGTGAAGGCGCGACGGTGATCATCT
The DNA here is from genome assembly GCA_038322675.1 of Bryobacterales bacterium. Lineage (GTDB taxonomy): Bacteria > Acidobacteriota > Terriglobia > Bryobacterales > Bryobacteraceae > TMP-7. The sequence continues at coordinate 21,783 of JBBQGE010000072.1, forward strand.
GCGGCCGCAAACAAGAAACTCTCGACGCCGTTGCGGCGAATGCCCCATCCAGCCCCGGCAAACTCGTCCCGCTCGCCTGCCACGTCGGGCGGGCCGACGACCTTCGCCGCCTTCTCGACACGGCCCACTCACAATTCGGCCGCGTCGACATTCTGGTCAACAACGCGGCCACCAACATCGCGCAGGAACCCGTTCTGCAAACGGACGAGGTCAAGTTCGACAAGATGGTGGAGCTGAATCTCAAGAGCGCCTATCGACTCATTCAGGGCGTCGCCCCCGGAATGTGCGACCGAGGGTGGGGTTCGATCATCAATATAGCGTCCATTGCCGGATTACGCCCGCAATATCACGGCATGCTCTACAGCATGACCAAAGCGGCGCTGATCATGATGACTAAGTCGTACGCCCTTGAACTCGGGCCCAAAGGTGTTCGAGTGAATGCTATTGCGCCCGGCCTCATCCAGACGCAACTGAGCGAATACTACTGGAAAGGCGAAGGCAAAACGAAAGAGATCCTGTCGAAGCAGCCGATCCAGCACGTTGGACAGCCGCAGGAGATCGCCGAAACCGCGCTGTTACTCGCCAGTGATCGCGGATCGTACATTACGGGGCAAACCTTCGTTGTCGATGGCGGGCGGCTTTTGCCCTAATTCATGCAAACTCGCCTCATCTCGTACGCGATACTCGCCGCTTCCACCGCGCCGTCAGCCGTCATCAAGGACGTTCGCGATTCGATCGGCGGCGGCAATCTCGCGCAGGCGGAAGCGCAGGTCAACGCCTGGCGGGCCCAACACGGGGTGACTCCGGAGTTATTGGAAGCGATGTCGTGGGTGGCTCGCGCCGAGTTAGCGGCACAGCGCTACCAGCGCGCGGAAACATTGGGCAGGCAGACGTACGATCTGGCCGTCCAACAGGCGAGTAAGCACCCGATCGATTCCGAGCGGCATCTGCCGATCGCGATCGGCGCCGCCATCGAAGTCCACGCCAACCTGCTCGCCGTGCGCGGAGAGAGAGCCGCGGCGGTCGACTACCTGCGCGTTGAATTGAGGAAGTACCGGGCGACCTCCATTCGTGCTCGCATCCAGAAGAATCTCAACCTGCTGACGCTCATCGGAAAACCCGCGCCCGCTATTGATACTCGGGTCTCGCTGGGATCTCCCGTGCAGCCATTAGCGGCTCTGCGCGGCAAGCCGGTGCTTCTGTTCTTCTGGGCGCATTGGTGCGGGGACTGCAAAGCGGAAATCCCGATCCTGTCGCGCATTGCCGCCGAATACGGCTCACGGTTGGCCATTGTGGCCCCAACCCAACACTACGGCTATGCCGCCCAGGGCGAAGAGACGACGCCTGAGGCCGAACTCAAGTACATCGATCAGGTCCGGCTTAAGTACTACGCGCCGCGAATTCCCGGATTTCAAGTGCCGGTAAGTGATGAGACGTTCAGGAACTACGGTGGCAGCACTACGCCGACCATCGTTCTCGTCGACGCTAAGGGAATCGTCCGCCTGTATCATCCGGGCACCATGACGTACGACGAACTCAATCAAGAAATTCGAAAGCTCATGCCCGCTTCAAACTGAGCAGCGGAATCTCCTCGCGGTGCAAGACCAACAGCGCCGCCGAGCACACAAAGACGGTAACTGCCAGCGCAAATAGCTCGCCATGATCGCCGACTGCCGGCATGGTGATTCCTAAACTTCGTCAGTGGGACAGGATCGCACCCGCCATCGTCGCCAGCGCCATCGCGGCGCCAATCGTCACTGTGCGCGGAAATATGAGCAGAACCACGGCCACCAGTTCGAAAACACCGGATGCGATTCTTCCCCAGGGCTCGGCTCCGAGCGTCTGGAAAATGTAAACTGACTCAGGTGCTGCCGAGAACTTGAAAAACAGCGTCTGGAAAAGAATTACACCCGCGATTCCACGCAGCACGATGCTGCCAATCCGCTTCCTTGTCATTTGTATCTCCTAATACTCGTAACTTCCAACACGTAACTTCCGCCTGACTGCTCTACGCGGCCCGAGACCACAACCGGCTCACCCACATAACTCAACACTTCGCGTCCTAACTTGCCGCCGTCCTCATTCACCAGCATCAGAATCCGGGTACCGCCGTCAGCACTGTGAACCCGCAGTGCCGGCGGCACTCCACCGCTGATGCACCGCACCGCGCAGTCCCGGTGGACTTTCCCTTCGCCCGGGTTCATCACACCCAGCCAGCACTTCGCGTCTACAATCTCGCCGTTCAGTACCGCATCTCCCGTATCGGTCCACCCCCGCAGCATTTGGGTCGCCTGCCGTCCTGGGATGCGCAAGGAACCCGGCACCACTTCCAGCATCTCGACGGGACCTCGGGCAATCCGCGACCCCTGCAATGAGATTTCTTCCCCGTGCCTGGCTTCCATGTTTATGCCGTGCTTGCCCGCGCCGACCAGCCACCTCCGTGTACCTGTCGTACCTTCGACAATGTTCGGGTAAGGCCAGGGTGCAAACACGCCATGATAGGTCCGAGTTACACCATATTCAAACGTCACTTGCGGCAATTTCGATTGGGAGGCCGCCAGCACGAGTGCCATTACGACAGCTCCCACGAGCAATCCAGTTACAACCCACTTGAGGAAACTCATACCCGTGCGGCCTCCACCCGGGTCCCCGCCGGAAGCGCTTCTGGATGAACCAGAACGCGGCCATTCACAACACGCGTGCGATAGGTCGGGACTTTCTCCGTAAACGGCGCCGGCGCGGATCCGGTCTCTGGCAGGTATTGATACCCGTGCCATGGACAGGTAATGCAGCCATCTATGATGCGGCCTTCGCCCAGTGGGCCGTTCTGATGCTGGCAGACGTTCGAGATGGCCGATACCCGGCCTTCGTACCGGAAGACGGCCACACGCTCGCCGCCCAGGCAAGTGACCACCGCTCGATTCTCCGGAATTGCATCGAAGGCGCAGACTTCTACAAATCCATCGCGATCCCCGTCCGGCTGCGGCTCTTCATCCACCACGCGTTCTCGCATCGCCGTCGCAATGTGAAGCGATAACACCACTGCCGCGCCCAACCCCACTACGACGGGGCCAACGGGACTCCGTTCGCTCTGGATCGCGCCTAACATGACGTGCGCCACCAGCAGTCCATACGCGACATACACCAGCATGTGGATTCGCTTCCAAACGGGAGCGCTCAGCGTGCGCAGCCAGAAATCATGACTCGTAGCCGCCATCACAAACAGGATCAAAAGCGCCAGAAATCCTAACTGCTGGAACGGAAATTGAGACACACTGTTGAATCTCGTGTTGCTGGAGAATAGACTTACCAGCGGCGGGACATCGCCCAACGCGTGAAACTGAAACAACGAAAGGCCCCCGTGTCCCAAAGCCAGCAGAAACATCGTGACTCCCATGTGGCGCCGGTTATACAGCAACGGCAAAAAGCTGCGATTCAGCCGGGCAAGAGGACCGATGCAGAGAATCACGTTCAGTAACACGAAAGCACAAGTGCCCAGTGCCCGGATCAGCATGGTCTCGGCAGTGGCTTCCGGGTTCAGGATCGCAGTCGCGCCGGCGAACACCGCCAGATAACTCGCAACCCCGATTACCAGGTAGAGGTCATAACTCCGTTTTGCCGGATTCCATCCTATCGCCGAATACTGAAGACTCATCAGATCCCTCCCGCTGGCCGAAACCAAAGCGCCAGAAAAAACACGATCGCCACGAAACCCGCCAGCGAGAAAACCATGAACCGGTGCTGGCGCCGCAGAGGAGCGATCATACCGTCCTCCGCCCGGTGAGCCACCGGCGCAACAGCAGAGGCCAGAAGATCACTACACCCGGCACCAGCAATGCCCGGAACCACCAACTGGTCCCACGCGACTGATCGTCCAACCGCTCGATGCCCACCGTGACGAATGCCACTGCAAACAGCAGCCCCGCCGCAGCCCACGCGATCATCGCGTAATTCAGCAAGTACACCATATCGTCTCCTTCAAAATGCCCGCACGACGTCCGTCTATTCCCAGCTACACTGGCAAGGTGCCCAGACTCATCCCAGCGCCCACGCGGATCCCCGTGCCAGGCAATAAGCTCATAGAAGAATACATCGGACGCGTGAACTCCGCCACCGACGGCCTCAGCATCGCGCACATGCACAGCCCGTCCGGTTGGTCCGAACCCGGCCAGCGCCCCGAGTTCGACGAATACACGCTGGTTCTTCGCGGCACCATGCACGTCGAGCATGAAGGCGGATCCCTCGATGTCAATGCGGGCCAGTGTATCCTGGCTACGAAAGGCGAATGGGTCCGCTACAGTACGCCCGGTGCGGACGGAGCCGAATATATCGCCATCTGCTTGCCTGCGTTCTCGCCCGATAGCGTCCACCGCGACGAGTGAACGAGGGGCCGCATCAAACCACCTTCGGCCCGACCGCAACTGCCATCACCAAGCCTACCCATCGCCGCCCCGGCCCGCGGGGCGCGCGCCATAGAAGTGGAACGAGTAGAAGCCCTATGCTACTCCGAGACCGTTAGCCAACGGTCTCCGCTGGTTCCATCCGGCAATTGACGGGGGCCCGGCTGAGCCTCGCCCGCTCATTCTGAGCCATCGAGTAGATAGAAGAAGGCGCCCAGTTTAGGCCCAATCGGCTTCCGTTGTATCCGCCCTTTCGGACTGCGTGGCAAAGAGCCGCCAGACCATGCTGACGTTTCCTTCTCCCCCTCTAAAATTCCGTACAACGGGTTTTCCCAGTACGGCTTCAAACTGGATTCCTCCGCCACGACCTTTCCTTGCTCTGTTCGCTTGATGAAAGTAGCGGCCCTTCCCTCCCTTCGGTTCTCCCGAAGTTCATCGGTACTGTGGCCACCTCCGACTCCCTGCCCAGCTTCGTTCCTGCGCTCGGGTTCTCCCCTTATACGCTTCTCTACCGCGCGGAGTTTCCTCCGACGGACCGAACAGGGTCTCTCCGGTTAACTTGACGGACTTTCTCTGCGTGCCGCCGTCCTCTACACCGTCCCGGCGATTCGGACTGTTTCTCGCTGTACTCCGAACCGTAGCAGGCTTCGCCTCCAAGGGACAGGCTCGCCCCGGGAATAACTCCAGTTGAATCGGCGTGATCACTGGTGGAGCTGACGATGCTGAAACGACGTTTACTTCTGTTGCGGCCCGCAAATTCGCCTCGCCCTCCTGCCGACAGTTGAAGGCTTTGTCACCCCGCTTCTCCGTTGCCGATTGCTCAACTACGGAGGGGATCAGGCTATCGGGTGAACGAGTCATTACCCGAGTCGATTCCTTTCAATCAACAAGTTCATCAAGTCCTCTCGGACGCACCCCTCGCGCTCCCGGGATTTATCGCTTTCTCGCCAGAATGCCGCGGAGGCGGCTCACCGCCGCCCACGCATTCCGGCCGCTGGGTCGGCGCTCTGGTCGCATCCCTGCGGAGCCATATCCTCCGCCCAGGTGTCGTCAGCATAACCGATCAAAGGTAAGTTGGCGAAGTTCTTCGTTGCCGCTATGCGCGGTGATGGGTTATAACTACCTTGTCTTGCCTGATTCCGTTGGCCGGTTTTGAGGTGTCCCTCATTGGCCGCTTTTCAGGTGTCCCCCGAGGCTCGGAATCCGCACATTACCGACAAAATGATCCGGCGCGGCACTTTCCACTCCGTGGAAGAACTCGAACGCGTCATCTACGCGTGGCTTGCGAGTTGGAATGAGATGCCCAAGGCTTTCATCTGGAAGGCCACCGCCGACGTCATACTCGACAAGGTTCGCCGTTGTAAAGAATTAGCTGGGACGGCACACTAGTAGCGAGGCGACACAGATCAACTCGCGCCTGGGCGACCGCCGAACTCACGCTGACTCGCTTCGCCCGAGCGGTACCGGTGCGCCCGTCCGGGGTGTGCGAACCGTGACGACCGCCCGCTGCTCCAGGCGCCGAGGGAATAACACGTGACCTGCAATGCAGGAATCGTGCTGAAGAATGGACCGAACCGGTATCCGAGCGAAGGATGAAAGAACTCCTCCCTAGTCGTGACCCAGCCCGAGGATAGCAAGCAGTTGATGAGCAAAAACAAGAGTCCGCAGACCGGCAAGACCCAGGCCCATTGAGCAATTCCCCTAATCCTGGTGCGTCCCGCGGCGAGGCCGAGTAACAGAGACATGACAAGTAACATGGGCACGAGCGGGTCGTCGACAACAATGACATCTCGGGCAATATGAAAAAGATACTCACATATGAGCAACGTGCCCAGATTGACGAGTAACAGTACGACCCAGAGGACAAGTTGCTGCACTATGAATGCGACTAATACGTGTCGCAGCGACATCGTTTGAATCTTGACCTGAGGATTCAATATGCTCATGGCGCACCGATTAGAAAGGAAGAATTCGGGACGTTACCGAAGGAGTCAAGTCTCTCGTTGCAAGACTCATGAAATAGAAGACGTCATAGTATGATGGTCGTACTGCGGCGAACGTACGACCGTCAAAGCCGTACACGTCCGCTGCGACACTTGTTCGAGTGATCCTTTCGGGGCTATCGCAGGGCGTGCCAGCAACGCTCGCCAGGAGAGAGGCCTGCTCCTTGAGCACGCAGTCAGGGTCGTGGCCACAGTCCGATTCGATAATCTTTGTTCTCTCGCCGGGGAGCACTGGACCGGAGGGCAAGAAATAGTCTGACCACTTTCCGAGCACCAGCGTTGTCTGTCCAGTCCCCTTGGGCAACTCACCGGCAATATTGCCAGGAAGTAAGTAAGTGATATTGTGAATACGAGCCTTCAGTTCCTTTGAGAGCCGAGCATAAGCAGCGGCGAATGCGGCTGACCCACCGCTGATGGTCGTGACATTGATGTCTCCTGGACTCTGCGCAGCCCTCATAATGGCTTGGTAAGCTACTTCAACGTCTGCTTTCCCGAATAACAACTGAGCGAGACCAGTCGGAAAGGATCCGCTATAAGGATATGCTGTAATCTCGTCGGAGAATACCGAGTCAAACTTACCGGACTTTCCAGCTTCCATCCTGACTCCAGCGATAGCAACATCACACAGTCCCTCCGGATCATTCCCATTCACCGGATCCCCACCAACGTACCCATACCTATTCCAACTACCCGGATCCCCAGCTCGCGCGCTCCCGCCAAACGGATCCGGCGTCACAAACCTCCCCAACCCACTCGAGTAATACCGGTTCATCGCATAATCCAACCCACCCGCATCCCGGCTACACGTCGCAAACATACTCCCGCCACTACCTCGCTCCTCCCCGTACGGATAGTAACTCCCCACCGTCCCCAACCGGTCCTGCTGCACATTCGTCACAACATACTGGCCGTTTGCATTCTTTTCCCCTATCTGGATCAGCTTCCCGCCGAAATACACCCGCTCCCCATCCAGCACCAGTATCATCGACGCCTGATACCCCGGCCACACCCCTTTGTCCGCATACACCCGGTACGACCCCAACCGCTCCCCGCCAACTCCGTAAAAGTAAACCGTCTCTTTCGAGTACGACCAACCCGTCATCCAATCCCAAACCGATGTCCCTGCATACACCCGCCGGTTGTCGGGATCGTACCCATACGCCTCAATCGTCAGATTCCGGTTATCCGCCGTCGAGACCCGATTCTCGTAATCATAAGTCAGGTCTTGCGTATTCGTTGTCAACTGGTTCCCGTTCGCATCATAGCTGTAACCGCTAATTCGGTTCGTCGCCCGATCCACCAACACGCTCAGTGCCGGCGCCGATCCCCGGGTCACAGCTTTCTGCGTCAGACTCCCAAACCCGTCGTAGGTGAACTGCTGCCCCCACGATGGACTCACTGTCTCCGCCTTCGATAACCTGTTCAACTCGTCATATTGATAGGTGACCGTCTCCCCAGACGCTGTCTCGCTCTGCATCCGCCCATTATTCTGATCCGTGCCGTACGTATAACTCGTCCCATTCCACGCCGTCAATTGCAACCGCGAATTATAACTCCGCGTCTCGTTTACAACCCCTGTCATCGTCAATAACTCGCCCGCCGGCCCATAGGTTGCATTCGTCACTAGACTGCCCATACTCACCGGCCGTCCCATCGCATCGTACGCCGTCGTGTAGGTGGCTCCATTACCCTGCTGCACATAGGGCGGCACGCCGACCATCGCCGAAGGATACGTCACGCTGACCATCTTCCCTTCATTATCATATTCCCACGACGCCTCCAGATCCTGGCTGACTACAGAGGGCGGATACGATTCCTCAAACGTCTGAGATATCCGCAGCCGCTTCTTGTTGGGCAAACCCGCCGCCGTATACCCGTACATCTCCGTGAACAGCCTCCCGTTCACAGTGTACTTCCGCGCCGTCATCCGCCCCAACGCATATTCCGAATAATTCGCATCATACGGGTTCGTGTCATAACTGATCTCCACCCGTGCCCAGGTATCTTCATTCGCATTCACAGTCGGATAATATTGAACCAGCGTCAATCGCTTCGCGCTGTCGTAGCCATAACGTACGTGATGCCCCTTGGCATCCGTCTTCGTCGCCAACAAACCACCCGCAAAATACGTATAACTCACCGTCCCATTCTCTGGGCTCTCCGCGCTCAATAAATTCAGCCCCGGCGGCGTCCCGTAATTGAACTTGCGTTCTTGCGTTACCAGCGTCTGCTGCTGCGCGTCACCACGCGGCATCGTCACCTACGTTAAATGATCCAGCAGATCATATTCGTAGTAAGTAAAGTAATTCCCAGCCTGTAAGTTGTCCGCCGCCGGCTTCGGCTCCTCCACCGTCACCAACTTCCCCAGGCCGTTCATCGTGAATCGCTTCCACTTACCCGCCTCGTCCGTCGACTTCACGGTCTTCCCTACATACTCGTATCCCTTATGACTGCTGTCCGACTCATTCACCTGTGTAGTCCGCCCCAGCGCGTCATAGGTGTACTCGTTCCAATACACATTCGCTCCCGGCGCATACGGCATCGACACTTTCCACACCTTCCCCATCGGCGAGCACGCACACGGCGCATACAGCGTCTCGGTCACCGACACCGTCGTGCTCCCATGGCCCGCTTCCGACTTCACCGTCCGCCCGTATCCGTCCAGCGTCTTCCGCACCCAGCGCCCGTTCGTCGTCGCCGTCACTGTCCACGGCGCCGCACTCGAATAACTGTAATTCGTCACCGCACCCGTCGCGCTCGTGCTAGTCTCCGGCCGCGCGAAGTGATCATAAGTCGTGACCGAAATCTCCCCGTTCGGCCCCGTGTTCTGCGTCAGCCCCAAAAAGACGCTCCACTGCAGATTGTCGATCAACCCGTTCGACTCAATTGCCGACGGCGCCGCATAATTCGTTGTCAACTGATAACTCGTGTCCGCCACCGTCCCATCCGGCAGGAATGCTCGAGTCACATTCCCACCGATGTCATAAAGCCGCGTCGTCGTACCCCGCAAATCCGTTTGTGTCAAGAGATTCCCACGATACTGCGCCGATAACCCGTACGCGCTGTCGTGCTGCCGCATCCCCGTCACGTCGGTCAGCGCCGTCCCCGAATACCCATTCGTCACCAGCCGCACCGTAGTGCCGCCCTGCACCACATCCGTCGACACCAGCCGGTTCCGAATATACTTGCTCAGATAATTCGAGTCCGTCAAATACCCATTCACGTACCCCCGTGCCGGTGTACTCAGATTGCCGTAATCGTAGATTCGGCTCTCCGCCACGTTCCCGTACACATCCAACGTCTGCTCGGTCTTCTTCTGTACCTCATTCGCAGTGTTCACATCCATCCGCGACAGCACGCCTCCGATGTACCACCGTCCCACCGGATCCTGCGCCCACGTGTACTCGTCAATCGCGATCGGCGTCCGAGTCGGCAGCACCCGCCGCTCCATACTCGACAGCAAACCCATCGCCGGCCCCGAGGGCCAGAACCACCACACCCGGTTCCCCACGCCCCCCGGATCGTCGATCCCGCTCAAATAATGCAAACTCTGCGTCCCGTCGTTCGCCTCATGCCCCAACGGATACTGATAATCCGCCTGACCCACTGCCTTGAACACATACCGGTTCGCTACCTCCGGCTGCTGCCGCCCTCCCGTATAACTCCAATTCACGTAATCCCACCGCAAATATCCGCCATACGGGAATGTCGCTTTCGTCAGCCCACCCCACGAGTTAGTCTCAAACTGATAATGCAATCCCGATATCGGCAGCATCACCGATTGCAAATAGTAAGTGCTCCCAAAGCTAGCGCCGCCAAACGGATCATTCAGCGCCTGCATCCCACCCATCGCGAACACATACGACTCCGCGGTGCTGATTGCGCTCAACACATTCATCAGGTGCGGCACCACTGGCCCATCGTCATACACGAAATTGTACGTCGAGTAACCCGGATCAAGGCTATTCCCCACCGCACGCACATCCTCAATCTGCGCGATCCTTGCGCTCGAATCCCGCCACGACAGCCCCTGGCCCGCCTGGTACCGGAAAAATACCTGGTTCCCGTTCGTATCCTCGACCACCGTCGGGTACATCGATCCGGCATCCATCTCCGTCCCCGCCGACATACAGCCCATCACCCAATAACTGCCGTCGTTGAAATACAGCCGCCCCGCGTTCGCGTCATAACTCACATAGACGCTGTCGGTCGACGTCCACACGCCCCCACTATTCACATCC
>JBBQGE010000073.1:0-31812 GCA_038322675.1 Bryobacterales bacterium
GCGCACATCATCGGGGTCAGGGTCAGCGACACTACGGCGGACACAAGAATCGTCACGGCCAGCGTCACGGCGAATTCGCGGAACAGCCGTCCCACAATGTCGCCCATGAACAGCAGCGGAATTAGCACCGCGATGAGCGAAATGGTCAGCGACAGAATGGTGAACCCGATCTGTTCGGATCCCTTCAGCGCGGCGCGCAATGGATGCTCGCCCTCTTCGATGTAGCGCGTGATGTTCTCGATCATCACGATGGCATCGTCCACCACGAATCCGGTGGAAATGGTCAGCGCCATCAGCGACAGGTTATTGAGACTGTAGCCCAGCAGGTACATCACGGCGAACGTGCCGACGATCGACAGTGGCACAGCCACGCTGGGGATAACGGTGGCGGCGAGATTTCGCAAGAACAGGAAGATCACCATCACGACGAGCGCGACAGTGAGCATCAGTTCGAACTCGACATCTTCCACCGACGCGCGGATGGTGGTGGTGCGATCCGTCAGCACCCGGATATTGACGGCCTGCGGAAGCGAAGCCTTCAGTTGCGGCAGCAGCTTTTCGATGCGGTCGACTACCGCGATGATGTTGGCTCCGGGCTGCCGCTGGATGTTCAGAATCACCGCAGGCGTCTGGTTCATCCACGCAGCTTGCCGGACGTTCTCACTGCCGTCGATCACGTTCGCGACATCTTCGAGCCGGACTGGCGCCCCATTGCGGTAGGCGATGATCAGCGGGCGGTACTGATCGCTCGAGGTCAACTGATCGTTGGCGTTAATAGTGTACGCCTGGCGCTCGCTCTCGATGTTGCCTTTCGGCTGATTCACGTTGGCCTGCGTCATCGCGACTCGCAGGTCCTCGAGGCTCAAGCCGTAGGAGGCGAGCGCGGTCGGGTTCGCCTGGATCCGCACAGCCGGACGCTGACCGCCGCTGATGCTGACCAGTCCCACGCCAGGCAGTTGCGAAATTTTCTGCGCGAGCGTTGTATCGGCGAAGTCCTCCACCTTGGTCAGCGGCAGACTCTCGGAGGTGAGCGCGAGGGTCAGAATCGGCGTGTCGGCCGGGTTGCTCTTGGAATAGATCGGCGGATTCGGGAGATCGTGCGGCAGGAATGTACCGGCGCCGTTGATGGCGGCCTGCACCTGCTGCTCGGCGATGTCGATGTTGAGATCGAGGGCGAACTGGAGAATGATGACCGAGCTTCCAAAGGAACTGGTGGAGGTCATCTGCTTGAGTCCGGGCACTTGGCCGAACTGGCGTTCGAGCGGCGCGGTCACCGACGACGCCATCACCTGTGGGCTCGCGCCTGGATAGAAGGTGAGCACCTGGATGGTCGGATAGTCGACCTGCGGAAGCGCCGACACTGGCAGTTGCTTGAAGGCCACAAAGCCCGCCAGCAGGATTGCCGCCATCAGCAGCGAAGTGGCGACGGGCCGCAGAATGAACGGCCGCGATGGGTTCACTTCGCGTGTCTCCGGGATCCGGCAGCGGCACCGGCGCCCGTACCGGCAGCAGCACCCGCACCCCGTGCTCCGCCTGCTCCGCCCGGTCTGCGCGACTCTACGCTGCTGCCGTCCTGCAGTTTGTCCTGGCCGTCGGTAACTACCAGGTCGCCCGGCTGGATGCCTTCGGCCGCGACATCGCCGCCCTCGGTCATCGAGACGGTGACCGGGCGCATGGTGGCGTGCCCACCGGCGACTACGAAGACGAAGCTGCCCTGCGGTCCGGTCTGGATGGCCGGCGCGGGGATGATAACGACGTTGTGCCGGGTATCGAGCAGCAGATGGCAATTGACGAACTGATTCGGGAACAGCACATTGTTGTCGTTGTTGAAAACAGCTTTCAGCTTCGACGTTCCGGTGGTGGGATCGATCTGATTATCGACGGTGAGCAGAGTGCCGCTCGCGATTTTCGTTTTATCGTCGCGATCGTAAGCATCTACCCGGAGTTTCGCGCCGACACGGAGTTTCGCAAGTACCTGCGGAAGATTGTCGGCGGGAATGGTGAACAGCACGGCGATGGGGTGCATCTGCGCGATGGTCACTAATCCGCTCGCATCCGCGGCCCGGACGATATTGCCGGCGTCGACTTGCCGCAGACCGACGCGCCCGCTGATGGGCGCCGTGATCTTCGCATAGGTCAGTTGCAGCCTCGCACTGGCAATCGCCGCGCGATCGGTTTCGAGAACGCCTTGAAACTGCCCGACGGTCGCCTGCTGCGTGTCGAGTTGCTGGCGCGCAATTACCTGTTCCTTCCAGAGCGCCTGATACCTTCCGAGATTCGCCTGTGCATCGTTCAACTGCGCCTGATCGCGAGCGAGTTGGCCTTGGGCCTGGGCCAGTTGGACTTCGAACGGACGCGGGTCAATCTCTGCCAACAGGTCGCCCTGGTTGACATGCTGCCCTTCCGTGAAATGAATGGCCATCAACTGCCCGTCCACACGACTTTTCACGGTGACATTATTGAGCGGCGTGACCGTGCCGAGTCCCCGAAGAAACACCGGCATGTCGCCAGCCCTGGCCGGAGCCGTTACCACTGGAATCACTCGCGGTTTCGCATTGCGGCCCTGCGCCGCCGTCGCGGCTGTCGATTGAACGTGGGTGCGCTGGTAATAGCGATAGCCGAAATAGCCAGCTACGGCGAGCACTAACAGCCATACCCACGCGTAACTTCGGCGCTTCCGCACAGGCGGTTCCGGAGGAATTCCAACAAGCGGCTCGTCGTCGTGGTGGACCGGCCGCACGGGCGTCTTGGTTGCCATATCAGATCTCAATCGTGAATAGTTCGGAGTCCCTGGAGGGCTGCTAACGGGGCTCACGCACCAGCGAACATGTTGGTTAGACGAACACTCAGATGCAGGAGTTACTCGCATGGGGCGCAATTTGTCCGGGCGTTTCGTTGGATAATGGGGAGAAACAGTTCGAAATCTCAACCACTTGCCCGAACGCATCGTCCATCTCTGTCTGGAGAGTTCCGCATGTTACATCGTTCGTTGGCCTTTGCCGGAGTTGTCACATTGACCCTGACCCCTTTGATTTCCGCCGATCCGAGCATTCAACCGCCCGTTGCGAAACGCATAGAGCGCCGGGAAGTCCGGCACGGCGCAACCGTCGTCGATCACTACTACTGGTTGCACGAGAAGTCGAATCCCGATGTCATCCACTACCTGGAAGCGGAGAACGCTTACACCGATAGAATGACAAAAGACATCAAAACGTTTGAGGCGGCCCTCTATGAGGAGATGCTGGGGCGCATCAAACAGACGGATCTCAGCGTGCCGGTGCGCCGCGACGGGTACTTCTACTACTCCCGGACGGAGGAAGGAAAGCAGTACCAGATCCAGTGCCGCCGCAAGGGCAGCATGGATGCCCCGGAAGTGGTGTTGCTGGACCTGAACGAACTCGCCAAGGGCCACAGCTTTCTCGGGCTCGGTGTGTTTGCGGTGAGCGACGATTCGAACCTGCTGGCCTACACCGTCGACACCACCGGATTCCGCCAGTACTCGCTCCACGTGAAGGATCTTCGTACGGGTGCAACATTGCCCGACAACGCGGAGCGCGTCACGTCGGCGCAGTGGGCGACGGACAACAAGACGATATTCTTCACCACCGAAGATCCGGTGACCAAGCGCTCCGACCGCGTGTTCCGGCACGTGCTAGGCGGTACCGCGCCGGAGCAACTGTACAACGAGACCGACGAACTGTACCGGATCGGGCTGAGCCGTACTCGCGACAAGCAGTATCTGTTTCTCGACATTGAGAGCACGGACACCACCGAAGTCCGCTACCTCAAAGCCACCGAGCCCGCCGCGAACTTCGGCGTGTTCCTTCCGCGCGAGAAGAAGCATCGTTACGACGTCGATCATCGGGAAAACCTGTTCTACATCCGCTCCGACAAGAACGCGAAGGACTACCAGATCCTGACCGCGCCGGACTCCGACCCCGATCCGAAGAACTGGAAAGTGTTCGTCCCACACACACTTGGCGTGCTGGTGCAGGGCATCGATCTGTTCCAGGACTACGGCGTGGTTCGCGAGAAGCACGAGGGCATCAATCGCCTGCGCGTTCACCACTTCGGGACGGGCGAGTGGCACACCATCGCGTTCTCCGAACCGGTCTATTCGGTGTTTCCAGCGGGCAATCCGGAATTCAACACTTCGGTGTATCGCTACAGCTATCAGAGCTTCATCACCCCGTCGAGCGTCTTCGATTACGACATGGCCACTCACAAAGCGACTCTGCTCAAGCAGCAGGAGGTGCTGGGTGGCTACGATCCGGCGCAGTACGTATCGGAACGGGTATGGGCGACGGCGCGCGACGGCGTTCGAGTCCCTTTGTCGATCGTCTACAAGAAGGGATTCAAGCGGGATGGCAAGGCGCCGCTGTTCCTGTACGCGTATGGATCGTACGGACTCGGGATGCCGGTCACGTTCTCGAGTTCGCGGCTCAGCCTGCTCAATCGCGGCATGACGTACGTGCTGGCGCATATCCGCGGCGGCGACGAGATGGGCGAGACCTGGCACGACGACGGCATGCTGATGAAGAAGAAGAACACGTTCAACGATTTCGTCGATAGCGCCGAGTTTCTGGTAAAGAATAAGTGGACGTCTTCGGACCGGTTAGTGATCGAGGGCGGCAGCGCGGGCGGACTCCTGATGGGTGCGGTCGTGAATCAGCGTCCCGATCTGTTTCGCGCGGTGCATTCCGCGGTTCCTTTTGTGGATGTGATGAACACGATGATGGACGCGAGTCTGCCACTTACTGTCGGGGAGTATCTCGAGTGGGGTAATCCCAACGAGCAAGCAGCCTACGACTACATGAAGAGTTATAGCCCGTACGACAATCTGGAGAAGCGGGCATATCCGGCGATGTTAGTCACCACAA
The DNA here is from genome assembly GCA_038322675.1 of Bryobacterales bacterium. Lineage (GTDB taxonomy): Bacteria > Acidobacteriota > Terriglobia > Bryobacterales > Bryobacteraceae > TMP-7. The sequence goes on from JBBQGE010000073.1 coordinate 4,881, forward strand.
GCCTCAATGACAGCCAAGTGATGTATTGGGAACCGGCAAAGTATGTGGCACGGCTCCGTACACTCAAAACGGATAAGAATCCGCTGCTGTTGAAGGTCAACATGGGCGCGGGTCATGGTGGCGCGTCGGGCCGGTACGACCGGTTAAAGGAACAGGCCTTCGAGTACGCCTGGCTGCTGTCGCAGGTTGGCATTACCAAATAACCCGAACCGATCTAGTACTGGAGCGGCAGGTGCAGCGCGTCTCAGTACCACAGTAAGTTAGGCCATCCTGGTGATTTATCGTCGCGTGGCCAGGCCGCATACTGAATCCGCAAATGAAACTGAGCGGATGCATTGCGGCAGTAATGGTGGCGTCGGTTGCAGGTGCGACTTCGTTGACCATTCAGGATCTGGGGACCATGGGCGGATGGCAGACAACCGGATCGTCCATCAACCAGTTCGGACAAGTGGCCGGATACGGCTCTGATGCTTCGGGTAATTTGCGAGCGTTTTCTTTTGTGAACTCGCAGGTAGATCTCACGCCGGCGTGGTCGGACGGCGCGTCCGCGTACGGAATTAATAACGCCGGGCAAGTGGCGGGGACATCGTACACCAGCGGCCAGGCCCAGGCGACCCTCTGGACAGGCGGCACCGCGCAAACGCTCACGGGCCTGGGCGGGTACAACACGTATGCCAACGCCGTGAACGATCAGCATCAGGTGGCGGGAATGTCGGAAGACGCCAATGGGGACGGGCGGGCGGTGGTGTATTCGGCGGGCTCTGCGGTCGACGTATCGCTGCCAGGTTCCGCATGGTCCGCGGCGTACGCCATCAACAGTGCAGGGATGGTCGCCGGCACGGCGATGGATCAGTGGTACGCGCCAAGCGCTTACGTCTGGTCGTCCGGCGGCGGATTTACTGTCCTCGATTCGCTAGGCGGCAGCAGCCGGGCGTTCGCGATCAACGATCACGGACAGGTGGCTGGGCACAGTTCCGACGTTTGGGGTTACGCGCATGCAGCAGTCTGGACTAACGGATCGGTGCAGGATCTGGGAACACTCGGCGGCGATTCCAGCTTCGCGTACGGCATCAACAACTCGGGCTGGGTGATCGGTTACTCGGCAATGGCCAACGGAACGAATCATGCATTCCTGTACATGAACGGCGCGATGATCGATCTGAACTCGATGGTGACGAATCTGACCGGATGGGAGTTGACGCAGGCGTATGGCATCAACGATCTCGGCCAGATCACGGGAGCCGGCACGCTGGATGGAGTGGAGCATGCTTTCCGTCTGGATCCGGCGTTTTTGGAAGCCGCGAGCGTGCCGGAACCCGGCACCTACACGCTGTTCGGGATCGGGTTCGTTCTGTTATCGGCAGGAATTCGATTCCGGAACCGGCGATAGCAGAGTTGCCTGACAGCCGCTCCGGCGATAGCCTGAATAGGCAATGAAATCCATCGATCGCCGCTCCGTCCTCGCGGCCGCGTTTGCCAGTGTCGGCTGGAACGCCGCCGCGCAAACCCGCTCTGAACGCGACATGAATGCCCGGAACGCCCCGGTTCCTCCGAAGGACAACCTGAAGGTCACCAAACTGGAGACCATCCTGGTGAAGCCGCGCTGGCTGTTCCTCAAGGTCTACACCAACGCGGGCATCGTCGGACTCGGCGAGCCCATCACCGAGGGCCGCGCGCTCACCTGCGCGGAGGCGGTGAAGGAGATTGAGCCGTATTTGGTCGGCAAGGATCCGCGGCGGGTAGCGCACCACTGGCAGGCGATCTACCGGCATGCGTTCTATCGCGGCGGTCCTATCCTGACCAGCGCGCTCAGCGGAATCGATCAGGCCTTGTGGGATATCAAGGGCAAGGCACTGGGTGTGCCGATATACGAGTTGCTCGGCGGACCCACGCGGGACCGGATCCGCGTCTACGCGCACGCCAACACTCCCGAACAGATCAGCAAATCACTCGCGCAGGGCTTCACCGCGTTCAAGACCGGCCCGGCCAAGCGCCGTCCATCGCGATACGTCGAGACGCCGGCGGAAATCGAGTACGCAGCAGAGAAGTTCGCCGAGTTGCGGAAGGTAGTCGGAAAGAACGTCGACCTGGCGATCGATTTCCATGGCGCCATAAGTCCCGCGACGGCAAAGGTACTGATCAGGGCACTGGAACCATTTCAGCCGATGTTCATCGAGGAACCGTGCCAGGCTCAGAATCACGACGTAATGGCCGAGATCGCGCGCGGCACGTTTCTCCCGATCGCGACCGGCGAACGCGTATTCACGAAGTGGGGATTCCGTGAAGTGCTGGAGAAGCGCGCCGCCACCATCCTGCAGCCCGACCTCTGCCATGCCGGCGGAATCACCGAAGTCCGGTTGATTGCGGGTATGGCCGAGGCCTACTATGCCAGCGTCGCGCCGCACAATCCGCTGGGTCCGATTTCGCTCGCAGCAGGCGTGCAGATTTCCGCATCGATTCCGAACTTCTTGTGCCAGGAGCAGGTCTCGCTCGGCGAGGGATACATCAAGCAGCCGTTCCATGTTCGTGACGGCTACCTCGATCTTCCAACCGGTCCTGGACTGGGCATTGAACTCGATGAGAACGCGATGGCCGATAAGATCCACCATGACTGGCGGAACCAGGAGAGTTATGACGCCGATGACGGATCTGTGGTGGATTGGTAGCGGCCGCGATTATTAACTCACGACGGCGAGCCTGGGCATCTTTGTAACGAGTGATGAAGCAGCCGTGCTGCCGTTATCAGCAGGATTGGCACCTGCTGGCGCTGGGCGCGTTGGACGCCGACCTCCAAGAGGAGATGAGCCTGCATCTCCGTGAGTGCTCCGCATGCCAGACTAATTTCCTGGAATCGAAAAAGATGCAGTCGGCCATCAGTCTTTTGGCGCGGCAGCATCCACGTGCGGCGAACCGGAACTGGTGGCCGTTGCTGCCCTGGGTGGTGGCGGCTGGATCGCTAGCCGCTCTCCTTTTCGTGTACAGCCAATGGAGTCGTGAGGCCGCCCGGTATGAGTCAATGGTCGCGATGCTCGCGGCGAGGCCCGACGGTGAGATCGTGTTGAACGTCGTCGATCCGGAAGTGCGTGCGGCGGAGGCTCGGGCCGTCTGGTCGCGCGCTGGCGGACTCGTGTTCATGGCGAACAATCTGCCACGCCTGCCCCAGCACAAGTGCTATCAGCTGTGGGTGCTTCGCAGCACGGCGCCATCAGTTGTGAGCGCCGGTCTGGTGAGCCGCGATGCCGGCGGCCGAGGGCTGCTGATCTCGAATCCAGGTACGGAATTGGACCAGGTGACCGGGTTCGCCATCACCGACGAACCAAGGGGCGGCAGCATCGTCGCACGCGGTCGTAAACTCCTGGTGGGCACGCACTGACGGCGCGAAGCCACCCACCAGCACGGTAGTATAAATCACATAATGTTTCGATTCTGGAGAATCGCCGTTGCTGCGGGCATGCTGGTCTGCGTCATCGCATCCGCGCAGGATCAACCAGCCCCGGCAAAGCGGCGTCCGGCGCGCGGCGCTGAGGGGACTCGCGAGTTTCTGGGACTCGGACCCGCCCCCGATGAAGCAGCCGCCAAGAAGGGCGAGCCGATCTATCAGCAGAACTGCGGAATGTGCCATGGCCCCACCGGACGCGGCGCACAGGCTCCTAACTTGCTGCGATCCGTCACGGTCCTGCACGATGAGAAGGGCGAGGAGATCGGGCCCGTTGTGAAGAACGGACGTCCGCAGTCGGGGATGCCAGCTTTTCCGGATCTTTCGAAGGACGATATCTACGACATCTCTCAGTTCCTGAAACAGCAGATCGAACTGACCGCCAATCGCGGCACTTACAACACGCAATACAGCAATCTGCGGAATCAGACCAGCGGCGATCCGAAGAAGGGCGAGGCGTTCTTCAACGGTGCGGGAGGTTGCGCGAAGTGCCATTCGGTGACTGGGGACCTGGCGAAGATCGGCGATCGATTTCCGCAACCCGCTCTGATGCAGGCCCGCCTTCTGTGGCCGGCATCGAGGGACTCCGAGACAGTGACGGTTACCACACCGGCCGGCGAGAACATCACCGGTAAAGTGCAAACGCTGAACGATTTCGACCTGTCGCTTCGGGACTCTTCGGGCCAGTATCACTACTTCCGGGTGCCGGACGTGAAGATTCATCACGACGATAAACTGGCCGGCCATCGCGCTCTGCTGCCCAAGTACACGGATGCGGAAATTCACGACTTGGCTGCTTACCTGGTGACCTTGAAATGAGAGCGCTCTGCCTTCTCCTAATTGCCGCCGGGGCGGCGTTCACGCAGCAGCTCGACCTCCGCACGCTTACGCTGTTCGACCAGCCGAAAGACGTCTGGCCCACTTACAACGGCGACTACTCAGGGCGCCGATACAGCGACCTCGAGCAGATCAACCAGTCGACGGTCAGTCGTCTGAAGATCGATTGGATCTATCGCATCCGTGGTGTCGGGCCGCAGCGCGGAGTGGGTGACCCGACCATCAAATCGACGCCGCTGATGGTAGACGGCATACTCTACTTCACCATTCCCGACCACGTATTCGCGGTCAACGCACGCACGGGCGAGCCCATCTGGCAGTTCGATTTCGAAGATAAAGGCGGCCACCTGGTGGGACAGCGCGGAGTGGGGATGTACGGCCACTGGCTCTATTTCCTGACGCCGGATGGCTGGTTCATCTCGCTGAACGCGAAGGACGGCAAGGAGCGCTGGCGAAAGAAGGTGGCCGATGAGAAACTGCAGTACTTCACCACCATGGCCCCGCTGATTGTGAAGAATCACGTGATGGTAGGCGTTGGCGGCGATGCGATGGATGTTCGCGGATATCTCGAAGCCCGCGATCCGGAGACCGGCGACCTGCAGTGGCGATGGTGGAGTTCGCCGCGGAAGCCCGGCGATCCGGGTTCGGAGACGTGGCCGAATCAGGGTGCGATGGATCATGGCGGCGGGATGACGTGGCTGCCGGGGACGTACGATCCCGAGTTGAATCTGCTCTACTGGGGCACCGGCAATGCGAATCCTGTATTTGCGGGACAGAGCCGCAAGGGTGCGAATCTGTGGACGGCCTCGATCGTGGCGTTGAACCCCGATACTGGCAAACTCGTGTGGTATTTCCAAGCCTCGCCGCACGACACGCACGACTGGGACAACGTCGAAACGCCGGTGCTGTTCGATGCGACCATCAACGGAAAGAAGCGCAAACTGCTGGCGCAAGCCGCTCGGTGCGGCTGGTTCTTCCTGCTCGATCGGGTGACGGGCGAGAATCTGGTCTCGAAGCCGTTCGCCGGTACCGGCAATTGGGCCAAGGGAGTGGATTCGAAAGGGCAGCCGATCCCCGATCCGGCCAAGGAGCCGAAGGTGGACGGGTCGATGATCGACATGCCGGCATTCGGCGCCACTAACTGGCCACCGCCGAGTTATGATCCGCAAACGGAGTTATTCTATCTGAACGCGACCCTCGGCTACGGGATCGCGTATCTCTACGACACGTCGGACGAACCGCAGGGCTATGGCGGCGGAGGCGGCCCAACCTTTGACGCGCGATCGGCGCTACTGGCGATCGATGTCCGGACCGGCGCCATCCGCTGGAAGCATGAACACGAGCAGCGCGGATCCGGTTCCGGCGGACTGAGCGGCGGGATTCTGACGACGGCGGGGAAGTTGCTCTTCACCGGCGATTCCGGTGGGCTGACTGCGTTCGATCCGGCGTCGGGCAGGATCCTCTGGAACCAGCGCTTGACGGCTCCGGTATCGAACGGGCCGTCGACTTGGATGCTGGATGGCAAGCAGTACGTGATCGCCGGCGCGGGGGATACGCTATTCGCGCTGACTCTGGCGGGGGAGTAAGCGCCAATGCAGCACCTACCCTTGACTCCCGCCACAGCCGCCGATGTGGCCACTTATTTCGATCCAGAAGAATGGGAATCGGCAAAACACGACGATATTAGTCTTGACGAGGTTCGAAGCGCTCTGGCATCAATTCCAAGATCGTTTGCGGACGCGGTAATTGCGTCGCGAGAAGAACGCTGAGTGCCAGGCTAACTTAAGACCTTGAGTCTGGCGGAGGAAGAGGGATTCGAACCCCCGGACGAGTTACCCCGTCGGCGGTTTTCAAGACCGCTGCCATAAACCACTCGGCCATTCCTCCACGATTCATCGTACCTGATCGGTCCTTGCCCCGCAGGACTGGCGGACCACCAGGCTGCACTCCAGCAGCATGTCGCGTACCGGACGCCCGGGACGCTCGATCCGGTCCAGCATCGCGTCCAACGCCGCTTCGCCGATTTCGCGGCAGGGCTGATGAATCGTGGTCAGCGGCACCGGTAGCAGACTCGCGTACTCCACGTCGTCGATCCCCACAATCCGGACGTGGAGCGACTTTGACCAGACCCTAAGTTTCAACGATTCGGGCATCGTCCTCAGCGAGATGCTCGGGTTGGGAAACTTCGCCGAACGAATCAACGGACTGTCGCAGATCCACCTGGTGCAACAGGGCGCAGAACTTGCCTATCTGCTGCTGCACGACCCGGAGTACCGGCGCGTGCGCCGCGAGCACCTCATCGAGGCCGGTAAGCGGATCCGTTTGAAACAGAACATCAAGCTTCTGTCGAAGCTAATTGAGAACATCGACGACCGCCATTTCTCGTTCTATGTCGCGTCGGCCGCTCCACAGGAAGTGATCCAGTCGGCGCTCGAAGGCATCGTGCCCGAGGATCACATTTTCGGCACGCACTTTCGATATGCCGAATCGACCGGCGAGATCGAGTCTATCGTCCGGGTGTCGGCCGGTTACGGCAAAGTGGCCGTGGTCGACGCTCTGCGGGCGGAGTTGATGATTGGTCACGATCGCGTCGTCTACGTTGGCGACGGCAGCTCCGACGTTCACGTCATGATGCACGTAAACCGGCTGAACGGCATGACCATCGCGGTATCGGAGAATAAGTTCATTATGCAGATCGCCGCCCGCACCATCCTGAGCGACGACGCGCTCAGCGTGCTGGTTCCGATCCTGGAAGACATCGCGGGATGGGGCTCGGCGCGGATTCGCCGCTTCTTTGAACTGAACGGTTTCATCGTGCGGGAATGGGATAAAGTGCGGACCGACACGTTGATGATCGGCCAAGCCGCCGCCGCCGCCGCCGCCGCGGTGGTTTAATCGAACTTTAAGCATCGGAAGCGTCACTTCCGCGTCGCGCAAACCATCGAACAACGTAGGGGAATTCCTCCGCTCGATGGAACAAAGCTTCATTTTTCACGACCCGACGGGCAAGCGCTGGTCCCGCTTCCGGCGACTTGCTCAGATCGGGGCCGTGCTGACGGTCGTGGTCGCGGTGCTGATCATCCTCAGCGTCCTAACCAGCCCGCAGCTTCCGACGCTTGGCCTGGGCAGCATCGCACACGTCGGCAATCTCGCTGAAGTAAAGGGCATCATCGGGCGCCAAAAGGCTCGCGTCAACCTGCCCTACGCGCTCAAACACGAGAAAGAGAAGATGAAGCTGGTGCGCGGAGCGACTCCGGTCGTCCACCAGAAGTTCGCCGCTCGTGTGCGCGATGACCAACCGCTCGTCTTCGGCTACTACGTCAACTGGGACGAGGCCAGCGCCGTTTCGCTCCGTTTGAATCTGAACCGCCTGACGCACCTGGTTCCCGAATGGCTGACGTTGGCCAACGGCAAGGGCGATATTACCGACGAGTCCGATGCCACCATCATCCGCATCGCCGCCGACGCGAATCTGCCGATCCTCGCGATGCTCACCAACTTCCGCCAGGGCTGGCAGGCGGGCGACCTGCACTCTGCCATCACCGATCCGGATCATCGCGCCGATCTGATCAACAACATCTACAGCAACCTGGTAGAACACAAGTTCGCCGGCGTGAACATCGATCTGGAAGACCTGCCCTCGCACGACCGCGAAGCCATGGTCGAGTTCATGACGCAACTTCGGGCAAAACTCGCGCCCGCCGGGTTCCTGGTCACGGAAGCCGTCCCGGCGGATGACGATGCCTACGACCTGAAGCGTCTGGGTGAATTGAACGACTACATCGTCCCGATGGTCTATGACGAGCACTACCAGTCGGGCGAACCTGGACCGGTGGCGAGTATCGATTGGTTCGACGGCCAGCTAGAGCGTCTGTCGAAACTGCTGCCCGCGAACAAGACTGTGATCGGATTTGGAAACTACGGGTACGACTGGATCATCGGGGGGCACGGTGCGACTGAAGTCAAATTCAGCGACGTGATCGCCGCCGCGCAACAGAACAAGGCCTCCATCGACTGGGCGGTAGGCCCGGACAATCCGGTGCTGCGATACACGCGCGCCGGTCAGCGTCACGAGGTTTGGTTCCTGGATGCAGTCACCGCGCTGAATCAGGCCGGCGACATTGGAGACGCTGGATTCCGCGGCATGGCCATCTGGCGCCTGGGGGCTGAGGACCCCGGCTTGTGGACGGTCCTGAACGATCACAAATGGCCGGACGATACCTTCCAGCCATGGACGCTGTTCGAGTTGACTGCGAACAAGGCCGTCAGCCAGTACGGCGACGGTGACATCCTGCGGATTGTCGAAACGCCGCACGACGGCCGGCGAAACGTCTGGCGCCTGGCCGATGGCGACTTCCGCGAGCAGTACCAGAAGTATCCTTCGTACTACGTTCTGGAGGCGAGCGGAAACGCGGCCAACCCGAAGCGGAAGATGGTCTCCATCAGCTTCGACGACGGCCCAGACCCCACTTACACGCCGGCGATTCTCGATGTCCTGAAGGAGTACAAAGCCCCAGCGACGTTCTTCGTGGTGGGTGTAAACGCCGAAGGCCACCCCGACCTGCTGCGGCGTGAATACGACGAAGGACACCTGATCGGCAATCATACGTACAGCCACCCGAACGTGGCGGCCATCAGCGCGGAGAGTACAGATCGCCAACTCACCGCGACGCAGCGTCTCATCGAGTTCGCCACCGGCCGCTCCACTACGTTATTCCGGCCGCCCTACAACGCCGATAGTGAACCGCAGACTCCCGCGGAAATCATGCCCATTCTCCGCGCGCAGCAGATGAACTACATCACAGTGGGCGAGCGGATCGATCCCCGCGACTGGCAGAAGGGCATTACCGCCGATGACATCGTCCAGGAAGTCCTCAACGAGGCTCAACCCGGACACATCATTCTGCTGCACGATGCGGGTGGCGACCGCACGGCGACTATTCAGGCACTGCCCAGGATTATCCAGCAACTTCGCGCGCAAGGGTACGAGTTCGTGCCGCTGAATGAATTGATGGGCAAGACCCGCGCGGAACTGATGCCCCTGCCGGCTCCGGGCGAGAATCGCTGGGCCAATATCGAGGGCCGTGCGCTCGATGCCAAGGGCAGTTTCAAACTGATGATCGGGATGCTGTTCCTGCTCGCGATCTATCTCACCCTGGCACGCAGCCTCGTGTACGGAGTGCTCGCGACGATTCAGAAATTTGTCGCCCGGCGGCGGACGTTCGACCCGTCATACCGGCCGTCCGTATCGGTGATCATTGCCGCGTATAACGAGGAGAAGGTGATCGTGAGAACCGTCCACTCGATACTGAACAGCGGCTATCAGGATCTAGAAGTGGTGGTGGTCGACGACGGCTCCAAGGATGCGACGCTCGTGGTTCTGGAGCGTGAGTTCGAGCAGAATCCGCGCGTCCGCGTGTACACCCAACCGAATCGCGGTAAATCGGCGGCGCTGAATCATGCCATCCGGCAGGCGCACAACGGCATTCTGGTGGCGGTGGACGCGGACACCATCTTCTCTCCGGGCGCCATCGGATATATGGTCCGGCATTTCTCCGACGAGACAGTCGGCGCGGTGTCCGGCAACGCCAAAGTCGGCAATCGCCAGAAGTGGATCACGCGGTTTCAATCCATCGAGTATGTCTGCGGGTTCAACCTGGACCGCCGCGCGCTCGACCTGCTGAACGCCATCACGGTAGTGCCTGGTGCGGTCGGCGCCTGGCGGCGCCGGTTAGTCGAGGAACTCGGTGGGTTCGGGCATGACACGCTGGCCGAGGATACGGACCTGACCCTCGCCATCCGCCGTCTGGGCTATAGGATCCGATATGAGGAGAAGGCGATCGCTTACACCGAGGCGCCGGAAACCACGAAGGCTCTCGCCCAGCAGCGCTTCCGCTGGTCGTTCGGAACTCTCCAGGCTGCCTGGAAGCATCGGGCGGTAACCTTCGATCCCCGATTCGGATTCCTCGGGCTTCTCGCGATGCCGAGCATCTGGCTCTTCCAGGTAGCTCTGGCCGCTATCTCACCGTTTGCCGAGATTGCGATGATCATCGCGCTGTTTGCCGGCAACTGGCACATCGTCCTGCTGTTCTACTTTGGTTTCTTCCTGCTGGAGGGACTCACGGCCTTGCTGGCCTACGCGTTAGAAGGCGAAAGCCCGGCGGATCTGAAGTTGCTGTTCTTCCAGCGAATCTATTTCCGCGGTCTCATGCAGTATGTGCTCGGCAAATCGATTCTGTTCGCACTCCGGGGCCGCGTAGTCGGCTGGGGCAAACTCGAGCGCACGGCCTCTGTTCAACAGGCCTGATCCCAATCCGAGTGCTCAAGGTTCGGCGGTGTGGCGCTGGACATTACCCCATTGCCGGAACCGGTGCGAACAACTGGCGCAACGGTACGGAAAATAGCCGACTAACGCCAGCAGATGGTCCAGAAAGGTCCGTCTGCGTGAGCGATTTATTTCCGGACTATTACACTCCGGGCAAACCATGGGTGCCACAGCGAGAGTATAGCCCAATCGGGCGAATCCACCAACCGTCCGGCTTGACCTGCCTGCTAGACTGGCAAGTGAAGACGTGGCGGAAACCAACCTTACCAGCGATACGGCGAACACGGAGGAACTCGAACTCGTCACCCGTGCTCGCGAGGGCCAGGCAGCGGCGTTCAACGACCTGGTCCGCCGGTACGAGCGCAAGATCTACCGGTTGGCCAAAAACATCACACAAAACGACGAAGACGCCGAGGACGTCCTGCAGGAAACCTTCCTGAAGGCGTGGGGGCATCTCGGGGATTTCCAGGGCAACTCGAAGTTCTACACCTGGCTGGTGCGAATTGCGGTGAACGAGGCGCTGATGAAGTTGCGCAAGCGCAAGACGGACCGCACCGTTCCGCTGGACGAACCCGTGGATACAGGCGAGGAGACCGTCGTCCGGGAGATCGCGGTTTGGGACGAGGATCCGGAGCAGAAATACTCGCAGGAAGAACTCGCTGGAATCCTCAATGAAGCCATTGACAGCCTCAAACCAGCTTTTCGAACCGTTTTTGTATTGCGAGACATCGAAGAGTTGAGTACAGAAGAAACGGCCAAGGCGCTCAATATTTCGGTTCCCGCCGTGAAGAGCCGCCTGTTGCGCGCGCGCCTGCAACTACGTGAGAAGCTGACCCGTTTCTTCAAGCGCAAAGGAGACGACGTTTTTGCTTACTTGTAAGGAGTTCTTGCAGGAGCTCAACGATTACCTCGACGACACGGTCGATGTCGCGTTACGCGCCAGGCTCCATGCGCACGTCACCGAGTGCCCCAACTGCTTCGTCATCTTCGACACCACCAAAAAGACCATACGGGTATATAAGGGCCTCGAGGCGCAAAATATTCCCGACGAGGTTCATTCGCGTCTCATGTTGGCTCTCGAGAAACGCTGCCGGCAGTCGGAGCCGACAGACTCAGGCAGTTGAGCGGCGAATCCCCTCCGCCGCCGTCAGGCAATCACACCCAACATACCTTCCACGTGTAGCTGCACCGATCCTGCCCCGGCGCGGGTTATCAGCCGCCGAATCTCAACAAGTTGGCTCTCGTAAGCGGGAAACTCGACGGATGTGTCAGGGTAACCGTGACGGATCTCGGGGTTAATGGGGAAGTCGGCGGACGCCAGCGCTTCGAGGATGTCCTCCAGCAGGCGCGAATCCACCCGGACACTCACTAAGACCAGTTCGCCACCGGTGCCCCGCAGCCCAATGGCTGGCGATTCCGGAACAACGCTCATCGCTGCACTCCTTCTGTGACAGAAGCGCGAGCGGTCCGAAAATAAAAAGCCCCTAGGGTGCTTTAGGCCCTAAGGGTTTAGAAATCTCGTGAAGACCGACCCGCCTTTAGCACTTGTTTAGCGTGGTTGCAATTAACTAAGCCGCGCGAACAGCCCTAAATCAATCCACGTACAACTAGAGATTAACACCAAGCAATAATTCATGCAATGGCAAAGTTGCAGCCGGTGCTCACTCCGCCACCAAGTGATCGAGTTGTTCCTTCACATAGGCCAGCAACGCCGCCGGATTCCCGGCGCCATCCACCGGCACCCGCAACACTCCCGCAGGCGTGAACTGCGCTCCCGGCGTATTGCTCACCAGGTTCATGAGCCGCGTAGGATCCACCTTCGCCGCCTCGTGGAACTTCAGGTTGAGCGCACCCGCGCGACGGTCGATTGCCTCCACTCCAACCCTTTGCGCCATGCTCTTCAGCAGCGAGAACTGCACCAGGTTCAAGACGGCTTCCGGCGCGGGACCATAGCGGTCCGACAACTCCGCAACCACCGTCTCGCCCTGCTCGGGACTGGTCACATCGGCAATCTTCTTATAAGCCCGAAGCCGCTGGTGCTCGTCCCCGATGTACTCGGCCGGGATTCGAATATCCAGGTTCAGGTTCAGCGTCGAGTGGACCTCCAGCGGCACTTCCTCGCCGCGAAGCTCCTGTACCGTCTCTTCCAGCATCCGCACATACATGTCGAACCCCACCGCTTCGATGTGGCCGTGCTGCTCGCCTCCCAACAGGTTCCCTGCCCCGCGCAACTCCAGGTCGAGAGCCGCGATCTTGAACCCTGCACCCAGGTCGCTGAACTCCTTGAGCGCCGCCAACCGTTTCCGGGCCACCTCGCTGAGTTCGGTATCCAACGGGATCAGCAGGTACGCATACGCGCGCCGGTTCGAACGCCCGACCCGGCCGCGCAACTGGTACAGTTCCGACAGCCCGTGGCGTTCGGCATTCTCAATAATGATGGTGTTGGCCAACGGAATGTCGAGTCCGTTCTCCACGATGGTGGTGGATACGAAGACATCGAACTCGTGCCGCATGAACCCGAGCAGGACTCTCTCGAGTTCCGATTCGCCCATCTGCCCATGCCCAACGCCGATACGGCATTCCGGCAGAAGTTCGAGGATCGAAGCCGCGCGAGCGAAGATCGTGTCCACCCGGTTGTGGATGAAATACACCTGACCCCCGCGGCCCAACTCCTGTTCAATCGCGGTTTTGATCAGTTCATCATCGAAGTGCGCCACCACTGTATGGATGGCCAGGCGGTCTTTGGGCGGTGTCTCGATTACCGACATATCGCGAATGCCCAGAAGCGCCATGTGCAGCGTGCGGGGAATCGGGGTCGCACTCATCGTCAGCACATCGACGTTCTGCTTCAGTTGCTTCAGCCGCTCTTTATGGCGCACCCCGAAGCGCTGTTCTTCATCGACAACGAGCAATCCGAGGTCGCGGAACTGAACGTCGCCGGAGAGCAGGCGGTGTGTGCCGATGACCACATCCACCTTGCCGTCCCCGACATCCGCCACCACCGCCTTTAACTCCTTTGCCGAACGGAACCTGCTCATCAACTCGAGACGCACCGGGAACGGCTGAAAGCGGCGCTTGAAAGTCTCATAGTGCTGGAAGGCGAGTACGGTTGTGGGCGCGAGCACGGCCACCTGCTTGCCATCCGCCAGAGCCTTGAATGCGGCACGCATAGCCACCTCCGTCTTGCCGTATCCGACGTCGCCGCACAGCAGCCGGTCCATGGGCTGCTCGCTCTCCATGTCGCGCTTGATCTGCTGGACCGCGGTGATCTGGTCCTTGGTGGGAGCGTATTCGAAGGCGTCTTCAAACTCGCGCTGCCAGTTGCTGTCGTTCGAAAACGCAAAGCCTTCGGCCATGCGACGCTGCGCGTAGAGTTTCAACAACTCGTCCGCCATGTCGCGCATCTTGGCTTTCACTCGCGACTTGGTGCGCGACCACGTGGCACCGCCCAGGCGGTCCAACTGCGGTTTGGCCTCGCCCGCACCCCGGAACTTCTGCACCAGGTCCATGCGGGTGAGCGGAACGTACAGCTTCGATTCGGCGGCGTATTCGAGCAACATGAAGTCGCCCTTCTGTTCGCCTTGGACGATCTCCCGCAAGCCGAGGAATCTCCCGATTCCGTGGGTGGTGTGCACGACGTAATCGCCGGGTTTGAGATCGGCAATATCCGCCGCAAAAGCGGTCATCTGGGCCTTGGTCAGCGACGGTCGAGCCACCAGGTCCGAGCGGTCGAACAGATCGTCGCTGCCAATCAGCACCAGACGCGCGTCGGGTAGCACCACGCCCCGGCTCACATTGCCCTTGATCAGGTAGGTGCTGGCGATCGCCCCGGCCAGGTACGGCCGTTCCGTCAGGGTCGTGCGGCCGCCGCCGCTCGGGTCGATTCCCAATTGGAACGGGACCGAATACTCCTGCAGGATGTCGGCCAGCCGCTCGAGTTCGCCCATCGTCGGACCCAGGAAAGCGACGCGATTGCCGTGCTCCACCAGTGTCTTCGCCTCCGCCACGGCCACCTGCATACTGCCGTGATAGGCCGTCGATGGCCGCGTCGGGATGTGCAGCGATTCGTGCGAAAACGAAGCCAGTTCCAACTCGCGGATCTGCAGTTCGGTTCGATTCGCGATCTGGGCCTGGAGTTCACCCCAGCGGAAGAAGTTCGCCTCGGCTGAAACCGGCGTCTCGCGATCCGGATCGGCGAGGCGTTTCCAGAGCCGCTCCGCCGCGGCCGCGGTCTGCTCGGGCTCATCGATCACCACCAGCGGATCTTCGGCAAACGACAACAGCGACGAGCTGCGAGGGCGGCTCATCGGCACCACAAACTCCCAGCCCGGAAACGCATCGCCCGGACTTACCACTCCCTCGAAGTCGATGGTGCGCGCCAGTTCGTGGAACAATTCGCGAGAGCGCGGATATTCAACGAGCGGAAGCACGGTGGCTTCGGGAACTTTCAGCACCGACCGCTGGGTATCGGGATCGAAACGGCGGATGGAATCGATCTCGTCACCGAAAAACTCAACACGCACAGGGCGATTCGATTCGGCTGGGAACACGTCCAGAATGCCGCCCCGCACCGAGTATTCGCCGACCATCTCAACCGGCTCGCGGCGCTCATACCCGATGCTTTCCAAATGCGCGGTCAACATCTCCAGCGGCAGTTCTTCACCGGTCCGGAGCGTCAGCGCAAGCTGCCGGTAGAACTCGGGGTTTTCGGTGCGCAGAAGCGCTGAACCGGCGGGCGTGATCGTGATGGGAACCTTCTGGGTGGCCAGCCGCCACAATCCGATGGCCCGCTGCTCCGTGATTTCGGTGTGAGGCGACAAGCGCTGATGGGGCAGCACGTCGAGTGCGGGAATCACCTGCGGATCCGGCAGATCCGGACGGTCGGTGAGCAGTTCGAAGAACGTGTGCACCAGATCGAACAGGCTCTCGGCCTGGCGGTTTCCATCGACGACGATCAGCAATGGCCGCTCGACGGCTTGCCATAACAGGACCAGGTAGAGAGCTTTGGCGGTATTTGTGAGTCCCGAAAGGGAGAGCCTCTGATTCTCACGGTGCAGAACCTGCGCCACGAGTTCCTGGAATGCCGGGTGGCGGGCCGGCCCCTGGAAGAGTTCGCGAACGGCGGGGTGTTTCACGGGATCGACGGCCCGCTCGAGGCCATTAGTTTGGACGCCAGATTCGTCGTGGAGTGTCCGGGTTGTAAAGGCAGGGTCATTACTTTACCACCAGCGGCTTCTACCTCTTCGCGCCCGGCGATGAAGTGGCTCCAATCGGCGCCCTTCACCAGAATATCCGGCAGTACGGCTGCGATGAGTTCACGCGGCGTATCCTCGTCAAACAACGTCACCGCATCCACCGCGGCCAACGAGACCGCCAGCGCGGCGCGCCCGGACTCCGGAATCAACGGACGTCCGGGTCCTTTCATGCGAGATACGCTTGCATCGGAGTTGAGGGCGAGAACCAGGATATCGCCCAAACTGCGAGCCATTTCGAGTAAACGGATATGGCCTGGGTGCAGCAAATCGTAACAGCCGTTGGTAAACACAACAGTGAATCCAGCCTGTTTCCAACGGCAGCGCGCCTGGATCAGGTCCGGTCGGGAATAGAATCGGCCCATGCGGGTGGACCTTTATTGTACCGTTCCGGCAGGCACAAAACCGGGCACGGTCGCCGCAAAAAACCTTGACTCCGCTTCTTACCCGCAGTATGATCCACGACAGGTTGGGGAGGATAGGATGCTGGAAGCGATCTCGTCGGCAACGGATCCGTGGATGCCGATCCTTTTTCGGATCCTCTGGGTGGTTTTGACGCTCTGCCTGCTCGTTGGCGCAGGCGCCTGCATCTTCGTGGTGGTAGCCTGCAGGCAGGCGTTGCGGCCAGGTCACACGATTTCGGAATGCCATCAGCTAGGCGTCGAAAAACTGAGGCGCCGGCGGAGGCGTCCGCTCACGGCCTACCCCCTTAAACCTTAGCGGTACTAAGACAATCCCCTTCGTTTTAGCAGCGTCTTCGTAACAATTGACGCGAATTCCGTCCTCCGTCAGAGTTCCGACAAATGTTGTAGGTTCCGGCACGTTTTGGCTGTATACTAGGGTAACTTGTGACCCCCAGGGAGAACAAAACAGGAGGACTATGGGTAACTCGTTCTTAAGGATTCCGAGGATACTCGGATCTGCTTTCGTACTCTGCATGGCCCTGATAGTGGTACTGCCAGCGCAGGGCGGCAGCATCTACGTTTCCAACCAATATACAGGTCAAGTCGACGCTTACGATCTCACCTCTGGCGCTTACCAGGGACAGGTTGGCATTTTCAACGCACCAACTGGTTTGACGATGGACAGCAGCGGAAAGCTGTACATCAACGAACTGGGGACCGGATCGCTTCTGAAATTCGATCCGATGACATTGAATCTGAGCACGTTTCTGAGTCTGCCCGGCGGCGCGACCACTGGACCGTTCTCGGTAGCGTTCGACGCCTCCAACAATGCGTACGTAAGTGCGCTCAATTCAAATCAGGTTTTCAAATTCGACTCCGCCGGCGTTCAGCAGGGCTCGGCGCTCTCATTGAACCGCCCGCGCGGCATCACGTACAGCCCCGCCGACGGCAACTTGTATCTGGTCTCCACGCCTATCGGCGGCACCGACACTATTTATAAGCTGTCCACCGGCCTATCCCCATCCCTGCTCTTTCAGCAGGACGCGTCGCATACTTTGAGCGATCCCCGATTCCTGTTGATCGACGGCGTCGGCGATTTCCAGATTTCGAATACCGGACCGAACGGCGGGAATGTCGGCACTGGCTTCATCGAGACTTTCCAATCGAATGGTACGCAAGTCGGCCAGTACCAAGGGAATCTCAGTGGACCGAACGAGATGTATCTGATCGGATCCACGCTGTACTTCACCGATTTCTTTTCCGGTGATGTAACGAAGTGCAATCTCGCAAATTCCCCGGCTTGCTCGGTATTCATTACGAATGCGGGCGGCGGTCCGCAGGGAGCACTTGGGCTGGTTATTTCCGAAAACACTACGTTTACCGGGGCCGCGGTACCGGAACCCGCAACGTTTGGATTCCTCGGACTCGGCTTGACGGCGCTCGCTATCATCCGCCGGCGCCGGCACAGCTAAACTTCGCAAGAACGCAGTAACTTGCGCCCGGAACCGGCAACCTGCCGATTCCGGGCGTTTTTGTTTCAGGCACGCACTCTGAATTTTTGAGAACCTTATTCTTAGATGGGGTCCTTTGCACCCGCCTGGCTGATCGCGACATCTCCGGACAATGTCAACATTGCGCTCGCAATGTTGCTGGTGTTCGGCTCGGCGAAACTGCTGGCTGAGTGCTTCGAACGAATCGGACAACCGGGCATCGTCGGGGAGATTCTAGCCGGCGTCATCGTCGGTCCGCCCGTGCTGGATCTGATCGCTCCCAACGACGTGCTCATCGCGCTGGCCGAACTTGGCGTGATGTTCCTGCTGTTCCGCGTCGGACTGAAAGTGCGGGCATCGGAACTGATGCGGGTGGGCGGCACGGCTCTCCTGGTCGCAACGCTGGGTGTTCTGCTGCCATTCGCGATGGGTGCCGCCATCCTGCGCTGGTTCGGCGCTTCCTTCATTGAGGCGATCTTCGTCGGCGCGGCAATGGTGGCAACCAGCGTCGGCATTACGGCCCAGGTATTGGCGTCCAGAGGATTACTGGCGCACCGCGCCAGCCGCATCATCCTGGGCGCGGCCGTAATCGATGACGTACTGGGACTGATCGTGTTGGCCGTAGTCAGCAGCATGGCCGAAGGGCACGTCGACGTGCTGAAACTCGCCACGACAGCAATTGCCGCCATCGCCTTCACGCTGGTGGTGGCGAAGTGGGGCACCAGGACGATGGCCCGCGTGGTGCCGAAAGTCCAGGAGCGATTTCGCACGGGAGAGGTTCAGTTCAATTTTGCCCTTCTGCTCATGTTCGGACTTGCACTGCTGGCGACGTACGTGGGAGTCGCCGCGATCATTGGGGCGTTTCTGGCCGGCATGGCTCTCGCCGAAAGCACGTCGAGCCGTGTGGAAGATCTGGTTCACGGCGTCACCGAACTGCTGCTGCCGTTCTTCCTGGCGGGGATCGGCATGCACCTGGACCTGGGACCGTTCCGGAACCGCGAAACCTTGATGCTGGCAGCCATGATCGTCGTCGCAGCGGTGGTTTCAAAGCTGATCGGTTGTGGGCTGGGAGCGCTCTCGCTCGGCAGAACCGATGCCATACGGGTGGGCTGCGGCATGGTTCCCAGAGGCGAGGTGGGTATGGTGGTGGCACAGATCGGTCTTGGCATCGGCGTGATCCCTTCGAACGTCTATAGCGTGGTTGTGCTGATGTCGGTCCTCACCACCGTCATTGCTCCGCCACTACTGTCATGGAGTTACCGAAACGCCCACGCGGGCGAACCCGTCCAGGAGTTTAAACTCGGATGATTCGATTCTTAGCTCTAGTGACGATCACGACGGCCGCGCTGTTCGGGCAGCAATCTGCTCTCGACATCATGAAGCGCTCCATCGAACTCGAGGCCCGAAACCGGCAGCGTGCGAAAGACTACACGTATCAGTTTGTGGAATCGACAACTGAAGCAGGCAGCAGCACCAGAACGAAAGGCTACGATGTGCTGGCGCTGTATGGCCGGCCCTACACCCGTCTGATCGCCAAGGACGGTAAGCCGCTATCGGAATCGGAACAGCGGAAACAAGAGAGCCGGCTGCAGAAGGAGATGGACAAGAGAAAGCGCGAGGCGGAGAACCCAAACGGCAGCGAGCGACGCGATTACGAGAAACAACGGGCCGAAGCGCGGCGTTTTCTAAACGAGATCCCGCGGGCCTTCGATTTCCGGATCGCTGGTGAGGAGAACGTGAGCGGCAAACCCGCCTGGGTAATTCAAGCTGAGCCGAAGCCCGGGTATCAACCGTCGTTTTCGAGAGCCGGCATGCTATCCAAACTGCACGGCCGGATTTGGGTGGATAAGGCCGAATACCAGTGGGTGAAGCTGGATGCCGAAACAACCGACACCATTTCATTCGGGCTGTTTCTGGCGAGGCTCGCGCGAGGTTCGACATTCCGGTTCGAGCAGCGGCGGGTGAACGGCGAGGTGTGGCTTCCAGCCCACGTTGAAATTGCGATCGACGGACGGCTGGCTTTAGTCAAACGGGTCCGTGCGGGCGTCGACATTACTTACTCGAATTACCGCAAGTTCCAAACCGATTCGAAGATCGTATCGACGGCGACCGTGCCCTGACCTCTTGTTTAAGGAACGTTAACCGGCGGTTACGCGCTGACTCTGTAATTTCTACTCGACGTGCTACTGCCGATCTGCCAACTGGTTGAGAATACACGCGCATTGGAGTGGCTGCCCGTTTGCATAAACGCCCCCAGGGAAATGAAAATCAACTACGTTCTCACCATCGGCGCACTGGCTTGCGGTCTTGTGAATGTTCCAGTTCACGCGCAGGATAAGAAAGATCAAAGCATCAAGGAAGATGTGAAGGATGCCGGAAAATCCACGGCTCATGCCGCGAAGAAAACCGGCAAGAAGATGAAGCACGGCACCAAGAAGGCAATGCATAAGGCGGCGTCGGCGACTGAGAAGGGCGCTGATAAGGTGAAGGACAAAACCAAGCCGTAGCCAGCCGTTTTTCCATCCGCAAGGGAGACCCGCAGCGTCTCCCTATTCTATGCTGGTAAGCATGCCCAAGTTCCCCGGCGTGGATTACCTCCTCATCGATTCCCAATTCAACGAACAGGAATTATTAGTCCGCCAGACTGCGCGCCAGTTTGTGGAGGACCGCGTCGTGCCGGTCATTCGCGACTGCTATCGCGACGGCCGGTTCCCGTCGGACTTGATTCCGGAGATGGGCCGGTTGGGCTTCTTCGGCGCGAATCTGGAGGGCTACGGGTGCGCGGGGATGAGCAACGTGGAGTACGGGCTCATCATGCAGGAACTCGAGCGGTGCGACTCCGGCATTCGGAGCTTCGTGTCGGTGCAGGGCGCGCTGGTGATGTACCCGATTCTGACCTACGGGTCGGAGGAACAGAAGGAGCAGTGGCTGCCGCGGCTGCAATCGGGCGAGGCGATAGGATGCTTTGGCCTTACCGAGCCTGGGTTCGGATCGAATCCCGCCGGCATGAAGACAAAGGCGCATCTGGACGGCGATGATTGGGTCCTGAACGGCGAAAAGACCTGGATCACGAATGGCTCGGTGGCGGATGTGGCTGTCGTCTGGGCACGCACTGAAGAAGGGATTCGGGGATTCCTCGTTGAAAGAGGCACTCCTGGCTTCACCACGTCCGACATTCACGGCAAGATGTCGATGCGGGCGTCCATCACGTCCAGCCTTGCGTTCTCGGACTGCCGTGTGCCGAAGTCGGCTCAACTGCCGCGCGCGAAGGGCTTGAAAGCGCCGCTCGGCTGTCTGAGTCAGGCGCGTTTCGGCATCGGCTGGGGCGTGGTGGGGGCGGCGATGGACTGCTACGAGACGGCGCGCCATTATTCCACCGTCCGCAAGCAGTTCGACGACCGGCCGATCGCGTCGCATCAACTGGTGCAGGAGAAACTGGCGTGGATGATCACCGAGATCACGAAGGCGCAGTTGCTGGCGCTGCACGTGGGCCGGATCAAGGATCAGGGTCGGCTGGATCCCGCGCATATTTCGATGCTGAAGCGGAACAACGTGGCGATGGCGCTGGACTGCGCCCGGTTGAGCCGCGATCTGATGGGTGCCAACGGCATTATCGACGAATACCCGATCATGCGGCACCTGTGTAATCTGGAGACGGTGAAGACATACGAGGGTACCGACCATATCCACGCCCTGGTTATTGGAGAGCGTGTGACAGGCGTGGCCGCATACCGCTAAAAAGGGTCCGGCACCTGCTATAATGACGGTGAAGTTCGCCGGTCACTCCTGAGTCCCGTCGCGATCCAAAGCTCATGATTATATTGGTAACGATCCTCCATATCCTGATTTGCGTGTTCCTGGTGATCGTCGTGTTGCTGCAGAGCGGCAAGGCGGCAGATCTTGCGGGAGCATTTGGCGGCATGGGCTCGCAGACGGCGTTCGGGCCGCGCGGGTCGGCGACAGTCTTGTCGAAGGCTACGGCAGTGGCAGCGGGGTTGTTCATGGTGACGTCGCTGACGCTCGCGATCATGTCCTCCCGAGCCGGAGGCGGAGCATCGAGTGTCACCGAGCGGGGACCGACGAAGACTTCGCAACCTGCGAGTCCGGCGCCGAAGCCCGCGAATCCAGGCACTCCAAGCGTGACTGTCACGCCGCAAGGCCAGCCGTCGACGACCGTGCCGCTTCCGGCCCAGCCGCAACCGGCGGTCCCGAAGAAGTAGAATAGAGTTCGTACCACCAAAGCGGAGGTGGCGGAATTGGCAGACGCACTAGCTTGAGGTGCTAGCGGGCGCAAGCTCATGGGGGTTCAAGTCCCCCTCTCCG
Source organism: Bryobacterales bacterium (assembly GCA_038322675.1). GTDB lineage: Bacteria > Acidobacteriota > Terriglobia > Bryobacterales > Bryobacteraceae > TMP-7. The sequence goes on from JBBQGE010000073.1 coordinate 26,948, forward strand.
CACCAAATAAATCAATAAGATAGAGGCCATTCGGAAACGAATGGCCTTTTTCGTTGGTGCCCGTGCAACGGTCTTGCAACGGTTTTGCGTGTTAGAATCCGGCCATGGCGAAAACATCCTATGGCGCCGGAACAATTTTTAAGCGTGGCAAGATCTGGTACGTGTCTTTCTGGGCCGACGGTCGTCAGGTCCAGAAGTCGTGCGGGTCCGAGCGGCGGCAGGACGCCGTACTGCTCCGGGATCAGTTACTCGGCAAGAAGGCGAGAGGGGAAACGCCCGACAGCATAGCCGCCAAGGTCACCTGCGGCGAACTACTCGACGACCTCCTGGAGTACGCCGGGGACAACATCAAGTCGACCACAGCACGCGTCTGGAAGCTGGTCATCGAGGCGACCATCCGCCCGTTCTTCGGCCATCTTCGCGCCGCCAAGCTGACGACGGAGAAGATGAAGGAGTTCCGCAAGAAGCGATCCGACGAGGGCCGCAGCGTCTCGACATCGAATCGCGAGCTTTCCATTTTGCGGACCGCGCTCAATCGCGGACGCAAATGCACCCCGCCGAAGGTGCTTACCATTCCGTACTTTCCCATGGTGGCCGAGACGAACGTTCGCCAGGGATTCCTCACCGACGAGGAGTACGCCAAGCTCCGGGACGCGCTACCCGAATATCTCCGGCCCTTGTTCGTGACCGCGTACTTCACCGGGGTGCGCTTAGGCGAGTTACTCTCGATCGAATGGCGGCAGGTGGACTGGGAGCAGGGCTTCATAACGCTGGAGTCGGAGCGGACCAAGAGCGGGCACGCCCGCGTCGTCCCGATCCTCGAAGGTGATATGGAGGCCTGGCTGAGGTGGTCGCAGGAGAACTCGGATGGGTGCGAGAGGGTGTTCCATCACGACGGAATCGCCCTTAAGGAATTTCGTCGCTCCTGGCAAAAAGCCTGTGAGGCCGCCGAAGTGCCGACGCTCAAATTCCATGATCTGCGCCGGACAGCAGTTCGCAACATGCGCCGGGCGGGAGTGGCGCAAGTCGTGCGAATGCGGATCTCGGGTCATCGAACAGATTCGATGGAGCGGCGATATAACATCGTGGATATCGACGATATCAAGTCGGCCAAAGTGCTAATGCAGAAGAAGCCGGATAAGGGTAGAAGCGATGAGTAAGTCACCGTCCAGACAGGTGTCAGCGGAGACGGAGTATGCGGCTTTACTATCAGGCCTCATCGGCTTACTGGAGAAGTCGAGACGTTCGGCCAGCCGCGCGATCAATTCGGTTCTGACGTTGACCTGTTGGGAAATCGGCCGAAGGATCTTCGTTCAGGAACAGAAAGGCAAGGCCCGAACTGGCTATGAGGATCAGTTGCTCGACCTGCTCGCCCGTGACCTGTCGGCTCGTTTCGGGAGGGGCTGTTCACGTGCCAATGTTTTCCAGATGCGCCAGTTCTATGTGGCTTACCGCGAAAAAGTCCAGACAGTGTCTGGAAAATTCACCCCGACCCAATTGTCCAGATGCCGTCTGGACAATTAGCGCGGTCCCGTTTCCGTATGCCATGGCTGAGCCTCCGGGACAACCATTCTGGACCCGCGACGGCAAGGAATTGTAGTCAGAAGTTTGTCGCAGTTTTCTGACATAGAGCTATACTGGAACAGTCAGAAATTTGTTGCATTTTTCTGACATAAAGCTACCAATGTCCACTCCGGCATCAAGTATTCCAGCCGCCATCCGGGACCGCATCTCCGCCCCGGCGCAGCCGCGCGTCTGGACCCCGGAAGACTTTGCTGACTTGGGGCCGCGCACCGCGGTCGATCAGGCCCTCCACAGGCTGGTCGCTTCCCGAAGCCTGCGGCGGATCGCGCGCGGCTTCTACGACACCCCCCAGGATAACCGGCTCACCGGAAAGCCCACCTATCCTAACCGCGCGACGTGATCGACGCGCTGTCCCGGAAGGGAAAAGTCCGGGTAGTGGTCGATGGCCTCACCGCCGCCAACGACCTCGGGCTCACCAACGCTGTCCCGGTGCGCATCGGCGTGCTTACCGATGGACGCCTGCGGCCCATCACCCTGGGCAACCTGACGCTCGAATTCCAGGCTGCCGCGCCCAGCCGCCTTTACTGGGCTGGCCGCCCTGCCATGCGCTTCGTGCAGGCGCTCCATTGGCTGCGAGACATGCTCCCGTCCGATGACGGAAGCCTTCGCCAGCGCCTTGTCTCTATCCTCAAAGATCCCGACCACGGGCAAGCCATTCAGGACGATCTGCGCAGCGGTTTGTCGGCGCTGCCGGAGTGGATGCGGAAGATCGTGCGCGACCTGCTCCAACAGGCGAACGCTGGAGCAACGTCTCAACAGGCGACATTGATTTGCCCATTGGGAGCCAGCTAACACCGATCTCCTCACCACATAGCGCGTTCCAGTAACTCGGTACCATCGCTGAAATCTTCGCCGTCTGACGCAAATCAGACTTTGTTCGCTTCGATCCAGCGATCCAGATCGGTACGGTCGAGATGCACGCGCCGTCCCTTGCGAACTACGACGATCTCACGCTTGTGAATCAGGTGCTGGAGCGCCTGTTCAGTCCGCCCAACGTAAGTGGCGGCTTCTTTCACTGTGAATAGCCGCGTTTCCGGTTTGCCGTTGCGGCGCTGTATCTGAGGGTTAATTCTGGCTGCGAGTTCGGTAGCCAAGGCCGTTACGAAGTGGTCGTCGAACATGGGGCTTCCTCAAAATCTGAATTCCATCATGACACATAATTTGTATCGATACAAGTGTGTGTACTATTGCGTTTGTACGAAAAACGTGTAAATATGAAATTTGAATGGATCGCAAGCCCCAACAGCAGACGCTCTCTATCCGGATCTCTGAGTCCCTTCGCGAGTTCCTGGAGCGATCCAGACGGGTGATAGCCGCTGGCCGCGAGGATTCGGTTTCAATCTCAGATGTAGCGAAGATACTTCTGGAATCGGCCAAGGACGACCGGTTAGACTACCGTCTGGAAGTGGCAGAACTCGGGAGGGAACCCACGGATTCCCTTGTTGCGATTCGCAGAAAGTGGGAGTCAGGGCAGCCGCGAACTCGGGCGGAGTGGACTTTCATGGCGCAGTACATTCAGATCTCCTGTGAAGAACTGACGGAGAACCCCCTTGCGCCCTCCGCAGAAACTTACGCGACATTACTGGAAGCACTCCTGGTCGTGAGAGCTCTGAGGACGGATCGAGGCGCTGTGCTCGACAAGTATTACCTCGGAAACCTGATCGATGGCGGCTTGTGGAGCCAACGGAAGCTCGACGAGGAAGTCGTCCCCAACCTGATTGGAAGGATGATCGAGGAAATACGCACGTCAGGAAATGGAAAAGCAGCCGCTGGCGTGGGGCGGTGCTTCTATGTCGCTTTGCGCGACGAGGAAATCGAGGAAATTGTCAGCCTCAACAACAAGCTCCAGCCGCACATGAAGACGCTGTTTCGCATGGCGGCGCGCGGCCACTGGATCGCGGAAAAGAGACCTGTTCGCAGCCTGCGCGATGGCCCTATGGCGATGGGGTCCGTACCTACGGTTCGACAAGGCGACCTTGCCATCTCGGTGGCTGCGGGAGATTCGGATGTCAGCTTCTCGATGAGTATCGACGGCGGCAATCTGATCTACCCGGTTTCCGGGTACGCCCAGATTCACGAGTTCGGCGCGTTGCTGAAAGCGCTCAAGCCCGAATCGATCTGGAACGGAGTGAATTTTCACGCCGTGGCCTACATCGCTGACAACGACACGACCCTGACTTGGCAGTTCCGCCGCAAACAGGACGGCGTGTTCCTTTCCTTCAACAACGAGAATTGGGAGAGATTAAAAGACCTGTTTCTCACGGCTCTGGAACAGCCGAAGTTACGGGTCATTTTCGAAGAGTTATCGCTGATCTACGGAGAACTGTAAGAGGTGCAGTATGACAAAAGCAAATGCATCGCCGTCAACCGCAGCCGCCACGGTCGTGGCTGAAAAACGTGTAATTCTTTCGATGGGTGGCAAGGGCGGTGTTGGGAAGACAAGCATCATGACCGGGCTTGCCGAATGGTTCGAAGAAAACGAGATTCCGATGAATCTGCTGGATCTCGATTCGGAGAACAAGTCGCGCGGATCGCTCGCGCATTTCTTCGGGGCGCGGGCACCAAAAATAGACATCAACACTCCCGCCGGTCTCGACGCATTTGTCGATCACCTGGCTGATGGCGCACCAGTGATCCTCGCGGATATGGGTGCGGGCTCCGGCCAGATCACCTACGACTGGTTCGAACGAATGCACCCGGATGTCGCCGGCGCGGGGATCGTATTTACCGCGATCGGCGTTGTCACCGCGGATCCCGCCAGCGTTGAAAGCGTGCTGACATGGGCGGCGCGCTTACAGAACAGGGTTGCATACCTAATCGTCGAGAACAGCGTCGCCGAGCACACGGATTTCAAATACTGGCGGGAGAGTGAGCAGGCGCGGCAGTTCCAGAAAGTGTTCGAACCGGCGGTGATTCACCTGGACTATCGCCTGCCGGATCTTGAAAACGCTTCGCGGAATCACGGCGTCACGCTCGGCCAGATTGCGGGCAGAACGACGAATGCGCTCGAATTGCAGAAAGCGTCCTTCGTCATGCGCGCACAGAGCTACCGGCGCCGAATGTTCGCGGAATTCGACAGGGTGAAGGAGTTGCTCCTGCCGTGAAAGCCGTTGAGCCCGATCTCACCGACCGGATCGCCGATGGGCTGCCCGCCGACATCCGCGCCGACTTCTACCGTGAGATGCGGCACTGCCGTTCGCTGCCGGAAAACGACGAGATGCTTCGCATTCTGCGGATCATGCAGTTTCTCACGCTGATGATGGAGCAGGTTCCCGTCCGCG
>JBBQGE010000074.1:0-30589 GCA_038322675.1 Bryobacterales bacterium
GGAAAGCTCTTCTACCGGCTCGTGCAGCAGGCCGTCATCGTTGACCCCGCCCCGTACAAATCGCTGGTCCGGTGCGCCGCCGTGGGGGCCGACCTTGACCACAACGTGTAGAGGCTACCTGAGTCAAGTAAATACCCCACTACACCGTAATGTAGGCACCACCCTCGGGCGTCATGGCGGCATACCCAAGTTGTTCGCCTTTTGCGGCAAGCTTCGGGTCGAATATTCGCAGGATGAGATCGGCTGGCCCCAGCGGTCCCATACAGGCCGGATCTCCAACCTCCACCCCGCCCGCGAAACACTCGACGAACTCCACGGAAACGCCGGCTTGCCCCAGAACTCGAGCGGAGCTCGCCTTCGTTTCGCCAAGCACCTCGGCCGGCAGATTCACGTAGTCATACACGCGAGCGGTGATTCGGACTTCGCCGCAAACGGGGAACGCAGCCATCATTCCCAAAACCGTCCAAGAAAGGCGGACCAGCAGGTTCGGTGTCATAGCCGATGCTGGCCCGGACCTGCTGGAACCTCCATTCACCCGAGGTCAAAATGGCGTCTGATTTTCTAAAGTCTGGGTCTCCGGAGAAACTCCTGATAACAAATAACTTCCACTCGCACATCTTCCTGAAAGGGAGACCGGATTCGACCGGGAGCGTGCTATTCTTCTTACGACACGAGTCCGGCTCCAATGCCTCAGCCGCAGTTGACTGGCCCAATTCGGTTCGGAGTCTTTGAGGTGGATCCCCGCTCCGCTGTCGTTCGTAAGCACGGCACTCGTATCCGGCTTCAGGACCAGCCGTTCCGCGTATTGCTAGCGCTGCTCGAGCACCCCGGCGAAGTGGTGACTCGCGAGGATCTGCAACGGCAGGTCCGGCCGCAATCCACGTTTGGCGACGTGGACCACAGTTTGAACATCGCTATCAACAAAATCCGCGAGACCTTGGGCGATTCAGCCGAAAACCCGCGGTTCGTGGAAACGATCCCAAAGCGGGGCTATCGATTCATTGCCCCCGTCATTGCGCCAGTGGAGAGCCTCGCCACACTGGCTGGGGCGTTACCGGCTGCGCTCACAACGCCTGAAACAGTCCGGAAATCGAAGTGGATTCCGGCCGGCCTGGTTCTCGCAGTGCTGATACTGATCGCCGCCACCACCATCTGGCTGCGACCCTCCAGTACCCCGCCGGAAATGCAGGTTCGACGCCTCACGCACGACAGTTCTCCGAAGTTCGACCCCGTCCTTTCCGATGGCGCGAGACTCTACTTCCGGGCTGGAACCCGGACCGACTGGCATATCTTCCAGGTTCCGCTATCGGGTGGTGAGCCCGTCCAACTGCCAGTCGTCCTGCCAACAGCCAAGCTCTGTCTGCTCGATGTCGCGCCGGACGGCCAGGAACTGCTGCTGACCGCCTCGGAATCCATCGACTCCGACCCTCTCTGGACCATGCGTCTGGCGGACGGGTCCAGACGTAGGGTGGGCTCCTTGTCTGCCTTAAATGCCAGGTATTCGCCGGATGGCAACCGTATCGCCTTCACTGCCGGCCGGCTTGGGTCGGGATCCCTCTCCGTCGCGTCACGCGATGGTTCAAACGCGAGCCGGCTGTTCGAACTGAAGGACTTCGATATCGTTGATCCGTGCTGGTCGCCCGACGGACAGCGGATCATCTTCGGGAGGCTCAATCGGACTTCCGAATCCGCCAGCACTTGGGAAATGATGGCCGACGGAAGCCGCTTGCGGCCGCTATTCCCCAACTGGCATGAGTCGCATCTACCTGCTGGGTGGACTCCGGACGGCCGCCTCATTCTCGTCTCGCAGGGCCGACTCTGGACGGCGCCGTTCCGCCGATTCCTCCATGGCACACCGGCTCTTCCGTCTCCGATCTCCCCCGTGGAGCCGCGCTTCGACAGTCCCATACAAATCCGAAGCGGCCGGTCCGAGTACGCCGTCGGCTCCACGCGGCTTGGCCAATTGCAGCGCTTCGACACGGGGCTAAAAGCGTGGGAGCCGCATTTGGGTGGAATCTCTGCCCAAACGGTTGAATATTCGGGGGATGGTCAGAGCGTGGCGTATGCTACGTATCCGGAACGCCAAATCTGTGTTTGGCGCGTAGACGGAAATCGGCTTGTCGAGTTGACGACCCGTCCCATGCAGGCGTGGATTCCCCGCTGGTCTCCAGACGGTAAGGTCATTGCCTTTTTGGGCAAGTCTGCGATTGAGCAGCCCGAGAGAATCTACCTGGTTGACGCGGCTGGAGGTTCACCCCGTCCAGCCTGCGGGACCAATTGCGGCCCGCAGGGTGACTTTAGCTGGGCACCGGATGGAAAAACTATCGTGTTTGCATTTCCCACCGTCGGGCCTCGCGCTGGGGCGCCCACCCAGGACTACCTTCAGCTGCTCGAAATCGATACTGGAAAGGTGACGAAATTTTTCGGTTCGGATGGACTCTACTCGCCGCGCTGGTCACCCAATGGGACTGTGCTCGCGGCGTTAGCGGATCGTGGCGCTATGCGAAAAAGGGCACTGATGCGCTATCACCCGTCCGACGGCAAGTGGGTGGAAGCGGCTGGTCCCGCCTCCGGTTTCGTGTCCTGGCCGTCCTGGTCGCGAGATAGCAAATCGATCTGGTATTTTAACCGGCTACGCGGAACCATAGGACGCTATCTCGTCCACGAGAACCGGAATGAAGATGCGCTGCCGCTAAAGCCCGAGGAATTGTCTGGACCGACCTACTGGTTCAACCTCACTCCCAACGACGAACCCATGATCCTCCGCAGTCGAGATATCCAGGAGATATACGCGCTCGACTGGAAGTAGCCCTCATCTTCACACCGCTCATCCGTTCGCCAAGTCAGATCTCAAACGGAGAACCGTCCCGTCCTCCAACCTTGGAGTGACGGATGTAGTACAACCAGAACAGCGATGTCCCACGCCGACCTCCGAGACTTCATCCGCACTCTCGAAAAGCACAACGAGCTGAAACGCATCCCGTTCGAAGTCGACCCTTATCTCGAAATCACCGAATTCGCGGACCGGTCCGTCAAACAGAACGGCCCCGCATTGTTGTTTGAGAAACCGAAGGGCAGCCGCATCCCCGTCCTCATCAACGCCTTCGCCAGCATGCGGCGCATGGAACTCGCGCTCAATGTCGATTCGGTACAGGAGATCGCCGATCGCATCTCCGAGTATCTCGCGATGCGCATGCCCGAAGGCCTCCTCGGCAAAATCAAAATGCTGCCCAAACTCGCCGAAATGGGCGCATTTTTTCCGAAGATCGTGAAAGATGGGCCCTGTAAGGAGGTCATCCTCAAAGACGATTTCTCCCTGCTCGATCTCCCCGTCCTCCACTGCTGGCCCCAGGACGGCGGCCGGTTCATCACGCTTCCGATGGTGTTCTCCAAGAACCCCGAAACTGGCAAGCGCAACTGCGGCATGTATCGAATGCAGGTCTACGACGAGCGGACCACCGGCATGCACTGGCAGACCCACAAACAGGGCGCCGAACACTACCGCCGCCTCCTCGCGGAAGGCAAGCAGACCCGCATGAACGTGGCCGTCGCCATCGGCTCCGATCCGGCGTCCATGTACTCCGCCATCCTGCCCCTTCCGCCCGATCTCGATGAAATGATGATCGCCGGATTCCTCCGCGGCAAGCCGGTCGAAATGGTGAAGTGCGAGACTTCCGACATCGAAGTGCCTGCCAATTCCGAAATCGTTCTCGAAGGCTACGTCACTCTCGGCGAACTCCGCCGTGAGGGCCCATTCGGCGATCATACCGGCTACTACTCGCTTGAAGACGACTACCCGGTGTTTCGCGTCGAATGCATCACGCACCGCAAGAACCCCGTGTACCCCACCACCATCGTTGGCCCGCCCCCAATGGAGGATTTCTATATGGGCAAGGCGATTGAGCGCATCTTTCTGCCGCTGATGCGCATGCAATTGCCCGAGATCCGCGACATGTGCATGCCCGCCGAGGGCGTGTTCCACAACCTGATGATTGTGTCTATCCGCAAGTCGTACCCGATGCATGCACGCAAGGTGATGCACGCGATCTGGGGACTCGGGCAAGCGATGTTCAGCAAGTGCATCATCGTGGTGGACGACGACGTCGATGTGCAGAACGTCAGCGAGGTCGCCTGGCGCGCGCTGAACAATATCGATCCGCAGCGGGATATCGAATTTGTGATGGGTCCAATCGACTCGTTGGACCACGCGAGCCGTTTGCCGAATGTGGGTTCGAAGATGGGAGTCGATGCGACCAGGAAGTGGGCGGCGGAGGGATTCACGCGGCCGTGGCCGGACGTTATTCGCATGACGCCGGAGGTCCAGAGGCGCGTGGACGAGTTGTGGAAGCGCGCAGGGCTGAAGTAGAAGTCTTTATTTATCAATTAGTTATAAAATAGTATTGTCACTCCTCGCTCGAGTGTGCTAATAATTGGAACCGGAGCCCGGCTCGGGCTCGAAGGTTTTTCCAAACCATTTTTCCAACTGAGACTTTGGAGGTTCGAACTATGAACGTACGTCCGCTCTATGACCGCATTGTTGTGAAACGGATTGAAGAACAGGAGACGAAGATCGGTGGTCTGTTCATTCCCGATTCCGCGAAAGAGAAGCCGCAGGAAGGCGAAGTCGTTGCAGTAGGCAAGGGCAAGCGCCTGGACGACGGCAAAGTTGTCGCGCTCGATGTGAACGTCGGCGATCGCATTCTGTTCGGTAAGTATTCCGGCAGCGAAATCAAACTGGACGGTGAAGAGTACCTGATCATGCGTGAAGATGAGGTTCTCGGGATTTTGGAAGGCGCCGGCAACCAGGCGTCGAAAGTAGCCTAATAGGAGGTTTGTCGAGATATGGCAGCCAAACAGATTGTATATAGCGAAAATTCGCGTCAGGCGATTCTCCGCGGCGTCAACCAGCTTGCGGATGCAGTGAAAGTGACGCTGGGCCCGAAGGGCCGGAACGTGGTCCTCGAGAAGAAGTTCGGCGGACCGACCATCACCAAGGACGGCGTGACCGTCGCGAAGGAAATCGAGCTGAAGGATCCGCTCGAGAACATGGGCGCGCAGATGGTGCGCGAAGTTGCATCCAAGACCAGCGACATCGCCGGTGACGGAACCACCACGGCCACCATCCTGGCACAGGCCATTTTCCGCGAAGGCGTGAAGGCCGTTGCCGCCGGTGCGAACCCGATGGCGTTGAAGCGCGGTGTTGAGCGCGCAGTTGAAATGGTGGTCGAGGAAGTTCGCAAGATGTCCTCGAAGGTGGAGAATAACGAGAAGATCGCCCAGGTGGGCACCATCTCGGCCAACGGCGACACCACCATCGGCAACACCATTGCCGAAGCCATGCAGAAGGTCGGCAAGGACGGCGTCATCACCGTTGAAGAATCCAAGACGATGATTACCGAACTCCAGACCGTCGACGGTATGCAGTTCGATCGCGGCTATCTGTCGCCGTACTTCATCACCGATCCGGACCGCATGGAAGTGGTGCTCGAGGATCCGTACATCCTCATCCACGAGAAGAAGATTTCGAACATGAAGGACCTGCTGCCCGTCCTCGAGCAGATTGCTCGCTCGGGCAAGCCGCTTCTGGTTATCGCCGAGGAAGTCGAGGGCGAGGCCTTGGCGACCCTGGTGGTGAACAAGCTGCGTGGGACGTTGAACGCGTGCGCGGTGAAGGCTCCGGGCTTCGGCGATCGCCGCAAGGCGATGATGGAAGACATCTCGATCCTGACTGGCGGCAAGGCCATCATGGAAGAGACCGGCATTAAGCTGGAAGGCGTTCGTCTGGAAGACCTCGGCCGCGCCAAGCGCGTCACCGTGGACAAGGACAACACCACTCTGGTGGACGGTGCGGGCAGCCAGAAGTCCATTGAAGGCCGGATCAAGCAGCTGCGTGCGCAGATCGACGAGACCACCTCGGACTACGATCGCGAGAAACTGCAGGAGCGGTTGGCGAAGCTGGCCGGCGGCGTCGCGGTAATCAAGGTCGGTGCAGCCACCGAGACCGAGATGAAGGAGAAGAAGGCTCGCGTCGAGGATGCACTGCATGCAACGCGCGCGGCTGTGGAAGAGGGAATCGTCCCCGGCGGCGGCGTTGCGCTGCTCCGTGCGGCGAAGGCTCTGGCCGACCTGAAGGTTCCGGGCGACGAGCAGATCGGTGTCGATATCATCAAGCGCGCCTGCGAAGAGCCGGTTCGCCAGATCGTCGGCAACGCCGGCTTTGAAGGCGCGATCGTGATCGAGAAAGTTCGCTCGAACAACGATACGAACTTCGGCTTCAACGCCGCGACCTCCGAGTACGAGGACCTGGTGAAGGCCGGTGTCATCGATCCCGCGAAGGTGACCCGTTCGGCACTGCAGAACGCCAGCTCGATCGCGGCTCTCATGCTGACCACGGAAGCGATGGTCTGCGAGATCCCCGAGAAGAAGTCGGCAGCCCCTATGCAAGGCGGCCACGGTCCTGAGATGGACTACTAAGAAGCTCGGCAGTTACGAGTTGGGAGAGGCCGTCCGGTTTGGGCGGCCTTTTTCTATTGGGTAGGTGCGGTTGACCGACGGTGGGCCTCCCGTGCCCACCCGGCTGGCAGAATCTTATATACTGACAGACATGGCAGTAGTTTCTGTCAGGTTGGAGAAGTCGGGACGCGTCCTCATTCCGGTCGCGATCCGGCGGCAGTTGGGGCTGAAGGAAGGCGAATCTGATCTGCTGCTGCACTTCGATGAGCAACCGGTCCGCATTACGACCCGGGCGCAGGCTGTTGCCCGGATCCAGGCCGCTGCCGCGAAGTACGCCAAACCGGGGGAATCGTGGAGCGAGGAGTTGATCGCCGATCGCCGCCGCGAGGTGGAAGCGGAGCGGGTATGATCAACCGCCGTCATTTACTCGATGCTTCCGCTTTGCTGGCATTGATTCAGAACGAGGCTGGCGCCGACAAAGTCGCGACGGTGCTGGACGACAGCCATATTCATGGCGTGAACCTGGCGGAGGTCGCCCGCAAGCTGGTGCAGAAGGGCATGAGTGTGCCAGAGGCTTCGGCGCTGCTCGGGGATCTACATCTCGACGTAATCGATGAGCTGAACGAAAAGCAGGCCTACACAACGGCGAATTGGGTCTGGCAGGGCCTTTCTCTTGGCGATTCGGTATGTCTGTCGATCGCGCATGCCCACGACTTGGTCATCATAACGGCTGACCGCTCGTGGTCAACGCTTGAGAACTGTACCCGGCGGGTGATACAGATCCGGTCGTGAGAGAGAATAAAGTAGAAAACTCCCGAAATCTTTCAGGGTTCAGCCCTACGTCATCACCATTCGGACCGCCTGGAAGTCGTGCTCGAGGATCTCTATGGCCGCGACGAACTACCGGGCAGCCGTCGATTGCAGTTTGCCGATTGCAGCTCGAGCGGCACCGGCAACCGATTCGAATTTATCAAAATTACATCTCGGATTATCATCCAGTAACTGGCGGAGCCGCGGTACGGCGTCGGTCGCCTTAAGCTCTACCAGAGCGTAGATGGCGAGAACTCGCATGTTCGGATTTGAATCGCTCAACACTCGAATTAGCGGTGGAATCGCGGATCGATTGCCGATCTGTCCAAGCGACCACGGAACGATGTAGTTTACGTCGGCGTCCGTCAGGAGAGGCACGAGGATTGCTCGCGGATCCTTCAAATCACCCAGTAAGTGAGCTGCGAAGTAACGGTCTTCCCTGATCTGCCCCTGGACCCACGGTCGACCTACCGACGAAATATTGTCAACCGCGCGGTTCTCGGAACGATCGCTAAGAATGGCGACAATCACATCAAATCCACGAGGGTCGCCGAGCCGCCCAAAGATGAACGCGGCGTTCCCCGGTAAGCGCCGGTCTTCGTCCGTCAACCATCCGTTTCGAACTGCTGGACTAACTCGGAAACCGGCGGAGGTTGCTGGCCGGAAATCACCTGCGCCAAAGACGAGAGCAAGACGGCAAGAATGTGGATCTTGCCCATACGCCCACTACAACGCTCGCGCCGTAATCCGATCCGCCCCTACATACGGGCGCAACGCCTCCGGCACCAGCACGCTGCCGTCCGCCTGCTGGTAGTTCTCCACAATCGCGACCCACGTCCTACCGATCGCGAGTCCGCTTCCATTCAACGTGTGCGCGTACTCCGTCTTGCCCTTGCCGGCCCTCATCCGGATTCCCGCGCGCCGTGCCTGGAAAGCTTCATAATTCGAGCACGAGGAGATCTCTTTATACGCGTCCTGCCCCGGCAGCCAGACCTCGATGTCGTAGGTCTTCGCCGAGGAGAATCCCATATCGCCCGTGCACAGGACTACGCGCCGGTACGGCAATCCGAGCCGTTCCAAGATATCCTCGGCATCGCGCGTCAGCTTCTCGAGTTCCTCGTAGCTCTGATCGGGCCGCGTGAACTTCACCAGTTCCACCTTCTGAAACTGGTGCTGCCGGATGATGCCGCGCACATCGCGACCCGCCGAGCCTGCTTCGCTGCGGAAGCACGGCGTGTAGGCGCACAAGGTGATGGGCAGGTCGTCCGCATTCAACGTCTCGTCGCGGAACAGATTCGTGACTGGCACCTCAGCCGTCGGCGCGAGCCAGAAATCGGTGCCTTCGCACTTGAACAGATCCGCCGCGAACTTCGGAAGCTGGCCCGTCCCGTACAGACTCGCCGAATTAATCAGGAACGGCGGCAGCACTTCCGTATAGCCGTGCTCGCGCGTATGCACGTCGAGCATGAAATTGATCAGCGACCGCTCCAGTCGCGCACCTAGGCCCCAGTAAACGGCGAACCTTGCACCGGTCACTTTGGCCGCGCGCGGAAGATCCAGAATCCCGAGATCGGCGCCCAGATCCCAATGCGCTTTCGGCGTGAAATCGAACTGCGGGGGCGTTCCCCAGCGCCGCACTTCGACGTTATCGTGCTCGCTCGAGCCTACCGGCACCGACTCGTGCGGCGTGTTCGGAATTCCCGCGAGCAAGCCCTGAAACGATTCGTCGAGTTCGCGCACCTTCTCATCGAGCGAGCCGATCCGATCGCCGATCTCGCGCACCTTCTGCTGTTGCTCGGCCGTATCGACACCCTCGCGCCGCAGTTTCGCGATCTCCGCGCTTTCGGCGTTCCGCTGCGCCTTCAGTTGCTCGGTTTCGGTAACGGCGGCACGGCGTTGCCGGTCGAGTTCGCGAAATCCCTCGCGGTCGAGTTCGAATCCACGCGTGGCCAGACGATCGGCGGCCGCGTCCACGTTGGAGCGGAACCAGGCTAAATCGTGCATCGCGTGTTAGTGTCTTTCCGCCATCGGAACCCAGGCGCGGCCCACCGGTTGACCAATGTAGTCGGCGCGGGGCCGGATGAGGCGGTTGTTCCGATACTGCTCCAGGATGTGCGCGGTCCAGCCGGACATGCGGCTGACGGCGAAAATAGGCGTGAACAGGTCGATCGGAATGCCGAGCGAGTAGTACGTGGATGCCGAGTAGAAATCCACGTTCGCGTTCAAATCCTTCAGATCCTTCACAGCGTTCTCGATGTCGCGCGAGATTTCATACAGCGCCAGGTGTCCGGTGCGCCGGCCGATCTCCTCGGAAAGCTGCTTAAGGTGGATGGCGCGCGGATCCAGCGTGCGGTACACGCGATGGCCGAAGCCGGGTACTTTCACCTTCATGCCGAGGCGATCGCGAACGGTCTTCAGCGCATGCGCCGAATCACCTGCTTCGAGTAGCAGCCGGATGACGTCCTCGTTGGCGCCGCCGTGCAGCGGTCCCTTCAAAGCGCCGATCGCCGACGTAACAGCCGAGTAGATATCCGACAGCGTGGCCGCCGTTACGCGTCCCGCGAAGGTCGAGGCATTCAACTCATGATCGGCATGCAGGATCAGTGCGACGTCGAACGCGTGTTCCATCACCTCGTCGGGCTTCTTACCGGTGAGCGTGTACAGGAAGTTCGCGGCGAGGCCGAGTTGAGGATCGCTGTCGATCACCGGCTGGTCCTTGCGTAACCGGTCGAAGGTGGTGACGATAGTGGCGGTCTGCGACATCAGCCGGTGGGCCTTCGCCAGATTCGCCTCGGTGGACATGTCCTTCACCAGCGGATCATACAGGCCGAGCATCGAAACGGCCGTACGCAGCACGTCCATCGGAGTGCAATCGGGCACGGACCCCAGGAACTTCTGAACCGGTTCCGGAATCGAGCGGTATTGCGCCAGATTCTTCTTCAGGTAGGCGAGTTCCGATTGGTTCGGCAGTTTGCCGTGCCACAACAGATAGATGGTTTCTTCGAACGTGGCGTTCTCGGCCAGCGTGTGGATGTCGTAGCCGTGATACGCGAGAATCCCGGCGTCGCCGTCGATGAAACAGATATCGGATTGAGTGGCAATAATGCCTTCAAGCCCTGCGCCCGTAGTGACAGACATGGTTGTTTTCAATTGTAACAACGTCAGCGCGATCGTTCGAACAGATCAAGCGTCTTGCGAATACCATCTTCCAGCGAGGTCTCCGGAATGGAGCCGAGATAGGCGCGAAGGCGGGCATCGTCCATGCGCGACGCAACCGGCACGGGTGATCCGCCGGCAGTGATCCGTTCACCGGCACCGGGCCGCAGACGGTCGAGGATAGCGGGCAGATCCTCCATCGGAATGCGATGCCCGGCCAGGTTGAATGTCTCGGCGCCGGATTTTTCGGCAAGAAGACAACCGATGAAGATCGCAGCCACATCCTCGACGTATTGCAGATCCATTGGCCCGCCGATGCGGATGTGATACGGCTCGTTGTAGGCAGCGGCACGGATGGCCAGAGTGGGGTCGGCGGTGAGTCCCGAGTCGCGGCCGAATCCATACACTGCCCACGGACGAAGGCCGACGCTCGAGATATTGTCGGATGCAAGGAACGCGCGGGCGTTGCCTTCATTCGCCTGCTTGAAGACACCATAGTGAGTGGCCGGGTGCAGCGGATCGCTTTCATTGAGATTGCGATCCTCATACGTGTCGGGCGGTCCCCACACGGCAGACGAGCTGGCGTAGACGATGCGAATGGCGCGGCCGGAATCGCGCGCGGCTTCGAAGACGTTCAGCGTACCGATGACGTTGACCAGTCCGCCGGCCACGGGGTTCTTCTGGCAGAAGGGCATTAGGACCGCCGCGAGGTGAATGATGTGCGTCACGGCCTCGTCCTTCACGAGTGCTTTCACGCGATCGGTATCCTCGATACGGCCCTGTTCGATCCGCAGCTTCGCAAGACCGGATTCAACGGACAGGATCCGGTGAATCTTGGTGGGATCGGGATTGAGATCGTAGACCACGACCTCGGCTCCACGCTCAAGCAGTTGTTTCACTACCCAGGATCCGATACAGCCGTTGGCCCCGGTCACGAGCACGCGCATTATGATGCCTCCCTCGGCGAGGGTATCAGAAGCCAGCTATGGCGCGCTGAAATCGGCCACCAGCGGCACATGATCCGACGCGAACAGCGCTACTCCGGACGAAGATCGCGATTCACTGGACCGTTAAAGTCGCCCAGCAGAATCGCGGAAGTCGTGCCGCCCGCCGATCGCGTCAGCGCTCGCCACCCGCTGTCGAAGCGGGCTTGTGATAGTTCGGATAGGCCGGCTTCTCGTACTTCGGCAGCGGATTCTTCTTCAGTTCGTTAACCACATACTCCACTGCTGCCTCGAGTTGCAAATCGTGCCCCGCCTTCATCGCGGCCGGGTCGAGTTCCACTTCGTGATCCACATCCACACCGTGATTCTCCACGTCCCACTCCTTCGTGTACGGATTCCAGAACGCGAGGTTCGGCGCGGTCACGAATCCGCCATCCATCAGGGGAGGGAAGCCGAAGATGCCGACCAGTCCGCCCCAGGTGCGGCGGCCGAACAGCGGCCCGATCTTCTCCTTCTTGAACATCCAAGGCAGCGCGTCGCCACCGGAACCGGCGTATTCATTCACGATCATGGCCTTTGGACCGAAGATCGCGTTCTGCGGAACGCTAAAATCCGCTCCGTAGCGAGTGCTGAAATAGCTCAGCAAAGGACGCCGCAAATAGTCCACGATGTACTCGGCCACTTGCCCGCCGCCGTTGAACCGCTCGTCAACCACCGCGCCCTGCTTTCCGATCTGTGCGAAGTAGTAGCGATTGAAGTTTTGATAACCGGCCTGTGCCGTGTTCGGCAGATACACGTATGCCACCTGCCCGCCCGACATCTGATCCACCTTGCGGCGGTTCGATTCGATCCAGTCGAGATTGCGCAGCGAGAACTCGTTCGGCACCGGCACCACCGTCACCTCGCGCGATCCGTCGTTCGACGGATTCGGTCCCACCCGCAGCACGATTGACTTGCCGGCCGTGGCTTCGAAGAATTCATACAGGTTGTCGGTGCCCGCTACATCGCGCCCGTTCACCGCCAGCAGATACTCGCCCGCTGCGACGTTCACGCCGGGGCGAGTTAACGGTGCTTCGGTCTGCGGATTCCAGTTCTCGCCGTTGTACACCTTCGCGAAACGATAGTGGCCGTTCTCGATCGAGTAATCGGCGCCGAGCAGACCCACCGGCACCTTCTTTACATCCGGCATCGCACCACCCGCGACATACAAGTGCCCGACCGTCAGTTCGCCGAGCATCTCCCTGAGCAAATAATTCAGATCCGCGCGATGCGCCACCGACGCGAGGAATGGTTCGTACTGCTTCTCGGTGGCCTTCAGATTCAGACCGTGCAGGCCGGGGTCGTAGAAGAAGTCGCGTTCCATGCGCCAGACTTCGCGATACATCTGCGCCCATTCGGCGGGCGGATCGACGCGGATTTCCATGTCGGCGGTCTTCAACGTGCCCTCGCCGGATTTCGGAGTGCTCGCGGTTGCGGCGATAGTCCAGTTGTCGCCGTGACGGTACAGGATTTTTTCGCCGTTCGCGGAGATGACATAACTGCGCACGCCATCCAGGAACTTCTCGGTCTTGCGCTTCTCCGTGTCGAACTTGTGGATGGTCACGTTCGGCGCCTCGCCCGGCACGTCCACCAATTCCGCGACGTAGAGAATGCCCGTCTTTCCGGCATCGAGACCGGCGTAGTTGCGCGCCGGAACCGGCAGGGCCACGATGCGCTGCCCTATGCCCTCCAGATCGACCTTCACCGTCACGTCCTTCTTATCCGCGTCCTTGTCCTTCTTGTCCTTCGACTCGGGTTTCTCTTCATCGCTCTGCGGCGCTATCGGCGACGGGTCGTCCTTGCTCAACACGGCGACATACACGCTGCGAGTCACCATTCGTTCCTCGCTCGACATGTCCAGCCACGCCGTGGCAAGTCCGGTATTCGTGCTCGCAGTGAAGTACAGATACTTCCCGTTCTTGTCGAACACCGCGAACTGCGCGTCGCTCATGCCGTCGGACACTTGCGCCGATTTGCCGCTCTCCACGGAATACAGGAAAACGGCGCGCAAATGGTTCGGCAGAATCTTGGTGTAGGCGATCCACTTACTGTCGGGCGACCACGACGGATTCAACCCGCGATCGGGTGTGTGATAGGTGTCGGTGTCGATGTGGACTGGCGTCTTCTTCTCGAGATCGACGTAGCCGAGCTCGAGCCGCTCGTTCGTGTACGCGATCTTCTTATTGTCGGGCGACCACTTCGGCGAGTAATAAAACGCCGGAGGATTGCCGAGCGAGATCTTCTGCACCTCGCCCATGCCGTCCTGCTGGCGGATGTGCAGTTCATACTCGCCGGCCTCGTCGGAATAATACGCGATGTGCTGCCCGTCGGGCGACCACGACGGGTCCCGTTCGGCCGCGCCGGTTGTATTCGTGAGGTTGCGAATGCTGCCCTTCTCCGCCGGCACGGTCAGAATCTCTCCGCGTGCTTCAAAGACGGCGCGCACACCAGTGGGCGAGATCTCTGCGTTCTGGATGTATTTCGCCACTTTTTCAATCGACGGCCGAACGTTCGGCAGGTCGCCCGCAAGCCGGATGTTTACCGGCTTCGTGCGGCCCGACTTCAAGTCGTACAGATGAATGGATCCGAACTGCTCATAGACAATCGCATCCTTGGCTGCCGACGCCGACTTGATGTCATAGCCGTTGTTCGCTATAGCCTGGGTGACCTTCTTCGTTGCGGGGTCATAGGAGTACAGGGTGAAACGCTTGCTCGTATCGCGGTCCGAGATGAAGTAGACTTTGCTGCCGGCCCACATCGGACTGAAGTCGTTCGAATTCTCCCGCGGCACTTTCTCAATCGCTAGACTGGGCAGCGATGCGATCCAGATTCGTGACGTCCGGCCGCCGCGATATCGCTTCCAGGCCTCGAATGCCGGACCCTCCGGCAGATATGCGATCCTTTGCCCGTCGGGCGACAAGGCACCGCTGTCGGCCATCGGCAGATCGAGTGGTTTCGGGAATCCGCCGGTGACCGCAACCTCGTAGAGCCGTGTGAACCGCGAGTAACTGCTGCGACCGGACCGGAACAGAATTCGCTTGGAATCGGGAGTCCAGCCGACGGGAATATCGTCATTCGGATGGTACGTCAGACGCTTCGGTATACCGCCGCCCGCATCCACGACGAAAACGTCGACGTTGCCATCGTACTCGCCTCGGAACGCTACCTTCGTGCCGTCCGGCGAGAAGATGGGATCGTCCTCGATACCGGCACCATTGGTCAAACGTTCGGCTTCGCCGCCTGCGCGCGGAACGCTCCAAAGATCTCCGGCGTAGGCGAACACAATGATGGTGTCGTTCGCGGTGGGATGATGGGCCAGCATCGGCGTGACGGGTTCGGCAGCACACAACGCAAACGGGATCGCGGCAAGCAAGGCGATGGCGCGGATCATGAGGGTACTCCTTCTGGTGAGCTTATCAAGCGCAAGGGCCGACGTGACATACTCCTTGAATAGCTCCTATGCGAATCACGAGAATCTCGACTGCGGTACTGGAATCGAATTTCGATTGGACGATCGTCAAAGTTGAGACGGACGATCGCATCATCGGTTATGGCGAGGCGTTCGTCGGGCCTGGACTCACCGGCGTCATCCGCGAAATCGCCGCTATTCTCATCGGCGAAGATCCGGCTTCCATCGAACGAATGGTGCGCCGGATGCGTGCCTCTACGCTGTACGCTTCACCGGGGTTGGTGAACCACGCGATTGGCGGAATCGAGACGGCCCTGCTCGATTGTCTCGGCAAGCGCCACCAGATGCCGGTGTGGCAGTTGCTCGGCGGCAAATATCGCGACGCGGTACCCATCTACGCCGATTGCCACGCGGGCGATGCGCTGGAAAGCATCGGGCCGCTGCTGGTGCCAAGGACTCCGCAATGGATGCGCGGCGACTCGCCGCTTGCAGAGCGGAAGAGCATCGTCAGTCTGAAGCACCATGGCTGGGATGCTGCCGAGAAGACGCACCTGACGCCGGATTCCTATGCCGCTCGCGCGCAACAGATGGCGGCACACGGGTTCCGTATTCTGAAGTTCGATGTCGATGTGCCGACGCCGTACGAGACCGACGAGTATAATCGCGATCTCAGTTGGCCCGAGATCGAATACGCCGCGGGGCTGGTGAAGGCCGTCCGCGAGGCCGTCGGGGCGGAGGTCGGGCTGGCGATCGATTGCCACTGGAACTACGGCGTCGAGGCTGCCATTGCACTCGCCCGCGCGCTGGAGCCGTACCGGTTGTTGTGGCTCGAGGATCCCGTGCCGCCGGACAATATCCGCGCCATCGGAGAAGTCCAACGCAACACGCGCTCCACCATCGCAACTGGCGAGAACCATTATCAGCGAATCGATTTCGAGCGTCTGATCACAGAAGCGGGGCTGCGGGTGCTCGCTCCCGACGTGCAGAAAATGGGGCTGATTGAGGGAAAGAAACTGGCGGACCTGGCCGACATGCACTACGTGAATCTGACGTGGCATAATATTAGTGGTCCGGTGGGGACGATGGCGGGAGTCCACCTGGGTGCCGTGAGTCCGAATTTGCTGGCCATCGAGTGGCATGCCGCGAGCGTGCCGTTCTTCGATCAACTCGTGAAAGGTGCTACTGAACCGATGATTCGCAACGGCCGCATCGCAGTGCCCAATACGCCGGGTCTTGGTATCGAGTTCGACGAAGAGGTCGCCTATCGGTATCGCAAGCTGGGCGAGGGCTTCTTCGAATGACGCGCCGCGAGCCGGAGCCATGGCTGCGCGGCCCGATTCCGGCCATCCATCCCATCGCGTGTCCGCTGGTGCACTCGCTGACCCAGGTTCGCGAGGATCTGGAGTATTGGACCGAAGGACTTTCGACGGAGCAGTTGTGGGCGCGTCCGATGGGGCTCGGTCCGGTGGGGTTTCACATCCGCCACATCGGCCGTAGCGCCGGCAGGCTTACCACATATCTGGCAGGCGGCCAATTGAGTGATGAGGAGATGGCGGGACTGCGGAGCGAACTGGAGCCGGGCGAGTCGCGGGAAGGATTGCTGGCCGAGTTGGAGACGCATCTGCTGCGGTGCGAAGCCGTGGTAGAGGCACTGGATCCGAGGATCTGGTGCGATGCGCGCGCCGTGGGGCGGAAGCAGTTGCCGACGACGGTCGGAGGACTGGTGACGCACATCGCCGAGCACAGCCAGCGCCACGTCGGCGAGGCGATCGTCACGGCAAAGGTGGTCCGGGCTGGTGGGAGTGGCCGATCGGAGGTCGCCGCATCTCGACTATTCACTCCATGACGATCTACAGAAGGGCCGAGAACTGGTCCACCGTCAATCCAGCCTCGCGGATAATAGTGCGAAGAGTACCTCTGTCGAGTTCGTCATGGTCAGGGATCGAGACCTGAGCGAATGGCTCGTCCCGCCGGAAGAATGACGTGGCTGCTATGTTGCCGTTTAACGACAAAGCCAACTCGCGTCAAAGCTCGAATACATTCCTTGCCCGAAACTCTTGGCAACTTCACACGGCGAGCAGCACGGCGTCAAACCGCTCCTCTGGTACGGGCAGGCCGTCGGCCTCGAGAGCCTCGACGTAGGCGCATATCGCCTCCCGGACGTTTACAATCGCCTCGGCCTTCGTCTTGCCTTGGCTTATGCAGCCGGGTAGACTGGGGCATTCGACAACCCAGTAGCCGTCCTCACCGGGATGGATCAGCACCTGCCTCATACGCCTTCAGTGTAGAGCATCAATTGGAACCCCGATGTACGATAACCGCAGTATGCGGGTCAAGGCAGTCGTCCACGAGGCTGAAGAAGGCGGCTATTGGGCTGAGGTCCCGGCGATTCCCGGGTGCGCGACCCAGGGCGAGACGCTCGACGAGCTTCTTGGCAACCTGCGCGAAGCTATCGAAGGATGCTTCCCGACAGCGGGCAAGGAGTCCGCGAACGGCTGACGCCTAATCAGCTTTCCGACCGTTGTCGGCCGAAGCTATCCGGAGCCCACCGCGAGCGCTCCCGCCCGCCGGAAATACTGCAGCGCCACCAGTCCAATCAACACAGCCACCACAATCGCCACGATTCCGTTCACGCGGAGGAACATCGCCGGCTGCATCGCCAACTTCCCGGCCGCGTTCAGCGCCACGACCCAGAACACCGCAACCGCCAGGCCGATCAGATCCGAGGCGCACGTACGGACAATCAGGAACACCACTGCCAGCCACACGAACACTGCGGCCCCATGCTCCACAAACTGGAGCACCGTGAGCGATTGCGACCACGCGACTGCCGCCGCCAGCAGACACGCCGCGATAATGCGGCGCTGGAGGCCCATGTAGCGGATGACGGCGAACACCAGCATCGCGCCGATTCCCACTGCGAGGATCGACGTGAGATATGCCTGCGTAACAGGGAGCAGGCCGGGCACCGTCGTATCGATGCCTCCGATGCTCCATAGCGGCAGCGATTTTTGTGGACCCGGCACCGCACCGGCCGTCCACCCGAGCACACGATTCAACCCGGCGATGAGCACCGCAACCGCACACGCCCGCAGCAAAGATGGGCGGTTCAGCGCCGCCCGGCCGATCGCCGCCTGGCGAAACACATCCATCGCCAGGACTACGGCAAGTACGGCAACGCTGGTCAGCACGATCAACGTCGCGCGGCCCAGGACATACTGCGTCAGATAGTTCCGCAGCGGTGTCGCCGTGTCGTACCCGATCAGCACGTTCGTCCACTGATTCGCACTCGCCGCGGCCGATGCAATCAACGCGAGGCCGCCCGCGATCGTGTAGGCGCGCCAGTGGAAGACCGTCTCATGCGATCCCAGCCGCCGGATGAACAGGATCAGCAGCGGCATGCCCGCCGAACCAAACAGCGCCGGTACAGCGAAGTTGCTCAGCGACGGCTTTCGAAAATCGCGCAGCCATTCTTCCGGCAGCTTGATGAACCGCCGCAGGTTCGAGGGCTCGGCGCCGTGCAGTTCCACGGATGAACGCGCGCGGGCATCCCCGGCATGAAACGACGGATCCTCGAACACGAACGTGTAGTCGATGCGATTGTCGCGGCGGTCCTGGCTCGAATCCACCACGGTCGAGTACGCGCCAGGCACTGCTAACTGCGCCCGTGTGCGGGCCTGTTCGGGCGTAAGCCGCGCACCGGGCGCTTTCTCGTCGAGCAGATGATCGCGGCGGAGCACTTCGCCCTGCTGCCCTATGTAAACCCGCCACTCTTCCTTGGTCAGCGGCCGCAGAAATCGCGTAACCCAGACGGCGACGGGTTTGCGCTCCTGGACGATGCTCTCCGCGCCCTCAGTGCCGGCGTTGCGGCGAAGATACTCATATTCGGCGCTGTCGAGGTTCGTAATGAAATCGCTGACAGCCCGCCATTGGGCCGGGTCGGGGATGTTGCGGCTTGCGATCGCCGCAGCCTCGGTGCGATTGAGTTGAATGGTTATCCAACTCCCGTAGATGTGGGGACCCAGGAAGATCGCGAGAAGCCCAACGACAACCGCGGCGGCATACAGGTATTGGGGTCGCCAGATTGGCACCGGCGCCGGTGCGAGCGGTTCGGGAGGCGGTGTTTCGGCCGGAGGTGCCGCGGTTTCAGCCAATTCTTCCAATTCAACGAAGCCCCGATTCCTGCGATACAGCACCACCGATACAAGCACCGGTGCCAGCACGAAAAGCGCAAGAATCCCGCCGTTCAAACGGAAGAACCACGAAGTGGCGCTGAACAGATTCGAACCGATCAACACCGCATCCACGGTGTAGTGCCACACCAGTGTCGACAGAATGCCGAAGCGCAGCATCATGAACCCGGCAGCGACTCCAATCAGTCCCACCTCAACCCCGCGAATCCAAGCCGGCTGTTGCGGATAGTTCGCATGCAGAAATCCCCAGACGAACGCGGGGATAATCACTGCGATCCAGCGAATCTTCAACAGCCGGCTGAGCAGCGGAATGGCGAGCAATCGGAACCAGAACTCTTCGGCCGATGCTGCCATACTCGCAATGGCCACCGGGTAGATCCAAGGCATCGCAGTGGACAGCAGGTCTGAATATTGGACATCCTGTGGGCTCCAGGCGCCGAACCGCCGGCCGATCAGATAGAACGCAACCAGAAACGCGATGTGTGCCGCCGCCAGTCCATAGCCGGCCAGCACCGAGTGGTAGTAGCGCCGCGAGGCGAATCCGTCCCATGTGAAGGCCCGTTGAATCGGGAGCGGATCTGGAATCTCTTCGCGATAAGTCGGCGCGCCCGCCGCACCCGCGACGATCACATAGAAGAACACGCCGACACCCGTCCCCAGCGATTGCAAGATCACCAAGAACAACGTCTGCGCGTATGGCGAACTGGTGGGGAATTGATCCACCAGCAGCGGGATCGAGTTCAGTTGATTGAGGATCATCAACGCGCCGACCGTGCCTGCGATCATCATCAGCGGGCGCCACGGGATCAGGTGCCGGCGAAGTCCGCGAACCAGCAGCACCAGGGCGGCCAGCACCAACGGCAGCCATGCGGCTTGCGCGATGGAAGCGTACAGATCGTTCTTCGACCGCATGCCCGCGAATTCGCGCTGCCAGGCCTCGGGCACGTAGAGATACTCGGTGTAACGGCCGGCGCGGTCACCCTGCACAACAATGCTGCGGCGGTACGTCGCATCTTTGGCACGAAACCCGTCTTGCTCCCACGTGAAGACATAGTCGTTGCGATTCGGCTTTTGCTGCAGCCGGTCCTCCACCAGGTGCATGGGCGCGGTGGTCATGGTGTGGAGGAACGACGCGGCAATTCCGAACGCCTGATCGCGTGTGAGCTTGGCTCCGGGTGCCGCCTCTGGAATTACGTGCTCGAAGCCGTTGATGTCGCCGGAGGGGCTGGCCCAGACAAACCACTCCTCCTGCTGCGGCGGACGGAACCATCGCGCACGCCATCGCCATACCGCCACTTGGCCCTGCATTAACTGATTCGCCCGTTCGAGGCCGACCTCGCGTTCCAGGTACAGACGAGCGTCCTCGTCGGGGTTGAAGATGGTCAGTTCGCGAAATCCATCCGCCGAGAATCCACGGGACGCAAGGAAATTGCGGGCAATATTCGTGATCTCGGCTTTCGACAGGCGCAGTTGAATCGACGCCTGTGGAAACGCTTTGTCGTACTCGAGACGGATATAGACAAAACAGACGGCAATGATGGCGACGATAGCCGCCGTGAATCGCCAGTCGCGCGAGGAGAACGGTTGGCGGTTCATTTGTCCGATGCCGGCAAGCCGCCCGTGCCCCAGTGCTCATTAGGCTTTGCACCCAGCTCAAATCGCAACGTTCCGCCACTCACGATTTCATTGTGGGCGATCCACGGGCGATCGATCGGATGGCCGTTGAGAGCCACTGACTGAACGTAAATGTCGGCCGGTGATTTCCGGATAGCTTCCACCGTGAACTTCTTCCCGTTCGCCAGGCGGATGCTGGCGCGATCGAACAGCGGGCTTCCCAGCGCATACACGGGTTGTCCCGGATTCACCGGATAAAATCCCATGGCGCTGAATAGATACCACGCCGACATCTGGCCGTTGTCCTCATCGCCGAGCCATCCCGCGGGACCGGGCTTGTAGTTGCGATCCATCACTTCGTGCACCCACTTCTGAGCCTTCCACGGTTGCCCCGCGTAGTCGTAGAGATAGATGACGTGATGCACCGGCTCATTGATGTGTGCGTACTGCCCCATATTGCCGAGCTTGGCTTCCGTCATCTCGTGGATCACCTGTTTGTATCCGCCAACATGGAAGTCGGTGGTGGTGCTGAAGAGCGTGTCCAATTTCCGGATGAATGCCTCACGGCCTCCCATCAGCTTCATGAGCCCGGGAATATCCTGCTGCACCGACCACAGCCATTGCCACGCGTTGCCTTCCGTGTATACTCCGCCCCAGCCGAGCGGATCGAACGGCGTCAGCCACGAGCCATCCCGATCGCGGCCCCGCATGAAGCCCGTGCTTGGATCGTACAGGTTGCGATACGACTTCGACTGCTGCATGAACCGCTCGTAGTCGGCCTGTCTGCCGAGAGCCCGGGCCATCTGCGCCACGCAGAAATCGTCGTAGGCATACTCGAGGGTGCGCGCTACCGATTCGCCGACGCCGCCGTCGGCGGGAACATAGCCGAGGCGTAGATAATCCTCCAATCCACGGCGCGCGGCGAAGATCCCCGTGCCGGGTTGCGTCGCATCCTTGCGGATGGCGGCGTAGGCCTTGGCGGCGTCCGCGGATGCCCTTCACGTAGGCGTCGGCCACGGCGGAGTCGGCGTGCGTGCCGATCATGACGTTGGTCTCCACTGGATTCGGCCAAGTGGGAATCCAGCCGGCTTCCTCATAGGTGTTGACCATGGCGCGAATGATCTCTGCATCCAACGCCGGATTGATGATCGTCAGCAGCGGGAATTGGGCTCGAAACACATCCCAGAAGCCGATGTCGGTGAACATCGGACCGGCATGCACCTTGCCGTCGTAGAGTCCGTAGTGCACCATTGCGCCGCTCGCATCGGTTTCATTGAGCATGCGCGGGAACTGCAGCGAATGATAGAGCGCGGTGTAAAAAGTACGGCGCTGCGTTTCGGTCCCGCCTTGTATCTCGATGGTCCCCAGATCTCGCTCCCACACCTGGCGGGCGGCTTCGGCCGCTGCATCCAGATCGGGCTTCGGCAACTCAGCCTTGAGACTGCGCTCCGCTTGCTCCAGACTGATCAGCGACGTGCCAACCCGCACCGTCACCGCTTTGCCGTCCGCCGTGTTGAATCCGGCGAAGGCCCCCGTGTGATCGCCCGAGCGAGTTTTCGCGCCGTCCTTCTCCCCCTTGCCATTCCACGTGCCGAACGACGTAAACGGACGATCGAATTCGGCGACGAAATACAGGGCAAATCCTGGCGCGGTACCCTTGGCGGTCTTCGAACTGGTGCCGGTGATCCGATTCGATTCCGGGTGAATCTGCACCGAACTCCCGCCGCTGCTCGCGTCGAGTACCACCCAGGACTGGTCCGTTTTCGGAAAAGTAAAACGAAGAATGCCCCCGTGCGCACTCGGCGCCATCGCGACTCGCGTCTGATAATCGTCCAGCAGGACGTCGTAGCGGTAGGCGCGAGACGTCTCGTTGGAGTGGCGGAACTTCGATCCGCGCGCGTCGGGCAGCACCTTCAAAGCCCCCGTTCCGGGCATGATCGAGAACGAGCCCCAATCGATGGTCCAGGCTGACGGGCGATGAGTCATTCGGAAGCCGCGGATGGAGTCCTTCGCATATTGGTACTGCCATCCGCCCTCGCCGGTCTGCGGCGTCCAGGCCGCCATGGCGTATGGAATGAAGATGGCCGGGTAGGTATTGCCGTGGGACAACTCGTACTTCGAATCGGTGCCGATCAGAGGGTCCGGCAGATCGGCCAGACGCTGGGCGGCTGCGGACAAAGTGATCGCGAGTAGGGGAACTAGAAAGCGATGCATGATCTACCAATCCATCCTAGTCTGAATGAACGGGGATGATTCGCTGTCAATCAACTCTCAACTCAGCAAAGGCAGCCTCATACGCGGCGACTGCTCGTGCCCCGAACAGTACGAAAATCACCTCGCGTACCGAACCGCCCAGATTCGCCGCAACCGTATTCACCGCGATGCGAGCCGCGTCGTCCGCCGGATAGCCATAGATGCCGGTGCTGATTGCCGGGAACGTCATGGTCGACACGCCGCGCTCGTCCGCCAGTCGAAGACAGATCTCGTAGCACGACGCCAGGAGTTCCGGCTCGCCCTGATTCCCACCCCGATAAACCGGCCCGACCGCGTGAAATACGTATTTCGCCGGCAGATTCCCAGCGCCCGTGACGACGGCACTTCCGGTCGGACAACCGCCCAGCGCACGGCGGATTGTGCTCAGTTCCTCCATGATCGACTCGCCGCCAGCCCGGTGAATCGCACCGTCCACACCGCCCCCGCCGAGTAACTCCGAGTTAGCGGCATTCACGATCGCGCCGGCGGGAATTTTGGTAATATCGCCCTCCATCGCACGCATCACACGGCCATCCGGGAAGGTTCGCTCCATGCCGTTATAGTAGTCTCTGATGACTGCCCCTGCATTGGTGCTTTTCGATATCGATGGCACTTTAATCCGCCGCGCCGGACCCCACCACCGCCAGGCCCTGGTGGAGGCGGTACGGCGCGTCACTGGTTTCGAGACCACGACGGATAATGTACCTGTGCAAGGCATGCTCGACCGCGACATTCTTCGGATCATGCTCAGCAACGCCGGCGCACGGCCCGCCCTCATTCGCACCGCTATGCCCGAACTGGTCCAGCGGGCGCAGCAGATCTACGCGCGATCCTGTCCCAACCTTCAGCGCAAGGTCTGCCCCGGTGTTCGCATGCTGCTGCTCCGCCTGCAACGCCGCGGGATTCCGACAGGACTCGTCACCGGCAATCTCTCACGGATCGGCTGGATGAAAATGGACCGCGCGGGGCTCCGCCACTATTTCCGCTTCGGCATCTTCGCCGAACAGGCTCGCGATCGCGCCGGACTCGCCCGTATGGCCATCCGCTACGCACGTGCTCAGGGCTGGATCGACCGCCGCGCCCGGATCACTCTCATCGGTGATCACCCAAACGATGTGCTCGCGGCCAAGGCCAATTGCATCCAATCGATCGCCGTGGCGACGGGGCTTAGCCCCGCTGAAGAACTCGAGACGCACCATCCGGACATTCTGGTGCCGGATCTTCGCTCGCTCGATATCAATCTGCTCCTCTGAATCGGGTCGCGTACCACTAGTACGACGTAATAGTCCTTTTCTTCGCAGGGGTAATATCCTCACGTGCGCATGTGGTGATAGGATTAGTCCAGGCTTTTTCTCGCAAAAATGCCCTAATCTGTGCTCGGAGGTTCAGGTAGGTGGTCAGCAATATACTTAATTCGATTTCACGGAGTACCCGCGGCACGCTGCTAATCCTGCTCGCCGTTCCGGCAATTGGTGGGACGATTACGATTGCGCCGGAAGGAATCTACGGGCCCTCCAGTGATGGCCCATTGGCTGAAGCGTCCGCCTTTGTGCACTATCCGGGACGGCCAGCGCCGATAGTATCCGACACGGCAAGTCTGAACGTGCCGGTAGAAATCATTTTTCTTGGCAGCACCGGGTCCGGCAAATATAGGACCTGTGCTTCCTTCGAGACCCTCGACTTCGGCGATGTCGACGTCGGTAGCTTTGCATCGGTCTCGGTAGGTAGCTCGAACCTGCAATCCCCCACGTACAGCAGTGCGGTGGTGTGTTCGACTGCAGTCGACTTCACCTATGGTGTGCCGCAAGTCGTCGATGTCGTTCTTTGGGCGAAGGTATCAGCGGATTTTCTCGTGCGCGATTCGACTCGTGCATTCGACGTATATGCAAGCGGCACCCTCAACTACATCCTTGGTTACGACTACCTGAACAACGTGAACCACTCACTAAGTTATAGCTGGAAGCCGCAGGCGCTCAGCGCCAACCTCGAAAGTGTGCCGGAACCAGCGTCGGCCGGTACTGCAATCACCGGTCTGTTAGCCCTGCTCTACTGGGGGCGCCGGCGCGGCGCTCGGGCGCGCAGCTAAACTACTGGGAGTGTCCGCCGACAATCTCATCCAAGTTCCTGGTCGCGTGAACCTCATCGGGGAACACATCGATTATCACGGCCTGCCCGTTCTGCCCATCGCAATTGAGAGGTGCATCTCGCTGGAGTTCCGGCCGCGCGCCGACCGCACCATCCGTGCCGTAAGTCCCGGATTCGCGAACCGCGAGTTCAAATGGACGGAGCACTTGGAACCAAGTGCCTCGGGCGATTGGGCGAATTACATCAAAGCCGCGGCGCAAGCGGTCGGCGATCGATGGGGAGTGCAGTGTGGCATCGACGCTGAGGTTCAATCGACACTGCCGGCAGCCGCGGGACTGTCGTCATCCTCGGCGCTGCTGGTCGCGTTTACGCTCGCACTATTGCGCTCCAACGGCATCGAAGCGACTCTCGATGAACTGATGGACGTGCTGCCGGAAGCCGAATATTTCGTAGGCACGCGCGGTGGTGGAATGGATCATGCGGCCGTGCTGGCATCCCGCGCCGGGCATGCTCTGCTGGTCAAGTTCCGGCCATTCTCGGCGACGCCGATTCCCATCCCGCGCGAGTGGGCGATTCTCGTAGCGCACAGTCTCACGACGGCGGAAAAATCGGGCGCGGTTCGGGCCGAATACAACGCTCGCAGAACGGCTGGTACGCGCGCTTTCGAAGCCATTCGCAACGGGGCGGATCTGGACTCGCTGCCAATCGACCAACGCGATGCGTATCTGCATGTCACCACCGAAGCGGCCCGCGTGGAGGAAGCCGTGGCGGCATTGCGCGCTGCCGATTCCGAACGTTTCGGGCGGGCGCTGGTGGAATCGCATGCGAGCCTGCGCGACCAACTGAGAGTCAGCAATGCGGCCTTGGATTCGCTGGTGAAGATCGCTATGGAAGCAGGGGCGATCGGCGCGCGTCTCACGGGTGCAGGATTCGGTGGATGCGCCGTGGTTGCCTGCCGGCGCTCCGAACGCGAGCAGATCCGTCGTGAGTTGATCGAGCGCTTCTATTCGAACCATGCGGAGTTCGACCCGGACATGCACCTGATCGACGCTGAACCTTCCAATGGAGCGCTGTATGCCCAAGCGGAGCGCTGAATGATTGATCGCGCCGTCGTACTCGCGGCGGGGCGCGGCAAACGCATGGGCGGCATCACCGAGGCCGTTCCAAAGCCCATGCTGCCGGTCCAGGGACGTCCGCTGTTGGAACATGTGATGGATCGTCTGGCCATCGCCGGCGTGCAGCGATTTCTGATTGTCACCGGCTACCGGCACGAGACCATCGAGGAGCATTTCCACGAGTGGCGATTGCCGGTTGAGTTTCGCTTACAGGATCCGATCGACGGCACGGGGAGTGCAGCGCGGTTGGCCCGGGATTTCGCCGGCAACGAGCCCTTTCTGCTGACCTTCGGCGACATCCTGTGCGATTCCGCAGCCTACCTGCGCTGCGCCGGGACTCTCGCAGCGGACGTTGCGGCGGTGCTCGGAGTGCGCGATCTCGACGATCCGTTTCGTGCCGCTGCCGTATACGCCGATGGCGACAGAGTGAGCCGGGTAATCGAGAAGCCGCCCGCGGGATCGTCCGCGACGCGATGGACCAGCGCCGGGTTGTACGCGATGCGCCCCGTCGTGTTCGACTATCTCGATCGTCTGGAACTCTCGCCGCGCAACGAGTACGAGATCACCTCGATCTTCGACCGGATGATCGCGGATGGTTTGGAGGTTCGCATGTCGCCGATGGAGGGCGACTGGCGCGACGTCGGACGACCAGAGGACCTGGAGGCCGTCAACGCTCCATCAATGCCACAGCCGCTTGATGACCCAGATCAGTACTGATCCGCTCACCAGCAGCACGATCAGCATGAATAACGCATAGCCCATCCGTCCGTAGAGGAAGTTGCCCACAACGAACAGGCCCGACCAGATCACGAAACTACCCGACAGCCATCCGATCATCGACATCGGGATGTTGTCCACGCGTGCGAACGCCTCCGCCTCCGCCTCACTGATTCCCGCCGCGATGCGAACCGGACGCCATCCCGGGCCAAACGGCCGCACCTTTTCGTAGAAGTTGATCATCGCTTTCATATCGGTCTGCGGTCCGATATAGGCAAACAGAATCCAGGCGAAGGTCGTGAATAGCACCGTGATCAGCAGTTCGGCGTGCGTGCTCAGCCGGTAACCGCCCTTGTGCAGTATCAGGAAAAGAATCGAGATGCCGAACGATACTCCCATCGCCACGATTTCGCACCATGCGGTGACTCGCCACCAGAACCAACGCAGCAGGTACAGCAGGCCGGTTCCGGCGCCGACCTGCAGCATGATGTTGAAGTTGTCCTGCGCGGTCTCGAGTACGAACACGAGTGCCGACGAAAGGACGAACAGAATCACCGTGGCGATGCGCCCCGCCTTGACGTAATGTTTATCGTCCTCATTGCGGCGTAGGAAGCGCCGGTAGAAATCGTGGACCAGGTAGGACGCACCCCAATTCAGATGCGTGAGGATGGTGGACGAATTCGCTGCCACCAGTCCGCCTACCATCAGACCGATCCAGCCGGCGGGAAGAAACTTCAGCATCGCGGGGAATGCGATATCGTGCCCGACGAGAGCCGGATCGACATGAGGGAACGCGACGCGGATGTCCTGCAGAGTGGGAAAAACGATGAGCGATGCGAGTCCCACCAGGATCCACGGCCAGGGCCGGAGTATATAATGAGCCAGGTTGAAGAATAGAGTGCCCCCTAGCGCATCCTTCTCCGTCTTGGAAGCGAGCATGCGCTGAGCGATGTAACTGCCGCCGCCCGGTTCCGCGCCCGGATACCAGACGGCCCACCACTGCACCGCAATGGGCATGATGAATACGGCTAGCGCGAGATCCCAATTGCTGGTGAAATCGGGTAGCAGGTTCGTGTAATTGACGCCGCCGGGACCTCGCATGTGCGAGAGTTTCTCCATCAATCCGTGCATTCCGCCGACTTGCGGCAGCGTCACGGCGAAATACGCCGCGGCAATGACGGCCGACATCTTGATGAAGAACTGGACCATGTCGATCACCAGCACGCCCCACAGTCCCGAATAAGCCGCGAAGACGACATTCAGCACTCCAACGGCGGCCAGGGTTTGCCAGCGGCTGAGTCCAAAAAGAATGTTGGCGATCTTGCACGCGGCCAGATTCACCGACGCCATGATGATGCAGTTGAAGAACAGGCCGAGGTACACGGCGCGAAATCCGCGGACGGCGCTCGCGGCGGTTCCCGAGTAACGGAGTTCGTAGAATTCGAGATCGGTCAGCACGCCGGACCGCCGCCACAGTCTCGCATAGAAGAACACCGTCGACACGCCGGTCAGCGTGAAGGCCCACCACTGCCAGTTGCCGGCCACTCCCTGGGTTCGGACGAAATTGGCTACCAGGTTCGGCGTGTCGCTGGAGAAAGTGGTGGCCACCATCGAGATGCCGGCGAGCCACCATGGCACGGATCGGCCGGAGGCGAAGAACTCGGCCGTGCTCTTTCCGCTGCGTTTCCCGAAGAATAGCGCCGGGACGAAGCAGATCAGGATCGAAATCGAGGCAATGACCCAGTCGATGGTGTGAAGTGTCATGAATCGATGAGCATAGCGCAGATCGGGCGCGGCGCGTGGTAGCTTCAAAATCAGCGGAGTTATGGCGAGCGTACAAGCACACTTGGTGAGTTTTGTTCTGAGGCACACTTTCAAGCCCCGTCTGGCGCGGTCCGAAGATGCCATTGCGGCGAGACGGGTGATGAAGGGGCCTGCCGCGAAGATTCCACCGGGCGTTCGTATCGCCCCGGACGTCGTCGGCGGGGTCAACGGCGAATGGGTCGAAGGCGAGCAGACGGCCGGATCGGAGGTGCTCTTGTATCTGCACGGCGGCGGGTATTTCGCCTGCTCTCCAAAGACGCATCGCGCGGTGACGACGGCGTTTGCCTTGGAGGGATTCCGGGTATTCGTGCCCGATTACCGGCTGGCACCGGAGCATCCGTTTCCGGCCGCGGTGATGGACGCCGTTTCGGTGTGCCGCGCGTTGACGGGCGAATCGCGGCTCACGATTGCCGGGGACTCGGCGGGCGGCGGGTTGGCGCTGGCGGCGATGGTGTATCTGCGCGATCGGGGAGAACGGCTTCCATCGGCTGCCGCTCTTTTTTCGCCATGGACGGACTTGGCGAACACCGGCGAATCGCGGCCGGCGAACGATCGCAAGTGTGCGATGTTCCGTGCTGCCGGGCTGCCGAAGGGAAGCGGTTACTACCTGGGTAAGCACGATCCACGCGATCCGCTCGCGTCGCCGTTATACGCGGACTTGCACGGGCTGCCTCCGCTGCTGATTCACGCCGGATTGGATGAGACGCTGCTCGACGATTCAACGCGGCTGGCCGATCGGGCACGCGCGGCGGGAGTCGAAGTGTCGTTGACGCTGTGGCCGGCCGTTCCGCATGTGTGGCAACTGCTGCACCGGTTTATTCCGGAGGG
This sequence comes from Bryobacterales bacterium, assembly GCA_038322675.1. Classification (GTDB taxonomy): domain Bacteria; phylum Acidobacteriota; class Terriglobia; order Bryobacterales; family Bryobacteraceae; genus TMP-7. The sequence goes on from JBBQGE010000074.1 coordinate 29,441, forward strand.
CCGGGAGTCATTGCGGATGGCTGCTAGGTTTTTGGCTGGGGAGGAGAAGTCTGGTGCCCGGGGTGGGACTTGAGATCGCACAGGGGTTTCGAAAGTCCTTTGCCTACACCATCTTCTTGATTCTACGTTGTGCGAGATTTGCAGAATGGGCGCTTTGAGCGGGTTGTAGCCCCGTAATAGCACCACGGGTTTCTTGCCCATCACTCGCCAGAGAATTTGAGGGAACCCTTTCAGAAGCACCCGCCAGCACGCACCGCAGCCTATCAGTTCGATCCGAATGGCTGTGGTCTTGTGGATGTCTGGAGTGCGGCCTTGCTGTTCCAAAGCCGCCCCTCCGTCACTACTTCTTCTTCGCAGGCACTTTGTTGTGCTCGACCACGGTGGTGCTCGGGTGAGTCTTGGCGTACTGCTTTGTAACGAACTCACCGCTCTTTGCGCTCCGGGCCTGGGTCACGGTTTTCTTTCCGGCCATGTGTTTCTCCTTTCCACAAGTTGAAACGGAGGCTCCCGAAAGCGTATGATGAGAACTCTTCACATTCGCACTACGCTGACGGGTTCGGCAGTGGCTAACTCTACCGAACCTTCAATTCTTCAGCCATTTTCATTGTACCAACGGGCGAACAAAAGGCGCACGAAATGTTTTGGTCTTCCGGTGCCTGAAACAACGATCATCAACCTCTTACGTGCGGACTACGGTCTCAAGGTCGAAGGGCGAACCTCAAGCTGAGGCTGTCTAATTTTCACCCATGTTTCTACTTTTTCCAAGACATCTGGTGATGCCCAAGGCGAAACCACCACGCCGTTTATCAGCGACTTCAAATCAATTCGGCGCTTCTTGAAGTCATGGACCCAATGATGAAGAGGATTCTCGGGTAACGGGAGGCTGTGCGGCCAGTTGTTTGCGTCGAAATGCCTGTTGTTACCTGCCAGCGGGTCTGGGCACCACAAGAAGGCCCTCACTTCGCACTCATCCCTGTAGCCGATTCGCTTCGTTGTGATGTACTGCATAATGAGGCTCGTCAGGGGAATCTGTGGGTGAGTAGCGGGGTTCAGCGCTCAGGTTGAGTGAGGAAGCGGTAGAAGTTCCGGCAGGTGGAGTCGAAGGATCGTTGCTCATCTTCCCAGCCGTTATGGATCAGCGGGCCGCCG
>JBBQGE010000075.1:0-30129 GCA_038322675.1 Bryobacterales bacterium
CCGCCTCGTCGAACTCGCCGCCGAACCCGAACTCGCTGGCCGCTGCCACATCACCGTCGATGCCAGCGGTCTCGGCGAACCCGTCATGGATCAAATCCGCGGCGCTCCACTCCCCTGCTCCGTCACCCCCGTCATCATCACGGGAGGCCAGAAAGTGAATAGCAGGCGCGGCGGCTACACCGTCCCCAAAATCGACCTCCTGGCCGCCATCCAGGTCCTGCTCGAAGAGCGCCAACTCCGCATCGCCGCCGCTATGCCCGCCAACCGCCGACTCATCGACGAAATGATGGAACTCGACCCCTCACCCAACTCGCGCCATCACGACGACCTCGTCCTCGCCCTCGGTCTCGCCGCCTGGCAAGCCCGCCGCTGCCATAGGAGAGGCTACTGAATGTCCCGCTCCACACATCTCACCTCCGCCGCGGCAGTCTTCACGCAGAACCGCGTACAGGCCGCCCCGGTGAAGCTATGCCGCAAACACCTGCGTTCGTCGAAGGGCATGGCACGGGCAATCCTGGTGAACGCTGGAAATGCGAACTGCGCTACCCGCACCGGCGATGCCGTCGCGCTCGCTACTTGTGAGGCCCTGGCGCCCATGCTCGACGCCGCAGTAGATCAAGTCCTCCCGGCATCCACGGGAGTCATCGGCATGGAACTCGACCCCCGGCTCATCACCAAGGCCCTGCCGAAACTCGTAAAGCAACTCAAGACCGGCACTTTCGAGGCCGTCGCCAACGCCATCATGACTACGGACACGGTGCCTAAAACGGCGTCGCGCGAAATCATGATCGGCGGCAAACCGATCCGAGTCGCCGGAATGACCAAGGGATCCGGCATGATCCAGCCCAACATGGCCACCACTCTCGGCTTTGTCATCAGCGATGCAGAGTTATCGCCCACTGCGCTGCGCGGCATTCTTACCGCCGGTATCGAAACCAGTTTCAATCGAGTCAGCGTCGATGGCGACACCTCGACCAACGACACTGTCGTACTGATGGCCAACGGCGCTTCGGGAGTGAAGCCCGCCGCGAGCGTCATAGCGGATGCCGTGCGCGAAGTCCTGGAAGACCTGGCCCGTCAGATCGCGCGCGACGGCGAAGGCGCGCGCAAACTCGTAACCATCGACGTCCGCGGCGCCGCTGACAACGAAGCCGCCCAGCGACTCGCGCGAGCCATCGCCAACTCGCCGCTCGTCAAAACGGCCATCGCCGGATCGGATGCAAACTGGGGCAGGATCCTATCGGCAGCGGGCAATGCCGGTGTCGTGTTCGACCCGTCGAAAGTCGACATCCACCTGCAAGGTGTACCGGTCTGCGCCTCCGGTCTCGCCGCGGATTTCGACGAGCCGGCACTCAAGACGAAACTCGACGAACCGGAATTCAGCATCGAATTCACCATCCGCGGTCGCGGCCAGGGCACCGCCCGATTCTGGACGTGCGATTTTACCGAGGAATATATTCGAATTAACGCGAGTTACCGCACAGACCCGGCGCGAGTTAGCCTCGCTGTTGGTTGTATCGGCGCTGCCGCTCAAAGCCGCCCCCGCATCCGACGCCTGGAACGTCATCGCGGCGCTCGCTTCCGACTTAGCCGACGACAACGTTCCCGGTTTTCTGAAACCGATGGACGCAGCCATGCCCGGCCTGGAAAAGCTGGCCGCATCCGTCCAGGCGATGATTGCCGAATCGGACGTTCATTCGACGATCGAACCCGTCAGCAACGAGGGGGACGAGACTCGTCGCACCCTCGAATTGGATTGGACCCTGCACATGCGCAGGAAGGCTTCCTCCGAACCACGCATGGAAATCCGGCAGCAGTTGGTAACCGTAGTCATGCGCCGGCAGGGAAAGAAATGGGTCATCCTGGAAATCGGACCAGTGGAGTTCTTCGCCCCGCCGAATTTTCGTTAGGAGAAGCCTGTCATTCTCGTAAATTCGGATCAGGTTGATACATTGGGAGTTGTCGCTCATCAATAGTCTGCGTTTCGGAGCCCCGCCAAAGCCCCCACTGATCGGCCATTGCTGACTCCAGGGGCCGCTGTTCACACCGCCAACGTTCGGGATGGTTGCTATGGTGCCGATTCCGCCGCCCCAATACCTCCCCCGATCCCACCACCGGCGCTGACACCCTGGGGACTCGTGCCTGCATAGAGACTCTAAACCAACCGCATGAAACACAGAGAAGCGGGGCGTCGTGAGCGTAGCGAACGACGAATCTGGCGCTGGAGTGAAACGTTGCTCACGCAACGTCATGCATGGTTCCTTTTGTGCGGACCTGGAATGGTCAATACTTTCACGCCCTGAAGGATGATCGGTTCGGAGCAACTCCACCGCATGCCGGAAGCTCACGCCTTTCGTCTTCATGACCAAGTCGATGGAGCCGCCCACATTGCACGCCCAGGCAGTGACACAGATTGGATTTCGGCGAAACCACCAGCGAGGGCGTCTTGTCGTCGTGGAACGGACATCGACCGGTCAGTTCCACGCCGTGCCCCTTCAACTCGACGCCAAAGCCCATCACTAGCCGCTCCAGCGAAACTTCCTGCTTTAGCCTAGCCGCTCTAATTCGCTGTCCGGGATACGCGCCATCAGAGCACTCCCCCAAGCAGCTTGCAGATGCGACTGCTGCCAAGAATCATATTATGTTACATATTGACTATCACATGCTATCTCTCCCGATGAACACATCTGCTCCCTGGCCTTATCTTGGATACGTGAGCGATCAAGGTGCCCAGCCGATCGATTTCCCTCAAAGACTCGCGGCTCTGCGCAAGCAGCACAACCTGACCCAAGCCCAACTTGCCGAACGGATTGACATACATGTGGTGGTGCAGTTGCGGCGCTACGAAGTGGGCTCTTCGCAACCGGCGCTGGACGTGATCCGTAAGCTCTCGACTGCTCCCCAGATCAGTGCGGATATACTCCTTTTCGGAAAGGACCAGCGCGGCCCCGACGAAGACTTCCGTTTGCAATTCGAGGCCGTTTCACGCTTTGATGAAGAGGAGAACCGTGTCGTTCGCAGCTTGCTTGAGGGCATGATCCTCAAGCACGAGGCTCGACGCTGGCAGTCCGTTTCTGAGAGCGGGGAAAGGAAATAACCCATGGCCTTAGATCTTCACGAGGAACGCCGGCAGGCTCACGCTCTGCTCGATCTGCTGCCGCCAGCCAAATTGGGCGCCGTGCGATCTCTTTTGGAAGTTATGATCGATGACGATGACGGCGAGGAACTGACCGCTCAGGACCGTGCCGCCATTCAAGCCGGCCTCGATTCCCTTGACAGAAATGGCGGCGTTCCGATGGAAGCCGTTCTCGCGGACTTCGGCCTCACAATGGCGGATTTCGAGAAACTGGCCGCCGCCCCGGACTCCCCCGCCGCCAATCGCTAATGGCAAAGCCAGTCATCTGGTCCACGGAGGCCCGCGCCGATATTCGTGCCATTAACCGCGACACCGCCTTACGGCTTCTCAAAGCGCTGGATCGTTTTCTGAAGACCGATGCCGGCAGCGTTAAACAGTTGGAAGGCTTCGACCCGCCGCTATTTCGTCTCCGCGTCGGCGACTGGCGGCTAATTTACCGCCGCCGGGACGACGATGCCATCGAAATGGTACGGGTTCGCAACCGCCGCGAAGCTTACCGCTGAGTACCTAGCACCGAAGTAATCGAGGCCGGTTTCTGCGATGTTTGATGGCGCGGTCGTACCCGCATCCCATCACTTCAATTCGAAATAGCTACACGTGTCGAGTCCCGCTTCTCGCTCCGGGAACCTGGATCGACTCGGACCTTCGCATTTCCGGAGCAGAAACTTTCGCATCTGGCGGCCAACCGTGTCAGCAGGATTGCCATCCTGCTCTTTTTTAGGCATCAATGGACCTCGCTGGTGAGTATGTATCTACGATAAGAGTTTGTCAATGCCGCAAACACCTGCGTTCATCGAAGGGAATGGCACGGGCAATCCTGGCGAACGCCGGAAATGCGAACTGCGCTACCCGCTCACCGGCGATGCCGTCGCGCTCGCTACTTGTGATGTGAGGCCCTGGCGCCCATGCTCGACGCTGCAGTAGATCAGGTCCTCCCGGCATCCACCGGGGTCATCGGCATGGAACTCGATCCCCGTCTCATCACCAAGGCCCTGCCGAAACTCGTAAAGCAACTCAAGACCGGGACCTTCGAATCCGTCGCCAGCGCCATCATGACCACCACTACGCTCGGCTTTGTCATCACCGATGCAGAGTTATCGCCCGCCGCGCTGCGCGGCATCCTCACTGCGGGTATTGAAACCAGTTTCAATCGAGTCAGCGTAGATGGCGACACCTCCAACAACGACACCGTCGTGCTGATGGCCAACGGAGCCTGTGGAGTAAAGCTCGCCGCGAGCGGCATAACCGATGCCGTCCGCGAAGTCCTCGAGGACCTGGCCCGCCAAATCGCGCGCGACGGCGAAGGCGCACGCAAACTCGTAACCATCGACGTGCGCGGTGCCGCTGACAACGAAGCCGCCCAGCGACTCGCACGTGCCATCGCCAACTCGCCGCTCGTCAAAACGGCCATCGCCGGATCGGATGCCAACTGGGGCCGGATTCTATCGGCAGCCGACAATGCGGTGTGGTGTTCGACCTGTCGAAAGTCGACATCCACCTGCAAGGCGTACCGGTCTGCGCCTCGGGCCTCGCAGCAGACTTCGACGAGCCTGCACTCAAGACAAAACTCGACGAGCCGGAATGCAGCATCGAATTCACCATCCCGTGCGATTTTACCGAGGAATATATTCGAATTAACGCGAGTTACCGCACATGACCCGGCGCGAGTTAGCCTCGCTCTTCGTCATATCGGCGCTGCCGCTCAAAGCCGACCCCGCATCCGACGCCTGGAACGTCATCGCGGCGCCTGCTTCCGACCTGGCTGACGACAACGTTCGCGGTTTTCTGAAACCGATGGACGCAGGCATGCCCGGCCTGGAAAAGCTGACCGCATCCGTCCAGGCCATGATTGCCGAACCGGACGTCGTAACCGTAGTCATGCGCCGGCAGGGAAAGAAATGGGTCATCCTGGAATTCGGACCGGTGGAGTTCTTCGCCCCGCCGAACTTTTGTTGAGGAGAAGCCCCTGAAAGACAAGCTCTTCGGCTGGTGGTACTTGTCCATCGGCGCGGGCTTTACTCTACTCGCCATTCAGCGATGGATCTTCGGCGGAGTCCGCTGGCTCATCGCCCTTCGATTCGTGATCGCCGCCGGATTCTACCTCCTCGGCTACTGGCAACTGACTGGTCGTTTTCGAAAACGCTAACCCCGAATCTGGCCGGTGACAGATTTCGAAGATTTATTTTCTGCCGCCGAATCAACAGCATCCAGCGAACGGACCCAGTCGGAATTTGGTGAGGCCCAGCTACCTTGAAATCGGGAAACCACCCATGACAAAAATCGATCTCTCCTCCATCACCCGATACACCGACTCCGGCGAGTTCAAACAACTTCGCGAAGCCTACATCGCCGAACTCGCCCCGCGCGACCTCGTCGAAACCCACCTCGTCGATCACATTGTTCACGCCGTATGGAATCGCCGTCGGCTCTACGCAATGGAAACCGAACTCTGGAAATTGGGCCAACTCGATCCCAGCCGCAACGTCCTGCCGGCTATTAATCGCATAAGCAGCTCCATCAGCCGCCTCACGACTCAGCACCTGAACGCCGTGAAGATGCTCCAGAAGTTTCAGAAGCAACCACTTCGGGCGCCCATCGTCCGCGAAGCGCCGCTCTCCACAACGAGGAAACGAAGGAAGGGCGGTCCGGCCGCCTAGCAGAAACGAAATGCCAGAAACCATAACCAGGAAGTGGTGGGTTTTGGCGATTCGGGGCGTTGTCGCCATCCTCTTCGGAATCCTGACCTTCACTGTACCGGCGCTGACGCTCATTTATCTAGTGATGCTGTTCGGCTTCTACGCTTTGCTCGACGGCGTCTTCAACATCGTGAGCGGGTTCCGTGAGCCCGCTCAACACTGGCCGTTCCTGGTGAAAGGCGCCATCGGCATCTTCGAGATCGCCGCCGACGTCCGCCTCCGCCGGATCCTGTCCAGTCGCGATCCAAAGAGCCTTACGCAAATAATCGTATTTACAACGTACTCGGACCTGCGGTACCCTAGCGTTTACTAACTTAGTATCCGCTAACCATGGCAACTGCCCGTCTCACCAGCCAAGCCCGCCGTGTCGCAATTCTCGACGCTGCCATCCAGCTCTTCTCCGAAAAGGGCTTTCGAGGCGTCACCACCCGCGAACTCGCTGCAGCTGTCGGCGTCTCTGAACCGGTTCTGTATCAACACTTTGGGACCAAGAGCGAGCTCTATCGCGCCATCATCGAGGAGAAGGCCGTCGCCGGCGACCGCGCCATCCCCCACTGCTTCGAGTTCGATCTCGACCAGCTCCCCGACGATCGTACCTTCCTCACCGAACTGGCCCACGGCATCATCGATTGGCACGTCACCGACCCGTCGTACACCCGTCTGCTCGTCTTCAGTGCCCTCGAACAACACGAACTCAGCCAGATGTTCTACGAGCATTACACTCATTCGTTTTTCAGCGAACTCGCCCGGTTCTTCGAGCGCCGAATCGCCGCCGGCGCCTTTCGCGAAATGGACCCAATGCTGGCCGCCCATACCTTCGTCGGACTCGCGGGCCATTACGGTCTCAGCCGCGTCATCTTTCAAAGCGCCACACTAGACCTGCCGCAGGACCAGATCGTCAACGGTTTCATCGACATCTTTTTGGAAGGCATCAGGAAGCGTTCATGACCTCTCGTATCCACACTCTCGTTCTCATCGCCGTCGTGGCCGTACTCGCAGGATGCGGCCACGGCAAATCCGAAGTGCAGGCCGCCTCGAAGACCCCGGATCCCATCGCGGTGAAGGTCGCGGCCGCCGAAGGCCGCACTTTGGAGCGCACCATCTCGGTTACCGGATCCCTCAACCCGGATGAGACCGTCACCATCAGCCCCGAAGTCGCTGGACGCGTGATCTCGATCACCACCGACTTCGGCCGCACCGTCCGTAAAGGCCAAGTGGTCGCCCAGATCGAACGCACCGAGTATCAGATCCAACTCGACCGTACCCGGGGCGCCCTCAACCAGGCCCTCGCCCGACTCGGAATGAAGCCCGGCGAAGAGAACACGCCTCCCAAATCGACCGCTGCCGTCCGCCAGGCCCAAGCCCAACTGGAAGACGCACGCTTCAAATTCGAGAGCGCGGCCCGACTCGTAAAGAGCGGCGACGTCTCCCAGGAACGCTTCACCGAACTCGAAAAAGCCTACCACGCCCGCCAGGCCGCGCTCGATGCCGCCAACGACGATCTTCGCACGATGTGGACCAGCATGGAGTCTCTGAAAGCTGACGTTCGCCTCGCCGAAAAGCGCCTGAACGATACCATCATCCGCGCTCCGTTCGACGGCGCCATCATGCAGAAGCATGTCTCGCCCGGACAGTACATTAAGGAGAACACTCCGGTGCTGACCATCGTCAAGGCGAACCCGCTTCGCCTGCGTGTCGAAGTGCCCGAGTCCGCTACCTGGAACGTGAAGATCGGCACTCCGCTCAGCTTTACCACCGATGCCGCTCCGGGCCAGAAGTTCCACGCGACTGTCCGTGAACTCAATCCCTCCCTGGACTCGAAGAACCGGTCGCTCACCGCCGAAGCCCGCCTGGTCGAAGGAGACGCGCGACTCCGCCCCGGCATGTTCGTGCAGGTGCTGCTCGTCACCGAGCTCGCCTCGAAGGCCGTCATGGTTCCGAAGCAAGCCCTGTACGACGTCGCCGGACTCACGAAGCTGTTTGCCATCCGCAACGGCCGCGCTGTCGAATACCACATCGCCCCTGGCCGCGAGGACGGCGGCTGGATCGAGGTGCCACGCGAACAAGTGCAGCCCGGCGAACTCGTCGCTGTCAGCAACGTCCCCATGCTCGTCAACAACTCCGAAGTCCGCACTTCGCCCGCGCGCTAACCGAGGCTGTACATGCAAAAACTCGCAGAAATCTGCATCCGCCGTCCTGTCTTCGCCACCATGCTGATCATGGCCCTGGTGGTAATGGGCATCGCGTCCTATTACAAACTCGGCGTCGACTTCTTCCCGAAAGTCGAATTCCCCATCGTCACTATTCAGACCACGCTGAAGGGCGCCGCGCCCGAAGAGGTGGAGACACAAGTCAGCAAGCGCATCGAAGAAGCGGTGAACACGATCAGCGGCATCGACGATCTGCGCTCCACTTCGGCCGAAGGTGTCTCGCTGGTTTCGATCCAGTTCATGCTCGATAAGGATCCCGATGTCGCGGCGCAGGAAGTTCGCGACAAGGTGTCCCAGGTAATGAGCCAACTGCCCAAAGATGCCGATCCGCCCGTGGTGCAGAAACTCGCTACCGATGCGTCGCCCGTCCTCAACATCGTGGTTGCCTCCGGGCGCGATCTGCGCGAGACCACCAAAGTGGTTGACGATCGGATCAAGAAGAATATCGAATCCCTAAGCGGCGTCGGCGAAGTCCGATTCGTCGGCGAGCGCAGGCGCCAGATCCAAGTCCGGCTCGACGGCGAAAAGCTCTACTCGTACAACCTGAACGTCGATCAGGTCCGCGCCGCGCTAGCCGCGCAGAACGTCGAGATCCCCGGCGGCCGCGTCGATCAGGGCGCCCGCGAGTTGTCACTCCGCACTCTCGGCCGCGTCGAAAGTCCGAAGGACTTCGAGCGCATCATTGTCGCCAACGTTAACGGCACTCCCGTACGCATCTCCGACATCGCGACGGTGGTCGACTCCGTCGAAGAGCCGCGCTCCATGGCCCGTCTCAACGGACTCCCCGCCGTCTTACTCGAGGTCCGCAAACAATCGGGCACCAACACTCTCGACGTCATCAACAACGTCAAGGATCGCATCGCCGAACTCATGCGCGGCCTGCCGCCCGACTACAAAGTCAGCTACACCCGCGATCAATCCAAGTTCATCTCCGACTCGTTCCACGCCGTCCAGGAACACCTGCTGCTCGGCGGCATCTTCGCCGGCATCGTCGTCCTCCTGTTCATCCGTAGCTGGCGCTCTACGCTCATCGCCACCGTCGCCATCCCCACCTCCATCATCGCCACTTACACCCTCATGAAGGCGATGGACTTCACCCTCAACCAGATCACCATGCTGGCCCTGGTGCTCACCGTCGGTATCGTCATCGACGACGCCATCGTGGTGCTCGAGAACATCTTCAAATTCGTCGAAGAGAAGGGCCTCTCTCCCATGGAAGCGGCCATTCAGGGCACCCGCGATATCGGGCTCGCCGTGCTCGCCACCACGCTCAGCCTCATCATCATCTTCATCCCCGTCGCACTCATGAGCGGAATCGTCGGCCACTTCATGTCCAGCTTCGGCTACACCGCCGCGTTCGCCATCGGCGTATCCCTCATCGTCAGCTTCACGCTGACTCCCATGCTGTGTTCGCGCTTCTTGAAGCCCTCCAAGAACGGTGGCGGAACCAAAGACACCGTGATCTTCCGCGCCTTCGCCGGACCCTATCGCCGCATGCTCCACTGGTCGATGGCGCATCGCTGGGTCATCGTTACCGTCTCCGTTCTCGTGGTCCTCTCCATCGTTCCGCTGTTCAAGATGACCGGCATCTCCTTCCTCCCCGAAGACGATCAGAGCGAGTTCGAAGTCACTGTCCGCACGCCTCCCGGTTCCTCCCTCCAAGGCACCGACCAACTCATGTCTGTCCTCGAGCAGGATCTCAAAACGCTCCCCGGAGTTCGCGACCTGCTCACCACCATCGGCGCCGACGTCCGCCGCCAAGTCGATCGCGGATCCATCCTGGTCGAACTCGTTCCCATGGACCAGCGCAAGACCGGCCAGACCCAGATCATGAACATGGCCCGCGAGAAACTGGCCAAGTATCACGACGTCACGCTCGGCGTTCAGCCCCCCGCCGTCATCCAAGGCGCGGGCCCTGATCGCGAGCTCATGTTCTATCTCCAGGGTCCCGATCTCAACAAGCTGAACGAGTACGCCACCATCCTCGAGAAAAAGATCAGGGCCGTTCCAGGTGTCGCCGATTTCGAGTCCTCCTACGAAGCCGGCAAACCCGAGATCCGCGTCCGCATCAACCGCGAGAAGGCCGCCGATCTCAACGTGAACGTCGCCTCCATCGCCACCGCGCTCCGCACCCTTGTTGGCGGCGATCAACAGGCCACCACCTATCGCGAAGGTGACGACCGCTACGACGTCATGCTCCGCGTCGACGAGAAGTTCCGCAACTCGCCCGCGGCCCTCGATCGTCTCTACGTCCCATCTTCTACTCTTGGCAACGTGCCCATCTCGAGCGTCGCGCTCATGGAGCCCGCCGAAGGTCCCGTGCAGATAGAACGCTACAACCGCCAGCGCCAGATCATGCTCAGCGGCAACCTCGTCAACGGCCAGTCGCTCAGCAATGTCATCAACATCATCGAAGCTGCCGTCAAGGAAATGAAGCTCCCGCCTGAGTACCGCGCCGGCACCGTAGGCCGCAGTAAAGAACTCGGCCGGGCCGCTTCCAACTACGCCTTCGCGCTGGTGCTGTCCATCGTCTTCATGTACATGATCCTCGCCGCTCAGTTCGAGAGCTTCATCGACCCGGTCACCATTCTGATTAGTCTGCCGCTCGCCGTGCCGTTCGCGTTACTGTCGCTGCTGATCGCGCGCGAGAACTACTCCATCATCTACACGTCTCTGGGAATTCTCGTGCTGTTCGGAATTGTGAAGAAGAACTCGATCCTGCAGGTGGATCACATCAAGAGCCTGCGCCGGCAAGGACTGCCGCGCATGGAGGCGATCATCCACGGCTGCGAGGATCGGCTGCGTCCCATCCTGATGACTACGGCCGCGCTGGTCGCGGGCATGATCCCGATGGCGGTCGGCGGCGGCGCCGGTTCCGGTTCGCGCCGCACGGTGGCAATCGTCGTCATTGGCGGGCAGACGCTCTGCTTGCTGCTGACTCTACTCGTCACGCCCGTCGCGTACTCGATATTCGACGATCTCTCCGAACGGCTGCGCGCCTTCTCGCGCATCGGTTTCGCGCCCGCTTGGAAGGTAGTCCGCTCACACAGCCTGTGGCACCTGCTGCTGTTGCTGCTGCTTCCGGCTGGAGTCTTCGCCGCTTCTCAGAATCCCGCGCCGCCGGCGTTCGATGCTCCCGCGCGTGTGGGCGTCAGCGTGGCAGAGCGCAAGCTCACGCTCAAGGAAGCCGTCGAGATGGCGCTTGCCAACAACCTCGAAATCGAGATTGAACGCACCAATACGGCCACAGCCGCCCAACTCGTCCGCGCCGCGAAAGGCGCGTTCGATCCCACCTTCCGCTATCTCCCCGGAGTGGAGACGCGCAACACGCCGACGTCTTCAGTCCTGCAGGGCGCAGGCGGTAAACTGGCGGAGCACTATCTCACGAATAACTTCTACTTCCGCCAGCGGCTTCCTTTTCAGGGTGCCCAGTTCAACATCGATTTCGAGAATAGCCGTACTTCCAGCAGCAACGCGTTCTCGTCTCTGACGCCGTTCATTACTTCGCGGCTGGTCATCGGCATCACGCAGCCAATATTCCGAAACCGGCTGATCGATCAGGAGCGCGGCCAGATTCTGATCCGCCGCAAACAACTGGAAGTGGCCGATTCCGACTACGAGACCAAGGTTGTCGACGTGATCGCGCGCGTCGAGCAGGCGTACTGGGATCTCGTGGCTGCCCGCCAGGATGAGCAAGTCACCTCCGATGCCGTCGAACTGGCGAAGGAGCAGTACGCGCGCAACCAGCGCATGATCGAATCCGGCACGCTCGCGCCCATCGAGTTATCCGCCTCGCGTGCGGAACTCGAGCGCCGCATGGACACGTACTATGCCAGCGTCGGAGTTCTGACGGAAGTGGAGAACAACCTCAAAGTGCTTGTCGCACCCGATCGTGCGGCTCCGATTTGGGGCGATCAGATTGTGCCGCTCGATGCCCGCACGGCCGAGTCCGTGGAAGTCGACGATTTGCGCGAGGCAGTTGCCACCGCGGTTCACCAACGTCCCGAGCTCAAGTCGTCCAAGCTGCGGCAGCAATCGAACGATATCGATAAGCAGATCGCGGCGAATCAGGTGAAGCCGCAGATCAACATGGTTGCGGCTTACTCGAACGCTGGACTCGGCGGAACGCTGCGCCCCGGCGATAACCCTATCTCGGCATCGCAGGTAGCACTGTACACGCGGCTCAACGAACTCTCCGCCGCCGCGGGCCTCGCCCCGCTGAATGGAGGCGACTTCGGGACGCTTCCCCCCACGCTGCTCGGCGGCTATGGCACCGCGCTATCGTCGGTGTTCGGCGGCAATTACCAAAGCGCCCAAGTCGGACTCTCGATCGACTTTACGGGCCGCAACCGCACCGCCGAAGCGCAATTCGCGCAAACAACCATCGCCGAGCGCCGGCTGAAACTCGAAATCGCTCGCGCCGAACAGACCATCGAAGCGCAGGTCCGGAATGCTCTACAGGCGATCCAAACCGCGCGGCAGCGAATCACCGCTGCGCAAGCCAGCGAGGCCGCCGCGAAGGAGAAACTGGAAAGCGAGACGCGACTGTTTCAGTCCGGCGAGTCCACGAACTTCTTCGTGCTCACGCGGCAGAACGAATATCTTGATGCGCGGCGCCGCGCTGTGGTGGCTCAGCTCGATTTCAATAAGGCCGCCGCGCGGCTGGAGCAAGCGATGGGCAATACGCTGTCGGGCCAAGGGATCACGATCAAGTAGGACGCGACCTCCGAGCCACCGCAAACCGCCGCCCCACGGTGTTAACATAAACGACTATCCGTGGACGCGCAGAACTCAGAATTGCTGGCGCTGGTGGAAGCGTGTCTGAAGTCGCGCTCCGACCGCCCGTGGGATACTCTCGTCCAGAAACTGCACCCGATCATCGTCTCCGCCATTCGCCGCGTTCTCTCGCGGTACGGCACTGAGTCCGCTGCCGGCTCCGATATCGACGACCTGGTGCAGCAAACCTATCTGCGATTGTGCAACGACAACTGCCAGGTTCTGCGCAACTGCCAGCTCATGTCGGGGGGCGCATTCGTCGTGTACGTCCGCACCATCGCCGCGAACCTTGCCATCGACCAACTCCGCAAGCTGCGGCAGACTGCTCCGATCTCCGAGCTTGCAGCCACCAACAACAACGGTAACGAAACCGAGCGGCGGCTCTTGCTCGCGGCAGTTCACAAGCACTTGAGACAGTGCAGCGCCGCACACTACGATCGCGACCGCCGTGTCTTCCTCCTCTACTTCCGCGAGGGACTCACTGCCAAAGCCATCGCCGGCATACCCGTCATCGGCCTGACTCAGAAAGGAGTCGAAGCACTCCTCGCCCGGCTAGTACAATGCATTCGCAAAATCCTGGTTGAATCCGAGGGAATCAGCCGCGCGCCGTCGTCTTTCATAAAGGGGAAAGCATTTGGAGCATCCTGAGCGCGGCCATCTGACGGCGTCTGAAGTGCAGTCTCTGCTCGACGGAAGCGATTCCGCGGGCGAAACGTTGCCGCCGTCGGTTCAGGCCGAACTTCGGACTCATCTCACCAGTTGCCAACAGTGCTCAGAGTTGTTCACCGACTACGAACGTGCCGATCGACGGTTGCACTACGCTCTGAACGGCCCGCCTCCTCCGCTGGCAGATGCCGGGCGCGGCTGTCCGGATGAGGCGGCCTGGTCGACGCTGGGATCGCTTCCGCCGGAAGAAGCGGCGCGGCTTCTGGATCACGCCCTCGACTGTCCACATTGCAGCGCACTCGCCGGCGCCATCTTCGACGAACCTGAAGCCGTCCCGATAACGGCTGTACCGGCCCTTCGGTCCTCCGCTCTCGCATGGCAGCGTCAGATGGCAAAGCGGATGGCCGCCGCGACGCAACGCCGGATGCACCTGTGGCCAACTATCGCGGCGATTGCGGCAGCGCTGGCAATTGCAGCCGGGGTCGGGTATTGGCGGCAACTCCATGGCACCGAGTCACTATTGGCGAAGGCCTATAGCGCCCGGCGGCCGTTCGAGTTCCGCCTACCCGACGACGGTTACTCCCGAGTCGCCACCCAGCGCGGAGCCGGATCGATGTTCGGCACTCCGCCATCACTGGCCGAAGCGGTTCGACTCATCGAGGCGGGACTTGCGCGCAATCCTTCAGACGTTTCCATGCTCCGGCGCAAAGGGCACGCGGAGTTACTCGACCGCTCGTATGAGGAATCACTTGCGACCCTCGAGCCGTTGTACCAGCAGCATCCCGAGAACCAGCGCAATTGGCTGCCGCTCGCCTGCGCCTACTATCTTCGCGCCGAGACGCAATCGACGGCTCCGTCCGAGGACTATGCGCGGAGCCTGGATCTGTTGACACGCCTCAGTCATGCCGACCCATCCAACGCTATCGCCGCCTACGATCGCGCCCTCGTTCTGGAGCGTTTGCAGGATCCGCTGGAAGCGATCCGCGCCTGGCAGGCTTTTCTCAAACTCGATAGTGCATCCGGGTTCGCCGATGAGGCTCGCCGTCACATCACTGCGCTCGAGAAGCAGAAGAATGCCCGCAATTCCGTGCTCGATGCAATCGACGCGGACCCGGCTAAGTATCTCGCGCTCGATGGCGACTACTCGCGCGAGTTGTTTCTGGACGTTGCCATCAGCCAGTGGCTTGAGAAATCGCACGAGGCCGCGAACCGCCTCGCGCGCGAGTACGAGTCGCAGACCGGGGATCCGATGCTGACTGAGATTGTGCGGCAATCCGGCCCCGGTCTTGCGGCCCTCTCGCGAGCGATTATTTTAAACCGGAGCGGATCGCCCGAAGAGGGCACTCAACTCGCCGCCGGCAGCGCTCGGCGGTTGTCCGGCGCCGCCGCATTGCGAGCCTCGTTCGAGGAGTTATACGGATTGCATCGGTCCGGGCACGCCGAGCAATGCAGCGACTTAGCATCGGTCCTGGAGCGTCATCTCGCCCGGACGCGATACACGTGGCTGAAGGTGCAGACGGCCATTCAGAAGGGCATTTGCCTCTCCTACGCCGGGCGCTTGTCGGAGGCGATCGACGTCACCGGTGAAGCAAAGCAGATGGCCGCTGGGTCGCATCTTCCGGGTCTCGAGATGCGAGCGCAAGCAATGCTCGGCGATTATCTGGTGCGGACGGGAAACACTGCCGCATTCTGGCGGGACGCACCCGTTCAACTTGCCCGACTCTGGGCCGGACCGTACCCGCCAGACTATGCGCACCAGATTCTCTTCATGCTGCGCGACGCCGCACAGGCCGACGGCCTGGATCGCGCCGCCTATGTTTTTTCGATCTCGGCGAACGAGTTCATCGCCCAGACGGATGAGTCGCTGATCGCCGCATCGGGCGAGGCGAACAGCGCGGCACTCGCTCGAGCAATCGGCTTCGATGCGGAAGCGGCTGCCCATGAGTCGCGCTCCCGCGAGTTATACGCGATGGCTCCGGATTCGGCCATCAAGCGAACCCTCATGACCAGCGGAGCCGTCTTCCGCGTCGCGTCGGAGTTACATGGATTTGACGCCGTCCCCTCGCCCGAGGTCGTGCGCACGCTCGAGTCCCTGAAGGACGACGACTTACGGACTGCTACCGCGATAGCCCGGCGGGACGACTTACTGGCGACCAGTTACTGGCGCAGCGGTCAGATGGACCGTGCGGTGGTGAAAGCGTCCGAGTTGTACAACCGAGGCATGGAGGCAGGAGTTCGCGTATACGCGCTCCGCCAGGCGGATGCGGCCGGAATCCTGTCTGATGCCGCGTTGCGCAAGGGCGATGCATCCGGTGCGTTTCGCACCTGGCAGGGCATTCGGGAATCGAGAGTGGAGGATTTGTCCGCCCAGCTCGGCGACGATGTGTTTCTCAGTTGGGCCGACTTACCAGATGGTCTGCAGTTATTTGCTGTGTCGCGCGGCGTCCTTTCGAATTACTCTCTGGGTGTGCACGCAGCGGATCTGCGCTATACGGTCGACAGTTTGGAGGCGCTGTGTGCTCAGCCTAAGTCGGACGCCGGCGAAATACAGCGGGAATCGCAGGCGCTGTTGACTCGGCTGCTTGGCCGCGGGGCGGGAAGCATCGGAACGAGCGGGACCATCATCGTCGATGCGGACGGGCTGCTCGGCCGTGTTCCATTCGAAGTGATGTGGCCGGACAGAGTCGTTGTGCGCTCGTTCGGACTTACCGAATACCTGAAACGCCGCGGCGCCTCTCCCGTCAGCCGTGCCAGCCGTCTGGTTCTGTATGGCGCACCGGCTGTGCCCAAAGAGTTGACGTCGTGGTATCCAGCCCTGCCGGAGAGCCGCCGCGAAGTGGATGAGTTAGCCCGGCTGTTCAGCAATGCCGTGGTGCGGACCGGCACGGACGCGACTCCTGCCGCGCTTGATGCGGATATCGGATCCGCCGAGTTATTCCATTTCGCCGGACACGGATCTTCGAACGGCGGCAATGGCGCGCTGGTGCTGGCACCCGCCGACCCGTCGCGGCCGTACTCCGGACTATTGACAGCAGACCGCATCGCGAGGCAGGACTGGCATGAGTGCCGTCTCGCGGTGCTGTCGGCCTGCTCCACGGCTCCCGCCGGCACTGCCCGGCGCATGGGCCAAAACAGCTTGGTGCAATCGATTCTCTCGGCCGGAACCGTACGCGTGGTAGCGGCCCATTGGAAGGTGGATTCGGAATCAACGCGGGCTTTGATGTCGATCTTCTATTCCTATCTGCTGCAAGGTGTGCCCGCCGCGGAATCGCTGCAGCGGGCCGAGCGCGACACCCGGTCGAAGCCGGGAACGTCGCATCCTTATTACTGGGGCGCGTTCGAGATATTCGGTGCGTCTTAGCTCGCACCGCCGCTTCTGAAGATCGTCTCTAACTCCTGCGGAGCTACCGCCTCCAACTGTGCATATGTGCAATCGCGGGGCGGCTTATCCAATCGCCACCGCCTGAACTGCGCGGTGTGCCGGAACCGATCGCCCTGCATATGATCGTAGGCGACCTCCAGCACTAACTCGGGCCGCAACGGCTCCCACGATAAGTCCTTCCCCTGACTCCACCGGCTATGGCCGCCCGGCATTCGGTGCCCGCCATCCTCACCAGCCGCTGCCCACCCCGCCCAAGGATGTCCCGCCAGTGCATTGCGCCGGTACGGGTCCAGCATGCCGGCTAACTCCCGCCGTTTGGCATCGGTGAAACTCGCGCAAACCCCGACGTGGTGTAGGGCACCGGCATCGTCGTACAAACCCAGCAACAACGATCCTACCTTGTCGCCTTCGCCCTTCTTGTGCCACCGGAATCCAGCTACCACGCAGTCGCACTCCCGCTCGTGCTTCACCTTCAGCATTACGCGCTTGTCGGGTTCATAAGTTCCGTCGACTGACTTTGCCATGACGCCGTCGAATCCCGCGCCTTCGAATCGGCTGAACCAATCCGCTGCCAGGTCGACGTCGGAGGTGGCCGGCGTCAGGTGAATTGGGGGCTTCGCGCCAAGCAGCACTTGCTCTAACTCGCGGCGCCTGTCGCGGAACGGCTCTTGCCGCAGATCCCGATTGCCAAGGCATAGCAGATCAAAGAAGACGACAGACGACGGACTCGCCGCCGCCAATTTCCTTACTCTCGATTCGGCCGGGTGGAGGCGTAGCTGCAACGCGTCGAAATCGAGTCCATTTTCCCGAACGATCACTAACTCGCCATCCAGGACACACCGCTCCGGCAACTGCGCCTTCAGGGGATCCACCAACTCGGGAAAGTACCGGTTTAGCGGCTTCTGATCCCGGCTCTGAATCAGCAACTCATCGCCATCGCGAAAAATCAGCGTCCGGAACCCATCCCACTTGGGTTCGTAAACCCACTCCCCGCCAGAAGGCAGCGCACTCACCCGCTTGGCGAGCATAGGTAGAACAGGGGGATCAACGGGGAGTTTCACGCTCTTTGTTATACCGCGTTGCGGCCCGCCGTCACGGCGAACTCGCCGTGAAACATTGCCGGACCGTCAGCATCTCATAGTCCAGTGGATAGAGGGTTTGGGAAAGTAGCAGCGGCGGTGGCCATCAAGGTGGAAGAATGAAAGAAACCGCCCCAGCAGTGCAGAAAGCGGCGTTGGAGGTCGTCATGTGCGCTGTCGATTGGCCCGGCATTTCCACTCTCACCGAAGAACTCCCCGCGCTCGTCGGTTTTATCGATACTGAGCAGCGCTACCGGTACGTGAACCGCGCCTACGAGCTGTTCCTGAACCAAACGCGAGACCACATCTTCGGCAAGACTGTGCGGGAAGTGACCGGCATCGAGTTTTACGCCGTCGCCGAGCCCTATATCCGCCGCGCGCTGAAGGGTGAGCATGTGCGATTCCCTGCGTCCCTCCGGCGCCGGTCCGACGACGCCCTGCGCGAGGTCGAGGTACTCTGTACGCCGCACCTCAACGACTCCGGCGAGGTGGTCGGGTTCATTTCGCTGATCCGCGACATCAGCGAGCGCGCATTCGTCGCCGAGACCCACGCGCGCCTGGCCGCCATTATCGATTCGTCGGACGACGCTATTGTGAGCAAGACGCTGGACGGCGTTATCACCTCGTGGAACCGCTCCGCCGAGCGGATCTTCGGGTACACCGCGGCAGAGGCGATCGGCCAAAACATTACACTTATCATTCCGCCGGAGCGCCGGTCCGAAGAGGATGAGGTGCTCGCACGTCTGCGCCGCGGCGACCGTGTCGATCACTTCGAAACGGAGCGTCGCGCCAAAGACGGCCATACCGTATATGTGTCGTTGAGCGTCGCGCCCGTCCGGAACGCGGAGGGGGTAGTGATTGGGGCCGCGAAAGTCGCTCGCGACATCACGGAGCGGAAGCGTTCGGAAGAGAGTCTTCGCGCCGCCGAGGAATACCGGCGCGCAGTCCTCGAGTCGATGCCTGAGTGCATGAAGGTACTCGACCAACATGGGGTGGTGCTCCACATGAATCCGGCGGGCCTCCGGATGGTGGAGGCCTCATCGCCCGACGAAGTATTCGGTCAATGCGTGTACCCCCTGGTCCGCGAAGAGGATCGCGAGGCCTTCCGGCAGGTGAACGAGAATGTTTTCCACGACGGCTCCGGTGGAAGGCTGGAATTCAGACTGCGCGGGTTAAAGGGAACCGAGCGGATTCTCGAAACCAGTGTCGTTCCACTTCGCGGTGCCCGCCGTGAGGTGATCGGTGCGCTCTCAGTCACGCGCGATATCACGAGCCGCAAACAGGCCGAACTTCGGGATGCTCTCCTGCTGCGGTTGGACAGTGCGATGCGTTCTCTGTCTGACCCGGGCGAGATCATGGACGCGGCGTCGCGCCTGTTGGCCGAGCATCTCGGAACCGACCGTTGCTCATATGCCGATGTGGACGCGGCCACGGAAACTCTGACCGTCACCGGCAACTTCGTCCGGAATGTTCCAGGCATGCTCGGACGGTACAGCCTCACGTACTTCGGAGTCGGGTTTGCCCGGCGCATGAACGCGGGGGAAAGCTATGTCATCGAGGATTTTGACAACGAGCCGCTGACGCCGGAGGTTATTCGCGCGTTCGAGTCGATTCAGACGCGCGCGGCGGTGGCCGTTCCGCTGATGAAATCCGGGAAACTGGTGGCGGTGATGGCCGTACACCACTCGACGCCGCGGAAGTGGCGTCCCGATGAAGTGGGTCTCGTCCACGTCGTCGCGCAGCGCTGCTGGGAGTCGCTCGGCCGCGCGAGGGTGGAGCGCGAACTGAGGGAAAGCGAACAGCAGTTCCGGTTGCTCGCCGATGCCATCCCGAATCTGGCCTGGATGGCGCACCCGAATGGTGACATCTTCTGGTACAACCAGCGCTGGTTCGGGTACACCGGTACGACTCAGGAAGATATGGAAGGTTGGGGCTGGAAGAGCGTCCATAATCCCGCTATTCTTCCGGCCGTCCTGGAAAGATGGACGCACTCGATCCGCACCGGGGAACCCTTCGAAATGGTGTTCCCGCTGCGCGGTGCCGACGGGCAGTTTCGGGATTTCCTCACTCGAGTGCACCCGCTACAAGACGGGCACGGGCGCGTCGCACGCTGGTTCGGCACCAATACCGACGTAACGGCACAGCAGGAGGCCGAGCGCCGCGAGAAACGGGCGCGTGAAATGGCTGAAATTCTAAATCGGATCGGCCCCGTGCTGTCGGCGGAATTAGAACCGGAGAAGTTGACGCAGAAGATTACCGACATCGCGACAGAAGCGGTTCGCGCGGAATTTGGAGCGTTCCTTTATAACGTAGTGAACGAGGGCGGTGAATCGTATCTGCTGTATACGTTGTCCGGAGTTGCGCGCGAAAAATTCGCTGGTCTTCCGATGCCGCGAAACACGGAGGTTTTCGGGCCTACTTTCCGCGGGGAAGGGCCTGTTCGAAGCAGTGACATAACTCGCGATCCCCGGTATGGCAAGAATGCGCCTTATCGCGGCATGCCGAGAGGACATCCTCCAGTTCACAGCCATTTGGCTGTTTCGGTGAAGTCGCGGAATGGGACAGTGCTGGGAGGGCTCTTCTTCGGGCACTCGCAACCTGGAGTGTTCAGCGCCGAAGACGAAGCGATTGTTACAGGAATCGCGGCGCAGGCGGCCATCGCGCTGGACAACGCATCTTTGTTTGACGAAACGCGGCGGTCGAGCGAGGCGTTGCGACGGTCGAACGAGGAGTTGAGCCGGTCGAATGCCGATCTGAACCAGTTCGCTTACTCGGCGTCCCATGACCTCCGGGAACCTCTGCGCATGGTTTCCATCTACACGCAGTTTCTCGGCCGTAAACTCGGCGGCGTTCTGGATGCCGACACCCAGCAGTACATGGAGCAGGTGCTGAAAGGAACGTCGCGACTGGAAGCCCTAATTCGGGATCTGCTGGCCTACACGAAAGCGGCTGAGGACATGGATTCAACCACCGCTTCGGGCGATGCGGCAGCCGCCCTGAAGAGTGCGCTCGACAATCTCGCCGCAACCATCGAGGAGGCGGGCGTCGTGGTGACTGTGGAACCCCCCGGTTTGCCGCAGGTTGCCGTGGCCGAGATACACATCACGCAGTTGCTGCAGAATCTCATCGGAAACGCTGTCAAATATCGGAGCGAGAACCCGCCCCGTATCAACATCGGTGCCGTCCGGCGGGGTAGCGAGTGGGAATTCTATGTCGCCGACAACGGGATTGGGATTGCGGAAGAGTACAAGGACCACATCTTCGGCGTCTTCAAGCGCCTTCATAACTCCGAAGAATACTCGGGAACCGGAATCGGCCTTGCGATCTGCCACCGCATCGTACAACGGTACGGCGGCAGGATCTGGGTGGAATCCACAGTGGGACAGGGCTCGACGTTTTTCTTCACCCTGCCGGCGCGGAGTTAGTCCGGGCGCCGGACGCGGCTCTATAGGTTATTACAACTAGCACACGCCGGGATGATCGGAACGGGCGGAACGGCCGTCGCCATGCACGAGGCACACAAATAACGCCTCCATATAGAACCGTCTTCGTAATAGTGCCCGTGACGAACCGCTCAACCGGTGTGCTGATATGCGTTTGCAGCAGTTGGGAATTGTTAGGCAGGCAGATCTCGTTTGGCTCGGACAAAGCCGCGAACGACAGTGCCGCTACACTCAACCTGACAACAAAACGTAACATGAAGAATCTCCTGTCCGGTTTGACAACGGCCTGGTATACGCGAGGAGCCTCGATAGAACTAGGCGTGCACAGGCGTACTGGGCCACGGCCGGTTGACTATCGAACGTCGTCGCGGATCTCGTGAAAGAACCGGTCCCGCATGTTCCCGAGCCACGGATCCGTGTAGCGCTTCGATAAGTCGATGGTTGCCGACGCAATCGTACCTGGACCGGGTGCCACTGCAACCACTTCACCGGCGGGATCGACAATCCGAGTCGGATATTGCAGGCCGGATGAAATCAGGAATACGTGGTTCTCGATGGCGCGTGCCCGCCCCAGCACCTCGCTTCCACCGGCAATCGGCATAGCGAGCACTTCGGCACCGTTCAGCGCCATGGCACGGGCCGGATCGGAATACTGGAGGTCCCAGCAAATCATGAGTCCCAGCCGCCCGAAGTCCGTTTCGAAAACGGGATACGAGTTACCCGGCGCCAAGCCGCCTTCGTACTCCTCGCGCGGGAGGTACACTTTCCGATACCGGCCGGCGAGGCGTCCCTGGCGATCGATCAGGACCGCTGTGTTGTACACCGCCGTGCCGTCGCGCTCAAATAGTCCGGCCACAACATACGATTTGCGCGATCGCGCGAAATCGCCAAGGGCCGCCGTCGAGGGACCCGGCACCGGTTCCGCCGCTTCGATATAAGGCCGATGGCTGCCCGCCCCGGTCATACCTTCCGGAAACAGAATCAGGTCGGCGGATTGAATGGCGCCGGCAGCCAATTCCAAATAACGGTGCACGGTCTCGGCCGGAGAAGCCGTCCGGGGCGGTATGAAATTCACGGAGGCAACTCGTACGAGTCGAGGCGCCGGCGCCGCGACCTTGTCGAAGTGCACGTCCTGCCACCAGACCCGACCCATCGGAGCGTTCACGAGCAACAACTGCAGAGCGGCCGCGGTTGCGCCCTCGGGAGCCGGCGCCGTTACCTCCACGCGCTGCCAACCGCTCGCCGTCTGCGCGCGGACCGCATAGTCCGGCTGACCGCGGCGCTGGCCATCGGCGCCCCGCCAGTCGAGTCGCGCCAGAACGTGGAGCGGCTCATGGGTAATCCCCTCGGATCGGTAGGCGGCCCGCAACCGGTACCACGAGCCAGGCTCGACATCGCCGGCGACGCGCTCCCACCCGCCGAACACTCCCACTTTGCTGTTGCCGGATAGCGACAACGCGCCATCCATGCCGCCGGCTGGAGCGATCTCGGAACGCGGCGACCACATTCTCCAGTCGTCCGAACCCGCAAAAAACAGGACCGTCACCAATAGTAGAGTTATCATCAGACACCACCAGTTACCCGCCGCAGCGCTAACTCCAGATCCTTCGGCTCAAATCCGAACGGCCCGGGCGCGCTCTTGAATTCCACTCGTCCCGCGCGGTCGATCAGATACAACCGGTCCGGCCAGCCCGTGTACATCTTTTCCACCGTGTTATCGATTCCGTCCACCAGTGCTGGAAATCGGATGCCCAACTTTCGCACACAAGCATCCGCCACCTGAGTTCTCTCCGACTCGGACCGCGGATCGCGAAAGACCACTCCCTCGCGGACATTGCTTCCCATTTGCCAGATGTCGCTCGGATGGGCCTCGCGGATGTACACCGCGTAGAAGGCGACACGATCGCGATAGGTATCGAAGAGCTGATTGAGCGCGGGAACCTCCCGGCGAAATGGCGGTCAAGTATAACTGCCGAACACCAGCACGACCGGACGTACTCCGCGATGCGAGGCCAGCGCCACCTGCCCGGAGTGATCCAGCGCCGGTAGCGTGAAATCGGGCGCAGGGTCGCCGGGATTCACCGAACCGCCACGGGCGATCTTCCACAGGCTCTCAAACGGCAGGACCATCATGAACGGCATCGGCACGTGCTTCATCACCTGCCCGAAGCGATCGGGCGTTTGCAGCATCGCCGCATATAGGCTTGCGGACAATACGATCCATACCGCGACGACGGTCGAGACAACTCCGGCCAGCATCCGCTTCATTCAGCGATTCTACTACCACACGAGCCTGCCGGGCGCCCCTTGTTACCATAAGAAGTTACCGGCTCCATATGGCTCTCCGCTTCTATAACACCTTGACGCAACGTGTAGAGGAATTCACACCGTTGCACGATAACGAGGTGCGCATGTACACGTGCGGTCCCACGGTGTACAACTTCGCCCACATCGGGAATCTCCGCACTTTCACTTTTGAGGACATCCTCCGCCGGTGGCTGCAGGCGCGCGGCTACCAGTTAAAGCACGTGATGAACATCACGGACGTGGAGGATAAGATTATCCGCAACGCGGTGGCGCAGGGCAAGACCATCGAGGAGTACACGTCGGAATACACGAAGGCGTTCCTCGAAGACACCGCCCTGCTACGTCTGCAGCCGCCCGAGATCTACACCAAAGCCACCGAGCACATCGATGAGATGGCGCAGGCCATTCAGACTCTGGAGGAGAAGGGATTCACGTACCTGTCCGACGGATCCGTGTATTACCGGATCTCCAAATTCCCCGAATACGGCAAACTCTCGCACAACGATTTCAGCGGCATTCGAGCCGGTGCCCGCGTCGACGTGGACGAGTACGATAAGGCCGATGCCCGCGATTTCGTACTATGGAAGGCCAAGAAGGAGGGGGAGCCGAGTTGGAACGAACCCATCGGCGACGGCCGTCCGGGCTGGCACATCGAGTGTTCCGTCATGGCGATGAAGTACCTGGGGGAAACACTCGACATCCACGCGGGCGGCGTCGATCTCATCTTCCCGCATCACGAAAACGAAATTGCCCAATCGGAAGCGATCACGGGCAAGCCGTTCGTGCGGTACTGGCTGCACTCGGAGCACCTGTCCATCGACATGCAGAAGATGTCGAAGTCGCTGGGCAACATCTACACTCTGCGTGATCTGGTCGGGATGGGGTATACGCCCGAGTCGTTACGATACCTGCTGGCGAGCGTTCCCTATCGCAAGAAGCTCAACTTCACACTGGATGGGCTGGCCGCCGCGGCTACCAGCATCGATCGACTCCGGAATTTTAAGCTGCGCCTGGAGACCGCGAAATTCGGAGACGGCTCTGACCCTGCTATGCTTTCGCGAATCGCCGCCGCGCGGGACGCTTTCGACGCCGCGCTGGACGACGATCTGAATACCGCCGAGGCGCTCGCGGCCATCTTCGAGTTCGTGCGCGATGCCAATACGGCGATGGACGCCGGCAACTTCCGCGCGGGCGACGCCGGTCCTGCGCTCGAGCTTCTGACCCATTTCGATTCGGTGTTCGACGTACTGCGCCCAACCGTGCAGGCCGGATCCATCTCAGACGGCGAAGTGGAAGCCCTGATCGCGGAGCGAACCCAATCGAAAAAGACGCGCAACTTCGCGCGCGCCGATGAGATTCGCCAGCAACTTATGGACGCCGGCATTATCCTCGAGGACACGAAGGAAGGCGTGCGCTGGAAACGCAAATGAACATCCACACTAAGGCGGTGCACGCCGGCGATCGCAAGAAGCCGGGATCCCACGTCCCCGTCACCACGCCGATCAATGCCTCTACAAGTTTCTTCTACGAATCGATGGAAGAACTCGATCGGATGTTTGCCGATCCCGATGCGGGGTTCTCTTATTCGCGGTACGACAATCCGACGAACGCCGCTCTCGAAGAACTCGTGACGTCGCTTGAGAACGGCCATGGCACGCTCGCGTGCGCATCGGGGATGGCTGCGATTCACGCCGCGCTGCAGACCGCGCTGCTCGATCGTCCGAAGCGAATCGTCGCAGCCAGCGCGTTGTATGGCGCGACGGTGAGTCTGCTCAATAAGGTGCTGGAAGCATTCGGGGTCGAGACCACCTACGTGGATATCTGCGACCTGGATGCCGTGGAGCGGGCGCTTGTCGAAACGAAGCCGGGATGCGTGTTGATGGAGACCATCTCGAACCCGCTGCTGCGGGTGGGCGCGATTGACCGGATCGCCGAACTGTCGCGAGCCGCGGGTGCGGCGCTGGTGGTGGACAATACATTCGCGACACCGCTACTGGTGCGTCCGCTGGAGCTTGGGGCCAACCTGGTTGTCCACAGCGCCACGAAGTATCTGGCCGGACACGGTGACACTCTGGGCGGAGTGGTTACCACCGACCAGGAGCACTACGCGCCGCTGCGCCAGATGTCGCGGATATACGGCCCTGTTCTCGGGCCGTTTGAGGCGTACTTGACGATGCGCGGAATCAAGACATTTCCTCTGCGGATGGAAAGGCAGTGCGCGAACGCGTCCCGGATCGCGTCGTGGCTGGACTCGCACCCGGCTGTCACTGGTGTGAACTTCCCGGCGTCCGCCTCCCATCCCGACGCCGGCACGGTCCGCCGCCTGTTCCCAGCCGGCCTCCATGGAGCGATGATCAGTTTCGAGTTGAAGGATGCCGGGCGTGAACGAGTGTTCGAGTTCATGGACCGGCTAAAACTAATCGTTCGGGCGACGTCGTTGGGTGATGTGCACACGATGATGCTCTACCCGGCCATGTCTTCTCACCGTGAGCTTTCGCCGAAGCAGCGCGAACGTCTAGGAATTCGCGACAGTCTGGTGCGCCTTTCTGTTGGAATTGAGGCGCCGGAGGACATAATTGCCGATCTGGACCAGGGGTTCTAGTTAGCTATTGAGTCTGGCCAGCGGGTGAGACTTGCCCTATAATTGGGTTGGCGACTCGCCTCCATGCCTGAACTCGGCGTAGCGTATACAGAACAGGTGCACGCCAGAAACACCGAACGCCGCGCTATCAATTACTTGTCTCTACAATCGACTGTGGCGATTCTCCTGTACTTCGGCGCTTGCCTCCTGGTGCAGGCCGCCTCCGGTGCCTGGACAGCCCCGTTTTCGGCCTATCCCGATGAAGCCTCGCACTTCGTCGCCAGTGTCATGGTGCGGGATTATGTCGCCTCCGGACTCCATGTTTCTCCGCTCGCTTACGCCCGAAACTATTACGCCCATTACCCGTATTTCGCCGTGGGTTATTGGCCGCCGGTCGGCTATATAGTAACGGCTCTTTCATTTTTCTTATTCGGCGTCGGCCGCGTGCCCGCTCTGATGGTGGAGGCAGCCGCTGGCGCCGGAACAGCCTGGCTGCTGTTCCTCCTCATGCGCCGCCGCGTTGGCCCCATGCTGGCGTTTACGCCGGGACTGCTCTACCTGTCTCTTCCGGACGTACAGCGCTGGACGAGCGCGGTGATGATGGATGCCCTGGTCACATTTTTCGTGTTCGTCGCGGCCTGGTTCGCGATCCGCTACCTGGAACGGGAAACTACCGGGGCCGCTATCGGATTCGCGCTGAGCGCGTCGGTCGCCACGCTCACCAAATACAACGGGGCGTTCGCCTGCCTGATCATCGTCGCGGCAGTGGTTCTCACTCGGAAGTTCCACCTGCTGCGGCGTCTCTCGTTCTGGATCCAGCCGGTAATTATGCTTGCCCTGATCACGCCGTGGGTCGTTGTTGCTCTCCCCTTTAGTTCCATCGGTCTGTTCGCACGGGAAACCCCGATCGTCACGCGCATCTTCGCATACCCGCCCCGAACCTTCGGGTTGTTCCCCACCCCGGTGGCATGGTTTATCGCCGTGGGACTGGTGCTGCTGTTGGTCCGCCCGCAGGTTTGGGACACCTTCGTCTGCGTGCTTAGCATACTGATGCTTGGGCTCTTCTCGCTGCTCATCCTCTCGCCCGTCGAGTTTGAACTGCGCTATGTGCTCGCCGCCGGGGCCGCGCTGACCGTGTTGTCGTTCACCGGTTGGATCGCAACGCTTCAACACCTGGCGCGGATCCGCATGATTCCGGAGCCGGCGGTAGTGATCGTCCCCGCCGCGGCCGCCATCTGTTCCGCCGCATTCTTCGCACTGTCCTACTCCAGGCCCCCGGCTTACCCGCTGCGCGCCATCGCAGCTTCCGTAACGTCTCATCCCGAATGGCGCCATATCCTGGCACCCGCGGATCTGGAAGGTCCCACCATTGCCGAGTTCGTGGTCCGCGACCATCACCGCCCGAGCTATACCATCGAGCGCCCCGGCAAACTCTTCGCCACCGGCGACTGGTTCGGCCGAAACTACCATTCCCGATTCGATTCCGAGGACGCAATGATGCAGTTCCTCGACACCGAACCGGTGGACGTCGTGATCCGGCACAATGTGCCCCCAGACCATCCGCACGAAACGCTGCTCAACGGTGTCCTGCTCCACTACCCGGACCGGTGGCGCACCGTCGCCGTGTTTCCGGCCGGAACACCGGTCGGCAGCTTCGATGTTCTCGCCTACGTCCCACCGCAGCGCGTTGGCAAAGCGGCGCAAGCTGGTGTACCATAGAGTTTTGGGTCTGGACGTTCCGCGCCCTCCGTGTGCGCTTCCGTTAGTCCCTTCCGCAGAATCTAAACGAGGACACAAGTATGTACGCTGTAATCGAAACCGGCGGGAAACAGTATCGCGTCACGCCCGGCGACTCCCTCCAGGTCGAAACGCTTCCTGGCGATGTCGGCTCCGAGATTGAACTTGGCCGTGTGTTGGCGGTCGTCGGCGACGATCAGCAACTGCTCACGGGAGACCGCCTGAGCGCCGCCAAGGTCCGCGCGACTATCACTGCGAACGACCGCGCCGCGAAGATTCTGGTGTTCAAATTCAAGCGCAAGAAGCAGTACAAGCGGACCATCGGCCATCGTCAGAATTACACGAGGGTCACGGTCAGCGCCATCGAAGTCTAGTCCGGAGAATCTCACGCTATGGCACATAAAAAAGGTTTAGGTAGCTCTAAGAACGGCCGCGATTCAAATGCGCAGCGGCTGGGCGTGAAGCGCTTCGGCGGCGAGTTCGTCACCGGCGGTTCCATCATCGTCCGTCAGCGCGGCACCCGCATCAAACCGGGCGAGAACGTTGGGCGCGGCAAGGACGACACACTGTTTGCGAAGATCACCGGTATCGTCGAGTTTCGCGATCGCGGCCAGATGGGCAAGTTCGTCAGTATCCGTACCGAGCCTAAGACTGAAGCCGTCAGTTAGCCGCCCGCGCGCTGGACATGAAACGTGGCGCGAGGATCCTGCGAGGACTTCACTCCGGCATAATGCACCGCAAATCTCAACACCAGCGATCCAGCCGTTCCTAAAGCGCCCGCCACGATCCGCGTTTTTCGAGAGCGATTCGGCAGCAGCGAAGTAACGAGGCTCGCCGCCGTGAGGACGCTCGCAGCCCTCCACGCGACACCGGTCCAGCCGTGCTTTAGCGGGTCGGCGACTCGCGAAGTGACGGCCGACGCCTGCTTTTCCAATCGATGTGCTGCCGCAAGCTCAGCAACTCGTCCCGCAAGTCCGAAGACCAAATTAATCCGAGCGCTGTTTGGATCGTCGAACAGGATGTCGAAAAGCGAGGCCGCGCTGGCAACCGCGGATGCGCCAAACAGCAGCGGCATCACGTGACGGCCCTGCTGCCATAACGGAACGGCACTGCTCGAAACTAGGACGCCCGTATATGTTGCGAGCGCGGCGCCGAATACTCCGGAGCTGTAGCCGGCAACCTCGCCGAGTAGTTGAAACGGCCCACGCCGGGCGAAGAGTCCCGCAACGATGGCGGCGCTGGGCGCCACGGCCAGAATCCACGCGCCCATGTTCATCGGCGACGTCGGGCGGAAAACGCGCAACATCATTACGAATCGTTCGGGCCGTCCGAGATCGGCAATCAACAGCACACCGCCGATGCTGGATCCTATGATCCCGGTCCAGTGACAGCGGCGCACGAGTCCGTCGAGTTTACGCGATCCATCGAACTGCGCGGCTGCTCCCAATGCGAGCGAAGCGCCGGCTGCACCGCCGACATAGTAATAGAGCGGGATGTACGGTTTCCAGACGGGCTTCCGTAGAACGGGACGGTCGTAGTAAGTGGGATCGGCCCGGCCGGGCTCGGGGAGAGCGTGCCACGGTTGTGAGAGCTTCGCGATGTGCTGGTCGACAGGGCCGGCGATCTGGTGACCGGCTTCACCCGATAACTCGGCGATGCTGGTGTCGATGTCCCGGCCATCGGTAGTGATCGGATCGACGGAGTTCTTGTGCAGTGTCTTACTCACGAGCGCCCTCCGGCTCTGCTAACCAGTACCGACCCGATTGCCGTGGCGGCGATGCCCAGAACTGCCAGGGCCATCGATCGCCAGGCATCGCCAACTCGCTTGGTGGGAACGACAGGATCGGGCGGAAGGTTGTAGACCTCGGGTTTGTCAACGAGTAGGAAGAAAGCGTTCAGCCCTTCCGTACCAGGTTGCGATTCCGCACTCTCGCCATACAAGTAAGCCTCATGCATGCCCCTTTCATGTAACTCGCCGACACGTTTCTCCGCGCGGTTGCGAAGGACGTCGAGATCTCCGAATTGAATCGACTCGGTGGGGCAGGCCTTCGCACAGGCCGGAGTCATGTCCGCCCGCAGGCGATCGTAGCAGAGCGTGCATTTCCAGGCACGGCCA
>JBBQGE010000076.1:0-30082 GCA_038322675.1 Bryobacterales bacterium
CGCAGTGGTCAGCCCTGTGGCAACGAGATGGCGGGCATGAACTATCTCCCGCCGGATCTCCCCGTGGACCCGTATGTCCGCGGCAGCCGGCAGGATCTCCAGCAGCGCTGCCAGGGCCGCGTTTCGCGCATCCGTGGCAACTCCGCGTGAGAACCGTACGACACAGCTGACCAGCGTGTGCACCGTGCGCGCATCCTCGCCGTCCACTTTGGACAGGCTGAGTGAATCGGCGTCATCGATCCCCGCTATGGCCAGCGGCCGCGGTTCGGGCCATTGCCGAAACACCGCCTCCACGAACGAAACAGGGATTGCAGCGACGGCCAGGACGGAAGCCAGTTCCAAGAACGCCAATCCATCGGGCCCGAGCATTCGCACGCTGCACAGCAAAGTGGCGCTGATGCTGCGCTCATGCCCCGTGGGCAATGCCTCACGCAATTTCGCGCCGAGTTCGGCGGCATCCTCGTCCGGATTCGACAGCGCCTCCAGATATCCGGCATACGTGGAAAACCCCTTGGCGAGATAGCCGGCGGCGACGTCGACGGCCAACGGATGAAAGCCCAGCACGCGAACAATTTCGCGAGCGGCTGCGAGTTTGGCTTCCATACCGGGCGGCCGCCGCGAGGTCAGCAGCCGTAACGCCTCGTCTTCCGACAGCATCTCGAGCTCGATTGCGCGACCCACACTGCCGTATTCCGTGCTGCGTGTCGAGATCAACGTCGAAGCGCCATCCCAACGGGCGGCCCAGCGTGTTTCGACTTCGGCGACCGGCAATCCCGACGGCAGGTCGTCCACGATCCACAGACAGGGTGCGCCGCGTTCCTTCAACCGGGCCCAGGAGGCCGTTTCGACCCCGCCACGCGTTCGAGCTCTTCGATCCGGGCGCGATGCTGTTCCGCGCGCTTCGAGCGGCCGTACTTCAGCGCTTCCGCCAGTTGCTCGCGCCTTCGCGCGAGTTCCTTCTGGATTCCGGCGGGTGTCATGTTCCAGGCGGGCGTCACGAGCGCGCCGCCTTTCCGCCCTGCGCCTGGATATACGCGGTGACGGCCAGCTTCCGATGGAATCTTCGTGGAGCGCGAAGTTCTGCCACCCGTTCTTCTGTGCGTGCTCATCGAGCAGGTTGGCCGCATCGAACGCGAGGCGCAGCGCCTGGAACAGCGCGTTCTCACTGGGCGGCTGCGCCGGAAAGCGAAGCGGGCGCCGCGGCGGGCGCGTTGCGCAGATGGGCGGGCACGGGCGCGCGGCGCTTCATGGCTTCGAGCGTTTCTTGATCGGCGGTGCGTCGTGCATCGGCATCTCAAAACAGGACGACGATGATGCCCGCGATACCGATGGCCAGCACGCCCTCGACGAGTCCAGCGTTCACGTTCTGATCGCGCACGATCTCGTCGGCGATTCGCGCATTCGGCAGTAGCGTCAAATCGGTCACCCATCGCAGAATCAGCAGTAGGATCAGACCCGCCACGGCATCGAAGACGAAGAAGCTGAGCGTACGGGTCCAATCGAGAAACTCGCCGCTGGTGGCCTTAGCAAGCAGCAGTCCCAGAGCGACGACGGTCATCCCGAACGCCACTCCGGCCGACAGGTTCGACTTGAGAATCTGGGTCGCCACATCGTAGCCCGCCATCTTCTGGTAGAGCTTACCCATGAGAATCAGCGCCACCTGGCCGAGCACGAACAGCACAATCGCCGTGATCACCGTCCCGCCGGGCTGGCGAATGGCGCCCGCGAGGATCAGAGCCGATGCGAGATACGTGCCACACTCCAGCACCCCCGCAGCCGTATTCCGATGGTCGGTAATCTGCCGCGAGTTGCGCATGCCGGTCACGAGCGCCCGGTCCATCAACCAGCGGCTCGCATTCAGGGCCAGCACGCCGCCGAACGCCCATGCGACGTCGATTCCCAAGGCCGCGAACACGCCGCGAGTGCCCCCGTCGAGCGGCAGCGGCATCATGCCCGCCGCTCCAAGATACACGATCACGACCGCGCCATAATAGCCTGCCACGGCAATGCCGAAGGCCGGG
This sequence comes from Bryobacterales bacterium, assembly GCA_038322675.1. Classification (GTDB taxonomy): domain Bacteria; phylum Acidobacteriota; class Terriglobia; order Bryobacterales; family Bryobacteraceae; genus TMP-7. The sequence goes on from JBBQGE010000076.1 coordinate 2,022, forward strand.
TTATCGCGCGACGTCAACTCCTGATCCATCGAGTAGGGCGAGAGCAGTTCCTTCACGTACTTCGCTGCGATCAGCACCAGCACGCCCAGCACGACGTGCGTGAACGCCAGCGCCAGAGGCGCGTAGTTGAGTTGCAAAGTGTCCATGTTGTTCAGCGCCGCCCGCCGCGGCCAAACGAGCGCATGGCGCCGCCCAATCCGCGCGAGTACGACCGCGACCCGAATCCGCCGAACGAGCCTCGCGACTGGTACTTCGACCCCGAGTACGATCCCCGGCTTTGATACTTCGATCCGCCGAATGCGCCGCTGCCCCAGGACGGCTTCGCCCTGCTGGATGGGACCGTGACCGTCCCGTTGGATCGCGAGTTCGCCCAATCGCGAGCGCGTCCCAGAATCCCGCCCGAACTTCCGCCGGATGGAACTGTCCTCGGACTGTGGCGCCAACGGAATTCATCGTTGCGGCCGTAGAAGACTTCGCCGCGGCGCCGCGCCTGGTCGTAGGCGTAGTAGTCGCCGGTAGTGATGGGACCGCGCGACGCATTCAGCACCGACCGCAGAATGAGATACTGCGGCAGCCAACTCCATACGCCGTTGTTCCACGATCCATACGCATTCGACTGCCCCGGTGGCGCGACATACGCATACGCCGGAGGCTGCACCACGTGCTCTGCTTCGGAGTCGTATTTGCCCGCCGGCTTGCGCTCCACCACCATGCCGACCGACTTCTCCGCATTGCGCAGAGCCGCTGAATCCACCTCCGTCCATTTCTCCTCGGTGGACACTTGACCGTTCATCAAGGTCGAATCGGGATACTTGGTCCGAACGAACTTCACCTTCTCGCGCGCGCCGTGATTATCGTCGGCGTCCACCAGCATCTTGTCCCACGACGTGTATAACTGCGCCGCAAGCTGATCGACGCTAGCCGCCGATTCCTTCAACTGCCGCGAAGCCGTATCGATGGCGTCGGCCTTCTGGAAAAATGTCGCGTAGTCGAAGTCGCCCGGCACATTGCCTGATTGGGGGCGCGACTCGGCAGCCGCACGCAGTTGGGCGGTCGAATCCCACGCCTGCTCGCCCTGCTGCTTCAGCGATCGAAGCTGGGCAATGCGATTCTCCAGATCCGTCTGCTTCGACGGCCAATCGACCATCGCCTTTTTCGCCGGTGCGACTGCCGCGTCCACATCGAACGCATGCAGCGATTCGTAACTCGTCTTCATCGCGGCCAGGCGCTTCGGCAGTTCCTGTTTGTACTGGATCCAGCGCTCGGCCTCCGCGCGCATATCCGCGGTGTCGGTGACGCAGCGCTGCTGCTGTGAATCGAACTTCGCGAGTCCGGCACGAGCCTTGTCCGCATCCTGGCGGCGATTCTGTTTGCGGATCTGTTCGAGCGTGGCGAGTTGTGTTGCCGCCGTTGCAAGACACGCCGAATCCTGCTGCAGGCGGTCGCGATATGCCGGCGCTTTCACACGGAACAACACGGGTTCCGCAGATAACGCGCGATTGATGTAATCGCGATTCTGGGCGAGTTCCGTCTGATCGGCGTTGAGCTTCGACGAAGCTGCGCCGATCGAGTTCCGGACGTCGCGTGGGAGATTATCCAGGCCCGCGGTCGCGACCACGATCATCAGGAAAATGATGACGATGGCCAATGCCCCTAAGGAACGCCGATTCATGATTGGCCGCACCTCAGGCGGCGCGGTAAACGGTGATGTCCTGTGAATTGAGCCGGCGGGCGATCCGGACATCGAATGGCTCGCCCTCCCATTTCTCTATGCACAACCAACGGTCTCCGTTCTGTTCTCGAAATAACCAACGGTAGAGACCCTCGCCCGCGCCGCCCTCGTTCTCGAAATATCCGAGTTCGCGGCTCGATTCGTAATGCCAGGGTTTGCCGTCGTATTGAATGGACGCATTGGGATCCTGACGGGAGTCGAAATTCGCGAGATCCTGCTCGGCGATCCCGAGGTCCGCGATGGACAATTTGGTTCCGTCGAGAATACCCATTGCTTCGGTTGCGGCACGGCCCTGCACTTCCAGGTACACGCGGCGGCCGCGAAATTCGCCGCTGAGATCCACCCAGCGACGGTTGTTCGATTCGTACGCGCTCCGGCGATCGATGGTGAAGTCGAGATCCGAAAAGTCCTCGGCCGCGCCATGGATCGAGACCACGTCGCCGGGCCGCGCATCCCACGGAGTCGCCTCGAGGGGTGGCGAGACCTGCGGAGATTGCGCCGGAGCGGGAATCGCGGGGCGTGCGGGTGAGCGGAACATCATCGCGAGGATAACGACCAGCAGCACACCCAGAATCGCGAGTATGGTCATGGTGAGCATCGCTGTTTGAGCCGGCGATCGAAATCGCCGGCGATACTACGCTTCAGGCGCGGCGATCTGCTTCGCCATCGTCGGCGGCAGCATTTTCTGCTCGCGCGCGGCCTTCAGCTTGGCGAGGTCAGAATCGACGGTGCCGCCCTGCAATTGCGCGAACTCCGCCTCCAGCGACTCGTCCTTGCCGGCGGCAGCGAGTTGATCGAAAGCCTTCGCCTTCGCTTCCTCGCGCGACACCGACTCTTCGAATCCCTTGAGAGCCGCGAACGCGTTGTCCGCTTCACCGACGCCTGACAATGCCTCGGCCACCTTGCGCTGAGCTACCGCGGCGTTCTTGCGCGCGACCAGCGTCGTCGCCGTCCGATCGGCCTCATCGATGCGGCGCTTCAACTCAATAACCTTGGATTTCAGCGACTCGCTGGCGCCGCGCGCGGCATCCACTCCGGGCTGCATCAGAGCAACCTGCTGGTCGGACTCGGCTTTCTTCGCGAGCGCCTTCTTCGCGAGATCTTCGTTGCCCGCGTCGAGCGCCTGATTCGCGCGTGCCAGCCACTCCTCGGACTGCCGCACGTACTTCTGATACTCGGCCTCCAGGCGATTGTGATTGCTCATGGCCATCGCCGAGGCGTTAATGGTTTTCACCAGTTCCACCCGCATGTCGCGGACGGTCTGTTTCACGGTGGCTTCGAAGGTGGCATCCTCCACGACATCGAGGCTCTGGTTCACCTGGCCACGGACCACGCGGCCGCCACGACCGAAAATTTCTGAAAAGAATCCCATGTCTGACTCCTATTTTCTCACCCGCACACTCTATTGCGCCGCTGCCGCCGGCATCAGCAGATCGCGCGCTCCCACCACATCGGCAATCAGGTAACCGGCCAGACTCAGGATGTCGTCCTGATCCTCCGGCCCCATGTTCTGAAGCGTGCAGAAGTTGTTCAATGTGATGGCGGTCTTGCCGTCCGGCGCTGGATACAACTGAAACGCCGAGGTCGAAATCCCGTTGTCGGCGGCCAACATCTTGCGCATCACATCGGCGGTGATATCGGAGTCGGACACGGTGGTGAGCGTCACGGTCATGAATAGAACGTTGCCCTCCAGCGCGGCCTGAAAGGAGACACCGGTTTCGAGTTCGCGCACACGGATGACACTTGCTTGAGTGTCAGTGACTTCGTACCCGTTGTGCGCGAGCAACTCGAAAACCTGGGAAATGGAAAGGTTGTCGCTGCGAATCATACCAATGGAAGTATACGCCCGCGACGGGTTCAAGTCCCGTAACAGTTCGATGACCTGCGGCGGGTTACCGGCGAATGGCGAAAATAGGGCAGGCAGTCCGGAATCGGGCAGACGGTCCCGCATCCGGACACCTGCACACGCGCCAGTGCCGGAATTTCTAAGTCTTCGCGGATCCGGTCGTTGCTCATCTGCTCAGAAGTGGCGCTGGCTTTCCTGTTGCTGATCGGCGCGGGACTGATGATCCAGACCTTCGCGAATCTTCGAGCCGTCGATCCTGGTTTCCGGACATCGAATCTGCTGACGCTGCAATTGATTCCGTCGAGAACGCGCGCGCTGCCGCAAATCGTGGCGGATCAGGCCGAGATGCTGCGCCGGATTCGCGCGATTCCGGGTGTCGAATCGGCGGGATTTACGAATCACATCCCCATCGCGGTTAAGGGCGATGTGACGGGCGTCGGCGCCGAAGGACACGACGGCGCGGTCCAATTTCAGTGCAATTCGCGCGCAGTGGGGCCGGGGTACCTGAGCGCGATGGGAATCCCGATCGTCCGCGGGCGCGATATTCAGGAGACCGACGTCCAGGCGCACCGTACGTACTGCTGATCAACGAGACGCTCGCGAGGACCTTGTGGCCGGGGCAGGATGCAATCGGCCGCAGACTTGTTTTCGGCGAGAAGGCACGCGTACCGGTGGTGGGAGTGGTTCGCGACGTTCATCAGGAAGGCTTGGAAGTCCCGCCGAAACCGGAGTTTTACGTTTCCGCGCTGCAGGCCGGATTCGCGCCCACTTCGCTCGCGATTCGAACCAAAGTGGACCCGGCCAGTGTCGCATCGGCGGTGCGCCAGGCTTGGGGCGGCGCCTTCGGATGTCCTGCGTAGGATCGTCGGCCACGGTTTGACGTTGGCCGCTGTGGGCGTCGCGAATCGGAGCCGCCGGCGCGCTGGTGTTGTCGCGTCTGCTGACGAGCGTCCTGTTCGAGATGAAGCCGACAGATCCGATGACGTATGTATTGGTGGCGGTCGTGCTTCTGGTAACTGCGGGTATCGCGAGTTATCTGCCCGCGCGCCGGGCTATGCAAGTGGACCCGATGACGGCGCTGCGGCACGAGTAATGAGTTACCGCTCCCTTACGGTCGCGGCTCAGTAACAAACGCCGACTGCGCGCCAGCGAGCGGTCTATTATGCGGCGGCCGCCATGGCTCGCGGCGGGGATGCGCCGCCGACTTTCATGACTGCGGCGACAACTCCGGCTAGCGTGTAGCCTCCGATTCCCGTCACCATCGCTCCCAAAGTGAAGGCTGCCGGGAACGCGTACCAGTTCCAGTAAGATACGTTCGTCGCAACCATCGCCGCCAGCCCGGCCAGCGCAAAGAATCCTACCCGGCCGGCAAAGGTATCCAGACGAGTTAGCGAAAGGAGATAGGCGACTATCAGTAACTGCGCTAACTGGGTGACGAATTCGATCGCCAGCGTCTTGCCGAACGAAAAGTCGCGCCGGGGCATGTAGATCAGCAGCCCCGATGGCCCGTTCGCGAGCTGCTCTCCGTACTGCGATTGATCGGCCCCCGGCGGGACTTTGGGAAATAGATACACGCCGTGGCCGGGCAGTACGGATTGCATCGCCGGCAGTAGCACCTGTTCGTTATCGATCTGCTTTATTCCTGCTTCGCCCAACGGCAGCGCCAAGTGAGCCACTGCCGTCCAGATAAACATCGTCAGAGTGCCCCAGCAGTCCAGCGAGTAACACTTTCTTGCTCATGAACCCTCCTCGGTCGGATCGCAACAGTATATCCGGTTGGCGAGTAGGTGAAAATGGTCTTGATGCAACTGAAACGCTTGGGCAACAGCGATATCGAGATTACGCCGATCGGCGTGGGCGCGTGGGCTATCGGAGGCGGCGGCTGGCAGTTCGGTTGGGGGCCGCAGGACGACAACGAATCCATCGAGGCCATTCGCACGGCGCTCGACAACGGAATCAACTGGATCGACACCGCGGCGATATACGGACTTGGACACTCGGAGGAAGTAGTGGCCAAAGCCGTCGAGGGCCGCCCGAACAGGCCCTACATCTTCACAAAGTGCGAACGGGTGTGGGATGAACATGGCAAGATCACCGGGCGCCTGAAGCGCGATTCCATCTTGAAGGAATGCGAGTCGAGTCTCCGGCGGTTGAAACTCGACGTCATCGATCTCTATCAGATTCACTGGCCGCAGCCGGATGAAGATGTCGAGGAAGCGTGGGCCACGATGGAGGAGTTGAAGCTGCAAGGAAAGGTGCGTTGCATTGGTCTCTCGAATTTCAACGTTGACCAGATGAAGCGGTGCCGCGCTATTGCTCCCATCACCTCACTGCAGCCGCCATACTCGATTATTTCGCCCGAACTTGAGGAAGATATGCTACCCTACTGCGCCGAGCAGAACATTGGAGTTATCGTGTACTCGCCGATGAAGAGCGGTCTGTTGACCGGCAAGATGACAAAAGAGCGCGTGGCCAATTTCCCCGACGACGATTTCCGCAAGCGTGCCGCCGCGTTCCAGGAGCCGAACCTGACTCACAACCTCCAGGTGGCCGATTTACTGAAGCAGATCGGCGAGCGCCACGGACGCACGCCCGGTGAGGTCGCGATTGCGTGGGCTCTGCACAACCCGGCTGTCACGGCGGCCATCGTCGGCATGCGCTCGGCCGCGCAGGTGAAGGGCGTGATCGGTGCGATGGATTTCCGGCTCAGCGATGAGGAAGCAAGCGAGATTCGCGAGTTTCGAGCCATGCAAGTGTAACTCGCCCGGCAGCAAGAAATCCGGTGGCGTTCGCGACTGCGAAGCTAACGCCCCGTAGCGCGCCTTCCGGCGAAGCGCCCGAACAAACGAGAATCCGACGGCTGTCGATGACTCGGCTGCGGCACTCGCCGGGCGGGCACGTGCGATCCTCGTCCACGGCCACGACGCCATCCAGATTCCCGGGCAGCCATCCGTACGCCGAAACGACTGTGGCTTTCAACTGCGAAACGGCTTCCGCGAGCGCGCCGGCATGCGACGGGTCCGCCGTGCCAATGCTCAAGTTCACGATGTCGATGTGATTCTGTCCGCACCAAGCGAGCGCGCAAACCAGCCGGTCGAGATCGCAGGCGAGGGTCCGGTCGAAGATCTTGACGGCGTATAACTCGACGTCCGGGGCGCGCTCCAGAATCGCAGCGGCAACGGCGGTTCCATGGCCGACTCGATCGTCGAGATCGCCGCCGGTCAGCGAGACGCCTCCGGCTATGCGGGCAAGGCGCGGGTTGATGCCGCTGTCGACCACCGCTATTCGCAGCATCACGCCGCCGGTGGGACAATCACAAACCCGGTCATGTCGATATCGAGCTGGATGGTCCGCAGGAATTTGTAACTCGCGGCGTCATAGACGTCGATGGTGTTACCAGCCTGGTACACGTAGAGTAACTTCCCGTTGGTGCTGGTCTTCATCGCCATGCGCGGACGCCCATCGAACGGGGTCCGGCTGACCACACGCCGGTTCTTCAGATCGAAAGTCCAGAACTCGAAGTGCCTCACCTCGTCGCGAACTCCATACGCCAGTTCCCTTCCCGGCGCCATGGCAAAACTGACGTCCTCCGCCGGACCCAGCGCGTAGAAATCCACTTGCTTCTGCTGCAGATCCACTCGCGCGATTCCCATGATCTCGCGATGCTGAACGGCATCCCGCACGTGGAAAAGGCCCGAGTAATAGCCCGGTTCTTCGTAGGTGTCGTCGAGATATCCGAAATCAATACGGACAAATTCTTCTTCGAGCGGCCGGGATAACTCCCACTTATCCACTTCTTTGAAAGCTGTGGTATCGAAGGCTACTATGTCTCCGCCGAATACATAGAGATACTTCCCATCGGGTGAGAATTTCAGGCCCGCGGATTCCCGCTCTTCGCCATTGGGCCACGGGATGGTACGAACCACCTTGTGGTCCTTCATGTCGTACTGAAGCAGCAGCGGCGGACCGATCTCCCAGCGGTCGATCTGTTTGGTAGCAGCCTTGGTAGCCATCACGGCGTAGCGATGCGACGGATCAATCGCGAAGCCACGAAACCGGACATGTTTGCCGCTCTCGCCTAATCGGAAGTTATCGATCACCTGGCTCGACGCCAGATCGATCACCTCCATGTCTTCCAGAGTGGAACTGATCGCATAGATCCGCGTGCGATCGGTGGACAGCGTCAACCGCGCGGGCGTTCCGGTACGAGTTTTGATCTCGCCCACCGGTTTGCCGGACGCCTCATCGAGAATCAGGATCAAGCTGGGGCGCCCGCCGACGTACAGTTTCCCATGGCCGCCGATCGGCTGATCCTGCGCCAACACATGTGCGGCAGCGAAGCCGGCCATTCCACCCAGGAATACTCGCCGTGTCGTGCTCATGGGAACACCAGGTCGATATTGCGCCAGTCCTTCTGGGCGGAGGCGCACTTACTCGTCCAATCCGACGCGTGATTCAATTGGTCCGGGACCTGTGCCGGCCAGAAACAACCGGTGTGACAATCGAATAAGTCGCGCTCCACCGGTTGGCACAAACCCGCGGTCCCACCGTTTGAATCCGCCTCCCAACCGGGCGAGAACACCAGCGTGCACCCCAGGGGAAAGTGCGGCGTGTGTTGCGGCGGAGGTTGCTGCAGCGCGATCACTTCGCCTTGCGTGCGCTCGAGTGTCTGCTGAATCCGCACCGCTTTACAATTGATGGGCGTAAGATGTTTCATTGTCCGTCCGAGGCTCTAATTGCTGGAAATAGGATGGGTTGCGTTCGGCACTTTCGCCGTAAACGCGAAGACAGATATCGGTCCAGTTACGAATCCAGTCGCAGTAATGCAGGTTCGCGTGTGCTGTGTCGCCGTACCGTGTGTGTGCTTCGTGGTAGCATCCGCCGGCGCATAGCGGACGTGCCCAGCACACGCTGCAATCGGTCTTATGATCGACGTGATGTTTTTCGAGAAATCCGATCTGCACTAACGGATCCACGCCGGACCGCACGTTGCCGAGTTTATGCTCCGGCGATCCCGAAAAGCGATGGCACAACGCAATATCGCCGTCGGTGGCCACTCCCATCAACCCAAGCCCAGCGCCGCACGGGTAGGCCTTGCTCATGCCTTTATGCAGTTCCTCGACAGTGTCCTTCACATTTGAGAATCCGTGATGCTGGTTCGCGATGGCGGCGTCGCGATACTCGGGAGCGAGTTGTTCGAATTGCGCCAGCATCCGGTTGTACCCGTCGTTTTCGATCGCGTACTCGCGGGCCGTCGACGTGGTGACCGGCGCAAACCCGACTTCCCAGAATCCGATCTCGTCGCGCAAATGGCGGAAAGTGCGAACGATGTCGAGCGTCTGAGCGGTGAGGGTAACTCGTGCGCCGATCGGCCGCGACTTATGCCGCTTCAGTAACTCTTTGACTTTCGGCGCGACGATGTCGTAGCTGCCCACTCCGCTTTTGAATACCCGGAATTGGTCCTGAGTCTCCTTCGGGCCGTCGATCGAGATGGTAACTCCCACTTGATTTTCGGCCAGAAACTCGATGATCTCCGGCCGCAGCAGAGTCGCGTTGGTCGTGAGGCTGAAGTCGATGGTCTTACCGCAATCGGCAGCGCGTTGGCGGCCGTACTCGATGGTGCTCTGCACCACCGGGAAGTTGAGCAGCGTCTCACCGCCAAAGAAGGCCAGGTGTACGGCCCGATTGTGCTCGCCCTGCCGCAACAGAAAGTCGACACTCTCGCGCGCCGTCTCGGCGCTCATGAACTTCGGTTGCTTGCCGTTCTCCGTATCGACGATCTTGTCGTCGCCGTACTCGTAGCAGTACGCGCAACTCAAGTTGCACTGATTCGTGATATTCAGTACCAGCGTGGTCAGCGGGAAGCCATCGGGCGGCATCTGCTTCGGGGTTGGGGGCGGCGGCATGCCGGACTGCCGCAGCGCGCGGATCCGCCACAACTCATCAATCGTGCCGGCAACATCGGATGGAGCGAACCGGCGGTACAACGCGGATAGGATCTCACCGCGCTCCTTCGGCCCTCGGGATAACTCATTGAGAACCGCCGATGCCGTCTCGTCGACGGCGAATACCGCGACACTTGGCACGAGATAGAGAAACTGCCGCCCCGCCGATTCAAATGGATGAAATTCTCCGGGAATTAACTTCATGGCGCTACTTCCGGCTGATCGAATTTGATATACAGCGGTACCGTCACCAGTAGGTGGGCGCGCGCCCGAAGCGCTCGTGCGTCCTTCGATCCCCTGGGCGGCGTGTAAGTCGCAACCACCCAGACATCGCCGTAGTTATCCGCGCTGTGCCGCCGTTTTGGATTCGGACCATCGGAGTTCGGCGTGAACAGCCCATTCTGGTCGAGCGTGCCGACGTACTGAACATCGTCGTCGCCGAATGTCGCCGCGAACTCCTCCAGATTCCACTTAACCGTGATTGGCCCCAGCTCGATGTCGTCCTTCGTATCTGGCTTGCCATCGGGACCATTGTGGTAGGCCACCGCTTCGAACTGCTGATACTGCTTGGGGAAACGGATTCCTCCAATACGAGCCATTCCCGCTTCGGGCCGCACCTTCAGATAATCCACGCGGTCGTAAACGACGGCGGCTCGCGGCGCGACAACCCCCGCGAAAAATACATCCCGAAAACCGATCGGTGCATCCGCCGCCGTTTCGACTTCCACGGTAGCGAGCGTGGGCGTCGAGTTCACTACGCGCAGCACTCGCACGCCCTGTCCAAAGTCGACGTCGGCCGGTCCGATATTCGCCGCGAAATTGGCACCGAAGAACCGGATCGTCGAAGTGGTTCCTGTCCGAAGGCCCTGCACATCGAGCCCCAGCACGACGGGGTCGTTCGCCACGCGAGTCAATCTTACATCGATGCCGTTCTCGTTGTACGCGCCGTTAAACCAGCGTCCGGACATCTCGTGCAGACTGCGGTTGATGAATAGCACCTCGCGCACTGGCTCATCGGAGTCCGACTGAGACCGGCCTCGCCACTGATAGCCGGTATAGACGATCGCTTTGCCGTCGCGAGTTACCGTCTTGCCGCCGGAAGCATAAGTGTAGCGCCCATGCTCCTGAAACTCATCCGGCGCATTCGCCACCGATTCTATGGATAACTCGCCATAAATCGGACCCTTGCCGGCCTGATATCCCGCAATCGCCCAACGGCCCTCGAGCCGCGCAGGGCGCATGTTTGCCGACCACGCCGACCACTCCGGCGTCTTCAACGGAAACGCCTTCGCCAAGTGCTCGATCGCCTTCTCCATCGGGTGGCGATTATCCGGCGGATGGCCGTCCGGTCCGGGTTCGGTTTCGGGCGGCCGCAGACGGCGGAAGGCCTGGAAGTCGGAGATCGGGTAATACCCGCGATGCATGGCCACCAGCAGTTCCCATTCACTCTTGGTCCGACGCTGTTGCAGAACGCGGCCAAAGGAGTGGCACTTGATGCAGGTCTGCTCTGTGTCTTTGTCGGCCGTGTACTTGTACTCGATCATGCGCCGTTCCACTTCGAAGGCGGCGGGCCTGGCCTCTTCGGGCGCGATTCCGTGATGGTTCGCAAGATAGCGGACGATTTCGCGAGCGTCAGCTGGTTCCAGTTGGACGCCGTTGAGCGTGACCATGCGTTTGATGGTCTGTTCCCAGCCTTCCGGCGTGGTGCGGCGGTACGAGATGCGCGTCATCCGCAATTTCTCGTCCGAGTGATGACAGCCGCCGCACCGCTTGCGGACCAGTTCACTGGTGACCGGGATACCATCCTGGGTTTCGCTGCCGGTGCCGGCCGGCGGAGTTTGCGCGGTGACTCTGAAAGTCAACGCTACGAGTGACAGAACGACCAACCGAAAGCCCATAGGAATGCCTCTCGGGCGATCAGCAGCCGCGGCGACCGGAGCTGGGCACGTCACTCGACGAGTGGTGAGTCGCGGCTGAGGTTTGCAAATGCTCGTATGCGGCAGAGTCGCATGCGGCCGAAGAGACGAACTGACGCCCATGCACGGGAGTATCGGAGGTGGCTCCAGACGTATAGTTGAGCGTGACCGGGTGTTCCTTGTTGTTCGGCATATCCGTCCTTTCGTGTTCGCCGCGCGCACGACTTAGCTAGGATAACCCGGAATTCGGCGTCATCTTGCAGCTTTTTTGCATCGGGATTCCGATTTGATTCTTCCAGCAACGCCAGGGGGCTACGCCGCACGACGGTCAACCGTGCGATACTACGGCGCTGGTTCTGCCTCCTGCCGGGCGGTGGCGGAGGGTCTGGGCGAGGAAACGGGCGCGCGCGCCAGATCCCCTTGAGAACATCGGTACCCAAAACAAAAGGAGGAGCCGAAGCTCCCCCTTTTGGACTAACTACTAACTACGGCTTTAGTGACCCTGGACTTCGCCATACTGGCCCGTCCGGTTGAGGTTCGGGACATCGAGGACGATTCCGAGGTAACCTTCAGACGCGCCAGGAGCGGTCGGCAGTGCGCCCTGCGCGCTTATGTAAGCAAACGCATGGCAATACTGGAACTGCGCCTGAGCGATGATGTAACCCTGGAATCCAGGAGTCGCCGCGATACCGAAGTTGCCACCACCCGAGAGGGTGAAGGTCAACGTCTGTCCGCCCGGAACCACAGCGTTCGTGGTCTGGGCCGGAGGCGGCGTGCCGCCACTGTAGTAGTTCAGGGTCACCGCGCCCGACTGGCTGGTGGTGCCGAACGGATCCACAGAGGTATTCGAGATTGCGACACCCGTGTCAAAGCCCTGCTGGTTCGTAACGAACGGGAACAGAACGTTGCACGAGCACTTCACGATTGAGTAGGTGTTGACAGGCGTCGCGCTCGGAGCAAAACGCGGGATCGGGGCGGTGTCGCTGGCCGTTCCAACGTTGCTGAGAGGAGCGAAGCTGCCGGATGCGGTGCTCTGCACGCCAGGCGCGGGCAGGTTGTTGCCCTGGTTGCCGCCGAAGGCAACCGCCACCGGAACGGTAAGACGCTCGTTGTTGAACGGATCCGTGTAAAGGATCTCGTACACCACTGCGCCTGCACCGCCTGCGATGGTCACCGGAGCGAGCCCGGCACTATTGCCCGTAGCGGCCGAGAAGGCGCCGCCACCGTTGGCGTCCGTGCTCACCAGAATGGCGAAGCCGCTCGGCGGTGCACTGGAACCCGCGGCCGGGACAGTCAGATTGAGCCGCGTGGGAACGAAGAGTTGCGTTCCGCCGGGGAGCGAAGCAAAGTTGACCATCAGCCGCGTACCGGCATTGGCCCAACCAGCGAGGTTAAGCCCGCGAGTGGTGGGGAATGCGGTAGCGGCAGGACTCAGGAATGGACCGTAGCCGCTGGGTACTCCGGAAGATGGCAGCGTCGGGTAAACGCCATTCACTTCGAACCCGCTCTCGCTGAAGTAGTTAGCTCCAGCAGTATCTTGAGCGGAATCCCCGGGGTAGGACGGCGTGGCCATACCGGTTGCCGAATTCGACAGGTGCACCTGAATGTTCTTCTCTTTCCAGGCGGACGGGAATCCTTCGTTGAACACAACACTGAACTGCTGGCCGTTCTGGCCACCGGAGTCGAGCCCTGCCGACGGGCTCCCGGCAATGGTGCCGTTAGCCGATTGGCACTGAATGAAGCGGACGCCACTGTTGCTAACCGAAGTCGTGAGACCACGGGCAACGAACGCGACCGTCTGCTGCGGATTGTTCAAGGGCAGCAGGTTCGGCGGGTTTACCGAAATGTTGGCAACGATCTGCGTCGGAACGAGGGTCGAGCTTACGCCCAACTGGTTCGCGTTGCCGCGCAGGTTGGTGATGCGGATGATGCGAGTTCCGGAGGTGCCCGGAGCATCGATCGGAACACCGAAGAACGTTACCTGGTTGGTGCCGGTCAGGCGAGCCTGGAAAACGTTCGGGCGGCCAGTGGACCCGTTATAGGTTCCTGCGCCGCTTCCCGTGCCCGTAATCGAGCAGATACCAAGGGTTGCGTTAGCGGGATCGCAGGGAACCAGCGGAGTCAGCGGATTGGCGGCCGAATGCGGCTCGTCAATCAATAGCAATACTTCGCTGAACGGATTCGAAGTGATGCGGCTGGTAACGTTGGTGCTAAGAAATACAGTGATGTTGGCCTGCGGAACCGTGGCGCCATTGGCCGTCGGCGTTCCACCGGTGCAATTCAGCACGATGTCGCCGACGAGTTCGGACAGTCCTTCAGCGCGCACGGTCGGGGTAACTGCAGCATTAAACGTACACTGCAGTGCCGGGTTAACCTGGGCGCTCGCCGGAACGGCTAAACTCGACAGCAGAGCTACTACAGCAAACGCGAATAGGCATTTGCGAAAATCTGCCATTTTTCCTTCTCCTTGTGAAGTGGTTGGGATTTATTTGAATTGATGGAAGTTCTCTTTATCAACCTGAGCCTCACGAAGCGATACAGCGCATGCTTTCTCCAAGGTTATAAGGCGCGGTCTCTCGCGGTTCTCCCGCTCGCCCTGCCTGAACTCCTTGATTTCGACTATCGCGTTGGCCTTGCAGGCTCATTCGATTTTGGACTTCTCTTCTCTTATGTATTGTGCTCGCGGGATTCATGCGTGGATGAAACTCCGCCAGTCAAACCTTGGACGCAGTCAAGCTATTCTTACCACCCGGCGCAAGACAAGTCAAGCGCAAAGTAGCATTTGCGGGCGCTCCAACCCCTGAAGAAGCGAGTGCGCCTCGCCAACACAATTTAAGCATGGCGACCGCCCGGCGCGATCGATTTTTCAGGCAACTGCGCTGTTCTGCCATTGAACGGGGATCTGAACGCAGTTATCTGCGTGAATCGCAGGCCGAACGGAATGCGTACGGCCTATAATTTACAATTCCAGTCCCCGGGTTCAAAGGGGCCCGATTGAGTGATTTTAACGATTTCCGCCCGCTAGAATCGGACATCCGGAACTGTTACTCCTTCACGTACTTTTTCAACTTCCGGAGCCGGTCCTTCAGTTCCTGGCTGGCCTCCTGGAGGTCGTTGTTGTCGTAGATGACGTGCGGAGTCATGAATACGATCAATTCGGTCCGGTCTTTGCTATACGATTTGCTCCCGAAGGCCATCCCGAGAATTGGTAACCGATGTAACAGAGGGATTCCGGCGCTCGATTGTCCGCTGCTCTCATTAATAATGCCGCCGATGGCGATGGTGTCCCCATCCTGCATCGTGATCTGAGTCTGGACATTCCGCGTCGAGAAGGACGGCGACTGAATCGCCGACGATGCCGATGGGGCTTGCGGCGCGCTCACTTCCTGGTTGATGATCAGGGTTACGATTCCGCTGGGGTTCACGTGCGCCATCACATTGAGAGTGACGCCGGTCTGGCGAGTCTGGATGGATTGCGTGAAGGTGCTGTTGCCGTTGACTTGCACGTTGCCGGCCGCTTGCGCGGTGAGGGTCGGAACCTCATTGCCGACGGTGATGGAAGCCCCGATGCTATCGGTCGCAATCAGGCTGGGGGCGCTGACGACGCGCGCCCGGGTCTCGTTCTCCTTGAGGCCCAGAAATGCCAGCAATTCGCGGCTTTGCCCCACCAGCGTTCCGGCGGACAGCAGCGTCGTGCCCTCGTTCAGAGAGGCGGTTAGCTGGCGGCTGCCGGACACGGCTCCTGACCCGATCTTCTGAAGAAAGGCCGCCACACCGCTGGCGAAGGCACCGGTGAGCGAGACCTCGTAGATCTTCGCTTCCAGCAGTATCTGCCGCGGAGGTACGTCCAACTGCTCCATCAGCTTCAGGATGCTCTGATACTGCGCGGGCGTGGACTGGATGAGCAGCGAATTGTCCATCGGATTCGGCACAATGCGCGGAGCCGATTCGGGTTGGGCCCCCGGACGAGCCGTCAGGTACGATCCCGTCTGGTCCGATCCGGCCACCGCCGCTCCCGCAGCCGCCTGCGTCGCGGCGCCGTTGAAGGGCGAGCCTGCACCCGCCGCACCCGGCGGGTACTGCGGAGCATAGCCCCCGAAACCTCCGCCATACGGGGATCCGTATCCGCCGCCGTAGCCGCCATACCCGCCGCCACCGTACCCGCCGCCGCCACCGTAGCCACCACCGCCGTAGCCGCCGCCGTAGCCACCGCCGCCACCGCTGCCGAACCCTCCGCAGCCGCCGCCCACTCCGAGTCCCGCGTTGGCGCCGCCGACGGTGCCGCCGCCACCGTATCCGCCACCACCATACCCGCCGCCACCATAACCGCCCCCACCATAGCCGCCGTAGCCGCCCATGCCCCCGCCGTAGCCGCCCATGCCGTAGCCGCCGCCGGAGAACGTCCCGTACAACTGCATAAGCGCCATCCCGATACACTCGGCGCGCTGATACTTCACGCGGTACACGTAGGTGTCGGTGGCAGACCCCGAGTTCTTAACGGGAACATCCAGTTTCTTGATCCAGTTCTCGACGGTATCGAACACGCCCGGATTCGGCGCTACCGCGATCAGAGTGTTGATCCGGTCAACCGGCAGAAAGCGCACTGGAGAGGCCTTGTCGCCGCTGAGAGAGATGCTCTTCAGAATAGTGGTCAGTTCCTGGGCGATGTCCGACGGGCGCCCATTCTTCACCTCGAAAAGCCGGACGCGCTGATTCGTCAGCACGTCGCTGTCGAACATCGAGATCAACTCCATCGTCCGCCGCATGTTGCGGTGGCTGTCGAGAATGAACAACAGGTTCGCCGGCGAATAGCTAATCATGCGGGCGCCTTCGCCGACGAACTCCTGCAGCACCTTGGCGAGTTCATCGACGGTGGCGTACTTGAGGAACACCAGGTTCAGCATCGGCTGATCGTCGGACGGGATGTCGCCCGGCAGCGATTTGCTCTCGGGCTGAATCGGCAGGTGACTCAGATCCGACAGCGGCACGATGCGGTAGAGATCGCCGACCTGCACCATTCCGAATCCATTGATGCGCAGAATGATGTCGAGCAGATTGCGCGCGTCGACGCCCTTCATCTCGCCGTACGTATTGAGATAGACGCCGCCCTTCACGCGCGGGTCGAGGATGTAATTGATCTTCAGCAGGCGTGCGAGTTGATCGATCACCTCGGTCAGGGAAGCATTGTGCAGATTCAGGCCTCCGACGGACGGAGTTTGCGATTGCGTCGTCGGCTCCGGCGGAGTCTGCGGGGGAGTCTGGGCCGGCGCCGCCGTCGTTGTCTGCGGAGGCTGCTCTGCCGCGGGCGGCTGAGTTTGTGGAGTCGCCTGGGGCGCGGCCTGGGCTGGAGCCTTGGTCTCCGGCTTCGGCTTCGCAGGTGTTCCCATCTGCACCGGTTTGTACTCGCTCGGGGACGACTGCGGCCGACCCGGCTCCTGCGCGACGGCGAGCGCTCCGATGCAAAGCGCGACGAGACCTGCTGTGAAAAATCGCGCCATTATTTCTCCGGCTGCGCTGTTTTGGAGGATTCCGGTTTGGTGCTGCTGTCGAGGAGGACCTTCTCGGCGACCGTCAGGTCTTCTTTCTTCTTCTCCCAGACGCGATTGCCCATCGGGGTCTGCTGTTCGAAGCGGACGGTATCACCCTTGTCAATCGCTCTCACCTTGATGCGATTTTCGGCCGGGACCGGCGCGGCGGCGGCCTCCGAGATTTCGGCTGTGCGGTCCTCGAGTTTCGAAATGCCGAACGGGGTGCGCCGGTAGATCCACTTCTTGCCCTTGGAATCCGTGTAGCGGTAGACCTGCGGGGCAATCTCGACGGCGTCGTCCGGGATGGTAATGGATCCGGAAGTCGCGGCGGCCGCGGGTTTTGGTTTGGCCGCGGGTTTCGCATCCTTCGAACTGGTCGCGGTCTGCGCCATCATAGCGGCGGGAATCAGCAATAAGACAAATGTACGCATAAATGTTCTCCTTTACCGGGCCGATTATCTGGCCGGCTCCCAGCGGCAACTTCGGCCGAATGGGGTCTGCAGTTCCACTTTTCGAAGACCACTTTGGACGGTCCCCGTGGGCGTTGAGTCGTTAGGCTGGCAGGATTTGAATCCTCCGCCGATATCGATACCGGGTCCCGTCGGGGACGGTGCCGGCGCGTTCGCCGCTGAGACGGCGGAAGGGGGAGGCGGGACATTTCCGGCCGCTCCGCCCGCCGCAGCCGACGGGGCCTCGCCCTTTTCCCAGAGGTCCTGGAGCTTCTTGTTGACCTTCTCGCCATCCCAGTCGAGTTGGACCGTGGTGGAATCGAAAGCCAGCAGTTTGAACGGCCCCACCTTGTCGCCGGCGTGATAGGTGCGCTGCTCGGCGCCGGGTTTCTCGCTCAGAATGATCCCCGGTTCGCCGAGAGTCATCAGGCCATGCACCACCGGCATGGGCGGCATCGGCGGCTTCGCTTTTACGGGCTCCGGATCGATGATCACGGTCGGGTTGCGATCGCGGGCCAGCAGCATCCGCTGCGCGACATCCAGATAATTGGCCGCGACGGTCGGGGCGACGGGAGGAATGCGTGCGAGGGCCGGGTAGCGCTTATTGGGAACGCGCTCTCCGAGCACGCGCGCCTCGCGCTGTGCGTTGGCTTGACGAGTCTGCTGGAACCGGTACCAGACGAATCCGAGCATGGCGATCAGGACCAGGTTCAGCGCCATCAGCTTGCGTTTCACAGGGCCCCCTTGCGCTCGGGGACAAGCCGTTTCGGAACGATGCCGGAGACCGTCATCCGTACGCCGATCGTCTTCTGTTTTGGGTTGCCGGCAGCCGTGCGCAGATCGCTGGTCGCGATCAGTTCGGGGCGCGCGGAGAGATCGGCCAGCATGTTGACCAGTTGGTCGATGCGGCATTCGAACGAGGCCGAGAGCACCACTTCGCCGTATGCGTCGCCGAAGGGACGGATGGGGCCGAGTTCGACGCTGCGGATTTCGACGGGCGGCGATTGAGCAGCGGCCACCTTGCGCATGATCTGGAGCACCTGCTCCTGGGCCTGGTTCGCGGTTTCGGCTTCGATGAGTCCTTTTTCGCGAGTCGAAAGCTCAACGGCGGCCTGCTTCAGGATTTCGTCTTTGCCGGGAACTCTGGCCACGCTCTGACGCATGCGGGCGAGTTGCAGTTCGGCTTCCGGAATCGTCATTGGTACTGTCGTCGGCTGCACCACAACGGGTGCCTTCGTCGAGGGTGAGAGCCAGATGTAGAGCAGGGATCCGGCGACGGCTACGCCCAGCAGCGTGAGCGCCCGGCGATCGCGACTGGTCATGGTCATTTTCCGGCCTCGCGATGGGCCCGGATGGCGAACATTTCTCCGGTTGGCGTGCGGGTCATGGGCGCGGCAAACTCGGAGCCCTCAAACAGCGGCGACCGGTCGATTAACTTGAGCAGACCCGCGGATTCGCCGGATTCACCGGTGAGGCGAATGGAATCGCGGGCGATCTCGAGACTGTTGACCCAGGTGGGCGGCTCGAGCACCTTGGTGAGTTCGGCGATTACATCGAGGTCGTTGCGGGTGCGGTGCCGGAACTGATCGAGCAACAGGGTGCGGGAGCGGGCGTGATCGATGGCCTTATCCATGATCAGCGGCTGCCGGGCTTTGGGTTCCAGGCGGGCAATCTCGGCCTGGAGTTTCGATAGATACTGGCGATCCTGGTAGGACGAATACGCAGCGAGCGATCCCGCGCTGAGCAGCAGCAGCGCGCCGAGGATGATGGTGGGGACAAACATCATCCGCGAACTGGTGGCGCGCAGTTCGGCCGGGAGCATGTTGACGTGTACGCCGAGCCGCGGGCAGGCAGCCGCGATCGCAGCGGCATAGGGCAGCGCGACGGCGTCCAGTTGGAACGATTCGGGGACGCGCCGGGGTTGCGGGAGTACGGCCGGGATCGATATCGCTTCGAGTTCGGCCGGAAGGCGCAGTTCGGATAGGGCGAGCGATTGCGCACGCTCGGCGAAGGCCGGGTTCGGGATATCGAACATCGCCGAGAAGACCGGCCGGGCTTCGCTTTCGCCGTAGGCCTCGAGTTCGGTGCCGGTTTCGAGCACGGCCAGGAATCCCGCGGAGGGCGATGATCCGAACACACGGAGGGCGCAGTAGATGGCCGCCGCCGAGAACGTGAGCGAGGCGATCTTGACGCCGGCTTCCGAGAACAGGCCGGTCCAGCGATCGACCAGCTCGCGGCGAGTGATGCCGATGATAATGCTAACGCCGTCTTCGAGCCGTGCCCAGCCGCTGACCGCATCCTCTTCGCGGAACGGATGCAGACCGTCCATCTGGAAGGCGATGGCCTGCGGGAGATCGCCGGCCGAGACACCGGGCAGGGCGAGTTGGCGGACGATCACTTCGTTGCGTGGCAGCAGGACCGTGGCGGGCAGGTGCGTGCCGCCGTTGCGTTTGAGGAACGCCGCGTATTCGGAACCCCATTCGCCGGCCGGACGTTCCGCATAGCGTTCGATGCGGATGGCGTCGAGCACGGAAACACCGGTGGGACGCACGCGGACCATGGTGACCTGGAGGTCGTGATCGCCAATCTCGATCCCGACGCCGGAGCCGATGGCCAGCCATTTCCTCAACTCGTTGGAAGCCATCAGAACGCTCCCACCGTGGGGGACCAGGCGTCGTCGTACCAGCGGATGGTGTGGAAGGGCGGGTTGAAGCTGCCGGGATCGAGGAACTTCACGACGGCCGAGACAGTGCGTCTGACGTCGGAGAGGCGGCCGCCGGGGAGGCGCATACGGGCAGTGGCGCGGAGGGTCCAGATGGTGGCTCCGCCGATCCCGATGCGGGCGGTCTCGGGGCCGAGTCCTTGCAGGAGTGGATTGACTTCATCCATCGTTTTGAAAGGCTGCTGGACGCGGCGATCGACGATCTGCTTGACGATGGCCGCGGGTACGCCGACCGATTCGAGCAGGGCCGCGGGGGCCGTATTGATATCGATGCGATTCCCGCTGCCCCAGACGGTGAGGCATTCGCGCAGGCCGCCCCGGGGTATGAGGGCGCCGTTGGTAGGGTCGCGGTCGAATCGGCCGTAAAAGATGTCCGGGGTCATTCCGGGTACCAGCAAAATTTCCTCTAGCTCTTGCAATGACGCGTTCCGGGGCTGGAAAGACGAACCTCCGGGTCCGGTGAGCGATGCTGGATTGTCCGGGGCCTCGGCCGCGCTGCGATAGGCGATGATTCCAGAGGCGATTCGGGCGGCGCGCTCGGTGTCGATGCCGACCGCGAACAGCAGGCGGGCGAGATCCTCCTGGGAGGCGGTATTGACGTTGAGTTTGCCGGCTTCGGGAATTACTTCGACCTGGACGTCGCCGGTGGGGTAGGAGTAGTGGAGGTACGGCATCGGAGGCCGGTAGTAGCGGGGGGAGCCATCGGGGTAGGAGTAGCCGCCGGACATGCCCCAGTAGACCCAGAGGGTCGCGCGATCGATGGAGCCGCTGGCGAGGTAGTAGGCGCGGAGGGACTCGGTGGAGGTGGACGTCCGTTCCGTTTCGCCGCGGACGTTGGCGGCGACGGCGAAGGCGATGGCGCTGAGTGCGACGGTGAGCCAGAGGACGGCGAGTAGGGCGCTGCCGCGGCGCGGGCACTTGCCACTTGCCAGTTTAGTCCGCATATGGTCCTAGCACCCATTTCGTGATGTGGAGCGGAGCGGTTACGGTCAGCAGTTGGAGGTGGCCTGGGTCGGGGTGGAGGGGAGCCATCTCGATTCGGATCGCCGAGGGTAGGGCGTCGGGGACGTTCCATACCGGGAGCCAGATTTCTTTTTCGGGCGTGGGGACCATTCGCTTATAGACGATGCGGCAGTAGGCGAGTTTGTCGGCCATGACGAACGATTGCGGTCCGGGTTCGATCGGCGTGAATTGGGGCATCGGGGGGCCGCCCTCAATGGGGGCCATGCCGGTGCAGAGGGCTCCGATCATGAACGGACCGAGGTAGACCCGCTCGTTCACGATCAGGCGCACACCTTCGTTGTTCTCGCCGGGGATGACGCGGAATTCCAGCAGGCGCGGGTAGCCTCGGGCGGCTTCCGATAGCGAATAGCTGGAGACGAAGCGCATCGAGTCGGGGCGGCCTTCGAAGACCGAGATCTTGCCCTGCGGCGGACCACCGCCGGGGCGGCAGTCGGCGACCACGGGCATGAGTCCGAGGATCTGCGACTCGAGCATCCTTTGGACACCGATGGCCTTGCGGTTCGAGACAAAGCGGTCGTTGGTCTTCTCCATCGCGGAAAGGCCCACACGCATGGCCATCATGATGCCGAGGGTGATTAAGCTCAGCAGCGAGACGGCGATCAGCATTTCCATGAGCGTGAGGCCGGATTGGGTGGCTCGGCGGCGGTTGGTCATTTGGGCGCCAGGCCTTCCTCGCCCGCAAGGAGCGTGCCGCGGCGGTAGGCGTCGAGATCGAAGGTCCGGCGGCCGGACGGGGTGACCCACCAGACCTGAAGGCGAACCTGTTCGAGGATCGGGCTGCCGGCGCCTGCTCCCGGTGGGATGTCGAAGGGGTGAACGATGGCTCGCCAACCCGCTTGCGGCCATCCGGTGCGGGTGGGATCGAGGGCGCCCTGGACTTCGAAGTTATGAGGCAGCCTCGAGTCGGCCAGGAGTTCGTCCATCTTGGCGCGGGCCACCAGGGTGGCGCGGTCGGAATCGGTGATTCGAGAAGCCGTCCGGAGTGACACGGAGAGATTCGACAGCAGGGCTGTGACGGCGACGGCCATGATCATCGTGGCCACCATGATTTCGAGCAGTGTGAAGCCGCGATTGTTCATTTCTGCACTCCGCGATCGATTTGGGCAACGCCGGTGATGGGGTCGAGCGAGATGAGGCGTTGGGCGCCGCGGCGGTTCAGCAGACGGACCTGGATGCGCGGGGGCGCGCCTCCGGGATACAGCAGGACGGTGTCCGTTGGCAGGACGGCGGCGATGGTAACGCCGTCGGGCAGAGTGTAGCGGGTGTTATAGCCGGCGCCCGCGAGCATGATCGCGTTCTCCTGCTTGCTGACCGTGAGTTGGAGCATCTGCTGGCGGCGTTCGGTGCGTGTAATGGCGGTTTGGATGAAGCCGGCAACTGCTTCCGAGGCGGTGCTCATGCGCAGGGAATCGATACCCGAAGAGACGGCGGGAAAGGTGATCCCGGTCATCAGCGCGATGAGTGTGACGACGATCATCATTTCGATGAGCGTGACGCCGCGTTCGGAGTGCCGGCGCGAGTTCACTGGTTCTTCCAACTCAGGATGTCGGCGTTGTTGCCGTCGCCGCCGGGTTGGCCGTCGGCGCCGAGGGAGACGATGTCGGGTTCATCGCCGTGTTCGCCCGGATACTTGTAGAGATAGGGGCGGCTCCAGGGGTCCATGGGGACATCCTGGGGAAGGTAGGGACCGTTCCATTGGGGGCTGTTCTCGGGCCGGACGCGGAGGGCGTTGAGTCCCTGCTCGGTGGTCGGAAACAGGCCGGTATCGAGTTTGTAGGCGCCTAGAGCGGTGGTGAACGAGTTGACCTGGGATCGGGCGGCGACACGGCGCGCGGCGTCGGCACGGCCGAGCATGCGCGGTGCGACGATGGCCGCAAACAGGGCAATGATGGTGACCACAACCAGCATTTCGATCAGGGTCACGCCGGATTGGGTTCGTTTTCGTTTTTCGGAAAGTGGAGTCATGCGAGTTATACCGCCACGTCGTTAATGCTGGTGATTGCGAGCAGCATGCTGAGAATGAGTGCGCCCACTATGATCCCCATGATGAGGATGATGAGCGGTTCGAACAGCGCTGTGAACCGCTTGATGGCGGCGCGGGTGTCGCTGTCGTAGATGTCGGCCATGCGAGTGAACATCTGGTCGAGGCGGCCGGTTTCCTCGCCGACGCTGAGGAGATGGGCGGCCAGGGGCGGAAATTCGCCGGTTTTGCGAAGCGGGCCGGCGATGCCTTCACCGCGCTTGATCCCGGTGGCGACCTGTTCGAGAGAATTTGCGATCCGTTTATTGTTCAAGATTGCCCGCGAGATGCCGATACATTGAACTAGAGGCACGCTATTCGCAACGAGAGTCGCCATGGCTCGGGCGAAGCGGGCGGTTTCGGCCTTGCGGAGCGCGTCGCCGAGCAGAGGGATGCGGAGGCGGAAGCTGTCCCACCAGAGACGTCCGGTGGTGCTGCGGATGTAGGTACTGAGCGCTATGGCGCCGATGACCAGGGCACCGATGACAAACGGGCCATAGGTCTGGACGAGGTGGCTGGCCTCAATCATGAGTTTCGTCGGGAGGGGCATTTTGAGGTGCCCGTCCTGAAAGACGGTGGCGAAGCGCGGGACGACGAAATTGAGCAGGACCAGGATGGAGGCGGCGCCGACGCAGGCCAGGAGTCCGGGATAGATCATGGCGCCGATGATGTAGCCGCGGAGGTCGTCGCGAGTGCGTTCGAATTCGGATAGCCGTTCGAAGATCTGGGCGAGGGAACCCGAGGCTTCGCCCGCGCGGACCATGTTGATGTAGAGCTCCGAAAAGTACCCGGGGTGTGTGGCAAGGCTGTCGGCGAGGGATCTGCCGCCTTTGAGGACGCGTAAGATGTCCAGGAGGATCAGGCGGAAACCGGCTTTTTCGGTCAGTTCGGTGGAGATCTGGAGCGCGCGGTCGAGCGGGACTCCGGAGTTCAGGAGCGTGGACAGTTCCTGAGTGAAGAACAGGACATCGCGGCGGCGGGCGCCCTGATTGAAGGCCGGGAGTTTGAACTCGATGCCCTTCTTCTGTTCGAGGCCGACCCAGACGGGGATGAGTCCCTGGCGTTTGAGTTCCTGGGCGACCCACTTGTCGCTCTCGGCGGTGAGGGTGCCGGTGCGGAGTTTCCCGTCGCCGGCGACGGCTTTGAAATGGAAGGTGGTGGCTGCCATTAGAACTCCTGGGTCACCCGCAGGACTTCGTCGGCGGTGGTGAGTCCGGTTTCGACTTTGAGCCAGCCGTCTTCGCGAAGCGTGCGCATGCCGTGGCTGCGAGCGGCCTGGCCGATTCGGGCGGCGTCCTGGCCTTTCATGATGAGTGAGCGGATCTCTTCATTGAGTTCCATGAGTTCGAAGATGCCGACGCGGCCGGTGTAGCCGAATCCGAAGCAGGCGTCGCAGCCGACGCCGCTGAAGATCTCGATGAGGCGGCCGTCGGGCGTGTTGCGGACTCCGTCGGGCCGGCGGCAGTGCGGGCAGATGACGCGGACCAGGCGCTGGGCCAGAACCGCGACGACCGAGGAGGTCATCAAGTAGTTCTCGACGCCCATGTCGGTGAGGCGCGTGATGGCGCTGGGGGCGTCGTTGGTGTGGAGCGTGGAGTAGACGAAGTGGCCCGTGAGGGCCGAGCGGATGGCGATGTCGGCGGTTTCGCGGTCGCGGATTTCGCCGATCATGATGACATCGGGATCCTGGCGGACGATGTGGCGGAGTCCGGTCGCGAAGGTGAGTCCAATCTGCGGGTTGACGTGGATCTGGTTGATGCCGTCCATCTGGTACTCGACCGGGTCCTCGATGGTGATGATCTTCTTGTCGGGGAGGTTGATGCGCTTGAGGGCCGAGTAAAGAGTAGTGGACTTGCCGCTTCCGGTGGGTCCGGTGACCAGGAAGATGCCGTGCGGGAGGGAGGTGAAGTACTCCATGCGGCGGAGCATATGGTCGTCGAAACCGAGGTGTCCGAGGTCGTAGAAGTCGCCTGCCGAGCGATCGAGGAGGCGCATGACGACGCTTTCGCCGTAGAGCGTCGGGAGAGTGGAAACGCGGAGGTCGACTTCGCGGCCGACAGTCTTGATTTTGATGCGGCCGTCCTGCGGGAGGCGGCGTTCGGCGATGTTGAGCTTGGCCATCAGCTTGACGCGTGAGATGATGGCGGCCTTCATTTCGCGAGCGGGGGATTCCTGCGGGTAGAGGACTCCGTCGATGCGGTAGCGGATGCGGAATTCCTTTTCGAAGGGCTCGATGTGGATATCGCTGGCGCGCTTTTCGACGGCCTGGGCGATCATGGCGTTCACCAGGCGGATGACGGGCGCCTCGCTGGCCATGTCGCGGAGGTGTTCGAGGTCCTCGTTGGCGAGGGCGTCGTCGCCGGCGAATTCCGAGTCGGTGCGCTCGGCCTGGCCGTAGTAGCGATCGATGGCGTCGAGGATTTCCTGCTCGGCGGCGAGGACGGGTTCGACCTTGAGGCCGGTGGTGTTGCGGACGGCGGCGATGGTCTCGAAGTCGAGCGGGTCGGCCATGGCGAGGCGGACTGTGTGGTCGTGGAAGGCCACGGGGAGGCAGCGGAACTGGCGGAGGAAGCGTGCCGGGAGGGCTTCGGTTTCAGGTGAAGTCGGAGGGCGATCCTCAAGCGTGACGACGGGCATTCCGAGTTGATCGGAGAGCGTGGCAAGGATGTCACGAGCGGCGACGAACCCGAGGTCGACCAGGACCTTGCCGATCTTCTCGCCGCGCTCTTTCTGGAGTTCGAGCGCGCGGTCGAGGTCGTCGGCAGAGAGGAGGCCGCGCTCTATGAGGATTTCACCGATGCGCACTCAGTACTCCTGCACCTTGATGACGGAATCGGGGCGTTCGGCGAGCTGACTGCCGGTGAGTTTGGCACGGGGAGCGCGCATGATGATCTGAGACGGCATGCCGGCCGGATCTTCCCACGGGTAGCGAAGGAGGGTAACGGCTAGGACGAATTCTTCGGTGGGCGAGAGGGCGAGGGTCGGTCCGATCTCGGCGACGATGGACTGCATGCACTTGCGGAGGATGGGGAGACGCTCTAGCTTGCGGACGCGGTGGCGGGCGATCTCTTCCTTGGTGATGGTCTGTTTGAAGGGAGACAGTGAGGGTCCGGTGGCGAGGTTGATTTCGGCTGAGAAGACAACTCCGGTGCCTTCGAGATACACTCCGCGGGCGAAGCCGATGAGGAACCAGGGCTCCTCCGGGAAGAGGGATGCCAGACGGATGCTGATGAGTTTCTCGGTAACGGCGACCTTGGCGCGGGGAACGCGCACAGTATCCGCGGGGTGGCCGGGGACGGAGACCGCGAGCAGCAAGGCCGTGGACCACAGGGCCGGCATCATTCGCCCGCCTTCATATGGTTAGTGGCGACGTACATGTTGCTGACCTGGCGTTCGAGGATTCGGGTCTGTTCGGCCAAGGCGGAGAGTGTGGAGCGGCGATCGAATTCATAACGGCGGTCGGCAGCCTGGAGGAGTTCGACAGTTCGCTGCTGCTGGCGGGCATCGGATTCGGCGACGGCCTTGGTGACAGCGGCATGGATCCGAGCGTCGACTTCGGTCTGGATGCGCTGTTCGAGGGCGCGGGTGTCGACGGTCTTCGCGGTGACAACGGGGGGCGGCGGGGGCGCCGCGCCGGCGAAGGCGTGGATCACGATGGCACAGGCGAGCATGGCCGCGGCGAGGAAGCCGAGTTGGGGCGCGGAGTTCCAAAGCCGCGCGTACCAGCGGGGCTCGAACACCTTGTCGGAGACGAACGCGATCCGGCGGGGCATCTCCTCATCGGACAGCGCTAACAGGCTGAGCCGTGTGAGTTGGAGACGGGACAGTTCGTCGCGACACGACTCGCAGGCTGCGGCATGGGCCTCAATGCGGCGCGCCCGATCAGGAGCGGCTTCGCCGAGGGCGTACTCTTTGAGATCGAAATTACAGGACATCGTCACTCTCCCGCGTTCACTGGAGCGAGCGTTGCTTTGAGGAGGTCGAGGGCCGTATACAGGCGCGACTTGACTGTGGACACCGGGCAATCGAGAATCTCGGCGATTTCTTCGAACTTGAAACCCTGGTAGACCTTGAGCACGACAGCCTCACGGTGGTCGTCGGAGAGGCGCTCGAGGGCGCTTCGGACGGCCAGCGAGAGCTCGATCGGGAAGAGCCGGGAATTGGGCTCGGAGGATCGGGGCTCATAGATGAGTTCACCTTCGGGGCGCGCTTTGCGCAGAAGCGAATGCGACTCGTTGTGCGCGATCCGGTACAGCCACGGGGCGAATCGCGACACATCTTCCAGTTTGCCGAGGTTCTGATAGGCCTTTAGGAAGACATCCTGAGTAAGATCCAGGGCATCTTCGCGATGGCGAACCAGCCGGAGTATGTAATTGAAGACGCGCTTCTCCCAGCGCGAGACGAGAAGGTTATAGGCTTCGACCTTCCCGCGCCTCGCCTGAGCGATCAGGTCGCGGTCTTCGACCTCCCGAAAGATCAAATTTCGGCTCCGTGGGTAGAGACGGGGTTGGGACGTAAAAAGACGATACCTCCAGTATGACGGGGGTTTCGGGGTAGCGCAAAGATGGCGGGGAGTTGGGGACAGGGCTGGTTGCAGCATTAGTAGCCTCTCCTATGGCACCGGCGGGCTTGCCAGGCGGCGAGACCGAGGGCGAGGACGAGGTCGTCGTGATGGCGGGAGTTGGGTGTGGGGTCAAGTTCCATCATTTCGTCGATGAGGCGGCGGTTAGCGGGCATATCGGCGGCGATGCGGAGTTGGCGCTCTTCGAGCAGGACCTGGATGGCGGCCAGGAGGTCGATTTTGGGGACGGTGTAGCCGCCGCGCCTGCTATTCACTTTCTGGCCTCCAGTGATGATGACGGGGGTGACGGAGCAGGGGA
>JBBQGE010000077.1:0-30039 GCA_038322675.1 Bryobacterales bacterium
CGACGCCACTTTGCCTTTTCGGCCATTGTTCGCACTCCATTCGCTGCAAAGTGCGTCTATTCAGTGTGTCTCACTTTTGGGGTTCACTCCATTGCACCGAACCGCAGGTTCAGTTGTCCCGCTATTTCGTGGACACTACACTGGGCTAGTCGTTTCTTTTTTCGGGCTTTCGGCAGTGGGTGACGGGCTCCCTGACCGTCATCCTTGATGCGGCCACTGCGCCACTGATCGCCAAGAGCATAAAATGAGAATTGGAGCTAGCTGCTATGCACGTCACGTTACCGGCCGATTTGAGTAGGCAGGTCGAGCAAGAACTCGTCAGCGGCGGGCTCGACGCGCTCCGAAGAATCGGTCAGGCCGTCGATCAGGCCGGCCTGTATGAGCGAGTGCTGATCCCCGACGAGAAATGAACGGTGCGCCGCTCGTCGTTCTGGACGCCTGCATCCTCGCCAACTTCTAGCTCTGTGACACCCTCCTGCGCCTGGCCGAGCCACCGCGGCTTTATGGGTGGCCGAGTTCTCTAGCCACCTATCTCGAAGTTGAACTGCGAGCCCACTTCGGCGAGGCGTGGATCAGCGGTTACGAGACACTGATTCCTCGGATGACAAACGATGAAAAGGATCGACATGTGCTGGCGGCCGCTGTCCACGGCCAGGCACCCATCATCGTCACTTTCAACCTTCGACACTTCAGCCGCGAACACTTGGAGCCGTGGGGCGTCCGCGCACTGCATCCGCAGTCCTTCCTAGCCGAGATCTTTCGCCAGGAAGGAACGATCGTTATGAAAAAGCTGGAGCAGCAGGCCGCCGATCGCAGGCGCACCTCGCGGGAACTTCTCGATATTCTGAGGGATATCGTGCCAGACTTCGTGGCAATCGTTTCGGCTGCAATCTCACGAGAGTAGGCTCACGGCGCTGGAAAGCTCCTTGAGAATGGTGCCGCGGTCCCGCATCGAACCCATGAAGATGAAAGCATGCTCACTGCGTCAGCCTCTGACGAACCTAACTTGAGGCGACACAGACGCTCGGTCCCGCTACAATCAAGGAATATGTCGCTAGTTGTTGTCGGGTCCGTGGCCTACGACTGTGTGGAGACTCCGCACGGCCGGCGCGACCGCATGCTTGGGGGCGCCTGCACTTATATCTCCTTGGCCGCCAGTTACTTCACTCATGTCCACATCGTTGCCGTCGTGGGGGACGATTTCGATTCAGCCGATGAGCAGTTGCTCCGCAACCGCAATGTGGATCTCGCCGGGCTGGAACGAGTCGCAGGGAAAACGTTCTTTTGGGCGGGCGTTTATTCGGATGACATGAATGACCGCACCACGCTCACCACCGATCTGAACGTGTTTGCCGATTTCCAGCCGAAGGTACCCGAGAGTTACCGGTCGCTTCCCTATCTGCTGCTCGGAAACATTCAGCCGGCGCTGCAGAAGAACGTTCGCCAGCAGATGAACGGTGTCCGCCTCACCGGAGGAGACACGATGAACTACTGGATCGGCGGGTTCCGCGACGAGTTGCTGGCGACCATTCGAGATTGGGACTTTCTGCTGGTGAACGACAGTGAGGCGCGGCAGTTATCGGGCGAGAAGAATCTGAAGCGGGCAGCCGAAGCGATTCTCGACATGGGTCCAAACACAGTCGTCATCAAACGCGGTGAATATGGGGCGATTCTGTTTCGAAAGGATTCGCACTTTATGGTGCCGGGTTACCTGCTGGACGATGTCTTCGATCCGACCGGCGCGGGCGACTGTTTCGCCGGCGGATTCATCGGGTATCTCGCTCAATGCGGATTCGATCTCCGCGATGATCATGTGGATCCGAAGCATCTGCATCGGGCCGTCATCTACGGTTCCGTGATGGGCAGTTTCTGCTGTGAGGAGTTTGGTGTCGACCGTTTCCGCACACTCACGCGCGCTCAAGTGGACGATCGCTTTGACGAATTCCGGCGGTCCACCGAGTTCTGAGGTGAAGCCCAGATTAGCGCGCTGGCTGGAGCCATGGCTGGTGATGGCGTGCGCCGTGATATTGAGCGTCGCGGCCGCAGCATGGGTACTGTCGAACGGCTACACGCTCTATTTTGGGGACGCCGAAGCGCATCTGAATATCGCGCGCCGCATCATCGATTCGCGAACGCCCGGATTCGACCAGATCGGCACGGTGTGGCTTCCGCTGCCGCATCTGCTGATGCTGCCGTTTGTCGTAAATGACGCGTGGTGGAGGTCGGGACTCGCGGGCGCGATTCCGTCGTGTATCGCGTTCGTCGTCGCGTGCGGATTCCTGTATGCATCGGCGCGGGATATCTTCGGGGGCATGGCGGCCGCGGTCACGGCTGTTGCGGTATTCGCGCTGAATCCGAATATTCTCTACTTGCAGTCGATCCCGATGACGGAGTCGCTGTTCTTCGCGTGTCTCACCGGATTGCTGTACACAACCATCTGGTACCGGCGCAGCGGTTCGATGGCAGCCGTGGTACTCGCGGGCGTGCTGTCGAATGCGGCCTCGCTGACCCGGTATGAAGGCTGGTTTCTGATTCCGTTCATCACGGGATTCCTGCTGTTGGTGGGGGGCAAACGGCGGTGGACGGCGGCGATTCTGTTCGGCGCGATGGCTGCGTTGGCGCCGCTGGCGTGGCTCGCGCATAACTGGTATTACTTCGGGAACCCGATCGAGTTCTACAACGGTCCGTACTCGGCCAAGGGCATCTACGAACGGGCGTTGAAATCGGGGGTGGCGAGATATCCCGGCGATCACGACTGGTTGAAAGCAATTCAGTATTTCTGGATGGACGCGCGGCTCACTGCGGGCGCTCCTGTGGCATGGCTGGGACTGGTGGGCGCGCTGATCGCCGCTATGCGGAGGCGATGGTGGACGGTCGGGCTGCTGGCGCTGACTCCGGTGTTCTACGTGATGAGCATGCACTCTTCGGGTACGCCGATTTTCGTGCCGAACCTGTGGCCGCACAGTTACTACAACACGCGGTACGCCACCACCATGATGCCGCTGCTCGCCATCGGCATGGCTGCGTTCGTGTGGGTGTCGCCGGCCCGATGGCGCACGATTGCCGCGGTGATCGTGGTGGCCGCGGCCGTCGCGCCCTGGCTGATGCAACCGCGCAAGGAAGCGTGGGTGTGCTGGAAGGAGTCGCGGGTAAACTCGGAGTCACGTCGGGCGTGGACTTCGCTGGCTGCCACCTATCTGGCGCCCCGCTATCATCGTGGAGAAGGGATTTTCACATCGTTCGGCGATCTGTCGGGCATTTTCCGGCAGGCCGGCATTCCGCTGAGAGAAACGCTACACGAAGGTAACAACCCGTATTGGAATGTCGCCTACGTGAACCCGCGAGCGTTTCTTCGCGAGAAATGGGCTGTTGCCTTCGCGGGAGACTCGGTCACGACAGCCATACAGCGGGCTAACCAGCGGTCACCGGCTTACGAACTGGTAACCCGAGTGATCGTGCCCGATTCTCAGGTGGTGGAGATCTACTATCGCACTGGCGGCCAAGACGCGATTCCCGCTCTGTGCCGTCAGAATCTGCTGCCCGATTGCGACGAGGGACCGCCGCTCGATCCGCAGGACTTGAAGAATGACGATGACGAAAATCCCGTTCACGAAAGCACACGGCGCCCATAACGACTTCCTGCTGACCTGGGACAGTGACGCTCCCCAAGTCGATCGCGACGAAATCGCGCGCGCCATCTGCGACCGGCACACCGGCATCGGCGCGGATGGATGGATGCTGATGCGGCCCGAGTCGGGCGAGGCGCATGCAGCGATCGAGTTGTACAACTCCGACGGCAGCCGGTCCGCCATTTCGGGCAACGGCACGCGATGTGTCGCGGCATTGCTGGTATCGCAGGGTGTGGCGGACTCCGAAGTTCGGATTCGCACCGGCGCGGGCGTCAAGACGCTGCGACTCATTGAAGGCGCGGCGGGCCGCTACGAATTCGAGATGACGATGGGCAAGCTGATTTATAATGAGGCGAATCTCCGGCGATCGCTTGCTGTTGGCTCGGATTGTTACGATGTTACGATTCTCGACGTAGGGAATCCGCAATGCGCCGCATTCGTGAATGATTTCAGTTTCGACTGGCGCGGCGCGGGTGCGGCGATCGAGAAAGATACCCAGTTTCCAGACCGGACTAATGTGTCGTTCATCCGCGTAGTGGACCGGCATTCGATTGATGTACTATTTTGGGAGCGCGGCGCGGGAGAGACGATGAGTTCGGGTACCGGCTCGACGGGTGCCGCTTTCGCGACGGTAGCTCGAGGGTTAGTGGATAGTCCTGTGTTGGTGATAACACCGGCTGGAAATCTTGAATTTCGATTGGTTGGAGATATCGGATATCTGATGGGTCCGGCCGAGTTAATCGGCGGCGGGGAATTCTATTTAAGGCGGTAGGAATATCATGCACACTACACCAGTACCGGCTTTGTCCCCGGCGGCATCGCTTCAGGAGAAGATTCGGAACAAGACGGCCCGCGTGGGGGTGGTTGGACTCGGCTATGTGGGCTTGCCGCTAGCGGTGGAGTACGCTCGCGCGGGGTTCACCGTGACTGGCATCGACGTGCTGGATCATAAGGTGCAGCAGTTGAATGCAGGCGTATCCTACGTGCAGGATGTTCCCACCGAGGTATTGCGGCCCTACGTCGAGAAGAATCTGATTCACGCGACGACGGATTTCTCGGTGATCGCCGATCTGGATACCGTGAATATCTGCGTTCCGACGCCGCTACGCAAGACTAAAGACCCGGACATGAGTTATGTGGTGTCGGCGGCCGAGGAGATTGCGAAGTACGCGCATCCTGGGCTTCTGGTAATTCTCGAGTCGACCACTTATCCGGGTACTACCGATGAGTTACTCATGCCGATGCTCGAAAAGAGCGGGCTGAAGGTGGGGACCGACATCTTCCTGTGTTTCTCGCCGGAGCGCGTGGATCCCGGCAATCCGAAATACCAGACCATCAATATTCCGAAGGTAGTCGGCGGCATCACGCCCGTTTGTACCGACCTGGGAGCGCTGTTCTACTCGCAGGCGTTGGAGCACGTGGTTCCGGTATCGAGCACGACAGTCGCCGAGATGGTCAAGTTGCTCGAAAATACGTTCCGCATGATCAACATCGGACTAGTGAACGAACTCGCCATGATGTGCGATCGGATGGGCGTGAATGTATGGGAAGTGATCGACGCCGCCGCGACCAAGCCCTTCGGGTTCATGCCGTTCTATCCGGGGCCGGGACTCGGTGGACACTGCATCCCGATCGATCCCTTCTATCTTTCGTGGAAAACCAAGCAGGCGGGCATCGAGGCGCGATTTATCGAACTCGCGGGATACATCAACGGGTCGATGCCGCACTTCGTGGTCGATAAGATCCAGAACGCGCTGAATGACCACAGTAAGCCGGTCAAGGGTTCGCATATCCATATCGCCGGAGTGGCGTATAAGCGCAACATAGACGATGTCCGCGAGTCGCCGGCGCTCGACGTCATGCTGCTGCTCGAGAAGCGGGGCGCGAAGGTGACTTATAGCGATCCGTTTGTGCCATCACTGAAGCTGGATGGGCGCGTGGAGACGTCGGTGGATCTGAACTCGACGGCCGCGACCGCGGATTGCGTGGTGGTGATCACGGATCATTCGAGTTTCGACTATCCGGCGATGCTCGATGCATCGAAGTTGGTGGTGGATACGCGCAATGCTCTGAAGGGCATGAAGTCGGAGAAGATCGTCCGACTGTAGCGTCAGCCTTTTTTCGAAACACACCGAACTTCGGTTTGTGGTGTGGATCTCCTACCGGGGCGGTGTTCAGCAAAATGCGCCGGCGATCTCGCTCTCGACGCGATTCGGCGGTTGGACTAGCGCGGCCGCCTACCGGCCATTTTCGCCGAACTTTCGGCCGCGCCTACATCCCGGCCAGTCGGATTACCGAAGAGATCGTACGGGCCTGGGTCGATGTTGAATTGCTTTCGCAAATCGACACCCGCACCGATCGCCGGCGAATCCGGCAGTAACTTGTATTCGTGGAGTTTCGGCAAATCGGCGGGGCTCGAGATCAGCGCGCTGCCGTCCTTTCGCAGACCGGGATCCACAAACTTGCCGACCACCACGCCGTCCACCATCTCCTGCCCGGTTGCGCGAGCCCATTTCGCGAAGTCCTTGTAACCGTCGACTTCGAAGCCTCGCTCGCCCATGGCAAAATAGATGTTGCCCACGAACTGGCCTTTCTCCGCGCCGCCGACAATCTGCGCCATGCGGCTTACGAAAATGTTGTTGTAGAAAGTCATCTTCGGTAACTCGCTGGCATATTTCGGCGACACTCCAAACGCCACCGCCGATCCCTTGGTGTTGAAAATCGTATTATTGTGCACCAGCGTGCTCTTCATGCCCGATCCGCCGACCCACACATAAATCCCCGCATTATGCGCGAGTAATCCGTCGTCCTGGCTGATGTTATAGCGAACCACGTTGTCCGCAAACAAGCCGGCTCCGTCGTACTGGCAGATCAGGTACCCGGTGCCGAAGTTCCCGTGCGAGTAGTTATACTGCAACACGGAGTTAGTCATCCCGCCGTCGAAGTCGAATCCGCCGCCGTCGGTTGCGGTGCTCCGGTTGTCGTGCGCGACGCAGTATTGAATGGTCACACGGTCCGACTCGTATGCCCAGATTCCCACGGGCCCGTTACCGGTCCACGGCATATCCCAGCCGTTGTAGCGCGCTTCCGAGTATTCGATCATTCCGCGCCGCACCTGGCCGATGACGATGCCATTGCCGCTGTGATTACTGCGGACCGTCGGGTCGCCCGGGTTGTTTTCGGCCAGCGAATAACCGATGTAAAGGTCATGGGAGGTACGGCCGCCGGCGCTGATACCCGCGAATCCGTTCTCGTGCGTGTAGGCATGCGTCAGGCGCAATCGGTCGACTCCGTCAATCGCAATGCCGGAGCGCTGGAATCCCGAGACGTCGACATCGTCCACTTTGATATCGCTGCCGCCCGAGATCACGAGTCCTGAATCATGATTGCCGGTCTTGCGGCCCGCGCCAGTCAGTTTCAGATTGCGCAACTCGAGCCATCGGGCGCCGGTCACCGTCACGGCTTTTCCGGAACCGCCGTCCACATTCGCGCGGCCGTTCCCATAGGACGTGATCACGACCGGCCGGTCCGTCGCTCCACTGTCATCTTCAGCCAGGGCCAACGTTCCCGTGAACGTCTTGCCGCCTTCGAATAGCAGCCGGTCACCGGCATGGAACGATTGCCGGTTCGCGCGCTCGATCGAACGCCAAGGCCGCTGCCGAGCTCCCGGATTCGCATCGTTGCCGGAAGGGGCGATGTAGAAATCGGTAGCCAGTCCAGCACAGCAGAAGGTACTCGCAATCGCGGTTATCAAAAGAGTTCGCATAAGAAAACACCTTCGGACCAGCATATCCGGAATGTGCGAAGATGCACAATCGGTACGGCGGGCTGACGTCTACGCGATTGCGATATGCGTCCCCGATCCGCTTAATCGATGTTCAGGTATTAACCTCGGTTGACAACAATTCATGAAAGCGAAATAATGGGCACCTTGGGTACTCGAAGGTTCAGGGGAATTGTATGAAACGAATTTGCATTGTTCTTCTGCTGTTCGCGTTTGCTGCCATGGCCCAGCAGGACCGTGGAACCATCGTGGGTTCAGTGACGGATCCGACCGGGGCCGCCATGCCCAACGTCCGAATCCTGGCGACTCACGTCGAAACCAATCAACAATACGAGAGCGTATCCAACAGTGTTGGGCAGTTCCGCATTCCGAATCTGCCTATCGGCGAATACCGCGTGACCTTCGAAGCGGCAGGCTTCAAGACCGCGGTCCAAACATTGCGGCTGAGCGTCACCGACGTCATCCGGGCTGATGCCAGGATGGAGGTCGGGTCCACGACTGAGTCGATGACAGTGCGGGCCGAAGCGCCGCTGCTGCAAACCGAGACTCCCGAGATGGCCACCCTCATGGGGAGCAAGCAGGTGATCGATATGCCGCTCGGGTTCTCCGGCGGCCGCTATGTTGAGGACTTCGCCTATAAACTGACTCCGGGCGTTGGAGGCAATAACTGGACCGCGCACATTAACGGCGCGCCTTCGTTTGCGAAAGAAGTCGTGCTCGACGGCGCGTCAGCCAGTATTTACATCGCAGGCCACTTGGGCGAATCCAGCCCTTCGATGGAGGCTGTCGAGGAGTTCAAAGTCCAGACCAGCGGCATGAGCGCGGAATACACGCGCACCGCAGGCGGCGTCTTCAATTTCGTACTCAAATCAGGCGCCAACCAGTATCACGGCAGTGGCAATTATCAGTGGCACAACGAGAGTTTTGACGCGAATACTTTTGCGAATAACTTCTATGGGCGGGGGCGCCGGCTCGACCGTCGCGACGATTGGGCCTTGAGCCTCGGTGGACCGGTCGGCATTCCGAAGCTCTGGACCGGCAAAGACAAATGGTTCTTCTATACCGCCTACGAGAAGTACAACGAGAAGTACGCGGGCGGCGGCTCACCTACCGTGACTATGCCGCAGACGCAGTGGTATTCGGGCGATCTGAGTAACTATCTGACTAGCCAGGTGATTGGCAAGGACGCACTCGGCCGCGACGTTCTGCGAGGCGCGATCTACGATCCTGCGACTACGAAAACGGTGAATGGCAACGTCGTTCGCGATCCGTTCGCCGGCAACATCATCCCGATGAGCCGGATTTCGAAGGTCTCGCAAAACCTCTCGAAGATCATGTTGGATCATTACAAGCCGCAACTTGATTCGCTGCTGAATAACTCGTTTTTCCCCGTCTCCAATCAGGCGGGATTTAATCAGACGCAGTTTTCCACGAAATCGGATTTCCAGATCAACTCGAACCAGCGGTTGAGCGGATCGTTCGTATTCGTGGATCGTCCGCGCACTCTGCTCGATCAGGGTGGTGTATGGGACTTCAGCGATCCCAACGGCGGCCCGCTTTCGCGTGCGCGTCTACAGTACGTGTCGTCGCACTATGTCCGCCTGGCGCACGACTGGACGTTCTCGCCGACCATGATGAATCACGTCACTGCTGGTTATGGACGCCAAATCAATCCCAGCACCTCGAAGCATATTGCCGAAAACGGCGCAGCGGCACTCGGCATTTCTGGCATGGGGGATTTTAATTACCCGCAGATCGGTGGCTTGAGTGGGGATCGCGTCGGTTTCCCGACCCTCGGTTATACCGCCAATGATATCGGGGCCGGCACGGCCTATCAATTGGTGGACACGTTCAGTTGGATTCACGGTCGGCATTCGTACAAGTTCGGGTTCGACTATCGCTGGAATGGGCTGAACTGGCGCGTAGGCAGCGGTCCGGGCCAATTCAATTTCGGCTCCGACGTAACGGGATTGCCTGGGTTCAATCAAACCGGACACGGATTCGCCAGCATGCTGCTGGGGCAGGTGACCAGCGCCAGCGTGCCGGTAGATCAACCGGTTGGATCCCAGTTCCCCATGTATTCCTGGTTCGTGCAGGACGACTGGAAAATTACGCCGAACCTGACCATCAATCTCGGCATGCGTTGGGACTACCAGCCCCAGGGCACCGAGAAATACGACCGTCTGCATAACTTCAATCCGTCCATCATCGATCCAAAGTATGGTATCCCGGGTGCCATCGAGTTTGCGGGCGACGGTCCGGGGCGGAACGGCAAGCGAATGTTCTACCCCAACTCGCTGTCGAGCACCTGGGCTCCGCGCCTCGGCTTTGCCTGGTCGCTGCCCAACGACAGCATCTTCAAGCACATGACCATCCGCGGCGCCTATGGCGTCTTCTACAGCCCGCGCCTTCCGGACGGATGGTCGGGTGTGCCGTGGGGCAACCATCTCGGTTTCACCGCCACGAACACCGTAAACCAGCCTTCGCCGAATACCGCGGCGTTCAACTGGGACAATGGCTATAACGGCGTGGTTAAGAATGCCGCGCTCGATCCTTCAGCCGCCTACTCTATCTGGGGTCCTGTGAGTTGGGATCCGGACGGCGGACGAGTCGGCTACACGCAGCAGTGGAATTTCAACATCCAACGCGAATTGCCGGGCAGCATGGTTCTGGATCTCGGTTATATCGGGACGAAGAGCACGGGGCTGCAAGCCAACGAGTTGCGGAAGATGAACCAGATTCCGACCAGTGCTTTGAAACTCGGAGATATGCTCGGCCAGTGGATTAACAACGACGCGAGCATTCCGGCGGCGGCAAAAGCCATGGGTGCCCGCTACCCGTACGGCAATCAGGGCGACTGGATTCCGCTGTGGCAGACACTGACTCCATACCCGACGGTGATTTACTGGAGCGACCTGTACAGTTGGAATTCGCCGCTCGGATTCAGTAACTACCAGGCCGTTACCATTCAGCTCAACAAGCGTTTCTCCAAGGGTCTGCAGTTCCTGTCTAACTACACGTTCGCGAAGAATATTGGTAATGTTAGTTCAGCATTCGGCGACACTTGGGGCATGAACTACGGCCGCCCGATGGATTACTACAATCTGTCGCTCGATAAGTCGGTGCTGGAATTCGATCAAACGCACGTCGCGAAGATCGGAGCTAGTTATGATCTTCCGATCGGCAGGGGCCGCATGGTCGCATCGCAAATGCCAAGGGTGGTAGATTTCATCGCCGGCGGCTGGACCATCCAGTATCTCGGCAATTACTCGAGCGGCGAGCCGATCGGCTTCGGCGCGACGGGTACTCCGAACAGTAACTTCGCGACGAACCGTCCCATCATGAATAACCCGAATGGCGCGTCGTTGTTGAACCCGAACTACAATAGCTCGACGTTCGACATGACTGATATTTCGACGGCTAACGCCAACAAGAAGTACATCGACACCACTATGGTGATCGATCCGGCAACCATTGACCGCTATCTCCGCGGCAATGCTTCGCGGCTGATTTCTCAGCTTCGCAACTTCCCCACTTACTCGGAAGACATGTCGCTGCAGAAGAATTTCGTCCCGCGGGAAGGCATGCGCATCCAGTTCCGCGCGGAAGGCCTGAATGTATTCAACCGGCACCGCTTCTCCGGGATCAATACCAATCCGGCCAGCCCGCTGTTCGGTCAGATCAGTGGAGTTTCGGACGACCGCCGGCAGATCCAATTCGGCGTTCGCGCCGATTTCTAATTGCTCTTAACTCCGGGGACGGTTCGCCGTCCCCGGACCTCTACCTCAGCTCTCAATTCCCATCTGCGA
Organism: Bryobacterales bacterium; assembly: GCA_038322675.1. Taxonomy (GTDB): domain Bacteria; phylum Acidobacteriota; class Terriglobia; order Bryobacterales; family Bryobacteraceae; genus TMP-7. Next base: position 11,223 of record JBBQGE010000077.1, read on the forward strand.
CAGCCGGTATCTCAACGCATTCCTCGTCAACCCGAGTAACCTCGCCGCCTGGCTCTTATTCCCGTTCGCGCGCTTCAACGCTTCCCGAATTATCGATTGCTCGTGCTCGTCGAGAGTCAACCCGTCCGGCAGAAATGTATCCGCCGCCGCCGGATTCGAACGAGGCGACATGTCGAGCCGGATATCCTCGGCCTCCAGAATTTCGCCGGGCGCCAGCACCAGGCTGCGCTCGATCACATTCTCTAACTCCCGCACGTTCCCCGGCCAGTAATACCCGATCAACTTCTGAATCGCACCTGGCGCAATCGCGTGCGCACGGCTCCCCATATCGTCTGCTAATTTTTGCACGAAATGCTCGGCGAGCGCCGGAATGTCTTCCTTTCGCTCGCGCAGCGGCGGGATGTTAATGGGCATTACATTCAGCCGGTAATAGAGATCCTCACGGAACGTCCCGTTCTCGAGCGCCGCCCGCAGATCCACGTTGGTCGCCGCCAGCACCCGCACGTCGATATGCCGCGTCTTATTACTGCCCAACCGTTCGAACTCGCGCTCCTGCAGCACTCGCAGCAGCTTCACCTGCATCGCCGGCGGCACATCGCCGATTTCGTCCAGAAACACCGTCCCGGTATCGGCCTGTTCGAACTTTCCGGGCTTGGTGGTGTTGGCCCCCGTAAAGGCGCCCTTTTCATACCCGAATAACTCGCTCTCCATCAGGTTCTCCGGTATGGCCGTGCAGTTGATCTTCACGAACGGCCGGTCCTGCCGCGGCGAGTGCTGATGAATCGCGCGCGCGATCATGTCCTTGCCGACCCCGCTCTCGCCGGCCAGCAGCACCGTCGCCCGCGTCGGTGCCACCCGCTCCACCGTCGCGAAAATCTCCTGCATCGCCGGACTGCGCCCCACGATGCTGTCGAACTCGTACCGCCGCCCGAGCGCCTCACGCAACTCGCGATTCTCGGCGCGCAGTTCCCGGACCTCCAGTGCCTTCTGTATCACGGCCATCAGATGATCCAGCGAGAACGGCTTCAGCAAAAAGTCCGCGGCGCCGGACTTCATAGCCTCCACCGCGATCTCGACTGTGCCGAATGCCGTCATCACGATCAGCGGCGTCAGCGAGTTCTGCCGGCGCAGGTGCCCCAGCAACTCGAGCCCGTCCATCCCCGGAAGCTTCAAATCCGTCAGCACCAGATCGGCCTGCTCGGCGAGTTTCAGCCCTTGCTCAGCCGTGCTCGCCTGCAGCACCTGAAATCCGGCGCCATCCAACTGCAGTTGCAGCACGCGCCGCAGTTTGTCTTCGTCCTCCACCACCAGAATGCATTTGTTCATGTCGAGGGTTGCCGCGCGGGAAGATAGACCAGAAACACGGTACCTTCGCCAGGACGGCTCTCTACCAAGATACGGCCACCGTGCTCGTCCACGATTTTCGAAACAATTGCCAGACCTAGCCCCACTCCTTCCGGCTTCGTCGTGAAGAACGGGTTGAAGATGTTCTCGAGGTGGCTCGGGTCGATACCCGACCCGCGATCGATCACCGAAATCTCCACCTCGCCGTCCACCGGCCGCGTCTTCACCGTGATTGCGCTTCGAGGCGGCGAAGCTTGTGCCGCGTTCAAGAGCAGATTGAAGAACACACGCTCCATCAACTCCCCATCGAACAAGAACGGCCGGACATCCGGCGAGTAGTTCTTGAAGATCGACACAACGAGCGGCGGGCGGCAGTTCTCCACCTGCATCACGGCGCGATCGATGCACGACGAGATGTCTTCCGCCTCCAGCCGTAGCCGGAGAGGACGCGCGAACTCCAGAAATCGCGTAATCAGCGAGTTCGTGCGATCCACCTCGGACCCGATGTACCCCGCCAGTTCCCGCGCGACTTCGTTATCGGCCGGCATGGTCTTCATCAGCATCTCGGCCGATGTGCGAATGGTACTTATCGGATTCCGCAACTCGTGCGCGAGCCCCGCCGTCAGTTGTCCGAGCGCCGCCAGGCGGTCCGCGCGGCGCATCGCAGCCTCGGCCTCCTGCAGATTCTGATTCGCTTCCGCCAACTGCTCCGCTACCGCCCGCGCATTCCGCGCCCGCACCCGGTTCGCCTCCGCCAGTTGCTGCACCAGGAAGCCGATCACCGGCAGCAGAACCACGCGCAGCATCAGTTCCTTGATCTGATCCGGTGGGATGTATTGCCGGCTCCAATCGACGAACAGCAGGAACGACAGATACGCGCTCGAAGCCAGTGCGATAAAGACTGTCGTTCCCGCGAATCCGACGGTGGTGGCGGCCGAGACGACCGGTAGCAGGAGGATGAAGTAGTAACTGCTGGCGACGCCGCCCGTGACGCCGACCAGCAGGTACCCGAGCCCGAGTTTCACCAGAATGGACGCGATGTTTCCGCTGTCGCTCGACAGTGCGCCGATCTTCGATTCGAGTACCTGAAACAGAGCGAGGCAAAGCAGCAGGAACGACGCCACCGGTGTCCGGTTCGGCCCGAGGGCAGCCAGCGCGGCGAACATCAGCAGCCAGGCCAGATCCTGCGGCCGCACGTAGCGTGTCCAGGAAAGTTCGCGGGCCGTTGCGACGCCTGCCATCCTACAGGTGATTGTGACAGAATGAAGGAAAGACTCTCGCAACCCAAATGAATTCGAATTCCCCAACTATGCCGCCAGACGTCCAGGAAGCCTCTCTGGAGACCGGCGCGACGAATGAAGTGAGCAGTTCGGACACTTCCTTTGGCGATATCTTATCCCAGTTCGAACAGCAGCATCAGCCGGATCTTCGCGGCGGCGAGACCGTCGACGCAACGGTGGTGGCGGTTCGCGACGACAAGGTGTATGTCGATGTCGGCCGCAAAATGGAAGGCGTGCTTCCGCTGGATATCGCGCGCGCCGCCGGCCACGAGGAGATCAAGAGCGGCGATCCCATCAAGGTCACCGTCACTGGTCGCGACTCCGAAGGGTATTACCTGCTCTCCACCATCAAAGTGGAGCGGCCAAAGGATTGGAGCGCTCTCGAGAACGCATTCCGCGACAAGGCTGTCATCGGTGGCCGCGTGACGGAGATCGTCAAAGGTGGTCTGCGGGTGGACGTGGGCGCCCGTGCGTTCATGCCGGCTTCCCGCAGCGGCGCTCGCGATCAGGCTGAACTCGAGAAGTTGGTCGGCACCGAGATCGAGTGCCGGATCACGAAACTCGACACCTCGAAGGAAGATGTCGTGGTGGACCGCCGCGTCGTGCTGGAAGAGCAGTCGGCGAAGGCTAAGCAGGAGCAGTTCGAGAAGCTGAATGAAGGCGATGTCGTGCGCGGAACCGTGCGGACCGTCACCGATTTCGGCGCGTTCGTGGACATCGGCGGAGTCGACGGTCTGCTGCATGTAACCGATATGTCGTGGGGCCGCGTCGGCAAGCCTTCCGACGTTGTCAAAACCGGCGAGTCCGTCGAGGTCAAGATCCTCAAGCTGAATCGCGACACCCGCAAGATCTCGCTGGGCATGAAGCAACTGCAGGCCGATCCGTGGTCCGACGTTGCGGAGAAGTTCGTAGTCGGCGAGCGCGTGCAAGGTACCGTCTCGCGGATCACCGATTTCGGCGCATTCGTCGAACTCCAGCCCGGCGTGGATGGACTCATTCACCTGTCGGAGATGTCGTGGTCGAAGAAGGTGCGCAAACCCTCCGACGTGGTCAACGCCGGCGACCGCGTGGAGGCCGTCGTGCTGAGCGTCAGTCCCGCCGAACATCGCATCGGGCTGGGATTGAAACAGGCGCTCGGCGATCCGTGGGAAGAGATCACGAAGAATCACCCCGTCGATTCTGTAGTGGAAGGCACGGTGACCAGTCTGCAGAAGTTCGGCGCGTTCGTCGATCTCGGCGACGGCATCGAGGGCATGATCCACATTGGCGATATCAGCCGTGAAAAGCGCCTGGAGCATCCGAGCGAAGTACTGAAGATCGGCCAGACGGTCCGGACTCAGGTGCTGGAACTCGACCGGTCGCGGCGGCGCATCCGCTTAGGGATGAAGCAATTGGAGCCGACGTCGGTGGACGAGTACATAGCCGAGCATCAACTGGACGAGGTGGTCAGCGGGCGTCTGATCGACGTTTCCGGCGGCCGCGCTCGTGTCGAACTTGGCGAGGGTGTCCACGCGATCTGCCGTCTGAAGGAACCGGCTCCGGAGAAAACGGAATCGCAGACAGGCGGCCAGCGTGCCGACCTCTCGACGATGACTGCCATGTTGACGGCGAAGTGGAAGACCGGCGGTGGGGCAGAGAACACCTCCGGCAACTCGCGCGAGCAGATCCGCGCCGGCCAAGTGCGGTCCTTCCGGATTACGCATCTCGACCCCGCGCACAAGAAGATCGAAGTCGATCTGGTGCCGTAGGCGCTCCGCCGGTCCACCCCGGCCTTCGCGTGACGTTTCCGCAATACGGACGTCCATATTCTCGTTGGACGGGAAGATTGGAGCCATCGCGCTGGCCACGCAATCCGCTGCACGCATGGACGAAGCCGCGCTGATCCGGTCTGCTCAGAACGGCGATACGGCCGCGTTTGAGCAACTGGTGCGCGCGTACGACCAGAGTGTGCTCCGGTTGGCGTTGAACCTCCTTCGCTCCACCGAAGACGCGAACGACATATACCAGGAGACGTTCCTTCGCGTTTACCGCAACTTGCACTCGTTCCGGTTCGACTGCAGCTTCCACACATGGCTGTATCGGATAACCACGAACCTGTGCCTCGACCACTTGCGAAAACGAAAGGTTCGCCGGGAGGAGCCGACCGTGGTCACAACCGCCGACGGTCCGCTGGACCGCATGGATACGGTTCCCGAGCAACGGGCCCACGGCGACCCGGAGCGAAATCTGTTGAGTCAGGAACTGAAGGGCCGGCTTGAGCAGACGTTACGCGAACTAACGCCCCGTGAGCGGATGGTTTTCGAGATGCGCCATTACCAGGGCATGCGTCTGCGGGCCATCGGAGAGGTGCTCGGCACCAGTGAAGAGGCTGCCAAGAATTGCCTGTTCCGCGCCACCCAGAAACTGAGGGTGGCATTGGGAGATTTTTATGACATGTGATGAGGTTCGCCGGTCGATTCCGCTGATCCAGTACTCGGAAATCAGCTTCGACGACGAAGAGGCGGTGCACTCGCACGTGGCCGTCTGCGCCGGATGCCGGGCCGAGTGGGGACGCGAACGGTCGTTGCACGCTCTGCTGGATGAACGCGAACTCGGCGTCTCGCCGTTCCTGCTGCGCCGGTCGCGCGACGAATTGATGAAGGCGATCGCGGCAGAGCAGAGCCGCCGGTCCTGGTGGTCGGATGTTGCGAGCGCGTTCAGCCACCTCAGCCTGGTGCCGGCGTTTGCCAAGCCGATGGGCGCTGTCGCGCTGATCGCTCTCGGATTTTTCGGCGCCCGGGTAATTCCGATCGGGTCGCAGTCCGGGATGAACAGTGCATCCCTGATCGATCCTGCCAATGCCCGCGTCCGTTATGTCGAGCCGGGGCCCCAGGGCGAAGTTCAACTCGTGGTCGACGAGACACGCCAGCGCGTGGTTTCCGGTCGTGTCGACGATTCTTCGATTCGAAACCTGCTGCTCGCCGCTGCCAAGGATCCGTCCGATCCCGGATTGCGAGTGGAGTCGGTGAATATCCTGAAAAGCCGGTCCGAGGAGGACGTGGTTCGCACGGCGCTGGTCTATGCTCTCGAGCATGATCCGAATGCCGGGGTGAGGCTGAAGGCGCTGGAAGGGCTAAAGCCGTACGCCGGACAACCCGAGGTGCGGAAGGCCCTGTCCCAGGTTCTGCTGACCGACGAGAATCCCGGTCTGCGGGCCCAGGCCATCGATCTGCTCACCCAGAACGCGATCGAGGATCAGGTGGTGGGTGTGCTTCAGGAATCGATGCATAAGGAAGAGAACGGCTACGTCCGGCTGCGCTGCGAGAAAGCGTTGCGGCGGATGAAGGCATCGGTTGAGACGTACTGAAATGCGGTTGCTGTGGATCGCGCCATTCACGTGCGCCGTAGTGTTCGCGCAGATGCAGTCGTCCATCCAGCGCGAACGGAACGAGTTTGTCCAGACGACCACCGGCTACATGGCCGTGCCTGCCGCGGCGCGATTCCGCTTGACCGCGGTTGGCAGCATCGTCGTCCGGGGCGGCGAAGCCTCCGGAATCTCTTATAAAATCCGGCAGCACGTCAAAGCCTCTTCGGATGCCGAAGCCCGGACCCTGCTCCGCAATATCATTGTTCGCAACTCGACGCGTGCCGGCTGGAATACTCTGTCCGTCCTGGCCGGCGACCCGGCTCAAATCGTGACGGAGTTGTACCTGACCGTGCCGCGGAGCCTCACGGAATTGAACCTGATGTCGCTGGGCGGCAACGTGGAGGCGTACGATCTCGATGGCACCATCCAGGCCGAGACGGCCGGCGGCCGTATTCAGATGGACCGTATCGGCGAGGACGTAGTAGCCAAAACCGGTGGCAGCGATATTCGCATCGGGCGCGTGAACGGGAGTCTCCGCTGTTTCTCCGGCGGCGGATCCATTCAGGTGGATAGCGCCGGCGGCGAGATCTGGTGCGAAACCGCTGGCGGCGATATCACGGTAGGTGAGGTTGGCGGAGTTCTGCATGCCACCACCGCGGGGGGCAACATCCACGTACGCCGCGCGGCGGCCGGAGTCGTCGCCAGGTCCGACGGCGGATTGATCGAAATCGGCAACTCCGGCGGGGTCGTGATGGCCCAGACTCGCGGCGGATCCATCGAAGTCGGGGGATCGAAGGGCGTTGAATGCGAAGCCGCGGCGGGCGCCATCCGTGTGCGCGGAGTCGGCGGACCTGTCCGTGCTCAGACCGCGCGCGGCAGTATCCTCGCCGAACTTCTGCCAGGCATCCATCTGAAGGATTCGGCGCTGAATACGGGCGCTGGTGATATCACCGTGTTTATTCCGTCTAATCTCGCGGTGTCGGTTCTTGCGATAAGCGATAACCGCGGCCGGGCGCCGCGCATTGTCTCCGACTTCCCCGAAATCCGGGTCAAGCCGGCGGAGGCGACGAACTATAGCCTGATCAGCGCGGAAGGGTCCCTCAATGGAGGCGGTCCTGTGCTTCGAATCACGGCGAGCGGCGGCACGGTGTATCTCCGGCGCCAGAATTAATCCAGAAGGGGAGCTTGCTATGCGTACTACTTTCGCAGCCGCCTCGGCAGCGGCACTTTGCTTCGTACTCACCGGTGCGGCGCATGCCCAGAATCTCGCGCCGGAAGCACTCAGCGGCAGTCCATCGATGGAGTTTTTCCGGACCGTCGGCACATCCGGGAGTTTTCTTGGTGTGAACCTGCGCGAGATCGATTCCGACCGCGCCAAGGAATTGAAACTCCCACAAGAAGAAGGCGTTGAGATTACTCGCGTTGAGGACAATAGTCCTGCCGCGCAGGCCGGGCTGAAGGCCGGTGACGTCGTGCTCTCGTACAATGGTGAGCGCGTCGAAGGAATGGAGCAGTTCTCGCGGCTGGTCCGCGAAACGCCGTCCGGCCGGGACGTGAAACTTGCCATCAGCCGGAATGGCAATACCCAGACGCTCACTGCCAAGATCGGAGCGCGAAAGTCGCCCTTTTCGGTCGCGGTGATGCCGCGTGCCGAATTTCCCGGAGCGCTCCCCGCCATGCCCGATCTCCCGCGGACTCTCATGATGTGGCGAAGCGGAGCCCTCGGCGTTGAGGCCGAAGCGCTTCGCGGACAAATGGCCGACTTCTTCGGAGTCAAAGAAGGCGTGCTGGTACGCTCGGTCCTGAAGGATACCCCCGCGGCGCGCGCCGGCGTGAAAGCGGGTGACGTCATCACCAAGATCGGCGACAGTAAAGTGGCGACTCCGAGCGAAGTCACGAGCGCCGTTCGCGCCATGGGCGAGAAGACCACGTTCCCGGTCACCGTAATCCGCGACCACAAAGACGTGACGCTTACGGTCGCCGTCGAAGACGACCGGTCGGACTGGCTTGCGCCCACCGTTGCTCCCGCCCGGATCACTGCGCGTCCTATCAGGCTGTGACTTCAGCCGGCTGATCGACCATCAGCTTCTGCACCTTCATCAGCATCTCCACGTCGCTTCGGGGAAGACTCAGCGCAGCGGCAATGTGCTCGGGTCCTTCCCCGTGCTTGATCATCCGTAGTGCCTGAACGCGGGTGCCCGATCCGAGCGTTCGGCCGATGGTAACCGGATCCCGTTGCCGGTCGATGAGTTCAAGCTCCTTGCGAACATCCGCCAGTTCTTCCGCCAGGCTTCTAACCTCCGCCCGGACACTCTCGTTGTTGCGCAGGTAGCGGGCCTCCATGCGCCGGATCTCGTTCTTCATCGACACGAACAGGAACAGGCAGAGCGCCACCGTCAGGGCCAGCAGCGAATATTGGGCGATCATTAAAATCGGTGTCATAGGTCTTAGTACAACGTCCGCAGCCGCTCCTCCCGGCTGACCACCTCGTGGATGCGCACGCCGAAGTTGCCCTCCACCACCACCACCTCGCCGCGGGCGATCACACAATTGTTGACGATCACTTCCACTGGTTCCGCGATGGTCCGGTTCAGCTCGATGATCGATCCGGTGGTCAGTTTGATCACGTCTTTCAGCGGCAATTGCGCGCGTCCAAACGATACGCTGACCGGGAGTTCAACATCGAGCAGCAATTCCAGAGTCTTCGATCGTTCCACTCGCGGCGCCGCAGACCGCTCCACTGCGACCGCCGGAACCTGCGCCGGCGCGGCACCCGCTGACGCCACCACCAGGCTTTCATCGAACCCGATGTGCACACTCTCGACGGTGCCGTCGTTGAAGGTCAGGTGGATGCATTTCCATTGGACGTCCGGCCACTCCGAAGTCGCGGTCCCGTCCGAGCACGTCCACTCGACTCCGGTCCGTCCGGACACCGCGCGCGCCAGCATGGAAAATGCCTGACCGAGAATCTCGGTGAAGGTGCTCTTCGCCGTCGCGTCATCGTAGTCGTCGATGCCGGCCGCACGCAGCGTCCGGGCTCCGAGCGAAATCCATGTGGACTCGGCTGCTTGCATCCAGGCCGCACCCTCGGCCGCACTGAACGACTGCCGCCAGATCGTGCCCTGCCCGTCGCGAATCGGCCGTTCGTCCGACAGCGTGACCCGCGGCGTGTCGCTGGTCATAGCCTCGATGGCGCGAGCGCAGTCCTCAGCGAACTGCGAAGCCAGAAATTGTCGAATGTCCTCGCCCATCGGTATACTCCTCTACAGACCGCGTTCGCACGGCCACCGCTTCTCGACGTACGTGCGCAATCGCAAAATCGCCTGCGACTTCAACTGCGAAATTCGGGACTCGTGGAGATTCAGCACTTTCGAGATCTCACGCAGAGTCAACTCGTCGAAGTAATACAGACTCAGGACCGTCCGCTCCACATCCGGCATCTTCTCGATACCGTCCGCGATCAGACGCTCGAGTTCCGACCGCTCCAGAAGTCTCGATGGCCACGCGCTCTCGTCGTCGGAGATGTACTTGAGAAGGTCGCGGCCCTCCTCCTGAGGCGAGACTCCTTCCAGACTCCCGAGGTTGACGCCGCGAACCTCCACCAGCCATTCGTGGTACTCGTCCAGGGACAACCCGAGTTCACGCGCGATCTCGTCTTCCGAAGGTGTACGTTTCAGCCGCTGTTCCACTTTCCCAATCGCGGATTCAATCTGCTTGACGCGCTTGCGCTGTTGCCGCGGAGCCCAATCGAGTCCGCGCAGGCTGTCGAGAATGGCGCCGCGAATCTTGTACTCGGCATACGTCTTCAGCTTGACGTTGTGCGTCGGATCGAAGCGGTCAATCGCGGAGATCAGCCCGACGATACCAGTCGAAACCAGGTCCTCCAGGCTCACGCTCTCGGGCAGACGCTCATGGATGCGGCGGGCGATCAGTCGCACCTGTGGCAGGTGCTCCAGTATCATTCGCTCGCGTTCCTCGGGCGAGGTAACGGCCGCTTGGTAGGGGTTCATTGTGGACGACGTGTATTCTTCGAGCATCAGTTCGCCTCCCCGGACCCCAGCACCAGATCCGCGATTCGCGCGGAACTGGCCGGCTCCAGATCTTCGGGGATTTGCTCGCCGGCCGACAGGAACGACAGCGGCTTGCGGGCGCGGCAGGTTTCGTTCAGCAGCGGCCCAAAGCGGCTGGACTCATCCAGTCGTGTGAACAGCAGTTTTGCGGGACGGAAAATCGCATAGCGGTCCGCAGCCCTCGCCAGGTCCTGCGCCCGGTACGACGCAGGCAGCACCAGATGCACATCGATTCCGGGATCGTTGCCGACGAAGCGTGCGAGATCTTCGATCTCCGGACTCTCCCGCCTCGGCCAGCCCGGAGTATCAATGAAGATCAGATCCTTGCGCCTGTTCTCTTCGAGTGCTTGAGCGAGTGCCAGTGGCGTTTCCACGGCCTGAAAGCTCACTCCCAGAATCGAAGCGTATAGCCGGAGTTGCTCGGCGGCTCCCGCGCGGAACACATCGGTCGAGAGAAAATGCATCGATCGCCGTGCGGCCAGTCCATATCGAGTGGCGAGTTTCACGAGTGCCGACGTCTTGCCTGCACCAGGCGGCCCCACCAGCGCCACGATCCGCCGGTCCGAATTCGCAACTCCGAGCGATGCATCAACGGTAATCAGCGCTTCCACGGCCCGCCGCACGCTGGACGGATCATGCGCGCCGACTCCCTTCGAGGTTGCAATCGCCCGCGCGATCTCCGGCTCCACTTCAGCCCCCACCAGCGACTCCATCACTGGATTTCGCGCCGGGCGCACCGGAGTATCCAATACGCCGCTCATCGTCTCGATGCGCTTCTTCAGCTCCTCGAGATCCGAGGATAACCTGCCGATCGACGTGTCGCGCTGCGCGGCGAAAATCGGTGCGAACTCCGGTTTCGGAACTTCCGGTTCGGGTTCCGGCGGCGGACCGGCGGGAAGTGCGAACACTACCTCGTATCGCCCGATGTGCCGCGTCTCGGAGGTGGTCCGCTTGGATTGCACCAGCATGGCCTCGGGCCCCATCTCCTCCCGCGCAAGCGCCATCGCTGCTTCCACCGTGCCCGCGAAATACGATTTTAAACGCATGTTACTGAATCACTCCGAGCGAAATCACTTTGACTCCCGGCGGAATCTCGCTATGCGACAGGATCGTCAGGTTCGGAATCGACGGCTCCACCAGTTGCCGCATGAAGTAGCGCGACGCCGACCCGGTTAGCGCCACAGTGGGACTGTCCGGCTGTCCAATGGTGCGCCCGATGCGGTCGAGCAGGTTGCGAATCGGCTGCGGCGGCAGATTGACATGGCTCGTATGCTCGGTGTGCTCCACCGCCGACTCCACCATCTGCTCGAGCGTTGGGTCGAAGAAAAACGCGGCCAGGTCTCCGTTCGGGTTGAGATACGGCTTCGCCACCATCCGCCGGATCGCCTGGCGGACGTACTCGGTCAGCAATACCGGATTCCTCGTCATTCCCGCTGCTTCCCCAAGCGCTTCCAAAATGGTATTGGCGTCCCGAATTGAAACACGCTCGCGTAGCAGATTCTGCAAAACCTTCTGCACTACCGCGAGAGAGAGCAATTTCGGAACCAGATCCTCCACCGCCTTCGGATTCTCTTCGGTCACCCGGTCGAGCAACTTCTTCGCATCAGCTCTCGAAAACAATTCGTAGGCGTGCTTGCGAGTAATCTCCGACAAATGTGTTCCGAGCACACTCACGGCATCCACCACCGTGTACCCGGAACTCCGCGCGATTTCGGCGCGTTCCGGCGGAATCCAGACGGCCGGGATACCGAATGCGGGTTCCTTGGTCTGAATGCCGTCGAGTGGAGGTGCGTTGCGGGCAGTGCTGATCGCGAGTTCGCATCCCTGCTGCAAGTCGTACCGCGTGACCTCTACTCCCTTAATAGAAATCACGTACTCCCGCACCTTCAACTGCAGGTTGTCTGTTACCCGCACCGGGGGCAGGATATATCCGAGATCGCTCGCAAGCTGACGGCGAATCCCCGCAATCCGACGGAGGAGTGGTGAATTCTGCGCACCCTCGACGAGTTTGATCAAACCGAGCCCAACCTCCACTGCCAGCGCTTCCACCTTGAGTAGGGATTCGAGATTCTCTTTGGGAGGTGCCGCGGCTGCCGCGGGTGTCGAACTTTCGCCAGTGACAGGTTTTTGCCGGATCCGCCATGCGAACGTGCCGACCGCCGATCCGATCAGAAGAAACGGAATCTTCGGCAATCCAGGGAACGCGGCCATCGCGATCAGTACGCCCGAAGCCAGAAACAGCGGCTGTGGGTTGCTGAACATCTGCTTGCGCACATCGGTCCCGAGTTTCGAATCGGAACTGCCACGTGTCACAATGAGACCCCCGGATACCGAAATCATCAGGGCTGGAATGACGGTGACGAGTCCGTCGCCGATGGTCAGGACGGTGTACGTCTGCAGTGCGTGTTTCAAATCGAGACCATGCTGAAACACGCCGATCAGGAATCCCGCGATGATGTTGATCGCGGTGATGAGGATGCTCGCGATCGCGTCCCTTTGCGTGAATCGCGACGCTCCGTCCATGGCGCCGTAGAATTCCGCTTCAGCCGCAAGCCCTTTGCGCCGGGCGCGCGCTTCCGCTTCGTCAATCAGACCGGCGTTCAGATCCGAGTCGATCGACATCTGCTTGCCCGGCATGGCGTCGAGAGTGAATCGTGCCGTCACTTCCGAGATGCGGACCGCGCCGTGGTTGATCACCACGTACTGAATCGCGATCAGCACCAGGAATATCACCACGCCAATGATGTAATTGCCGCCGACGACGAAGTTCCCGAAGGCCTCGATGACATCGCCGGCCGCTGCCGTGCCGGTGTTTCCGTTCAAGAGAATCAGCCTCGCCGACGAGACGTTCAGCGCCAGCCGGAACAAAGTCATCAGCAGCAGCGTGGTCGGGAAGACGCTGAACTCCACGGGGCGCGCAATATATAAGGACACCAGCAGCACGATCGTCGACATCGTGATGTTCAGGCTGATCAGCAAATCGATTAGAAACGCCGGCAACGGCGTGATCATCGCCATCACGATACCGAGTACCGCCACCGGCACGGCGAAATCGCCGGCGCGGGCGAGCATCGCGTCCATGGTCGACGCGCCGCTTACCGCGGCTGTGGTTTGAACGGCGGGGAGTGCCATCTATCCGGGCAACCTCCCATTCATCAGGCGATAGATATACGCCAGAATCTCCGCGACCGCGCGATACAGGTGGGCCGGAATCTCCTGCCCCACGTCTACCGATTTGTACAGGGCCTGCGCCAGTGGTTGGTTTTCGACGATCGGGACATTGTGCTCGTTGGCGAGTGCGCGAATCCTCTTTGCGAGGTAGTTCTTGCCTTTCGCGACCACCATCGGAGCGCTAAGCGATTCGAGATTGTACTGGATTGCGACGGCATAATGCGTCGGGTTCACGATCACAGCCGTGGCCTTCGGAATAGCCTTCATCATGTTCCGGCGTGCCGCATCGCGCTGAATTCGCCGCACGCGCTGCTTGATCTGCGGATTCCCCTCGCTCTCTTTGACCTCGTCGCGGATCTCCTGCTTGGTCATCTTTATCTGCTTCTGATGCCGTAGGCGCTGCCGGAACAGGTCGACAAATCCGAACAACAGAAACAGCATGGCGGCGCGCCACAGCAGCGATATCAGCGATGAGCCGATCCTCTGTGCTCCGGCAGCAATCGCGGTGAGCGGCAGGGTCGCGAACGCCAGCAGATTCTCGCTGACGATGGCGTACACCGCCCACGCGAATGCCGGCAGTAGAACGAGGGCCTGCAGAAACTGCGGCAAGTTCTGCGACGGCATCTGCTTGATCTTCGAAATGGGATTCAGCCGCTTCAGATCGGGGCTGAGCTTGGAGAGTGAAAATCCTAACTGGGTCGTGAAAAGCTGCGCGACGAGTATCGCCGCCGTCAGTCCGGCGCCGGCCATCAGCAGCGGGAACAGATTCGCGGAGGCGAGGGTCCAGAACAGTTGTACAAGCGAAGCCGTCGTCAGTTCCTGCCGGAATCCGGCCGTCAGCGCGAACCGAAAATTCTGGCTTGCCTGGCGAAACCAGTCCTGCCCGTACGCGCTGATAAGCCACACGAACATGAGGAACTGCGTCGCGCCGACAAACTCGCGGCTGATCGGGAATTGTCCCTCTTTGCGCGCCTTATCGCGTTTTCGCTGTGTCGGCTGTTCGGTCTTATCCGACATCAGCGGCCCACCACTTGAATCGCGGCCTCGAGGGCTTTATGAAACGCCGACTCTGCCACCGATGGCATCACCCACAGCGTGGCACCGAGAAATGCGACTGCGGCCAGCATTTTCGCTGGGAATGCGAGCGTGATCAGTTGCAACTGCGCCTGAATGCGGGCCAACAGGCCGAGCGAGATGTCGACGAGCAGAAGCAGTGCGACAACAGGGAACGCGACCCGCAGTCCGGTGGAGAAGATGACACCGGCAAAGTCGATGATCACTTTCGCGGTGGCAAGCGTCGGCACGAATGTGCCGGGCTTGATGGTCGTGAAACTATGAGCCAGCAGCGCGATCAGTTCGCGATGGAGTCCCAGCCCGAAGAACAGGCTTGACGCCAGCAATTGCGCGAAAACCTGCAGTACAGTGGAATCCGCCTGGCTTCCTGGATCGACGGTGGAGGCGTACGAGAATCCCGCCTGCAGCCCCAGCACCTGCGCTCCCATTTGGAACGATTCCACCACCACCGACATGATCAGCCCTATCATCAATCCAAACGCGCCCTCGGACAGCATCCAGAACGTGAGTGTGATCAGGCCGGGGATCTCGGAAGAGGCCGCTGGCCATGCGGGTGCGAGGCAAAGCGTCAGGCTGAGAGCTACCACGACCCGCGTCATGTCGGGCGCGTTTCGCAGGCCTGGCATCGGCAGGAACGCGATCACGCCCGACACACGAGCCAGGGCTAACAGGAAGCTGAACAGGAGGCCGGCTGGGAGCATGCTACCGGGCATACCTCCCGAGATCGCCGAACAGCACGATGGTGTACGTCATCAGCCGGTTCAACATCCACGGCATCAGCAGCAGGAGTCCAAACAGGAACGCGGCTAAACGCGGCACCGCGCCGAAACTCGCATCCTGCATCGACGTGATGATCTGAATCAGGCTGATCAGGATGCCGATCACGAATCCGATCGTCAGAATCGGCAGGCTGAGCCAGAATGTCGTCATCAACGCCTGGCGGAAGATCTCGATGGCAGCGGCGGTACTCATGTCAGTAGAAACTCTTCACCAGCGAACCCACCACGAGATTCCATCCGTCTACCAGCACGAACAGAAGAATCTTGAACGGCGCCGATACCATCACGGGCGGAAGTTGCATCATGCCTACCGAGAGGGTCACAGAAGCTACTACCAGGTCGATGATCAGAAACGGCATGAACAGAACCGCACCGATCTGAAACGCCGCTTTCAATTCGGAAATTGTGTAGGCCGGCACCAGCACTGCCAGCCCCACATCTTCGGGCTTGGCCGGCTGCGGCGATTTGGAGATCTCGAGAAACAGCTTGATATCCCGCTCCCGGGCGAACCGCAACAGAAACGCCTTGAACGGCACAGCGGCCCGCTCCCAAGCCTGTTGGGTCGTGATCTCGCCACGATCCATGGGCTGATATGCCTGCGTATACATCTGTCCGAGCACCGGTTGCATGATCAGCAGAGAGAGGAACAGCGCGAGTCCGACCAGCACTTGATTCGACGGAGCCGTCTGCGTCCCCAACGCCTGCCGGAGAAAGTGCAGTACCACGACAATCCGCAGAAACGGCGTCACCGACATGATCGCGGCCGGCAGTATCGTAAGCGCCGTGAGCAGCAGAACGACCTGCATCGGCACTCCGAGTCCACCGGCCTCCTGGCCGGATAGCGGTATGCCGAACATCGAACCCGGTCCGCTTCCGGCCGCCGCCAGTAACGCAATCATGTATCTTGCTCCCTTTTCAGCACTTCGACACCATGTGGGTGCAAGCTCAACAGCCACTCCTTGCCGTCCACACTCACCATGCACAGCAGGTGCTGAGGAGAGAGCGGCAGCCGCTGAATGACTTGTAGCCTCTTGGATTTGCCGCCGTTCCAACGGGATATCGCCAGATTAGCCGAGCGTCCGCGAGCCCAGTACGCCAATCCGATGACCATAGCCAGAACCAGGCAAACGGCGCCGAATTCCCGAATCATCTCCACAAGGAGTAGTGGGGGTACGGCGCTATTCCTCGCTGCAGAAGTCTGTAATCCGGACCCCGACGGTATCCTCGATAATCACGATCTCCCCGAACCCGACCAGCGTTCCGCCGATGCTGACGTCGATGTTCTCGCCCGCCGACCGCGACATTTTGATCACACTGCCCCCCTCGAGTTCGAGGACCTGGCGCATGGTGAGCACGCGGCGATCGAGTTCAACATCGATCGTCATCGGGACGTCGGCGAGGTGTGAGATCTGTTCGAGGATGGTCATTGCATTACCGCTTTAGATTGATCGTCTCCTGGCTCAGTTCATCGGCCGTCGTGACGACGCGCGAATTCGCCTGGTACCCGCGCTGGAGAACGATGAGATTCGTGAATTCCTTCGCGATGTCGACCGTCGAAGATTCGACCGCTCCGCCAATTACGCCGCCGCGGCCACCCGTGTTCGGGAGTCCGATGGCCGGCGTCGCACTGCGAGCACTTAGGGCGTAGTTGCTGTTGCCGACAGCGAGCAGCGACTCCGGATTTCGGATCGTGGCCAGCGCGAGTTGTCCTACCACGTCCTGCTGCCCATTCGAATATTGCGCGAGTACCTTGCCGCCGTTGCCAAGGCCGACACGGACCAGACTCGCCGGGGGGTTACCGTTTTGCAGGTTCGCCGAGATGGCTGAAGCCTGCGCGAATTGAGTGATTCGCGGGGTCGTGCCGCTGAACAGGTTCCAGTCGATGGTGAGGTCGGCGGCGCCGTCGGCAAGTCCCAGGATTTTGATCTGCGGCGCGGGATCCGTACTCAATGGTTTGGTTAGCACACCGGACGAGTCGAAGGTCAGCTTGCCGGTCACGGGCGTGAAAGTGCTGCCGCTGGCCAGATCTTTGCTGGGAATTGATGCCGAGTAGTCCCACTCGTTGGCGGTCGCACTCTTTGTGAAATCGAACTTCAGGATGTGCGAGTTACCAAGCGAATCAAACATTTCGAGTGAGCTGGAGAACACGTCGCCCGTCTTGCCTGCGGCATTCAGGTTCATGTCCAGCGAAGCGCTGGTGGTGGCGACGGGCGGTTTCAGCGTGCCAACCGGGACAACCATGTCACCAATGGGCCCGTTCGGGTTGACGTCTCCGTTGGCATCGACGGTGGTCCATCCCTGCAGTTTCTCCCCGGTGGCGGTCATCAGATTACCGCTCTTGTCTACCTGCAAATTACCGCCACGAGTATACACTGTGGCTCCCGACGAATCTGTCGCTACAAAAAACCCATCACCCTGGATGGCGGCGTCCAGCGGACCCGAACTGGTCTGGATGGCGCCCTGGGAAAACTGGCGAAGCGTGATCGGCCGGGCAACGCCGAACCCCACCTGCGTCTCGCCGAGTCCCGCGCCGAGGGACTGCGTCACCAGATCGTGGAATGAGACCACGCTGGCCTTGTATCCCGGCGTATTGAGATTCGCCAGGTTGTTGCCGACTACGTCGATGGCGGTGGACGTAGCGTTGAGCGCCGAAAGCGATGTGGAGAAAGAAGTAAACATGTTTATCCTTGGGTGTTAGGGTCGGATGCCGCTGCCGTGAGTTTGGCCAGAGACGACCTGATTGCGGAGATGTCATCGCGCATCTGCGTGCTCTGTTCGAGCGTTGTGAACTGGGCGAGTTGTGACACAAACTGCGTCCCATCCTGCGGGTTCAAGGGGTTCTGATTCCGAATCTGCGCGACCAGAAGTTTCATGAACGTGTCTTTGCTCGCGAGACCGTCGTCGGTCTTCTTGGCGACTGCCGGAGTCTGCGTTTGCGTGTAGGATGCTCCTGAACTGCCGGTTACTGAATCGACTGCCATTGTGTTTCCTGCTCCTTTTGTGCTGCGGCGCGGAAATTCGTAACGATCTCCTCGAGCCACCGCGGGCGATTGCCCCGGCCGTGACCCTGCTGTTGTGGTTGTCCGGAATGGCCGCCCTGGCCACCCGGCTGCCGGTCTTGTTCCGAACTGGACTTCCCTCCGTCCGGACCGCTTTGGTTCGAACGCGACGCGGCTCCGGTTGCTGCAACCTGATCGCGCGCTTCGGTGCGATAGCCCGAGTGATCGAGTTTCTGTACCAGGTCGCCTACGTTGTCCCGGAGCGACGAAGCGAGTTGAACGTCGGAAGTCCGCACTTCGACGTGCAGCTTACCTCGGTCATCAACGATATGCAGGTCGACGGACTTATCGCCGCCTGCTGGAAGCTGGAGCGACAGCTCGCGAATCGGGGCGGACTTCGCTGTTTCGCGAGCAGGTTCGGGGACTTGGATCACGGCGGGAGCGGCCGCCGGTTCTGGCGCCGGCGCGCGCTCGGTGTTTATCTGCGTGGACGTAGTCGAGAAAAATGACTGCTGTGGCTGTGCCGCGGCTGTCTCTTTTGAAGGTACGGCCACCGGCATTTCGAATTGGGCTCGTTTGTCCTCGCGGTGCTGTTCGCCGGTATTGGTGTTCGAGTTTTGGGCGGCGGGTTGGACAGCGGCCGGCTCGATCTTGAGCGAGAAGGCGAGTTCGGTGGCTTCGCTGCGTGCTGACGGAGCGGGCCGTCCCGGTGCTGCCGCTTCGGAGTTCTTCGGCTGCTCCGGCACGGGATCGC
>JBBQGE010000078.1:0-29920 GCA_038322675.1 Bryobacterales bacterium
ATGAAATCGTTGCTGGACACACGGCCGATCTTTCACAAGTGCGACCAAACGATTCGCGGGCACGTGTTCTGTTCGTTTCTGGCGCTCCTGTTGCGCAAAGAACTGGAGGACCGTTTGGCGCGCAAGGAGTGGAAGTTGGAAGGGTCGACGTGATCCGGGATCTGGACAACCTCATTGAGATGGAAGTCGCGATCGACGGCAAGGGTTATATTTTTCGCGGCCAGACTTCCGGCGCGGCGGGCAAGGTGTTTCAAGGCTGCGGCGTCGCCCTGCCACCGGCGCTACGCCCATGCTGAACGCATCCTCAGTTCGGCTCGGGCGGAGAAAAAGCGTGTTACTGGGCCGTTTTCAAACTTGCAACCAGCCGGGAATGAACAGCTTCCACCGGAGTGGTGTAGAAGATGAGCATAACGGCTGGGAAGATGAGCAACGATCCTTCGACTCCACCTGCCGGAACTTCTACCGCTTCCTCACTCAACCTGAGCGCTGAACCCCGCTACTCACCCACAGATTCCCCTGACGAGCCCGAAAATTACGAAAACCAGCACACGCCAACCGACACCTTCGCGAACACTTCCGTACTGTATGCGACGCGCGTGGTTCGTATGAATGCAGCCGTGCTGGCATCGCTGGCGCTAGCCCCAAAACCGCCGGATGTCACTTCACGTGGAATTCCGGCAAACAGAAAGGGTCCCGGATACCGCTGCTTTCCCGCGGTAAGTCAGGCTATGACGCTGTGCTTTGATGGATTCCCTGCACGGAGCCCGACCTTCTGGGTTACTCGGTCATGATCCGGCGGACTACTGCCGCGGAGTGGCAGCGCGAAATCGATGTCGGCAACGTCACGAGTTATACGCTGCCCGATTTCTCGATTGACGATGTTGTGCTCGGAGTGAAAGCTATCGATCGCGAGGGCAATCAGAGTCTTGTGTCGGCTTATGATCTGCCGCTCAGTCCACCCAAGAAACCCGAGGTCAAGCCCGGCGAAGCTCCAACAGCCGAGCCGACCTCGCAGCTAACTCCGTCCGAAACATCCCGTCGTGCGGCCCGAGATTCTCGCCCGTCCAGTAATCGGTAACGAGCCGGCGTCCAGGAACGCGGGCCGCTAACGTGGTGCGGGTATCCTGCCAATTAAACAGACACAGCATGTCCCGGTTGGCGGCCGTGATCCGGCCCACTCGCAGCGAATCGTCCTCAAACACCGCAGCCGCGCCGGTCGGGGGCACCAACTTGCGAAGCATCGCCAATCGGCCTGGCGGTATCTTCGTCAGATCATCGCCCGATAACACCATACCGCCCGTCGCATAAACGGCCGTCGCATGAAATACAAACTCGTTCAGCGGCAGGTCGCCGGTTAACACGACGGCATCCGGATCGTTCCACCATAGCTTGCCATTCTGCCAGTTCCGGTTCAAATTTTGTCTGGCAGTCGCCGAAATCACCTTCCACGACCGTTGAATATCGGCCGAACTGCGCGAGCCATGAATCAATCCGAACGAAGCCCAAACCGGATGATTGCAGCCGAGAATAAAGCTATTTCCGGAGCCTCGCAAGATAGCCTGCATGCCGCGCCGGTATGCCTCAATGCGCGTCGCGGCCGGGTCGTGCAATCGGCCTCCGTGCATCGCACCCCAGAAATTCGCGTCTAATTTGAAGTAGGTGCATCCCCAGTCGCGGCGCATGGTTCGAAACAGGTTCTCCAGATGGTGCTGCGCTTCCGGATGCGTCCCGTCCAGTGCGTACCAGGGTCCGTGCCGCCATCCGCCGAAGGTCACCCGGTCCGATTTCAGCGGCGCGCCGTCCGGGCCTTTCATGAACCAATCCGGATGTTGGCGGAATACGCGCGAATTCTCTTCAGCAATGAATGGCGCTACCCAGATTGCCGGCTCGAACCCGCGCGCTCGAATCTGTTTCAGAACGGCCTGAAGATCACCGCCGAATGCATTTCCGGGCTCCAGCCAGTCGCCCATCGCGGGCTGATATCCGTCGTCCACCTGCACGTACTTCAGCCCCGGCGCCTTCTCTGCAATAAAATCCAGGTTGGCCAGCACATCCTTCGCCGTAACTCGCGGCCCGAAGCAATACCAGGAGCACCAGCCAGTCGGAGGGGCAGGGAATCGCAGCGGCGGATGATGTTCGTTGATCCGATTCGCCAGACGCCACAGTAACTCCGCCCGGTCTTTCCCACGAAAGTGCGCGAATTCCTCTAACTCCCAGGACTGACCCGGCGCTAACTCCAGCCCCTCAGTATCCACCACCACGTCCAGTAACTGCGGCCGGAGATACAATCGCCCCGCAAACCGCCGGCAGGAGGTAAACCCAAACAGCAGATGGCTGCCGGGTAGCGACAACGTCAGCATGCCGGTTAATGCCGTCGCATCTTCGGGTTGCGGAATCCGGTAATGCTTTCGTTCTGAATAACCCAGGTCAACGGGCTCGCCCAACGTGCCCGCGGTCTGCGACAGCATCTGGAGGCTCTCCCCGTACAGCCCGGTCCCCGCCGGTAACTCGAGCGCGATCGAGAACAGCACGACTTCGCGCACCCGGACGGGCCCGCGTCCCCGATTCGTCAGCGTCGAACGGCAGAAGTCGCCCGACCACTGCCGGGTCAGCACCAGATCGCGATTGCTGCCACCCTCCGCCACCACCACGCGCGACGGGCTATTGCGCACATCGCGAGTCGCTCCGCTGAGGCGGCCGAAACCTGCGGCGGCCACCCCGATCCATTCCCTCCGATTCATTGCGCCTTTACCAGATCCACCGAGACCAGTGTCAAACCGAATTTCTTCGCTGATTCGATGGACCCGGGCCGGAGTGCCAGCTTATGCACACCGGGCTTATCGATCCGAACAAGCCCAATTACCGACCGCACGTATGGCCAGTAAGGATTGCTCGGGTTTTCCACCTTACCCTGATCGGTAACCGTGCCTTCAATCTTATGCCCCTCCACTTCCACAGCCACCCGGTGGCCGCCTTCCCAATCGCGTCCGTATTTCTGCTGCGAAGTAATCAACACCACCTGGAATTCGCCGGGCGATGACACTCTGAAATCCCAATCCATCCACTCCTTCGGATCCACCCACCGCTCGGCGACACCGCGGCCATCGAACCGAACCTGCGGCATTCCGCTCCCACCGTGCACCGTCCCGAGATACGCGGGCAGGGTCACGCTCGCGTCCGGCTGTTGTAGCAGCGACGTCATCGCGTCCGGATGTCCCGCTGTTTCCAGCACGATGACGGAATCTGCCGCGTCCGGCGCCCGCTCCGGCAATTGTATCCGCAGCGAGTAGTTATCGCTCGCAGAGTCGTGCTCCTGCCGCACAGTCAGTTTCCGTCCTCCCTCCAGCAGGTACGCGCGATTGACCTTGGTCTTCAACCCATACAACGAGAACTCCCGGCCCGGCCACCGGAACACATGCAGATACAATTTCGACGGTTTCCGTGTAATTACGCCCCACGGCAGTTCATAGGGGAACGGAGTCGCACTCGTGCCGTATATCGACTCCCTATTCACCTTCATCCACTTGCCAACCTCCGCCAGTCGCTCGACGCTGGGCGCCGGGATCACGCCTTCCGCCGTCGGCCCGACGTTCAGCAGATAATTCCCGCCCCGGCTCGCGACCGTGGCTAACTGCCGGATCAGTACCTCCGGCGATTTCCAGTTATTGTCGTTCTTCTTAAATCCCCAGGTATCGTTCAGAGTTACAGGAGTCTCCCAGTCGCGATGTACGTTACCGACGCTGATCTGGTTATCACCCGCCGAGTCGTAGTCGCCAACGCCGTGCCCCACGCGGCCGCTTACCAGGCAATTCGGTTGAAGTTGGTGCACCAGATCCGCGAGTTTCTGGCTGTTTTCCTTTGAGATGTTCCGCGGCGTATCGAACCAGATGAGCCCGATGGGTCCATAGTTTGTCAGTAACTCTCGAACCTGCGGAACCACCTTGGTATCGAAGTAATGCTGGAAATTCTTCTGAGTGTCGTCCGGCCAGTCCCACGTATTCCCGATCGCGTCTTTCTCGTGCCAGTCCTGCGACTGCGAGTAATAGAAACACAGCTTGATTCCCGCCCGGTGACAGGCTGCCGCCAGTTCCTTCATCGGATCGCGGTGAAAGGGAGTCGCATCGACGATGTTGTACTTACTGGCCTTCGAGCCGAACATCGCGAATCCATCGTGATGCTTTGACGTAATCACGATATATTTCATCCCGGCGCGTTTCGCCACCGCCACCCACGCGTCGGCATCGAACTTGACGGGGTTAAACTGCGACGCCAGTTTCTCATACTCGGCCACGGGAATCTTCGCGTGATTCATGATCCACTCGCCGATTCCCTCTATCTGCTGTCCCTTCCACTCGCCCGCCGGGATCGCGTACAACCCCCAGTGGATGAACATTCCGAATCGAGCCTCGCGCCACCACTCCAGGCGCTTCTCGCGTGCCGCATCCACGCCCGGCGTCTGGGCACCTAGGATCGCGACCGTCACCGCCGCCAACGCCCACCGGATTCCGATTGACATGTCAGGCCTCCCGATCAGTCAGGTACACTGGCGCCGCGAGTGGATCGCCCCGCGGCGCCGCGTCGGGATCAGGCCGACGTGTTGGCGGCCTGGTGCCAATCGGCACGCCGCCAGTACTCTTCGAACAACCCCTTCATCGCTTCGCCCATCCCGGCGTGGTCGAACATCACCGATGTCCACGCAGGCTTGGTGATGACGGGGTCCAGCAACGCGATCATCCCGCGCGTGTTGTCGAACAGCGCGAGTTTCATCGGCAGCGAGGCCAGTTGCGCCACCTGCACGCCGACCGCGATGTAGTCGTCCAACCGCTGGCGATGATCGTCGTCGAGCGTGCCGGCCTCCAGCAGCAGGCGGCAATTGACGCCCCGCATGCGGGCTTGCTTCACCAACTGTTCGTCGAGCGGATCCACCGCGTATGGAGGTCGCGAGAACTCGACGTAATCGCCCTGCACGTCACCCAGCATCTTTCGGTATTGCGCCGCAGTCTGCGAAGGTTCACTCACGATCCGGAGGTAGTCGAGCGTCCCACGTCCTCCCTGGCCCTCCGAATAGGCACTCATCAGATCTTCGACGAGTCCGCCGGCCATTCGCGCCTGGTCTGTGACCTCCTGCTGCACCGATTGCGCGCGCCGCTCCAGGAACGACGGGATCGCGAGGCTTGGCTCCACTGCGGAGAATAACTTCGTTTTCTCCTGCACCACCTGCGCGAACCCCTTCTCCACCAGGCTGTCGAGCACCTCGTAAATCTTCTGCCGCGGCACGTGCGCGCGGGCGGCGAGTTCCAGCGCCTTGAAACGGGGATGCCCCACCAGCACGAGGTACGACCTTGCCTCGTACGCATTCATCCCCAGTTGCTGAAGCCGCCTCCAGAATCGTTGAAAGTCTAAGTCAGGGAGTTCCTTGTTCATTCGTTTGAGCGCTCCGGAAGGCCAATCTGGACCCGTTGGCCAACTAACGATAGCCAGACTATATCAAATCGGAGCGCGCCACGAAGAGCATCATGGCACAAACGAGGGATCGCGAGATCGTCTGCTACAATCCGGGTAGGTTGTACTCCATGACTGGCACTGCTCGCGAACTTCCGCAGACTCTGGGCGCTCTTCGATCAAGCAGGCAATTCTCTGAATCGCAAATAGCAAATCGGAGTGTCAAGGACGAACTCCGAAACAATCTGATCTGCAAAATCCAGACCCGCGAGACGCTGTTTCCCGGCGTCCTCGGCTATGAGGAGACCGTCGTGCCGCAGGTGGTGAACGCCATCCTGTCGCGGCACAATTTCATCCTGCTTGGACTTCGCGGCCAAGCCAAAACGCGCCTGATCCGCATGCTGACCACGCTGCTGGACGAGCGTTTGCCGTACATCGCCGGATGCGAGATTCGCGACAATCCGTATGTGCCGATTTGCCGGCGCTGCCGCAATCTTGTCGCGGAGATGGGCGACGAGACGCCCATCGCGTACCTCGATCGCGAGCATCGCTACGTCGAAAAACTCGCGACACCCGACGTCACCATCGCCGACATGATTGGCGACATCGATCCGATTAAAGCCGCCCGTTCGGGCCACGACATTTCTAACGAGTTGACCATCCACTACGGGTTACTGCCGCGCGCGAATCGCGGTCTGTTCGCCATCAACGAACTTCCCGACCTGGCCGGAAAAATTCAAGTCGGCCTGTTCAACATCATGCAGGAAGGCGATGTGCAGGTGAAGGGCTATCCCGTGCGCCTGCCGCTGGATCTGGCGCTGGTTTTCACCGCGAATCCGGAGGACTACACAGCGCGCGGCAAGATCATCACTCCGCTCAAGGACCGCATCGGCAGCGAAATTCGCACGCACTATCCGCCCACTGTTGAACTCGGCCTCGAGATCACCGGGCAGGAGGCCTGGACGAAGCGGCAGTCGCCGATCGAGATCCGCGTGCCTCAGTACATGCGCGAGATCATCGAAGAACTGGCATTTCTCGCGCGCGAGGACAAGAAGATCGACAAGCGATCCGGCGTCAGCCAGCGTCTGCCGATTTCGGTGCTCGAGAACGTCGTGTCGAATGCCGAGCGGCGGGCTCTGCGCGCGGGCGACGATACCGCCGTGCCTCGTGTTATCGACGTGTACGCAGCGCTCCCCTCCATCACCGGCAAACTCGAACTCGAATATGAAGGCGAGTTGAAGGGCGGGGAAGCGGTGGCTCGCGACCTAATCCGGCAAGCCGTCGGCAAGGTGTACACGAATTACTATGGCGAGATGAATGTCGCTGCCATCGTCCAATGGTTCGAACTGGGCGGATCGCTGAAACTCGACGAAACTCTTCCCGCGGCCGATCTGGTGGCGCAACTCGCCGGCATTCAGGGACTAATGGAAAAGGTGGGAGCCCTGGGACTCGAAGTCAGTGAGCCCGATGCGGTACGGGCCTCTGCGGCGGAGTTTGTGCTGGAGGGATTGTACGCGCACCGTCGCATCAGCCGCAGTGAAGAGCGGGGGTTCGTGGCCGACGAGCGCAAACGCGATAGTCGTGACGAACCACGGCCGCAACGGCCCCGTCGTCAGTTCAACTAGGCCCCGGGTCGTCAGGTTCAGGAGAGTTGCCGATGAAAGTCAAATATTCCAAGTACACCGGCGAAGATTTCGGGCTGTCCGCGGAAGATCTGATGAAGGCGCTCTCCGATTTCTTCCTCGAGAGCGGGTTCAACGACTCGTACATGCAAATGACCGAGATGAACCAGCACACGATGGAGGATCTGAAACAGGCTCTCATGAGGGCCCTGCAGAGCGGCGAGCCATTCGATCCGGAACAGGCCGAGCGCCTGCGGCAGGCTCTCGAGAACATGAGTCCTGAGGAACTCGACCAACTGCTGTCGCGCCTGGTGCAGAAGTTGATGGATGACGGTTATCTGAGCACGGAGCAGGATCCGAACCAGGTGCCATCGCAACCGGGATTGGCGGGCAGCGGCGACGGCAAGGTGAAGGTGGAGATCACGGATAAGTCGCTGGACTTTTTGGGATTCAAAACGCTAAAGGACTTACTCGGGTCGCTGGGTAAGTCGAGTTTCGGCGCGCACGACACGCGGGATCTGGCTACCGGAGTCGAGTCGAGCGGATCGTCCAAGCGGTACGAGTTCGGCGACACGATGAATCTGGATATCAGCGCGACTCTGTTCTCGGCCATTCAGCGCGATGGCTTGACGGTTCCCCTAAACCTGGAGTACGAAGATCTGCATGTGCACCAGGCCGAGTATCAGAGTTCGTGCGCGACGGTCCTGATGCTCGATTGCAGCCATAGCATGATCCTGTATGGCGAGGATCGCTTTACGCCGGCGAAAAAAGTGGCGCTGGCGCTCGCGCACCTGATCCGGACGCAGTATCCGGGTGACAGTCTTCGCTGCGTGCTCTTTCACGATTCCGCCGAGGAGTTACGGCTGTCCGAGTTAGCCCGCGTGCAGGTCGGTCCTTATTACACCAACACCCGCGATGGCCTGATCCTGGCCCAGAAGCTCCTGGCGCAGGAGAAGAAAGACATGAAGCAGATCATCATGATTACGGACGGAAAGCCGTCGGCATTGACGTTGGACGATGGCCGCATGTACCGCAACGCCTTTGGGTTGGATCCATTGGTGATCAGCCGGACCCTCGAGGAAGTAAATCGCTGCAAGCGTCAGGGTATTTTGATCAATACTTTCATGCTGGCGAGCGACTACGGCTTGGTGAATTTCGTGCAAAAAGTGACGGAGTTATGCCGTGGCAAGGCATATTTCACAACGCCGCATAACTTGGGCCAGTATTTGTTGATGGATTACATGAACCGGAAAACCCGCACGGTTCACTGAGAAACTACACTTTCGGCTTGGGCGGCGGCAGGTCGCGAGCCTGGCACGACGATTCGAATCCGGTTACTCCGTGTTTGCCGTCGCAAAACGGCTTATTCTCCGATTTCCCACACCGGCACAGCGAGATAACCGTGCGCCCGGCCAGTCCAAACTGGTTTCCGGCAGCATCGAAGATTTCGAATTCACCTTCTAAACGAATTGGTCCATTATTAATGACAGTGACTCTGGTTGGCATCGACACTCGATGGTAGCACTAACGCGGCGTGATCAGCCCTCCGAGCTTGTCGTATTCGCTCGACGATAGCCGCGGGAATCGCGTCGAGTACGCTTCCAGATACTTCAATCCCGCACCCGTGTTGTACAGCACGATACGCTCGTCCGGCTTCAGGAATCCCGACTCCAGTAACTTCCGCAAGGCCGGCACGCATGCCGCGCCTTCCGGAGCCGCGAAGATTCCCTCCGACGCGCCGAGTTCCGCACCCGCGTCGAGCATCTCCTCGTCCGTTACGGCTATGGCCGTTCCCCCGCTGGCACGCACGGCGTCCAGCATCAGGAAGTCGCCGAGTGGCTTCGGCACACGCAGTCCGCTCGCGGCCGTGTGGGCGTTGTCCCAAAACTCGGCGCGCGATTTCCCCTGCTCGAATGCACGGACCACGGGCGCACACCCCGCCGCCTGCACCACGATCATTTTCGGCCGATTCGCCCCAATCCAGCCGAGCTTCTCCATCTCCTCGAACGCCTTCCACATACCGATCAGCCCCACGCCGCCGCCCGCCGGATAGAACACCGCGTCGGGCAGCGTCCAGCGCATCTGCTCGGCCAGTTCGTAGCCCATCGTCTTCTTGCCTTCGATTCGATACGGCTCTTTCAGCGTGCTGACATCGAACCAGCCCTCGGCCGACTTTCTCTCGTTCACGATGCGTCCGCAGTCGCTGATCAACCCATCCACCAGCGTCACGTGCGCGCCGAAGGCTTTGCACTCGATGAAGTTCGACTGCGGCACGTCGCGCGGCATGAAGATGTGCGCTTCCATACCCGCCGCTGCCGCATAGGCCGCCATTGCACTGGCTGCGTTGCCCGCCGATGGAATAGCCACTTTCCGGATCCCAAGCTCCACACACATCGAGATCGCGCAAGACAGTCCGCGAGCTTTGAACGATCCCGTCGGATTGATGCCCTCGTCCTTGATCCACAAATTTTTGGCCCCGAGCATCTTACCCAGTCGATCCACTCGAATCAGCGGCGTCATGCCCTCACCTAACGAGACGATGGCCCCGGGTTTGCTGACGGGGAGCACCGGCGCGTAACGCCACATCGTCGTTGGTCCGCCCGTGATCCACTCGCGATTCCAACTCTGCCGGAGCTTCTCCAGGTCGTAGCGCACCAGCAGCGGTCCGCCGCAGTCGCAGAGGTTATGGGCCTGGCCGGCGGCGTAGTGCTTTCGGCAAAGGCTGCACTCGAGATGCGTGATCGTGGTCATGAGGAACCTTCAGAATAGCAAGGGGGTTCGCGGCGGTTACAATGAAATTTTGGAGCAAACGATGAAAAACTGGCTCATTGTTCTCTGCTTCGCTGCGTCCGCGTACCCGCTGGCCGCAGACGAGGGCATGTGGCTGTTCAATCAGTTCCCGAAAGACAGGGTGGAGAAGAAATACGGAATCGAAGTGACGCAGCCTTTTCTCGATCACTTGCGGCTGTCGTCGGTTCGCGTGGGTGCCTCCGGGTCGTTCGTCTCCCCCGATGGTCTAATCTTCACCAATCACCACGTAGTTCTGGGTTGTGTGCAGGATATCAGTTCGCCCGACCACGACTACGTCGCAAAGGGCTTCTATGCGAAGACTCTCGCCGAGGAGCGCAAATGCCCTGGCTCCGAGGCGAACGTGCTGCTGCAGATCGACGACATCACGTCGAAAGTGAAGGCTGCCGTAAAGGCTGAACCGAATTCGGCCGAAGCCAACCGGGAGCGCCGGACCGAGTTGGTGCGTCTGGAAAACGAATGCGCGGCTAACACGGGCAATAACTGCCAGGCAGTGACGCTGTACGGCGGTGCGCGGTACAACCTGTACCAGTACAAAAAGTACACGGACGTCCGGCTCGTGTTCGCGCCTGAGTTTCAGGTCGGCTTCTTTGGCGGCGATCCAGATAACTTCACTTATCCGCGCTACTGCCTCGACATTGGATTCTTCCGCGTGTACGAGAATGGCAAACCTGCCAATACTCCGAATTATCTGCGCTGGAGTCCGGACGGAGTAAAGAAGGACGAGGTCGTGTTTGTCTCGGGGAATCCCGCGCGAACCGAGCGGCTGCTCACCATGGCCGAACTCGAGTATTACCGCGATGTCTATTATCCCTTCGCACTGAAGCGGCTTGAGGCAGGCATCACTGCGCTCAAAGCCTACATGGCTAAGAGCGCTGAGAACGAGCGCGCTGCCAAGGATGTGCTGTTCGGGCTCGAGAACACCTACAAGGCGCTGAAGGGCCGCTATGCCGGTCTCGAGGATCCGCACCTGATGGGCGAGAAACGGCAGTCGGAAGCGAAGTTGCGGGCCGCGGTCGAAAAGAATCCGGAATTGCGCGAGAAGTACGGCGATATCTGGAGTGATGTCTCCAAGGCGCTCACTCAGGCGCGAGAGAACTACCGGCGTCGCGCCCTGCTCGAGGGCGGTCCGATGGGGTCCAGCCTCTTCAGGGTTGCCCGATCCGTCCTGCGTCTGCCGGAGGAGAAGGCGAAGCCCGCCAGTGAGCGTCTGCGCGAGTATTCGGGAAGCTATCTCCGGTCGCTCGGAAACTCGATTTTCGCTCCAATGCCGGTAACTCCTTCGATGGAGAAGGTGCTGCTTACCGTCTACCTGGAACAATTACAGGAGACACTCGGCGCCCAGGATCCACTGGTGAAGCCGGTGCTGGACGGCAAGAGTCCCGAAGCAGCGGCAGACATGTACGTTTCTAACTCGAACCTGGAAGATGTGGACGTGCGCCGGCGTCTTGCTGAGAATGTCGAGGCAGGGACGAAATCGGATGACAGCATGATGCGACTCGCGCGCCTGCTCGATCCCGAGGCGCGCAAACTGCGCAAGGAGAATGAGGACTCGACGGAAGCCGTGCTGAATGCCGTGAAGCCCAAACTCGCCGAGGCGCGCTTCGCGGTCTATGGACCAGGTGAGCTGCCCGATGCCACGTTCACACTCCGTCTCTCGTACGGCAAAGTGAAGGGATACGAGAACGCTCGAGGCCAGGAGATTCCGTACGCGACGACATTTGCGGGACTCTACAAACGCGCCACCGGCACGCTTCCCTACGTGCTGCCCGAGAGTTGGAAGGGGGCGAAATCGGAACTCAACCTCAACACGCCTTTCGATTTCGTCAGCACGGCAGATATCATCGGAGGTAACTCGGGAAGCCCGACCGTGAACGCCAAAGGCGAGATAGTCGGCATCATCTTCGATGGCAATATCGAGGGCCTCCCCTCAAACTTCGAGTACACCGAGGTACAGGCTCGCGCGGTTCACGTTGCCAGCCAGGCGATTCTCGAAGCGCTCAACAAGGTGTACCACGCGCAGCGAATTCTGGACGAGATCCAGTCTGGCGGCAAAGCGGCGAAGGATGCCGAATAGCACGTGCGCAAGCTAAGCCGCAGACAATTCGCAGGCGCGACCGGGGCCTTACTGCAGGCCGGCATCGCTACCGGGCAGACCACTGGAGCGTCGGAAATGCGCGAGGTGTTCCCCGGCGTATGGCGGCTTCGGTTCGGACGGCCGGAGCCCATCACGCCTGTCAGCACACGCAAGTACGCACCAGCAGAGGCAACGGCTTCCCGCCTGCCGAAGATAGAGACGCCGCCATTCGCACTGGACTCCATCGTGAGTTACCGGTCCGGGCGCGGGACGATCGTGAGGTTGCCGCTCGCGCCGAATGAGCTGATTTACGGACTCGGGCTGCAATTGCAATCGTTCGAGCAACGCGGGCGCAAGAAGAAACTTCGCGTCAACGCCGATCCAAATATGGACAGTGGAGACTCACACGCTCCGGTGCCGTTTTGGGTGACGACGAGCGGCTACGGCGTCCTGATCGACAGCGCCCGCTATGTCACCGTCTACTGCGGAGACAAGCAGACGAAGGGGCACGAAGCGAATCAGCCGACCGAGTTTCTGGCCGAGGTGCCGGTGGCGGAGGGTGTCGATATCTACTTGTTTGCCGGGCCATCGATGCGCGACGCGGTCTCACGGTACAACCTGTTTTCGGGCGGCGGTCCGCTGCCGCCCAAGTGGGGACTCGGATTTTGGTATCGCTGCTTCGGCCAATTCAACCAGGAGCAGGTGCTTCAGATGGGATCGCAACTGCGAGATAGCCGCATCCCCTGCGACGTGCTCGGACTCGAACCAGGCTGGCAGACGCATGCCTACTCGTGCACATTCGTGTGGAGCGACAAATTCCCGGATCCCCGCGCGATGCTCCACAAACTGGCGAGCGAACATTATCATGTCAATTTGTGGGAGCACGCGTTCACCTATCCCACCTCGCCGATCTACAAGCCGCTGTACCCAGTCTCGGGCGATTACGAAGTGTGGAATGGAATCGTGCCCGATTTCCTGGAACCGGAAGCGCGCCGCATCTTCTCCGACTTCCATGAGAGAGAGCACGTCGCGCTGGGCGTTGACGGATACAAACTCGACGAGTGCGATAACTCCGATTTCACTCGCAACTGGTCGTTTCCGGAACTGAGCAGTTTCCCGTCCGGCGCCGATGGCGAACAGATGCACTGCCTGTTCGGACTGCGGTATCAGGATACGATCCAGAGTATTTTCGAGCGCCGGAATCAGCGGACACTCGGACTGGTGCGATCGTCTCAGGCGCTCGCCGCTCCTTATCCGTATGTGTTGTACAGCGATCTTTACGACCATCGCGAGTTTATCCGAGGAGTGGCAAACGCCGGGTTCTCAGGACTGCTGTGGTGTCCGGAAGTCCGCGATGCAAAGAATGCCGAGGATCTGATCCGGCGTCTGCAAACTGTCGTATTTTCGCCGCTCGCCATGGTGAACGCCTGGTACATCCAGAATCCACCGTGGAAGCAGGTGGATCGCGAGTCGAACAACCGCGGCAAGTTCGCAACCGGATGGCAGAAGCTCGAGTCGCAGTGCCGCGACATCATCACGTGGCGCATGCGGCTGCTTCCGTACTTGTACGCGGCATATGTGAATTACCATCAGACGGGATTGCCTCCCTTCCGGGCGCTCGTGATGGATTATCCCGAGGATCCTGGAACCCGGACGGTCGATAATCAGTACTTCATGGGCGACGCTCTTCTGGTGGCGCCGGTGGTGGCGGGCGAGACTCAGCGCGACGTCTATCTTCCCCCCGGCGATTGGTACGATTTCTGGACCGGCGAGAAACACGCGGGTGCGGCAACTCTGAAGGTGTCGCCGCCGCTTGAGCGCATTCCCGTCTATGTGAAATCGGGGACGCTGCTGCCGCTGTCAGAAGGCGGGTTGCATGCGGACGATCCTGCAAACGCTCGCATTCACGTGCGGAGTTATGGACCTACCACGGGTACCGCGATTCTGTTTGAGGATGACGGCGAGATGAATTCGCAATTCACACGAGTGGAACTGCGCTGGCAGAGTGTCCGTCGAACTGGGCCGGGAGCTAAACAGCCCTATCGGGTGGTAGGCTGGGAACAGTCCGGTATTTGAAACCTCCGGCGGTGTATTTGCCGTCTCATGATAGAAGCGATGAGCCACCTACTCACAATCGGTATTGCTGCTCTGCTTCCGATGTGCGCGATGTTAGCGCAGGAAGCGCAACGCTCGCCCATTCCTTACGTTCGCGCAACGGGTGAAAGCGAGGTTACGGTTAAGCCCGATCAGGCAACCATCAAC
Source organism: Bryobacterales bacterium (assembly GCA_038322675.1). Taxonomy (GTDB): domain Bacteria; phylum Acidobacteriota; class Terriglobia; order Bryobacterales; family Bryobacteraceae; genus TMP-7. The sequence goes on from JBBQGE010000078.1 coordinate 14,212, forward strand.
ATCGGTGTGGTGACGAGCGCAGCAACTGCAGCAGCGGCAGCGAGTCAGAATGCGACGCAGGTGACCGCCGTTCTCGATCGCATCAAAAAAGACATCGGCGACAAGGGCGAAATCCGAACCGTCGGTTATTCAGTGAATCCGAATTACGTGTACCCGAATCCACCAAATAACAACGGCCCCAAAATATCGGGGTATACTGCATCAAATACGGTGCGGGTGATATTGGGCGACATTTCGCTGGTGGGCAAGGTGGTTGATTCCGCGACGGCAGCGGGTGCGAACAACATCAACGGGATTGAATTTTCGGTGAAGGACGAGGCGGCTGTGCGTGGACAGGCGTTGCGCGAAGCGGCGGTCAACGCGAAAAGGGCCGGCGAGGCGATGGCGTCCGCGCTCGGCTTGAAAGTGGTCCGAGTGCATTCAGCCGAGACGGGCGAACCGTCGTTTGTGCGACCCATGCAGAACGTCGGCATGACCCGCATGGCAATGGCCGAAGCGCGCGCCCCGACTCCGGTGGAGCTGGGCAATGTTCAAGTCCGGGCTACCGTCACCGTGACCCTCGAAATAACCCAATAGCATTTCGTGGCAAACTAATTAGATCGAAGCCGCGCTGGCCAATCCGCGGCTTTCATGGGAATCGTCATGAGTTTTCTGGATAATCTCGAAAATAACCTGAAGAGTATGGAGTCGCGTGAGGAGCGGACCGCGGATCCAGGCAAAGAGCAGCGCTACAAAGAATCGGAGCGCGCTCATGCACTCGCCGCGGCGCCATATTCGGAGCAACTTCGGAAGGGCCAGTTCACGTCTGACTTAATGACGGAGGCCACGCGCATTGCGCACGGCTACCGCACGAAGGTGTACATGACGTGGATGGAGAATACCCTTCGATTGGAAGCCCGGTCTCACCGGCTTGAACTGAAACCAACGCCGGACGGTGTGATCGCTCAATACTACATCGATCGTGAGCCGACGGGCACTGAGAAGGTGGATCTGAACGGCGATCCCAAGGCGTTCGCCGCGAAATGGCTGAGCCAGGTGGGTCCGCGCCCGCAGGTGCAGCCGGTCGAATCCGAATAGCTTTTTATTGCGCCATGCGTGCCACAGTCCGCGCGCCGCGCTTCAGGGCTGCGATCTTATCGTCCGCAGCCCTCTTTGTGTTTGCCACCGACTCCTCTTTGATGCGCTCATACCCGCGAATCTGATCGGGTAGCGACGCGATTTCCACCGCCGGCGCCGCGTTCGATTCGTCGTATTCGCTGAGCAACTCGGTGATGAGATCGCGATACCAGCCGATCAACTGGCGCTCCATGCGCCGGTGCGCGCTGTATCCAAAAACATCGAGGGGCGTGCCCCGCAGGGATTTCATCGAGGCCAGCATGCGCAGGGGCGTTCGAAACCACGAGCCGAGCTTCAGCTTCCGAGTCACTCCGAACCTGCGCAGCATCGGCGGATGGAGGTTGTATGAGACGGACTCCACCGCCTCCCACTGCTGGTGCAAACCTGTCTCGAAGCCGGGCTTCGTCAGCAGTCGGGCCACCTCGTACTCATCCTTGTAAGTCATCAGCTTGTATAGGTACTTCGCGACGATGGGCTTCAGCGCCGGCGCGCGGCGTTCCACTTCGCCGAGGAACTCGAGATACTGCTGCGCGTAGGCATCGTCCTGATAGAGGCATAACTCGCGTGCGCGTAGTTCAACGGGATCAGCCGATTCTTCGCGGGCCGGCCGGGGACTGGCATGCTTCTCCACCCAGGGCGCATCGTCATAATACTTGCGGCCCCACAGGAAGGCCTGCCGGTTCTTTTCCACTTCGACGCCATTGAGCTCGATCGCCTGATCCATGGCCTCAGCGCTCACGGGAATCAGTCCGGCTTGCCAGGCGGCTCCCATCAGAAACGTATTGGCCGCCAGATGCGTGCCGAAGAGCGACTCGGCCAGGCGGCTGGCATCGACACAAACGGTGTAGCCCACGAGCGTCACCTGCTGCACCAGCGCCAGCATGCGCTCCGGACCAGCGAGTACGGTCCGGCTGCGAATGCTGTCGATGGTCGGCATCAGTCCTGTATTGAGGACGGCGGCAGTGCGATCGGGAGAGGCGACCTTGAGGTTCTCGGGATTCGCCGCGCCGATGAGATCGAATCCAAGCATGAGGTCTGCATTGCCGCTGTTAGTACGCGTCGGTGCATCCATAGGAGTGCGGCTGAGCAGGATGTGCGATACGACCGCGCCGCCCTTCTGCGCGGTTCCGGTCTGGTCGAGCGTCACCACGTTGAGGCCGTCGATCCACGCAGCGGTCGCGATTAGGGCATTGATGGTGACGACGCCGGTGCCGCCGATTCCAGGCATGAAGATGCGATAGCCCGTATCTGGAATCGCAGCTATACGGGTGGGCGGTCCCACGGATGCAGGCGGCAGTTCCGGAACAGGAGCACGGCGCAGACCGGTACCTTCCTTGATGCGAACTGTGACGAATGACGGGCAGTCGCCGAGCGCGCAGCTATAGTCCTTGTTGCACGACGATTGGTGAATGCGGATCTTCTGTCCGAACTCGGTTGCCACTGGATTCAGGCTCATGCAGTTCGACTGCTTCACGCAATCGCCGCAGCCTTCGCAGACCTCCTCATTCACTACCAGCCGGATCACCGGCTCGGGCGCCTTCCCGCGTGCTCGCTTGCGGCGCTTCTCGGCGGCGCACTCCTGGTCGTAGATGATGGCCGTGACGCCGGGGATCTTCTCCATCTCGGCCAGCGTGCGCGCGAGTTCGGAGCGGTCGCGAAGTTCGGCGTTGGAGGCGAGTTGGAGACCTTGATAGCGCCCCACATCCTCCGCCAGCACCACCGTTTTCTTCACGCCCTCGGCTTGAAGTTTTTTGGTCAATTGGTGAACGGGCAGGGCACCCGCGGCGTCCTGGCCTCCGGTCATCGCGACATGGCCGTTGTATAGGATCTTGTACGTCACGTTGACACCCGCGGCAACACACGCGCCGAGGGCCAGAGATCCCGAATGGAAGAACGTGCCGTCGCCGATGTTCTGAAACACGTGCTTGCGGTTCACGAACGGCGACATACCGATCCACGCCGCGCCCTCGCCGCCCATTTGCGTGAGAAACGAGAACGTCCGGTTCGGATCCGCAAGGCGCAGCGCCATGGTGTGGCAGCCGATGCCGCCGCCCGCTTTCTGGCCGTCGAGCAGCAGAGTGGAACGATTGTGCGGGCATCCGGAGCAGAAGTTCGCGGCGCGCACGTTCAGGAGTTCCTTGGGCCGGTCGTGAATCTCGGCGAGACGGTCGAGGCGCGCGAGGATGCTCTCGGTTGGGTGACGGCGGGCGATGATCTCGCCGAGCGCGTGGGCGATTCGATCGGGATCGAGTTCGCCGATGGGCGGAAACAGCATCGCACCGGTCTCGTCGTGCTTGCCGGCAATGATGGGGCGGTCGCGGATGGAATACAGCGCGTCCTTGAGTTGCATCTCGAGGAAGCTGCGCTTTTCTTCAATGACGAGGACGGCTTCGAGTCCGGTGGCGAAGTCGACGGCGAATCGCGGCTCGAGCGGAAAGGTCATGCCGAACTTGGCGATTCGAATGCCGAGTGCCTCGAGATCGTGTTCATGGATGCCGAGATCGCGGAGAGCCTGTGCGAGGTCGTAGTAGGACTTGCCGGCTGTGGCGATGCCGAGCCAGGCACCCTCCCGCGCACCGTGCCAGCGATTCAAGTTGTTTGCACGCGCGAACTGACGGGCGGCTTCGAGGCGCCGGATGTTCACCTCCGCTTCCAGGCCGAGCGTGATGGGCGGAGCGATGCGGGCATCGGTGTACTTGAGATACCCTTCCGGCAGGACGATGGACGGCCGATCGGGGTCCAACACCACGGTGCCGCCGCCATCGCAGATATCGGTGACGAGTTTCAGGCCGACCCACGCGCCGGAGTATCGCGACAGTGCGATGGCGAGTTGGCCGTAGTCGAGGATCTCCTGCGTGTTGCCGGGGTACAGGAAGGGCATGCCGGCGTTCATCAGGCTAAAGTCGCTCTGATGTGGGATGGTGGAACTCTTGCAGTTATGGTCGTCGCCGGCGAGCACGATCGCGGCGGAATTACGACCCGTACCGGCCAGGTTTGCGTGGCGGAAGATGTCGCCGGAGCGATCGACGCCGGGCCCCTTGCCATACCAGAAACCGACCACGCCATCGACTTTCGATTCGCCGAGCACATCGATGATCTGCGAGCCGAAGACCGAGGTGGCGGCCAGATCCTCATTGATGCCGGGGTGGAAATGGATGTTGTGCTTCGCGAGGAGATCGCGGACCCGTGCGAGCGCGAGATCATAACCACCGAGTGGCGAGCCTTCGTAGCCAGAGATGAAGCAGCCGGTGTTGAGGCCGTTGCGCCGGTCGCGCCGCATCTGGTCGATGGGGAGGCGGACAAGGGCCTGAATGCCTGTGAGGTATACCGCGCCCTGCTCGAGCGTGAACTTATCGGAGAGTTTCATCATTTCCCAGCCGGATCTGGAGGGTATCCTAGCATAGGTAGTGGCTAGTGATTGGGTTCGAATTGTTGCGCGATGTTGTGGCGGGCGGCTAAAACATGTCGAACCCTTTCTCCTTTGCTTGCTCGACACCGCCGTCACCGCTATCTCGCAAGCGTGAACTCATTTCGACGGAGCAGGCCCATTCCCATTCAGGTCCGCGGAATCGAGCGTTTCGCCGCCCGGCGTGTACGCCTCGATGTGAACCGTATTTCCGTCTACCTGAACCACCACAAAATTCTCCGTTTTGGCGACTTTCCTGGTGATTCCAGCCGGCGGTGCGTCCACGTCATATAGCGGCGCTCCGCCTCCACCGGTTATGAAGTAGTGTATTCCGTTCTTCAAGTAGTGCTGGTAGTTGTGATCATGGCCGAAGAATCCGGCGGACAGATGATACTCCTCGAACATAGGTTCAAGCGCCGTCATCTGCGGGTTACTTCCTTGACGTCTCTGCATAGCCGTCATGGGAGGATGGTGGGCAATAAGGAAACGAAACGTAGCCTTCTGAGCAGCGCTGAGGTCATCTTTGAGCCAGCGCGTCTGTTGCTGCCAGAATGCCTCCCGCTCAGCTTCTGTCGCGCCACTATTGCCGATGTCGCTATTAATGACCGTAAAGTGAGCGCTCCCCCAATCGAACGAGTAATACGGCTGAGCGTCCAGGAAGTCGAAGTAGTTTTCGGCATTGCGTTCGTGGTTCCCGAGCGAGGGGAAGAATGCCGCTTTGCGAAGCAGATCGCGTTCGATATCGAAGAAGATGGGCCACAGCGCCGTGTCGTGGCCATTCGCGACGAGGTCCCCGGTATGCATGACGAAATCCGGCTTAGCCACGCGGAGAATGGCGGCAATCACGCTGCGGTGGACGTCGTGGCGCGTCCGGGTGTCACCATAAACCACGAACTGAAATTTCCCTCCTGGGGCCGCCGCCGTCTTGAACGAACCCTTACCGTCGTCACCAGGGAAGGCCTGGAAATAATACGTGGTTCCGGGTTTAAGACCCTCGAAGGTGGTCTTCTCAGCGCGCAGAACCGGAGCGCTCTGGTCAGCCTTATTCTGTTCCGTTCCGAGTGACACATCGCCCGTCTGAACCAGCCACATCACAGTTGCGGACCGCGGTCCGACCTTTACGGTGTAAGGACCGCCTACCACTTTTCCTGAGGGCGTCTGAGCGTGCGCCGGACTAACGCTCCCTTCCAGGTTCAAGAACAACAACAACGAAGCAATCGAACACAGAACCCGACCCACAACTTCTCGTTTCAACAATATTGGCTCCTCGTACCAGCCTGCGCCGGTTATGTTAATTCCTAATTACGATCAGTCCCTTTCATCGAGCTGCAACTAAGGCCTGATACCTGCGCTCGGGTCACCATTCGGCGGGGGAGCATGATCCTCGCTTGCGGGTGGCCCGAGTAGCTCTGTCAGAATTGGCTTCAACGCATCAGCCCAGATCTGATAACTCGGTTCCGCAGGGTGCAACTGGTCTGGGTTCATGCGGCCGGGGAGTAACCTATCGTCCGGGGTCGCGAGTTTGTCGTTGATATTCACGTACCGGAGTTTACTGCCGTCCGCGAGTTTGGCGAGCGCGCTGTTCACTTCATTGATGACCGGCATTGCCGACGGCCGGTCGTTCCGGGGGAAGATGCCCGTCAGCACAATGGTTGCCTGCGGTGCCTTCTCCTGAATCACTCGAACGATCGCCTCCAGACCGCGGGTGATGCCGGCCGCGTCCGCGGTACCGATGTTGTTGGTGCCGGCTAACAGCACCACGACCTTCGGATTCAGTGCCTCTAACTCGCCGTGGTTCAGTCGCCAGAGGATGTTCTGGGTCCGATCGCCACCCCAAGCGAAATCGGCGGCATTCCAGCCATGAAAATTCCTGTTCCAATTGGCCAGCAGATCGGGATAGTCGGAAGCACCCCAGCGGCGGGTGATTGAGTCGCCTTCGAAATAAACATCAATTTGGCCTTGCTTCGCTTTTTCGAGAAGTTGCGCGTGAGCCACTAGCGAGTTAGCGTCCATGCGGGGCACCGCGACATCGGCCGGGAAATCGGGCGGCCGCGGGGCGGTATAGCCGGAGAACTTATCGGCCCACGGGAGGAAGTACTTCCAATTAGGACCGTCCGTATGCCCGCCGTCGTGCTGCCGCCAGGCGAGTTGGCCGTCGAGCGGGCTGGTATTGACGGGCGGCATTTGCGCCGTGCGGTAATCTTCTGTAACTCCGAGGTCCTTCGCTCCTAATAACCGGAATACCGGCCCGGCGGCTACCGTGGCCATATAACTCCCCTGCTGGTCGAGCCACTTCGCATCGCCCTTGGCGGGGATGCCGTAACTGATGAACGTCAGGCGGGGGGCACAGAGGGCGATGAGTTCGTGCGAGTCGACCGGAAGGTCGCCGGCATTCTTCGAGCCGAAGGACGACTCCGAGGCGCCGTACTTGAGGAAGTTACCAGCCATCCAGTGATACTCGCCGGATCCGGTGAGGCTCTCGACGGCTTCTCCGAAGTTGCGGCGATGTGGTTTGGTGCCCCCTTCGCCCGATGAGCCGACCAGGACGACGGCGAACCGCGTATCGAAAGCCATGGTGACGAGGGCCGACTTTCCGAAGCGGGACACCCCTTCAATGCCGACACGGCGGCCGTCGACAGCGGGATCGGTGAGAAGATAATCGAGGCTGCGGGAGGCGCCCCAGGCCCAGGCGCGCAGCACTCCCCAGTCGTCGGGTTTGCGCGCCTGTCCTTTGTTGGCGAGTCCAATGATTCCCCTCGTGAGGCCAGCGCCGTCGTCCGCCTGAATGCTGCCCGGTTCAAGGGCTGCATACCCCCAGCCATCCGCGACCAGTTGTTCGATGGCGGGCGGATCGGGACCGGCAAGCGCGGCGAACCTGGCGAATTGCGGCGGCGGCGGTGTGGAGGGGAGCGCGGCGCGGCCGAACATGATCATGGCCGGTACGGGGCGCTTCGCCCAGGCAGGAGTTACCACCACCATCCGGATATCGACAGCAATCGACGGAAACGCGGAGTTATCGGCATGGCCCGTGAGTTCCTTGGCAATCACCGGATAGGGTCCCACTTTGTCCTCGGTGGTACGGGTGACCGTCCAGGTGATTTTCGGCGCATTGGCTGGAACGCGGCCGAGCACCTCACGTTCGAAATCTTCGATGATTTCGGGCCGGCGCTTGCTCCACCATTCGTCGGCCGTGGCGACGGGCTGCCCGTTCTTCAACGTGAGAATGGGCGGATAGTCGGGGAACGGGTTGGCTAACGATTCGTCGTAGTTGGCATGGTTCGGCGCATTCTCGTTGCCGCTGGGACCCTGGCGAAGGGCCTTGATGCCGAGTTGATCCATCATGTTCTGATGGTCCTGAGCGGCAGTCCACACAGCCTGGGCAGGGAGGCTGGCGGTCGATAGAAGCGCGATTCCGGCGATCCTCAGCCAGGCGGTTGGCGGCGTGTGTCGCATGCGTGTTTCTTACGATACTCCATCAACGGGGCTGAGTGAAGACGATAGATTCAGACCTGATACTCTTGTCTTATGCCGAGATCGATGTCGAGCGTTGCGGTGAAACTCCCGCCGCCGCAACTCACCGGAAACCTATCGCTGGAGCACTGCTTGTCACACAGGCGATCGTGCCGTTTGTTTGAGCCGGCTCCACTGCCCCTAACCTCTGCCGCACAATTGCTGTGGGCGGCTCAAGGAGTGACAGGACTGGGCGGACTTCGCTGCGCCCCGTCGGCTGGGGCAGCGTATCCATTCCGGCTGTACGCGGTGGCCATGAATGTGGAGCGATTGGCGCCGGGAGCGTATCAGTACGACCCCGATCTGCACGCCTTATCCCTTTCGAGAAAAGGCGACCTGCGGGCCCAATTGCTGCCGGGCGTAATGGATCAAGCGGAAATTGCGGATGCGGCGATGGCGATTGTTCTGGCCGCGAATTTCGCACGCATGCAGCGCGAGTTCGGCGAATCGGGCGCCCGCCTGGCACACATCGAGGCCGGGCACATCGCGCAGAATATCCTCCTCCAGGCTGTGAGCCTTGAGGTGGGTGCCATAGGGTTGGGGCGGATCGACGAGACGGTCTGTGCGGCGGTGCTGGATCTGCCAAAACAGGAGCGGCCAGTCTATGTCGTGCTGGCGGGAGTGAAATCGCTTACGTGAGCTGATGCAAAGCCGCAAACCACATCCCATTTCCTCCCGGATAGTCGCTGAAGTTTTGTAAAGAAATGTCAAACTTCGGGAAGTGCGCTATAATCTGCGTAACACCTAGGTAAACCGCTCCCACTGGAGCAACGGGGACGATAATAGTGTGCGGGATTGTCGGCTTCACACATTTAGATAGGTCTGTCGATGCGGCCCGGATACGTCGCGCAACGCGGTCGTTGATTCACCGCGGACCGGACGAACAGGGGGTCTTCGAATCGCCCAGCGTTTCGTTAGGCGCCGTCCGGCTGAAGATCATCGACCTGGACCATGGGCAGCAGCCGATGTCGACGGACGACGGCGCGACTGTCATCGCCTTTAACGGCGAGATCTACAATACTGCGGAGCTTAGGGGCGAGTTGGAGTCGCGGGGGCATCGATTCCGCTCGCGATGCGACACCGAGGTGCTATTGCGGGCGTTCGTCGAATGGGACACCGAATGCTTCTCGCGCGTGCGAGGGATGTTCGGCGTCGCGCTGTGGACTGAAAGCCGGAAGCGGCTGGTGATTGCGCGCGACCGGATGGGCATCAAGCCGGTCTACTTTGCCCGGCGCGGGCGGGACCTGTACTTCGCATCCGAACTGAAGGGGATTCTGGAGCATCCTGAAATCGAGCGGCGGCTGGATATGGCCGGTCTGCACCACTTCCTGTCGCTGAATTACGTGCCGGCGCCGCATACGCTGATTGAGGGCATCGAGAAACTGCGTCCGGGGCACTGGCTGGAGTGGTGCAACGGCGAAGTGCGCGACGAATCGTACTGGGAACTGAAGTTCCGGCCGGACTCGAAGATCACGCTCGATTCGGCGAAGGAAGAGTTGGATTCTCTGCTGCGGGAATCGGTTCGGGAGCACATGGTGTCGGACGTCCCGCTGGGCGTGTGGGCGAGCGGCGGCCTGGATTCATCCACCATCCTGCATTACGCGCAGGAAGTGTGCCCCACGAAGCTGAACACCTTCTCGGTTTCGTTTCGAGGCCGGAGTTTTGACGAGAGCGAATATTTTCGGGAAATCGCCGAGGAATACGATACAGACCATCACGAGTTCGATTTGAACCCGGACGATCCGAGTTTGCCTGGAGTGGTGGAGCAACTATCTTATTATTCCGATGAACCGAGCGCGGACGCTGGGGCCATTCCGGTTTGGTATCTGTCGCGGATGTCGCGCGAGTATGTCACCGTGGCGTTGAGCGGCGATGGCGCGGACGAGTTATTCGGCGGGTATGTGACGTACCTGGCGGACCGGTATGCGCGGTCGCTGCGGAGGATTCCGAGGCCGGCACTGGCGATGGCGGCCACGCTAACCCGGTATCTACCGGTTTCGGATGAGAAAATCGGGCTGGATTACAAGCTGACTCGCCTCCTGCAAGGTTCGCTGCTGTCGGAGCGGGATGCGCACCTGTTTTGGAATGGTACGTTCTCCGAGGAGGAGAAGGCACGGCTGCACGTGCGGAACGGCCACGCGCCGACGGGGTGGAGTTTGGAATCGGTGTTGCGTGAGCCGGTGGCGGGGGCGCTGAACCGGAGTTTATGGTTCGACCAATCGTATTACCTGCCGGACGACATTTTATATAAGTGCGACCGGATGAGCATGGCGCACTCGTTGGAAGTCCGGCCGCCGTTTCTGGACCATCGGATTGCGGAGTTTGCGGGGCGGCTCCCGGAAGCGATGAAGGTGCAGGGGCGGAAGTTGAAGTTTCTGTTGCGCGAGTTGATGCGCGACAAGCTTCCCCAATCGGTGGTGACGCGCCGGAAACAGGGGTTCGACATTCCGACGCATCACTGGTTGCGAACGGTGCTGAAGCCGCTGCTGATGGACAATGTCAATCGTCGGACTGTGGAGGACTCGGGCCTTTTCCACTGGGCGGAAGTGGAGCGGCTGATTGCGAGCCACATGGAGCGAAGGGCGAATCTCGGGTATCACTTGTGGGGTTTGCTGGTGCTGTTCCTGTGGCTGCGACGCTGGAATGTGCTGCCGGCGGCCGCGTACGAGGCGCAGGAGCGGGTGGGCGTCGCGGATCTGGTTACTACGTGATGGGCCCGACGAATTGGCAGCGTCCGCGACCCACGTGGTACGCTCGGGGTATCACCTATGGGTCCTGCCGGCGCTATTCGTGTGGCTCCTGAGGCTGAAAATACTTCCGCCGACCGCACGCCACGGGCCCGAAAAACCCGCTACTTTAGCATTCGCTACGAACTGGTAGTATTGGCCGTCGCGATCGCCATCTTCGCCGGTTGCGCCATTAGCCCGCCGTCGTTGATGGACGACGTGGATGCTGTCCAGGCCCAGATCGCGCGAAATATGCTCGACTCGGGCGACTACGTCACGGCCCGGCTCGATGGCGTCAAGTACCTCGAAAAATCACCGCTCAAATACTGGATGATCGCGGGATCGTTCCGGGTATTCGGCGTCCATGACTGGGCGGCGCGTGTCCCGGTCGTGCTTTCGTGCGTGCTGCTGGCATGGCTGGTGGCGCGAATGGGTGCATGGGCATTTTCGCCGAAGGCAGGATTGTATTCGGGCCTCATTCTCGCGACCAGCGTCGGCACTTTCCTGTTTACCCGAATCCTGATTCCGGACATCGTACTCACATTGACCATCGCGCTGGCGATGTGGGGATTTCTGCGTGCGCTGGATCCGGAGGAGCCGCGGCCGCGGTGGTGGGCGGGCGTGATGGCGGGTTCGATCGGAACGGGACTGCTGCTGAAGGGGTTGATCGCGGCGGTGTTTCCCGTCGCGGCTGCGCTTCTATATCTGGCTTTCCGGCGGGAGTTGCTGTCGCGGGCGACGTGGCGCCGGTTGTATCCGTTCTGGGGCATGGCGATTGCTCTTGCCATCGCGGCGCCCTGGCACATTCTGGCGACTCTGCGGAATCCGCCGTACTTCGAGTGGACGCTCCAGAGCGGCCCCGGGCATTATCGCGGATTCGCGTGGTTCTACTTCGTCAATGAGCATCTGCTGCGGTTCCTGAACCGGCGATTCCCGCGCGACTACAATACGGTGCCGCGGGCGTACTTCTGGCTGTTCCACCTGTTGTGGCTGTTCCCCTGGAGCGTATTTTTCCCGAGTGCCTTCCGCCGGTTGCGGGATGGATTGGGTGACGATCGCGCGGGCCGAATGCGTCTGCTTGCAATATGTTGGACGGGATTCCTCCTGGTTTTTTTTACCTTTTCATCCACTCAGGAGTACTACTCGGTGCCCTGCTATCCGGCCCTGGCTCTGCTGTTGGGGAGTGCCCTGGCGGCGGGCGACAAGTGGATTACCGCGGAACGGAGAGTGCTGGCTGTGATTGCGGGTATGGCGGCAGCGGCCATCGGGGCGATCCTGTTTGCCGTGCGCGGCATTGCGGCGCCGGGTGACATCTCGCAGGCGCTGACGCAAAATCCGGACCTGTACACGCTCTCGCTCGGACACATGGGCGACCTGACTCTGCACTCTTTCGCATACCTGCGTGTGCCCTTGATTCTGGCGGGAATCGCATTCCTGGGCGGCGCGATTGCAGCGTGGACGATGACGGGGAAACGGCTCGTGATCGGGGTAGCGCTGATGATGGTGATGTTCTTCCAGGCGGCGCGACTGGCAATGGTGGTGTTTGATCCCTATCTGTCGTCGAGGCCTCTTGCCAGCGCATTGAATGCCGCTCCGCCGGGGCGTTTAATTCTGGACGATCAATACTATACATGGTCATCCATCATCTTTTACACGAATCGCACCGCAATGCTGCTGAACGGCCTCGTGAACAATCTGGAGTACGGGTCGAATGCTCCGGACGCGCCGCGCGACGTCTTCATCGGCGACCGCGATCTGGCGCGATTGTGGCCGTCGAACGGTCGCTACTATCTGCTGGTGGAGAAGCCGTCGGTGCCGCGGATCGAAGGGATCGTCGGGAGCGGCGCGCTGCATCAGGTAGCGGAGAGCGGCGGTAAATTCCTGTTCACGAACCGGTAGACGAGTGCGGATCCTGATCGACTGCACCTCGCTGCTGGTTCGGAGCGCCGGCGTCAAGAACTACGCGTGGCACCTGCTGCGCAATCTGCAGGAAATTACGGAGCCGGGAACGGTGCGCGGATATCCGTTCATCCGTTCGCCGGGGGTGCTGGATCATGAACGGTCGCCGATGGGCGCGGCCGCTACGATGATGCGGCTGGCGGCGTTGCACCTTGTCAATCACACGCGTGGGCCGCTGCTCGACGTCATCTGCGGGGGAGTGGATGTTCTTCATGCGTCGAATCAGGTGCGGGTGGCGCCCCGGCGAACGCGGCTGACGGCGACGATTCACGATCTGACGTGCTGGCTGATGCCGGAGGTCCACACGGCGGCCAATGTCCGGGCGGACGCGAATTATGCGGACCGGATCCTGAAGCGGGCGGACCGGCTGATTGCAGTGTCGGAGAATACGCGGCAGGACGCGATTCGCATTCTGGGGCTGGATCCGGATCGAATCGATGTGATCTACTCGGGCGTCGATGAGCGGTTCTTCGAGGCTCGTCCGGCGAGGCGTGAGCGGCCGTATGTCCTATTCCTTGGGACGATTGAGCCGCGGAAGAATCTGGACGTTCTTCTGGACGGGTGGCGAGCGGTGCGGGCGGAGGTCCGGCGCGAGTTCGACCTGGTGGTGGCGGGTCCGTCGGGGTGGAAGGCGGAGGCGATTCTGTCACGATTGGCCTCGGAGCCGGGCGTTCACTACCTGGGCTATGTGTCCGAATCGGAACTGCCGGGACTGACGGCCGGTGCGTCGGCATTCGCGTATGTGTCGCTGTACGAGGGCTTCGGATTTCCGGTCGCGCAGGCGATGGCGGCGCGGGTTCCGGTGGTGACGTCGGCGACTTCGTGTCTGCCGGAGGTGGTCGGCGACGGGGCGTTGTGCGTGGACCCTCGCAGTCCGGCTGAGATTGCAGTGGCGCTGGAGCGAGTGCTGACGGATTCCGAGTTGCGGTCGAAGTTGGGGGCGGCTGGACGGGAGCGTGCGATGAGGTTATACCGCTGGCCCGAGTGCGCGCGCGAATCGCTGCGATTTTTCGAGCGCGCTATTTCTTGACGCCGAAATCGTACACCAGGATATTGATGGTGCCCTCGGTGGCGGGTGTGAATTCGACCATGGCGTACTCGCCGGGATCGAGCGGTTTCGTCGGCCAGATCTTGTACAGTCCGTCGCCAACTTGGTGGCGGAACACTTCCACCTCATCCTGCTGCTCGACGATTTCCTTCGTGACGGGCATGATATCGAATTTCTCAACGACGCGATTATTATCGTGCTCGCCGACGCGGACGAGTCCGAAGCGGCGCTCGGCGCTCAGCCGCATATAAAATTCGGGACGATTGCCGTCGACGACATTGGGCGAATGAGGACCGTCCATCTCGAGCGTGCCCTTGCCGGACACGATGGGGATGGGCGAGATCGCCTTGAGGATATTCCGGCGCTTATTGTTCACCACCTTCGATTCGGCGAGCGGGATGGTTTTGAGCTGGTCGGCCTGCACGAGATAGAGGCCCGGCTCGACGGGGATGCGCTCGACTTCCCGACGGGCATCGCGCTCCGCTTTATCCTCGGCGGCCATCGCGGCGGTGTCCTCCTGAATGGATTTTTCGCGCTGCTTCATCTCCGATTCGGTGCGTTTTAAATCGACGAGGTCGAGCGGGATTTCCTCCCAAGCGCCGCGCTCGGTGCTGTAGTAGCGGACGCGATCGCCGGCGACTTTGTATTCGGTGGCGAGTTGGTAGTCACCGTCCTTTAGGTAGAGGCGGATCGTGGCGGCGGAAACCAGCAGGGACCCGGCCAGGAGCAGTATGAGACCGCGGAACATGCGCAACATCCTCTTCTCCCATTAGACGACGGCGGGGCCGCTGTACGGTACGCATAACGGATAATGGTTGCGATGCGATATCGAACATTAGGACGAACCGGCTGGGAGATCAGCGAGATTGGTTACGGCGCGTGGGGCATTGGCGGAAAGCAGTGGCTCGGCGGGGAGGATGACGAGTCGTTGCAAGCGCTGAACCGGGCGATCGAACTCGGCTTGAATTTTATCGATACGGCGCTGGCGTACGGCGAGGGCCACAGTGAGCGGCTAGTGGGGAAGGTGGTGCGCGAGGCGCCGGGGAAGATTTTCGTAGCGACCAAGGTGCCGCCGAAGAACCTGAAGTGGCCCGCTCAACCGGGGATCGGAATTGAGGACGTATTCCCGAACGACTACATCATCCGCTGCACGGAGAAGAGTCTGCGGAATCTCAACTTGGAGACCATCGATCTGCAGCAGTTGCATGTCTGGAATCCGGAGTGGATCGACCGGGATGAGTGGCGGCGGGCGCTGGAGGATCTGAAGAAGTCGGGAAAGGTACGGGCAGTCGGAGTTTCGATCAACGACCATCAGCCGGATTCGGCTTTGGAAGTAATCCGAACGGGTCTGATCGACACGGTACAGGTGATTTATAACATTTTCGACGAAACTCCGGAGCGGAACTTATTCCCGCTGGTGCGCGAGTTAAATATCGGCGTGCTGGCGCGGGTGCCGCTGGATGAGGGATCGCTGACGGGAGATATCGAAGAGAATACGACGTTCCCCGAGGGGGATTTCCGGAATTTCTATTTTCGCGGAGACCGGAAGCTACAGGTGGTGGAGCACGTGGATGCTTTGAAAAAGGATCTGGCGGGCGTGGCGGGTTCGCTGCCCGAGATTGCGCTGCGATTCTGTCTGTCGAATCCAGCGGTGTCGACGGTAATTCCCGGCATGCGTAGAGTGAGACATGTGGAGGGGAATTGCGGCGTTTCCGATCGAGGTCCGCTGCCGGCGGATGTGCTGGCGCGGGTGAATCGGCACGCCTGGGATCGGGATTTTTACTCCTGAGTTAGTGATTCATGGCTAAGGCAGCGTTAGGAAATAACCGTTTCATCGACGAGGATGTAGTTCGTAGTTCCAGTCCCCGTGAAAGGTATCACGAAGGAGATTGATCTCGGCCATCGCTGCGTTCGAAACCTTGGTGCCGGCGGGATAGGAACGGT
>JBBQGE010000079.1:0-29893 GCA_038322675.1 Bryobacterales bacterium
AACCTCATTGAATCAACGGTTGCGGCGGTTGTCGGGCCGTGTATCAATCGCGTAGATTCCAGGGTTCCGGCCATCAAAGGCTGGGCAGTTCGGCAATCCTACAATGCCCACGGCGACGGCTCGGCGGCTGAGGCCGAGGTGTCGGAAATCCCAGGAAGGGCAAAACGCTGAAGTCCCCGCCAATTGCCCACTTCTACGAATTCTCGCGCAGAGCCACAAATACCTGGTTCTGTCAAGAGGGTTGGCTCTGCCAGGACTATTCGTGTCTCAACTGTCCGGAGTGCGACACAAACTGCCAATGTGATCATTCCATCTGGTGCTGGTGTAACGATCGTTCACTGTGGGTCTATAGTTGCTAGAGCACTGGATGCGGAGGTGGTGGCATTGGACAGCCGACTCGTACGGCGGCGGACCTCTTCAGTCTGCAGAGCAGCAGCACTCCCGATGACCGATGCTGCCGTTGTTCGCAAACCAGTAACAATTCCGCCAACACCTCTTCCACAGTCGTAAAGGAGGCCTCAAAATGAATCGGACCCGGTGGCCCAGTATTCTTGTCGTGGCCACGCTTGTTGCCGTTGTCGCGCAATCCGCCACGCTGGCGGTCGACTGGCGGGTTTCGATTGGACCCATTGAGCAGCGCGTCCCCTATCGAGCGGCAACCTGTCCAAATGGCACAACAGTCGTCGTCAACGCAAGCGGCCGCGTCGTAACCGTCAACTCCGCTGGGGCCGTGTCCTCCAGGCAGGAGTTATTTACGCCCGCTGAAGGTGTATCAGCCGTCGCATGCTCACAAACGAATCGGATCTATATGACCGCCGACGGGTGGCTCCGCTCGTTCGATATCTCCGGAGCTGGCTTGGTTGGTGCGGGTGAACCCGTGTGGATCGCTGGATTAACCAATCAGCTCGCCGTTACAGCGTCCGCGCAGACCTATGCCTTGGGACTCGCAAAAGTAGGCAACTCGCACGTTGCGCTGAGATTATTCGAGGCGGACGGGTCGTTGCGAAGAACCCCTGCCGTCGGTCCCGAGCTACGCAGCGGAATATCCTTCAATGATTTAGCTCTGAACGGAGTGCTTTTGCCTCATCGTGACGGGATAGTGTTCATCCCCGCGAGTCCGCTCGAAGCTTGGATCCTCGACCGAGATGGCAAGGCAACTTTGCATAAGGGCCTCGCCGGTGATGGCAAGTTCGTTAATGACTCAAAAGCTGAGATTGATGTGATCGGCGGTCCGCGAGCGATGAGGTTTGACAGGGTGCTGTCAGGAGCTACTCTTCCTCAGGGCCGGATCCTGCTCCACATCGCGCCGCTCCGTGGTGATAGTAACGGCCGCTATGGATGGAAGTACGGTTACCTGATGATCCTCGATTCGAATCTTGACACCGTCTCAACATTACTACCTCCAGAACGAGTTGGGATGTTGTCGGGCGCTGCGGCCGATGGGACTCTCTACTTTGTCGACCTGAGAGCGAACGAAGGTGGATCCGTGGTTCGTGCACGGATAGCCCCGTGAAGGGTTGGCTATGGGCAAACGCGCACGAAGTTCGTTGCCGCGTGCCCCATAGCCGCTTGCAACCCAGACCACTCCGCCTGCCACTAACAAAACCACTACCGCATCGCCCGCTGGACCGCGCATCGAATCTGGTACGCATTCGCATAGTCAGGATTCAATCGGATCGCCTCGTCCAAATCCGCGAGCGACTGCCGGTACTGATGCATCAGAAAATACGCATACCCGCGAGCATTGTAGGCCTGCGCAAACTGTGAGTCCAACCGGATCGCCTCCGACAACTCCTCCACGGCCTCCTTGTACTTATGTTCCTGCGTGAAGGCGCGGCCACGCCGGTTATGCTCCTCCGCCCCCGCCCGGCTCGCCGGCAAATCCGCCACACGCCGCAGCGGTTCCACCATCTTAACTGGCCTCGTTACCTCCGTCGGCTTCATGTCGGCCTGCACCGGCACTACTGCCGGAGTAACAACTGGGGGAGCCTCCACCGCAGCCGCCTTCGACGGACTCGCGACTGGCTCCACCGCTCCAACGGCCACCTCAGCGCGCTTCGCCCGATCCTCCCCCACCACCTGCGCCACCACTTTGTCCTTCACCTTCTCGAAAACATTCTTCGCTTCCGGAAAATCCGGCTGCAATTCCAGCGCCCGCGACAAATCCGATGCGGCCTCCCGGTACCGGCCCAGCAGATAATACGCACTCCCACGTGCGTACCAGGCGTCCGGCATGTTCGGATTCATTTCGATCGCCTTCGTCCGGTCCGCTAACCCCTTCTCATGCTGCCCTAACTGATGATAAGAGCCTCCCCGAGCCAGCCACACCTCCGGCATATCTGGACGCATCTCCACAGCCTTGTTGCGATCCGCCAGCGCCTTCGTATTCTCGTCTAATGCCGCATAAGCCGACGACCGAGCCAGATACAAATTCACATTCGCCGGCTCTCCCTACATCGACTTGCTATAATCCTCGATCGCCTTCTGATAATTCCCCAGCCGTGCCTCGGCCGCTCCCCGCAAACCATACGCAGCCGAGTTACCCGCATCCAGTTGCAGCGCCCGATCCAGATCGGAAACAGCCTTGGTGAAATCACCTAACTCGCCATACGCGGTTCCCCGCCCCACCCATGCCTCGGCAAAATCCGGCTTCAAATGCAACGCCTGATCGAAATCCTCAATCGCATCCCGATGCCGCCGCAGAGCCGAATACACCATCGCGCGATCCTTCCACGGCACGGGGTCGTCCAGCCGCATCTTGATCCCCTGCGAATAACTCTCGATGGCGGCATCGAATTCGCCGAGTTTCGCCATCACCTCCGCACGCGCGTTATAGATGTCGGCGTGCTCATATCCGAGCGCCAGAACCCGGTCATAGTCCGCTTCGGCCTTCTTCCACTGCTGCAGTTTGCGAAAACATTCTGCCCGCATTTTGTACAACCCGGCATCCGGCGCCTTCTTTTCCACCAAGGCGGTCAAATCCTTCGCCGCCTCCGCGTAGTTCCCCTTCGCGAACGCCTGTCGAGCCCACTCGGACAGCGGATCCGGTTTCACCGCGCCGGCACTAACCACCATCACGGCCATCACCGCTGCTGCAACTTTGTGGATCACGATTTCAGTCCATCACAGCCTGACCACATATTCAACCAACTGCTACCCTGAAATCGACCCAGCCGCAATGCGCCGCGAAACCCTCCTCAACTTTTTCCACGACTTCTCCTCCTCCCCCAAGCCGTTCCTGGTGCACGACGACGGTTTCCGCACAACTACGCGCACCTACCGCGACACAGCCCAGGCTTCGTGCAATCTCGCCGCGCGCTTCATTAACAGCGGCGTTAAACCCGATGACAAAATCATCCTCTGGAGCGAAAACCGCTCCGAGTGGATCGTCGCGTTCTGGGCCTCGCTGCTCGCCGGAGCCGTCCTCGTCCCCATCGACTTTCGCGCGTCAATCGACATGCTGCGCCGCGTGCGCGACAAAGTCGAAGCCCGCCTCATTCTCACCGGCACGGAAGTCGACTACCCTGATACCGTCGCCGGTCCACCGGTTTGGCCCTTAATTGAAGTCGTCGATTGGTCTGCGCCGGCCGCAATGCCCAACACCGCGGCCACTCGCGACACCCTCGCCGAAATCATCTTCACCTCCGGAGCCACTTCCGAACCGAAGGGCGTGCTCATCACGCACCGAAACATTCTTGCCAATATTGTTCCGGTGGAACGCGAGGTGCTCAAGTACCGCCCCTACGGCCGCCCGTTCTTCCCGCTTCGATTTCTCAATCTGCTCCCGCTCAGCCACATGTTCGGCCAGGCCATGGCCACGTTCATCCCCCCGATGCTGCACGGCATCGTCGTTTTCATGCATGGCTTCAATCCCGCCGAAATCGTGCGACAAATTCACTCGCGCCGCATCTCCGTTCTGGTCTCCGTCCCAAAGATTCTCGAAATCCTCCGCGACCACATCATCCGCCTCTTCCCCGAAACCGCCAATGCGCCCGCCAGGATGCACTGGCTTCGCCGCTGGTGGCGCTATCGCCGCGTCCACCGGCTCCTCGGTTGGAAGTTCTGGGCTTTCGTAGTCGGTGCCGCGCCGCTGCCGCCCGATCTCGAAGAGTTCTGGTCTCGCCTCGGATACATCGTTATCCAGGGTTATGGCCTCACTGAGACCGCGCCCATCGTCACCCTCAACCATCCGTTCCACGCGCGCAAAGGCACGGTCGGATCGCCCATCGCCGGCGTTGAAGTAAAGATCGCTAATGACGGCGAAATCCTCGTGCGCGGTGAGAACGTCACGCAGGGCTACTACGGCGCCACCGCCGAAGACCAGGCCGCATTCGATTCCGAAGGCCGGCTCCACACTGGAGACATCGGCGCCATCGACTCCGAAGGCCGCCTCTCCATCCGCGGCCGCAAGAAGGAAATGATCGTCACGCCCGAAGGCCTCAACGTCTTCCCAGAAGATGTCGAACACGTGCTCGATCGCATATCAGGCGTCCGCGAATCCGCCGTTATCGGGACCGACCGCGTGCATGCCGTGTTAGTCCTCGACCAAGGTATCGACGAAAATGCCGTCGTGCGCGAAGCTAACTCGCAACTCGCCGATCACCAACGCGTCCGCTCCGTCACCCGCTGGCCCGGTCCCGAGTTACCCCGCACCGAAGGCACCCGCAAACTCAAACGAAACGAGATCGCGCGGCAGATTGCATCCGGCACTACTGCGCCCGCACCGTCCTCATCCAACGCCCTCGTCAATGCGCTCCAACGCTACGCCGTTGGCCGCGACATAACTCCCACCACCACACTCGAAGAACTTGGACTCAGTTCCCTCGAACGCGTCGAACTCATGATGGAACTCGATCTCAGCGAGTCTCAACTAACCTCCGCGCAAACTGTTGGAGAACTGATGCACAACGCGCCCGCGCCAGTCACGCGCCTACCCGAGAAATTCCCAGCCTGGAATCGCACTCGACTCGTCTCGGCAATCCGCAACCTGAGCCTCGCCACCTGGATCCTTCCCATCGGCCGCATTTGGGCCTGGGTCCACGCGGAAGGACTCGAAAATCTCGAAGGCATCGAGCCCCCAGTGATCTTCGCCCCCAATCATCAGAGCCACTTCGACGTGCCCGTCATCATGATGGCTCTCCCGTGGAAATGGCGCAGCCGGATAACTCCCGCGATGTCAAAAGAATTCTTCACCGCGCATTTCCATCCGGAGAGTTACTCGCTTACCAAGCGATTCACGAACAGCCTGAATTATTACCTCTCGACTTTCTTCTTCAACGCCTTCCCGATCCCGCAGCGCGAATCCGGAGCCCTCGACACGCTCCGCTACGCCGGCCAACTCGCTTCAGAAGGCTGGTGCATCCTGATCTTCCCCGAAGGCAAACGCACCGAGGCGGGCGAAATCCACCCCTTCCAACCCGGAGTCGGCATGATGGCCTCCCGGCTCAACATCCCGGTCATCCCAGTCCGCCTGCTCGACTTAGAGAAAATCCTCCACCAATCCTGGAAAATGGCCAAACCCGGCCGCGCCACCGTGAAATTCGGAAAACCCCTTCACCTACAGGGAGACGACTACGCCGCCCTCGCCCGCCAGGTCGAACAAGCCGTCCGAGACCTGTAACACTCGAACTCTCACGCCGCCTCAGTACGAGGCGTTACCTGCTTCTCGATAACCTTCCCCGACTTCTGCCGCGCGAGAACGAGTTCATAGTCTTTCTGCAGATTCATCCAGAACTCGGCACTCGATCCGAAAAAACGCCCCAGCCGCAACGCCGTGTCCACACTCACTCCCCGCCGCTCATTCACAATCTCACTAATCCGCGTAACCGGCACCCGCAACTCGAGAGCAAGCCCGTTGATCGACAACCCCAACGGCTTCATAAACTCCTCCCGCAGCATCTCCCCCGGATGCACAGGCGGACGCGTGATGTTCCAACCCGCCACTACTCGGCGCTCACAACGGAATCCAAACCAACCGATTTCGCCACTCATCCACCTCCGTCGCCGCCCAGATCAAAAGTACTTCATCAATAGCTGCTCCGATCGGTAGCCGCTTCGGAACAGTGATCAAGCCCGCACTGTTCATCCTGCCAACAAATCTCTCGAAGTGGTTGGGCATCGCGCGTTGATCGTGACTCACAAGGATGCGTCCCGCGTCAGCCGCAATCCGCAGCACCTCAGCATCCGGGTGGCTCAACACGCCGCCATCCGCAGCCGTCTGGAAATCCACGTCCGGTTGCCGGCGCCTGACGCCCCGGATGATGCGAGCATCCAGGTCGGCGCCACACACCAGGTCGCCCTACCGACTCAAGTAGTTAAGCCCAATCGCGGCCCTCGCATGGCAGCCTGAAACCAAAGCACTCAGCCTCGATGAGCTATCCCGCTCTGCGCGGTTTCAATCGCCGCAGCACCGGACCCGCAATGGCCTGTATCGCCGAATCTAAATCCTCAATTCGCAACAGTCGCCCCGCCACATAATACACGATCACTCCCAACGGCAGCGACACTGCCAGATCTAGCAGCCGGCCGACATGTCCAATCCCAAACTTCGCGGCCATGAAGTGGCTCGATGTCCACACCGTCGCACCCATCGCCACCGATGCCAGCAGCACCTTCACCACCGTCGTCAGTAACTGCCGTCCGTAAATTCCATCCAGCCGCGCGCGGAGTAACAGAAATTGCGCCAGAAATCCAAACAATGCGACCGACGAGGTAGATAATGCCAAACCCGCCGGACCCAGCTTCGTCGAATGAACCAACGTATAGGCCACGCCAAAGTTAATCCCAATCGACACCACGCTAACGATCATCGGCGTCCGCGCATCGCCCAACGCGTAAAAAGAAGGGCTCAGCACCTTCAACGCCGCGTAACCCGCCAGTCCCACGGCGTAACACGCCAGCGCCTGCGCGGTCTGCTGCGTATCGTAAATCTGAAACTTACCGCCCTGGTAAATCGATCCGACAATCGACTTACCCAGCACCACCAGTCCGATCGACGACGGGATGCACAACAGGAACACCATCCCCAGCGACCGCGACAGCGTCCGCCGGAACTCTTCCAGGTTTCCCTGCGCCGCGCTCCGCGATACCGCCGGCAAAGTCGCCGATGCGATCGCTACACCAAAGACGCCCAGCGGCAGTTGCATAAACCGGAACGCATAGCCCAACCAGCTCACCGGCCCGTCGAACCCGCGCACTGGATCGAAGATCTGCGAGGCGAAATTCGTGTTCACCATCACGTTGATCTGGGTCGCCGCATTCCCCAGAATCGCCGGGCCCATCAACTGCAGAATGTGAACCATCCCGGGATGCCGCCAGTTCATAAGTGGGCGGAAGGTAAACCCCGCTCGCCGCAGACTCGGAAGCTGTACGGCTAACTGCAGCGCACCGCCGCAAACCACCCCCGCGGCCATTCCTTCAATCGGCGTGATCCCGATATACGGTCCCAGCCAGAACCCCGCCGCCAGCCCGATCGCCACCGACCCGATGTTGAAAAACGTCGACGCCAGCGCGGGCACGAAGAACTGATTGTTCGCGTTCAACACGCCCATAGCCTGCGCCGCCAGCGCCACCAGCAGCAGGAACGGAAACATGATCCGCGTCATGCGCACTGCCAGTTCGAACTTCCCCGGCACGTGCTCGTACCCCGGGGCAAGCAGCGCCACCAGCGCCGGAGCGAAGATCACGCCCAAGAAGCACAACGTGCCCACCACTACAATCAACGCAGTCGCCACCAGGTTCGCTAACTGGGCGGCCTCTTTTTTGCTCTTGGTAGTTAGATATTCCGTAAATGTCGGGACAAATGCCGAAGATAGAGCACCTTCGGCGAATAAGTCCCGAGTCAAATTCGGAATGCGAAATCCTAGATTGAACGCGTCCCACACCAGACCCGCGCCAAAGAGCCTCGCCATGATGCTCTCGCGCACCAGTCCTGTAAGACGGCTCATCAGAACCGCCACCGAAACGATTCCCGCCGAACGAACTACATGGTCGGACGACGCTGAGTTCTTATATCGAACGTCGTCACCCGCCGTATTGTTCGAGGAAATGCGCAATCGTCATGATCCCGATGTAATAGTTGTCGACCTTGTACTTCTCGTTCGGGGAGTGCAGGCCGTCGTCCGGCAAACCAAACCCCATGAGGATCGTCGGTATCCCGAGGTGAGTCGCAAAGTCGCCCACGATCGGAATAGAACCGCCGCTGCGTATAAATACTGTCGGCTTGCCGAGTATGTCGCTGAACGCCTTCGCCGCCGTCTGAATCGCTGGGTGGTCGGGATTCACCATCACCGCCGGTCCCGCACTAAGCACCCGAACCTCGGTCTGAATCCCCTTCGGCGTGCTCTGTTTCACAAACTGCTTGTAAGAGGCGACCACTTTGGCCGGATCCTGGTTCGGCACCAGACGCATGCTGACCTTCGCCGTCGCCTTGGCCGGAATCACTGTCTTGGCACCAGCCGCCGTGAATCCGCCCGCAATCCCGTGCACTTCCAATGTCGGCCGCGCCCACACCTTCTCCAACACGGAGAAGCCAGGTTCGCCGGTCAACTGAGTCGAGCCCACTTCCTTCTTCAAAAACTCCGATTCGCTGAACGGCAGGCTTTCCCAACTCTTCTTCTCGGCCGGGGCCGGTGGCTGAACGTCGTCATAAATGCCCGGCACGTTAATCTGACCGTTCTCATCTTTGAGTTTCGCGAGTAACTCCACTAACCCGAATACCGCATTCGGTGCCGCGCCGCCGTATAATCCCGAATGCAAATCGCGCATCGGTCCCGTCGCTTCGATCTCGGTATAAACCAATCCGCGCAGACCAATGCACAACGTCGGAATCCCTTCCGCGTACAACGCCGTATCCGACACCAGCGCAACATCCGCCTTTAATTTCTGCGGATTTTCCGCGACATATTTCGTAATCGATTCGCCGCCAACTTCCTCCTCGCCCTCGATGAGGAACTTCACATTCACCGGCAGTGTCCCATTCACCTCGCGAAGCGTTTCAATCGCCTTCACGTGCATGTACATCTGCCCCTTGTCATCCGACGAGCCACGCGCGTACAGATTCCCGTCGCGAATTGTCGGCTCAAACGGGGGCGTCTTCCACAACTCGAGCGGATCCGGCGGTTGCACATCGTAGTGCCCGTAGCAAAGAACCTTCGGCTTCCCAGCCGCATGCAGCCAATCGGCATACACCAGTGGATGTTTCGCGGTCTGGATGATCTCCACGTTCTCCAGACCTGCATTCTTCAAACTGTCGGCGACGAACTGCGCCGCCCGGTTTACATCGGATTGGTGCTCCGGCAGCGTGCTGATGCTCGGAATTCGCAGGAACTCCTTCAATTCCTCCAGCATCCGGTCTTTGTTGTTTTCAACATACGCATCGGTCTTGTTTGACATATCGGCAACACCATTCTACCGTCTACCGCGCTTCCGGATTCATCACCGCGATGTATCGCAGGTTGCGGTAAAGCTGCTTATAATCCAATCCGAACCCGATCACAAAACGATCCGGAATCTCGAAGCAGCGGAACTCCACCGGCACCTGCACAATGCGCCGGATCGTCCGGTCGAGCAGCGTGCAGATTCCAAGCGAATTCGGACTCCGCCCGGCGAGCGTCTGCAGCAGATACCGCGTTGTGAACCCCGTGTCCACGATGTCTTCCACCAGCAGCACATCCTCTCCATCGATGGTATCGTCCAGATCCTTCGCGATCCGGACCATTCCCGGAGCCCGCGCCTGTCCCGAAAATGTCGAAATCCCGAGAAAATCGATCTTCACCGGAATTGTCAGTTCCCTGGCAAGCGCGGTGAGGAAAAAGATCGACCCTTTCAGAACGCCGATCAGTTTCAGATTCCGCTCGCTATAACGTTCGGAAATCTCAGCCGCTACCTCGCGGATCCGCGCGGCGATCTGTTCCTCGGTATATAACACCCGGTCGATTTCCGGAGGTAACTCACTCAGTTGCATCGTTGATCGCTTCCCGTCCTTCGAGTCCGTGTTTGAATATCAGATCCTGAAAATCTTTTTGATAAAACACCCGAATATTCACATGCGGATAGATAACTTTTAATAACTTCACTTTCCGGTTCTTCTTTGTCACCAGCGCCTGCTTCATTGTCGTTAATTCGACATACAAGTCGAACTCGGAGAGATAGAAGTCCGGAGTAAAGGCTTCCGTGATCTTCCCATCCTTGTCCCATTGCAGCGGAAAACTGCGCGGCTCGTACTCCCACGCAATCCGGTAAAAGTCCAGCAGGTTCGCGAACAAGCCTTCGCTCGGATGGCTGAACTGCTTGCGCTCTATCGATGCCTTACCCGCCGGAGTAATCCCGAATTTCGCCAGTTTCAGACGCGCTTGAAACTGCAACTGCGCCTCGACTCCCGCCGGCAACGGCCCGGCGTCCCGCAGGTTTCGTAACTCAGCCGCCGTAACCACGATCGCGGCCAGCGCCTCTAACTGCGACTCCTGAGAATTCAGAATCAGATCGAACCTGTGTAATGCCGTACTCGACCGGCCGAAACGCGCCCTCCTCTGAGCTTTCGCCGCGGTCTCGGACTCGTGCAGCAACTCCAACGCATGCGCGCGGTCCGTCCTACTTTCCAGCATGAAATTGCCCGCCCGGTGCGCTTCGCGAGCAATCAAATAAATCCGCAAAACAGAGCCGGCACCTGATAGCAGATGCTCAGCCCCGGGCGCGGCAATCACTAAGTCCCGCGCTGATCCCAGGCGTGCGAGCAGGCTGGTTGCCGCCGCCACCCAGGCCCGGTCTGGGATGGAGCTACCAAATTCTTCCGCCAGCAACAAGGCGATTTTCGATTCGGAAATCAACTCGAATCGAAGCAACTGCGCGACTGCCCGCGCCAGTTCTTCCGTGCGGCATCCGGGTTCACCCGAGACCGTGATGAAGGCCATCGCTTCCGAAATCAGGATACCAGCCCTTGTTTTGTGACACACTCTCGTTGATGGACAGTAAAGTGTTCGGCGGCCTTGAAGCCGGTGGCACAAAGTTCGTGTGCGCCATTGGAACCGGGCCCGATGACCTCGAAACGATACAGTTCCCCACAACCGGCCCCTCCGAAACCATCGCCGAAGCCATCCGGTTCTTCCGCGAAAAGGCCGGCCCTCGACTCGCCGCGGTCGGCATCGGCTCCTTCGGCCCCGTCAACCTCCACCGCGGCTCGCTCACCTACGGCTTCATCACTTCCACGCCGAAACTCGCGTGGCAGAACACCGATCTCGCCGGTGCCGTAGGCCGCGAACTCGGCGTGCCGGTCGGCTTTGATACCGATGTGAACGCCGCCGCGCTGGGAGAACGCCGCTGGGGCGCCGCCCGCGAACTGACCGACTTCGTCTATCTCACCGTCGGCACCGGGATCGGCGGCGGTGGTTTCGTCAACGGCCACCTGCTGCACGGAACCCTGCACCCGGAGATGGGCCACATCCGCATCCCTCACGACCTCTCCACCGATCCGTTCCCCGGTTGCTGCCCGTTCCACGGCGACTGTCTCGAAGGACTCGCCTGCGGACCCGCGATGGACGCGCGCTGGACCAAGTCCGCTCGCGAACTTCCTCCCGGTCATCCCGCCTGGGAACTGGAAGCCCGCTATCTCGCGCTGGCCATCAACAACTGGGCCTGCACGCTTTCCGCCGAGCGATTTCTACTCGGCGGCGGAGTCATGCAGCAACCGCAACTGTTCGACCTCATCCGCCAGGAACTGGCACGGCTGCTCAACGGCTACATCGCCGCGCCCGAAGTGATGCCGCCGGCCCTCGGGTCCCGTGCCGGAGTGCTCGGCTCACTCGCACTCGGGCAACAGGCGTACGAAGGACTCCGATCATGACTAACGGCCTCCGGCCACATCCCGCGCCACACTGTCCCAACGGGCCGCAAACACCGCCGGCCCCACGCAAAGTCATGCCCCCGGCCCTCGGGTCCCGTGCCGGGGTGCTCGGCTCACTCGCACTCGGGCAACAAGCGCACGAAGGACTCCGATCATGACTCACGGCCCCCGGCCACAACTCGCGCCACCCTGTCCCAACGTGCTGCGAACGCCGCCGATTCCTCGAGGAACGCCGCAGCCCCACTATCACACGGGGCCCCGTGTCTACCGTGCACGCCGTATCGAGAGCCCGGCAGATACTGAGATAACCACGGAATCCATATGACTCTTACCTCCTCTCTCCTGAAGAGCACTGTCGTTGCCGCGCTTGGGGGCTTGCTGTTCGGCTTCGATACCGCCGTGATCGCCGGAACTACCGACGCGCTAACTCGTACGTTCGACTTATCACCGAACGGCCTCGGAATTACCGTAGCTAGTGCGCTCATCGGCACCATAATTGGCGCACTGTTAGCCGGAATTCCCGGGGATCGCTTCGGCCGGCGCGATAGCCTCCGCATGATGGCCATCTTCTATGTCCTGTCCGCCCTCGGCTGCGCGCTGGCCTGGGACTGGAATTCTCTCGTATTGTTCCGATTTATCGGTGGACTTGGCATCGGCGGCTCCAGCGTGCTAGGTCCAATGTATATCGCCGAGATAGCTCCCGCTAAGTGGCGCGGCCGCCTGGTCGGATTCTTTCAATTCAATGTGGTCGCCGGCATTCTGCTCGCGTATTTCTCGAATTACCTGGTCGGTCTCGGCGGATTTGGAGCGGCCGAATGGCGCTGGAAACTCGGCGTCGCCGCCGCACCGGCGTTCCTGTTCCTTCTGATGCTGTTTACCATCCCCCGCAGCCCGCGTTGGCTGGTTACCAAGGGCCAGGTCGACGAAGCCCGCCATGTGCTCGAACTGATCGGCGAAGAGAATGTCGAATCGGAACTGAACGACATGGTAAACGCGACCGACCGCGCTCACGGCCATGCTATCGAACCTCTGTTCAGCGCCAAGTTCCGCCTGCCGGTATTCCTTGCCATCTCGATCGGCATGTTCAACCAGCTCTCCGGTATCAACGCGATTCTCTACTACCTCAACGACATCTTCGCCAAGGCCGGTTTCAGCAAGGTTTCCGGAGATCTTCAAGCCGTCGCCATCGGCGCGACCAATCTCCTGTTCACGATGATCGCAATGTCCATTATTGACCGCGTCGGCCGCAAGAAACTGCTGCTGATCGGCGCCGTCGGCACATCGGCCTCGCTGGCCGGAGTCGCCGCCGTCTTCATAAGCGGCCGCAACGAGAACCTGCTGGTCTGGCTGCTGATCTCGTTCATCGCCTTCTTTGCGTTTTCGCAGGGCGCCGTCATCTGGGTCTATCTCAGCGAGGTGTTTCCCACCAGCGTCCGGGCCAAAGGCCAGAGTCTCGGCAGTTTCACCCATTGGGCCATGAACGCGTTGATCTCGTGGACATTCCCCGTGATCGCCGCCACATCCAAGCCCGCTCCGTTTGTGTTCTTCTCGGCCATGATGCTGCTCCAGTTCTTCGTGGTGCTGTTCGTTTACCCTGAAACCAACGGGATCACGCTCGAAGATATGCAGAAGAAGATCGCGACCGGCGGAGCGCATTAAGCGTGGATCGGCTGGATCCACAGGCCGAATATCGTAACCGGCTCTCAGCCTGGCAGCGCAAATTCGAGGACGCTCGCCGGCAGTCGCTCCAACTCGGAAACGTGCGTCTCGGAGTTGCTGTAACTGCCGCGATACTTGCTTATTTTGCATTTATAACTCCTGCGATCAGCGGCTGGTGGCTGCTGATTCCTCTCTTTGTATTTATTGCCCTCGTTATCTACCACGAGCGAATCGCCGCACGCGAGCAGTTCGCCAAACGCGGCATTAGCTATTACGAAACTCGCCTGCACCGGTTTGACCAACACTGGGCCGGTACCGGACCCGACGGCAAGGAGTTCGACGACCCCGAGCACGTTTATGGGAGCGACCTCGATCTGTTCGGCAGCGGCTCGCTATTCCAACTCATCTCGACGGCCCGCACGGCGGCGGGCGAACGCATACTAGCTAACTGGTTCCGCTCGCCGTCACCCGCGCCTGAAGTCCGACTCCGGCAGCAAGCCGTCGCCGAAATGCGCGACGATTTCCAACTCCGCGAAGACCTGGCGCTGCTCGGCGAGGACGTTCGCGCCGGCGTGCATGCCGAACTGCTCGCGGAATGGGGCAGCGCGCCGCCCGTCCCGCTGATTGCGGGCGCGCGAATCTTCTGTTTCCTGATCGCGTGTGCATCGGTCGTCACGTTCGGCGGCTTCCTGGCGCAGCGCCTCAATCTCTGGCCGTTCGGCATCTCCGTCGCCTCCGCTGTTGCCGCGGGCATCGCGTTGCGCCGCGCGGTCGACGCAATCCACAGCGGGATCGATACGCCGGCTCATGATCTCCAAATCCTGTCCTTACTTCTGGGACGCCTGGAACGCGAACGCTTCCAGACCCCGCTGTTGAAGCGACTGCGGGCCGAACTCGATACCGACGGCCACGCGCCGGCGGCGGCGATCCGGCGCCTGCGGGTCCGGGTGGACATGCTCGACTCCTCCGATCACCTGCTGGTCCGGATCATCGGACCCGCTATCCTTTGGCGCGAGCAATCGGCGCTGGCCATCGAAGCCTGGCGCGCCCGCAACGGCCACAAAGTGGGCCAGTGGATCGCCGCCATCGCCGAGTTCGAGGCTATCTCGTCGCTGGCTTCCTTCGCTTTCGAACGTCCGGCTGCTCAGTTCCCCGAACTACTCGAGGACGGTCCCGTCTTCGAGGCGGTCGCACTGAGGCACCCGCTAATGAGCCCGGCGCGCGCGGTACCGAACGATGTCTCGCTCGGTTCCTCGCCCAGGCTCCTCATACTGAGCGGGTCGAACATGTCCGGCAAGAGCACGCTGCTGCGGTCGATCGGTCTGAACGCGGTTCTGGCCTGGAGCGGTGCCCCCACTACCGCGGACCGTCTGCGAATCTCGCCGATGGCCGTAGGTGCGTCGATCCGGATCGTCGACTCGCTGCAGGACAACCGATCGCGGTTCTATTCCGAGATCACGAGGCTGCGGCAGATCGTCGAACTGACGAACGGGCCGGACCCAGTGCTGTTCCTGCTGGATGAATTCCTCAGCGGCACCAACTCGCACGACCGGCTGATCGGCGCGCAAGCCGTGATTCGTACTTTGCTTAAGCGCGGCGCAATCGGAGTGGTGACGACTCACGACCTCGCACTGACCCAAATCGAAGAAGAGTTTCGCGCAATCGCGGCAAACGTCCACTTCGAAGATCATCTCGAGGACGGCCGGATCAGCTTCGATTACCGGCTAAAGCCGGGCGTAGTCCAGCGGAGCAACGCCCTCGAACTGATGCGCGCGGTCGGGCTCGATGTATTCTGAACAGTATGGTCGAATTCCCGAAGATGATTCCCGTCCGCCAGAACTTTCCGGACCGGCGGATTGCCGACATTCCCGGTGAAGTCCGGCGCGAGCTGAACGAGTCCGGCTTTGATTCCCGGTTAGCTCCGGGCGCAACCGTTGCGATCGGCGTGGGTAGCCGCGGGATCGCGAACATCTCCACGATTGTCCGGTCGGTGGTCGACTTCTGGAAGTCGGCGGGATTCCGGCCGTTTATTTTTCCGGCCATGGGAAGCCACGGTGCGGCGACGGCCGAGGGGCAATCCGACGTGCTGGCTCATTACGGAATCCACGAAGCCACGATGGGCTGTCCGGTAATCAGCAGCCTCGACGTGGTGGACATCGGGAAGACGCCCGAGGGCATTGAAACATTTTTGGACAAAAATGCTTTTGAATCCGGCGGCATCTTTCTGATCAACCGGACCAAGTGGCACACCGACTTTGCCGGGGCGATCGAGAGCGGCCTGTTCAAGATGATGGCGATCGGACTCGGCAAGTTCGCCGGGGCCCAACGCTATCACACACACGCGTACAAGATTGGGCTGGAGACCGTGATCCGGAGCATCGGGCGCCAGGTGCTTGCTTCGGGCAAGATTCTGGGCGGTCTAGCCATTCTGGAAGACGCGAACCACAGCACGGCGAAGTTATCCGCCGTGCCGGTGGAAGCGATGGAGGAGAAGGAAGAGGAGAACCTGGCCCTGGTGAAGTCCTGGATGGGCCGGATCCCGTTTCCGCTCGACATTCTGATCGTCGATGAAATTGGGAAGAACTACAGTGGTGCCGGGATGGACACCAAAGTCGTGAACCGCGGCGTCAACGGGGAATACAACCCGTGGGATACCGCGCCTAAGTTCGAGCGCCTGTATCTACGCGGTATCAGCAACATGAGCTACGGCAACGCCGTGGGACTCGGCATGGCCGACGTCGTACACGAACGATTGCTGGGCAAGATCGACTGGAATCCGACGCAGATCAATTCATTGACTGCTTCGACTCCGGCCGCCATCCGGACACCGGTCCACTTCCGCAGCGACCGGGAGTGCCTGGAACGATTTGCCCCCACCGTTGGCAAGGTGGATCTCTCAACACTGACCATCGGATGGATCCGCAATTCGTTGGAGATCTCGACGCTGGCGTTGAGTGCAACGCTGGCAGACCAGATCCGGAGCAATCCGATGTTGGAAGTCCTGGGTCCGGCCGAACGGTTACCCTTCGACTCGGCCGGGGATCTTCCCGACTGCAGCTCTTTCATCGGAATGAAAGACGCCGCGCATGCGGTCCATTAAGGAGAGTCGGTGCAGGCGGTGACTTGAATCGCCGCCTGCGTTATTCGGACACACTGAGCGCGCAAAACAGACAACGAGTCGGTGCAGGCGGTGACTTGAATCGCCGCCTGCTGTCGGCTCAAACGTGAGAGTCGTGATGCGAGCCGGCGCGAGGAGAACCCCAAACTGACAGCCCGCAAGAAGTCGTTTAGCTACCCTGCGTCGCTGCCGCAGACATGGTGCTGGAAATCTTGCTGAAGATAATGGTGATGCTGCTGGCGACGGTGGGCATGATGGCCCCGGCGGCAACGGCGACGAAGCCGGCCATCAGAGCATATTCGATGAGGTCCTGGCCGCGAGTATCCTTCCAGATCTGCAGCTTCAGGGCGATATTGTTCAAACGAGTCATTTTCTTTTCTCCTCTTCCTTTCAACGGAGGTTTATCCGTTGCTAATGCTAACTTAGCATTACGGCCTTTTTGATTAAATCGGTCGAAATGCTTAGAGCCATCTCCGAATCGTCTCAGAACTGGCTCAGACTCGGCGCTAAGTTCAGGTGTACAGCACTCCATATCCCTTGGGTCTTTGGTGCTGCTAGCGGTGAGGGTTTAGCTGCCCTGCGCCGCGGCCGACGACAACGAACTCGAGATCTTGCTGAAAATCGTGCCGATGCTCCCGGCAATACTCGGCATGACCGCTGCAGCCCCAACAGCCACAAAACCGGCCATCAGCGCGTATTCTATGAGATCCTGGCCGCGGCGATCGCTCAGCAGTCGCAACGGCAAATACTTGAGATCAGTGAAGGTAACCATGCATCAACTGTAAATTGCGCCGGGAACTTATTAAATCCGCCTTAACCCTTAAACGCCTGAGGTATAGTCCCCATTGGTGTCAGCTAGATACAAACCTTCTGGCCATTACTCTGATGGCTTCGCCGCGCTGTTCGATCAACGATTCTTCTAAGTGCCCGAGGGAAGTGCCCAAACGAAGATATTCAATTGACAGAGGATCGATTTCCATCAACCGGCAGCAAGTGGCATCCACGGCCCGGAGATCCGCACCCATCACCAGTACTCCTGCCGCCTTGGGTGTGCCCTGGATCGGCCCGTTACCTTCCATCCCCACGATTCCGTCCACAATCGCGAATGTATTCCGGAAGATACGGTTTAATTCCAGGATCGAACGGGTAATGCCGACGTAATGCAGACGGTTCTTCGGCCAGCCGTACACAGCGCCGGGAACCACTCCGAACAGATTCTTCATCGACAGCGTGACGCCGGCCCAGTGATGCGTCTTCATCTTCGGCATTGAGACGATCAGGTCGGCCTGCAGAGCCGTGTTGGGGAGATAGATGCTCCCCTCATCGGCGAATCCGGCTACTTCGGTCACATCGTCACGGTTCAGATCTGTAAACAAGTCCGCCGTGTAACCGGCCTGGCGGACCAGGTCGAACGTATCACGCCTATGTCCGGGACCTTCTCCAATCCGCACCTCGGCCGCCCCCAGTTCGCGGAAGGCTTCGTAGGCCGCGGCCACCACCGCTGGATCTGTGTTGATGGACGTTGTGCGGTCAAACTCCACGAGGTTCGGCTTGAGCAGCACACGTTTACCTCTAGGATCCAGGTTGCAGGCCCGAATCCCTTCAACAATCGGCTGGACCAAGCCGGTGGAATAAGTGGCTGCCTTTACAACGGCAACGACGGAGGCAGCGAGTCCAGGCTGTTCGACAGGCTGTGTCTTCTTCACGGCGAAATAACCTCCCGCGGCGGCAGCCGGAAAGAAATAGCGGCGCTTCAACGCCGAACCCCGGGCAATAGCAGGTCGGCATTGGCCGCGAGTTGGTTCAAGGCTGCGACTACTGTGTCCGGTTGATTGAACTCCGGCTTCTGCTGCTCGCCGCCGCTCCGGAGCGCCTTCGCGATCCGGAACCAAGCGGAAGCCAGTGGCGATGGTGATTCGGTTCCTGCGACCCGGGTCCACGCCTCGTCGGGAGCACGGTGCTGCAGGCCGACCAGAGCCAACGCGGTGGTTTCGGGATACGAATCCAGCGCAATCCCGAGCGCGCGCGGACTGCCGTAGTTCCAGCCACCGTCGGCGCAACGTACTTCCAGCAGCATGCGTTCGCCCGCGTCGATCCGGCCGGACATAGCGCGATTGGGGTTCCGGTGAGCCACCTTTCGGAGTGCGATGAGCGAATGAACCGTCGGTTCTACCCAGGCGGATGTGCCGGGACGCCACGGCCATCCGGGGTACTTCACTTCGCGTTCGATCCGCGCGACTCCGAATCGCCGCAGGAAGCAGTTCAACGTTGAACTCTCGGCGCCCGCGGAGTTGAGCAGCCATGCGGCGGCCCGATCGATGACCGGCCCGGACTGGTTGAGAGCTTCGCCAAGAGTCACGGCGAGTGCAGTACACCAAGTGGAACCCCGGACCTTTGCCGACGGTCTGAATCCGCCGTCGCAATTCTGCCACGCGGAGATGAGATGCCAAGCCGATAGGGCGCGATCGCCGGATGACCGGTCGCGTGCGAGGGCCAGCGCCGAGTAGACCGTCGGCTCCAGCCAGGATTCCTTGCCGGGGAAATAGCCCCAGCCCCCGTCCGCATTCTGCGAACGGCGCAACGATTCCATAACTTCCATATCGGCACGATCCTTGAGAGACTTTAGCCATGGACGACCTCCTGAGCTGGCGCCGTGAATTCCCGATCCTCGAGAAGACGCTCTACATGATCAGCCACTCGTTAGGCGCGATGCCCCGGCGCACGCGCGTCCGGTTGAACGAGTTCGCCGACACCTGGGCGACCCGCGGCATACGAGCCTGGGAGGAGGGCTGGTGGGACATGCCCATCACCACCGGCAACCTCATTGGGAAGATCATCGGCGCGGGTCCGGGCG
Organism: Bryobacterales bacterium; assembly: GCA_038322675.1. Classification (GTDB taxonomy): domain Bacteria; phylum Acidobacteriota; class Terriglobia; order Bryobacterales; family Bryobacteraceae; genus TMP-7. Next base: position 19,471 of record JBBQGE010000079.1, read on the forward strand.
AAGTGATGATGACGCAGAACGTCTCCATCTGCCAGGCGATCGTGCTGTCGTGCTTCGATTTCTCGAAGAGGCGCAACAAGATCGTGAGCGAATCGATGAACTTCCCATCGAACCTGTACAACTTCCACAACCTGCCGCAGGCGCGGCTCGTGACCGTGCCGACCGGCGACGGCATGACGATTTCGCTCGAGCGGATGCTGGAAGCGATCGACGAAAAAACCGCGCTGGTGGCGGTCTCGCATGTCCTGTTCCGCAGTTCCTTCGTGCAGGACCTGGCGGAACTCACGCGGCGGGCGCATGAGGTGGGCGCGATGATCTGCGCCGATGTTTACCAATCGGCGGGAACGGTGCCGCTGGATGTGCGGGCGCTCGGCGTCGACTTTGCGACCGGCGGATCGGTGAAGTGGCTCTGCGGCGGTCCGGGGGCCGGCTATCTCTATGTCCGGCGGGACCTTTGGCCGCATCTGGAGCCGCGGATGACGGGCTGGTCGGCGCACAAGAGGCCGTTTGCCTTCGAGGACGGTCCGATCGAATACGCGGACGACATGTCGCGATTCCTGAACGGGACGCCGAATGTGCCGGCGATGTACTCGGCGATGTCCGGGTACGAGATCGTCGGCGAAATCGGGGTGGAGCGGATCCGGGCGAAGTCGCTGCGGCAAACCCGTCGATTGATCGAACTGGCGCGGGAAGCCGGATTCGCGATCCGGTCACGCGAGCGTGACGATCAGCGCGGAGGCGTGGTGGTGATCGACGTTCCGGACGGATACGAAGTCACGAAGGAGTTGGCCCGGCGGGACGTCCTTGTGGATTTTCGACCGGGCGCCGGAATCCGGGTGGCTCCTCATTTCTATACAACGGATGACGAGGTGGAAGAGACGATTCGAGCGGTGAAGGAACTCGCCGGGTTAGCAGCGCGTGCGTAAACGCGGCGGCGCCGAGGAGTTCGCCGGCGGCAAACAGCGGCCAATTGAAGGCGTTCGGCGGGTGGCCGGCAGTCGTGTTGCGCCAATCCCACATGAAGGCGGCGAGAAGCATCAGCCCGCCCACGAGGATGCCCATTATGTGGACGCGGCCAAATGGGAGTTCGCGCCCGGCGAGTTCGTTGCGAAGCGTGAGGATTCCGGCGGCCACCATCGTTGCTGCGACGATGCACGGCGATAGAACAGGTCCCACCCAAGGGATAGGGACTAGGAAAAGGATGTCCCATGTAAAGATCGACGGCGGCCAACCGATCAGTAGTTTGAGGAACGCGTAAAACATCAGATCCCAGACTCCGAAGGCCAGGGCGAACGCGGCGAGCCAGGGCCGGAATCGGGCACTGACGGCGAGCGCGGCAGAAGCGAGCATGACGAGCGTGGCGATTTCACGCCCCAGTTCGGTGATGAGAAGGCGCTGGTGAGAGGGCCCTTTCGATTTGAGTTCGTCCGCGGTGATGAGCGGGAAGAGGTCGCCGGGGTTCATCCCGGGATGGAGTTCCAGACGGATGGGCTCGTAGATGTGGCGCAGGTACACTACGACCGCGGCTTCGACATAGCCGAACGAGATCCCGAACAGGATCATGCCGAGGACTGCTCTGCGCCAGGTCATAGGTTCTTCTTGAGCCAGGACTGGCGGTCGGCAATGGCCTGATCGTTCAGGTTGTGGCCGGCTTCGTAGTATTTGACGGTTTTGGGTTTGTTTGCTGCGTTGGCGAACTCTTTGGCTCGGGCGTCCGGAACATACGGGTCCTTGGTACCGAACTGGAGGAGCACCGGGGCCGGGGCGGCTTTGCCGATGTACTGGACGGGATCGATCGGCGCGAGTGTGTCGATAACGGCCTTGCGTGCGGCGGGATCGAGTTTTGTCCCGAGCAGGTACCAGAGGCTGAACGAGGTGGTGCCGGCCTGAAGAGCCCATGCCTTAGGGCGGTGGTCGGTGCCGACGAGGACTGCGCCGTACATGGCACCGAAGTCGTGGCCGACATAGGCGATGCGCTTCGGGTCGACGGTGGGTTGCGCGACGAGTACGTCGAGAGCCCGGCGGAGTTCCTTGACCTGCTGGACGGAATTGGTGTAGTCGTCATCGCGGTTGCGGGTGTTGAACCATTTTGGATCGGACCACATGGTCTCGATGAGGAGACTGGTCGCATTGATGTCGCGAGCGAGTTCGGCCGCTTGCTTGAGGAATTGGGTTCGATTGGAATCGGGAGCGTCGGGCTCATACCAGTGGACGAAGAGGACTGCGGGGCCGCGACCCTTCGGGTGTTCGGGAAGGACGAGATAGGCGGCGGTTGGTTCGCCGGTGTTGGATGCAAAGGTGATGTCGCGGATTTCGGCGCCATCGCGGCGCTGGGCGGATTTGACCTGAATGTCGAGGGGACGGGCGTGGTTGTAGCCGAAGTTGATGGCAAACAGTAATGGAATTAGCGCGATCATGACTTAGCCGCCAGAGGATATTGGAGTGTATCGAGGAGCCAGGCCCGGTTGTTGCGAACGTCCTCGGTGAGCCGGGAGCAGAGGGCGTCGCGTCGTTCGTAGAGGCGGTAGCCTTCGCCAGGACGGAGGTAGCCGGCGGCATCGGGTTCGTTTTGAACGAGGGCATCGTAGCCGATTTCGGCGGCTTTGGCTTCGAATTGCTGCCGCCGCTCCAGGAGAGCCCGCACGATGAACGGCATGACGGTGGTGTAGTCGGCAATCAAGCTCTCGGTGGTTTCGGTGTAGAGGTCCTTGTCGACCTTGCCCCAGGTAACAGCCTCGGCGGGCGGGCAGGAGGAGAGCGAGCCTTCAGTCACAGGAGCAGTGACGATTTGGACGTCAAAGTGGTAGCCGCGAACGTCGGGAATGCCGAGCACCTGGCCGAGGGCGGGCTCCGGCTGGAGATTGAAGTTTTTCGGGACGCCTCCGCCAAGCACGAGGGTTCCGAGGGCGTGGACCGGGTTTTCGAAGAGGCCCCAGCGGTGGTAGGCGCAGGATTCAAAGACCTCGGCGTGGAGGTCGAGATCGAAAGCGTATGCCGGGATCAGGCCGGCTTCGCGCATGGCCCATAGTTTCATGGAGTTGAGAAAAACGCTGCCATCGCCGGGCGCGCCCACGAAGACGGGCACCGCAAGCCGGTGGCAGGTGGTCAGGAGTCCGGGTCCGATCGCGTTGCGGTGCTCCTGGGCGGCGTAGTAGGCGCCGAGGCGGTAGCGCAGTTCGGTCCCGGTCATTTTGTGCTGGAACTCGGGTTGGGAAAGGACTGCGGTCAGGAACCGGTCCTGGTCGAGCAGGACGGCCTCGTCGAAGGCCATGTCGGTGACGCGAATGGTTCCCTCTTCACGGAGGGCGCGGTCGTCGCCGAAGATCGGGACTTCGTGGATGGGCCCGGCGCGATGCTCATCGAGGCTGCGGTGTCCGTCGTGATAACAGACGGCATCGGTGGTGCTGAGGTAGGCAACCCACCCGGTTTCGAGCAAAGGAATCAGCCAGGTATGGTGCTGGCCGGAAACGGTGATTGGACCGGCGATGGCCAGGGTGAGGGGGCAGCCCATCGAGATGGCGCGGTCGAGGATCGTGTAAACGCGCCGCAGATTCGCACCGCCGAATGCGGGCAGGCAGTGGCGAAACACTTCGTCGAGGGAGGCGCACTGGTCGACGCGCCGGACCTGGACGTATCGGCGGTGATGATGATGGTTTTCCATAGCTATTCGAATTGGTGCCGAAACGCCTCGAGTTGTGCTTTGAGCGAATGGACTTCATCGCGAAGCTGGCCAAGTTGAGCTTCCAGCGCCGCAACGCGATCTGCGGTAGGGCTGGCATGGACGGGCGGCGGGGACGGCCCGGCGTCGAGCGCTGGGGGTCCGGACAGCATGTGTCCCCACCGAACCTCCTTCGTGCCGGGCAGGTGGGGCAATTGGGTCACCAGCGGACCCGAATCGCGTTCCATCATGCCACGGAGGCAGGTTTCGACTTCGTCGAGATCGGAGAAGTCGTACATGCGGCCGCCACGGGTGCGGAGTTCGCCGACAGTTTGAAAGCCGCGGACCATGAGTTCGCACAAGATCGCCGACTCGCGGCGGCCGAGGTTCAATCGCTCCGAGAGCCGGTGCGAGTACTTCGGGACGCGGTTGCCGGGTCCGGAAATGAGGCCGGAGAGTCCTCTGGCTCGGAGAGATTCGAGAGCGTGGGAGACGGTCTCGTCGTCGTAGGAGACGGCGGGGTCGCGGTTGGATTTCTGGTTACAGGCGTTGACGAGTGCGTTGAGGGTGAGGGGGTAGTACTCGGGGGTGGTGATGTCCTTTTCGAGGAGTGACCCGAGGACCCGAACCTCGACTGGCGTAAGGGAGAAGTCCACGGATCCATTATGCGGGTGGTGCGGGCGCGCTGCACGCGGCGGAGTTCTTCGGTGGCGTTGCGCCAGATGCGGTCGCAGGTAGCGATGTGGCGGGCGATATCCTTGAACTGGCCGGGCGCGTTCGTGAATAGATCGAGAGGGTCGTTCTTTTCGAAGAGGCGCTGTTCGAGTTCGTAGGCGTTCTGCAGGCGCTGCCAAGCCCGAGCAATCGCGGTGACGAGCTGGCACTCATAGGAATTAGCGGGATTGTAGGCCCGTGCGATGTCGTCGCGCAGGGTGTAGATGGGTCGAGCGTGACAGGCTCGTCGGCAGTTTGTTGTGCAGCGCTCATGTTCAGTTTCCGCCTTGAGTATACGGGGGCGGCACCAAATTCTCGGGGGGTCCGAATTGCGGAAGCGGAGTGTTTTGTTGGCGGTGGGAGAATTTTCGAGTGGTGTGACTGGTTCATCCGGAGAGCCGGATTTTTCTAATCCTCGGCGGGGAAACGGCCGATAAGATATCAGATGGCAGGCGAAACAACATGATCTCGCTCAAGCGGTCGATCGACGCATACGACGCGGGGTGTTCGTGGGCTGCCAAGTCCGCGAGCGCGATGGGAGAAGTGATCGAGGCACTCGATCGTTATGCGATCAACGCAGGACCGGCGGCGATCGAAGAGTACCGTTCGAAGTTGGGGATTTTGCTGGAACGGCTGCGGAGCACGGCAGCCCGCAACGAACTGGATCCAGGCGAGTTCGCCGGCGAATTGGGCAATATTCTCAAGAGCTTTCGTGATCGGGCAGGTGAGTACATCGGCAAACTGCAGACGGACCTGAAGGTTGCTTCCGCAGCATTGTGTGAATTGTTGAGATCGATTTCCAACGGCAACGACGTCGCGGCCGGGCTGACGGACGAGGTGGGCCGGCTGCGGTCGCTTGGGAGGTTGGACAATCTGGCTCAGATCCGCGCGGGTATCGAGACTAGCGCCTCGAGGCTCGGGAACTGCGTGGAACAGATCCGGCGGGAGAAGGAAGTGATCATTGCGCAGTTGCAAGGTGAGATAACGACCTTGCAGCAGAGGCTGGAAGACGCTCGCCGGGCGGCCTCGGTGACGGATTCAGCCGGAGCGATCGGGAAGTCCGAATTCAAGCGACTACTCAGCCGGGAAGTGAGCAGCGGGCGGAAGGTCGGAGTGGTTCATGTACGAATCGGCAATCTGGCCGAGATTGCGGCTGCGAAGCCTGAACCAGTAGCGGACCAGTTGCGTCTGGCGTTCTCGAAGAACCTGGTCAGAGTAGCGCCAGCCATTAGCATGACGCAGTGGAGCCGGGACGCGTTCTGTCTGATTGTGCCGGATGACAGTATCCGGGCGGTCTCGGGCAAGATCCTCCAGGAATGCACGGGGACGTACCTTTGTGCTCACGACGGGCGTACACACAAGGCCGACTTGCGGGCGCGGCTGACTTGCCTGACGCTCCGTCCGAATGAGGACAGCGATGGATTGCTCGGCAGGCTGGAGAGTCTGGAGGATTCGGGGTGAGGCGAAACGGATGTAGAGTCGTAGCATGAGCCTCAGTCGCAGGCAGGTGATGGCGGTTGGCGCGCTGCCGCTGGTTCGCGGTTTTACAGCGAATTCGCCGGCACGGCCGCTTCGCAAGGATTGCTTCTTCGGAGTGCATTTCGACCTGCATCCGAATGGCAACGACACAGTGTTAGGGCGCGACCTGACACCGGAGATGGCGAAGGGGCTGCTCGATCGGGTGCGACCGGACTTCGTGCAGTACGACTGCAAGGGGCATCCCGGCTATCTCGGCTATCCGTCAAGAATCGGAGTTTCCGCGCCGGGTATTGTGAAGGACTCGCTCGAGATCTGGCGAGGGGCGACGGCGATGAAGGGGGTCAGCCTCTACATCCATTTCTCGGGAGTCTGGGATGGCGTTGCCGCCGGACGGCATCCGGAATGGGCACGAGTGAAGCCGGATGGAAAACCGGATGACCGGATCACCAGCACGTTCGGGCCGTACGTCGACCAATTGATGATCCCGGAACTCGAGGAAGTCATCCGGAAATATGATCTGGACGGGGCGTGGATTGATGGGGAGTGTTGGGCGGTGGCGCCCGATTACTGCGCGAGGGCGCAAGCGGCGTTTCAGGAGAGGACGGGAATCCGCGAGTTACCGCAGAAGGCGGGCGATGCCGGGTGGCTGGAGTTCTTGGAGCTGAACCGTGATCAGTTCCGGGAGTATGTCCGGCACTATGTCGAGGCAATTCATCGAAATCATCCAAAATTCCAGATTGCGAGTAACTGGCTGTATTCGAGTTATGTGCCCGAGCGTCCGGAGATTCCAGTCGATTACCTGTCTGGCGATTTTCTCGGGACGACACCGGTTTCCAGCGCCCGGCTGGAAGCGAGGTACCTGGCAAGCGCCGGCAAGCCGTGGGACCTGATGGCTTGGGGGTTTTCGGTGGACCGTGCGAGTGGAGCGCACGTTCTGAAGCGTCCGGTCCAGTTGAAACAGGAATCGGCTGCCGTGATTTCGCAGGGTGGCGGCTTCCAGATCTACTACAATCCGACCCGGGCCGGATGGATCGACGAACGTCTGGTGGACGTAATGGCAGAAGTTGGGGATTTTTGCCGGGCGCGGAGGGAGGTTTCGTTCCATACGGAGGCGGTCCCGCAGGTTGCGGTGTTGTTCTCGGGATACTCGCTGTACCGGACGAGCAACAAGCTGTTTGGGGGATGGGGCGCGGGGGTCGATCCGGCGCGCGGAAGCGTGGAGGCGCTGCTTGCGGGCGGTTACTCGGTGGAATTGCTACCGGACTGGAAGTTGAATGAGGCAGCAAGGTACCCGGTAATCGTGGTTCCCGATTGGCCCGATATTGGGGAGGAGGCTCGGCGGGCGCTGGCGGCGTATGCCGCTGGTGGGGGCGCGCTGGTGGTGCTGGGGGCTGCGAATGGCTCGCATTTTGGAGCTCGCGGGGAGGAGCAGGCGAATGCGGCGATTCTAGGCGACTCGGGGTTTGCTCCCGTGTACGGCACGTGGGGGACGGTAGAGGACGGTGTGGTGGAATCGCGGTACCCGTCATACGACGCGCGAGGGCGAGGCGTAGGGGCGGCGGGCCTTAAGGGGAAAGTTGCGGTGGCACCGGGTCCGATCGGGTCGGTGTACGCCCGGACGCATGCGCCGCCCATTCACGAGTTTCTGCGGCGGGTTGTGAGCCGGGTTTTCGAGCCAGTGGTGAGGGTTTCGGGCCTGCCGGGAATTGAGGTGTCGGTACGGCGGAAGAGCGGGCGACTGCTGGTCCATCTGACGAACACAACGGCTATGCAGGTTGGCCCGGAGTATCCTGTGGTGGACTTCGTGCCGGTGATTGGGCCGGTCAAAGTAGACGTGCGGCTCGCGCGGCGGCCGGCTCGGGTGGTGTTGGAACCAAGTGGGCGGAGGGTCGCGGCGGAGTGGCGCGGCGGGGTGTTGAGCGCGACGTTGCCGGGGTTGGAGGTGCACTCGGTGCTGGCGATCGATGGAGGTGGGAGTTAGGGGCTGATCGTCGCGGGGATCGAGTGGGCGGCTTGGTTGGGGAGGTCTGGCGAGATGGACGGGGCGGCGACTGCGGCGGCGTGTCGGGGGCGGCGCGTGGGTGGGGATGGCGGGATGGGCTCGCCGGTGCTTGGCGTAGCTCGGGTTGATCGTTGTCGGGGTTAAGGTGCGAGTCGCATCGCCTTTGCCGCGGGCGCGACGGTGGGTGAGGCATACGCTCGCCGGGGGAGCGGGATCGTCGACGTCGATGGCGTGCGTCGGGATCAATGTGCGGCTTGCGTCGCCTTTGAGGCGGGCGCGCTGGTGGGAGCTTCGTGGGGCATGCGCTCGCCGGGGCAGCGAAATCGTCGACATTGAAGTGCGTCGGGATCGAGGTCGTTGCATCGCCTTTGCCGCGGGCGAGATGGTGGGGAGCTTCGTGGGGCATGCGCTCGCCGGGGCAGCGGAATCGTCGACGTTGATGTGCGTCGGGATCGAGGTGGGGGTTGCGCCGCCTTTGCGGCGGGCGAGATGGTGGGGAGCTTCGTGGGGCATGCGCTCGCCGGTGCCGGCGGGATCGTCGACATTGATGGGCTTGCGTGAGACGGAGTTGGCATCGCCTTGCGCTGGTGGGGGGCCTTCGTGGGGTATGCGCTCGCCGGGGCAGCGGGATCGTCGACGTTGGGCGTCGGGATCGAGGTGGGGGTTGCGCCGCCTTTGCGGCGAGATGGTGGGGAGCTTCGTGGGGCATGCGCTCGCCGGTGCCGGCGGGATCGTCGACATTGATGGGCGTGCGTGAGACGAAGTTGGCATCGCCTTCGCCGCGGGCGAGATGGTGGGGGCCTTCGTGGGGCATGCGCTGGCCGGGGCAGCGGGATTGTCGACCTCGATGGCGTCGCCGGGATCGAGGAGCGGCGCGCCGCTATGCGCAGAAGAGAGTGGCGACTTCGGCGAGGATTTCAGCGGCTTTGGCCACCTCGTCCAGGTTGGACCATTCGACGGCTGCGTGGGCGCCGCCGCCGCCGGGTCCGAAGACCACCGTCGGAATTCCGGCGGCACTGGTAAGGGCGGAGTCCATCCAGGGCGTGTCGCCGTAGATCTTCGGAGAGTGGAGCCGGGATTCCAGCAAACGGACAATCCCGGCCTCACGGTCGATTTCGAACGGCTCGCGCACCAGGGTCGAGCGCAGGAGCATCGCGGGCTCGAGAAGCGACTGAATCTGCGCTGTCGCGTCTTCGAGCGTCTCGCCCGGGACGGTGCGGCGTTCCAACCAGAGGGTACAGCGCTCGGGATAACTCGATAACTCCTGTCCTCCGGAAATAAGCGAAGCGTGCAACGACCCCGACCCGAGTAAGTGATGGCGCGAGGTTTTTCGTAACTCGCGATCTAACTCGCCGATACCAGTTAGGGCGGGTCCCAACCTGGCGATGGCATCGACTCCTAACTCGGGCTTGGAGCCGTGCGCTGCCACGCCCTGCGATTGAATTTCGAACCAGATGAATCCTTTGTGTGCGACGCAGATGTCGAGCCCGGTGGGTTCGGTGACGATGGCGGCGTCAGCAGTCCAGCGTTTCAGGACCGATGCGGTCCCGATGCTGGCGTATTCCTCGTCGCATACCGCGGTGACGATGACGTCGCCACGGAGTTGCAATCGACGCGCCTCGCGGGCGGCCAGCAGAATGGCGGTGAGACTCCCCTTCATGTCGTAGGCGCCGCGGCCGTACAGGCGGTTGCCGTCGATCCGCGGCGTATGCGGATGTTCCATGCCAGCGACACCGACGGTATCCAAGTGGGCATTGAGCATGAGAGAGCACCCACCGCCCGATCCGCGGGCAACACCGACGGCCGACAGCCGGCCGGGCGCCGCTTCGTCGAGCGAGACATCGAGGCCCGCGGCGCGCATCCACTGAGCGACGAAGTGAGCGATTTCGGATTCGCCCGCGGCACCGGGGACGAGATCGGGGTTGACGGAGTCGATGCGAACCAGCGAGGCTAACAGTTCAACGTGATCCGCGACTATCATTGTGTCCATGTTGGATTGGCTCTTATCGAAACCTCTCGAGGCGGGAACTCCTGCGCCCGATTTTACCCTGACCGATCAGGATGGCGGACAGCACACGCTGTCGGCGATGCGGGGGAAGAATGTGGTGCTGGTGTTTTATCCAGCGGACGAGACTCCCACGTGCCGGAAACAATTATGCGAATTCCGGGACGATTGGCCGGCGGTGGAAGCTCGAAATACGGTGGTTTTCGGCGTAAATCCGGGGAGTGCCGAAAGCCACTCGCGATTCCGTGGCAACCGGTCGTTTCCATTTCCACTATTAGTCGACTCGGGGCAGCGAGTGGCGAAGTTATACGCGGCTGACGGACTTATCGTGCGGCGGACGGTGTACCTGATTGGGCCCGATGGTTCAGTCCGCTATGCCAAGCGCGGCAAGCCCGAGCCATCGGAAGTGCTGGCGGCGGCGGTTAGGATGCGTCTAGTAATAACATTTCCATAATGGAATGTTTTGACGTATACTGGCTCCAGTGGTCGACCTCGCTGGCATCACGGCACGCTTCGATGCTTTAAGACCGGTTTTGGATGAGCGGGCGCGGCGTTTGGTGGCGGC
>JBBQGE010000080.1:0-29309 GCA_038322675.1 Bryobacterales bacterium
CTGCCCCCGCCAGCATTCCTTCGACATCGCTCGGAGCGGATATATCAACCTGCTTCAACCGCAGGAGCGGCGAGCCAAACGGCCGGGCGATACCACAGAAGCTATCGCAGCGCGGCGGCGTCTACATGACCGGGGGTTTACCGAGCAGCAGCGACTGGCGATCGGGGACACCATCGCCGCGACTCCCGACGACGTGGTTCTCGACGCCGGCTGTGGGGATGGTTTCTACCTCGGCACTCTCCAACGTGAAGCCGGCTTCGATGCCCATGGGACCGATATCTCTGTCCCTGCCGTTGACGCGGCCGCCCGGCGCTTCACCACATGCGAATGGGTAGTTGCGAATGCCGATCGTGTGGTGCCGTATCCCGATCAGTCGTTCTCCATCGTTTTGTCGATCACGGCGCGCATGAATCCGGCGGAATTCCGGCGGGTATTGCGGGACAGCGGCCGCCTCCTCGTCGCCATTCCCGCTCCCGGCGATCTCATCGAGTTGCGCGGCTCGGGGCGCGATCGTGTAGCCCAAACGGTCGATCGATTTGCTGACGGTTTCACCCTCATCCATCAGCGGCGAGTCTCCAGTTGCGCCGATCTTGACGCTTCTGCCGTTCGCGATGTTCTGCTTTCTATCTACCGGCCAATGCAGCGCCGGCCCACCGAAGCGCAGCGAGTCACGTTCAGCCTGGATTTACTGCTGTTTCGAGTCACTTAACCGCGCTTCGGAAAGGTCGATGAACCCTCGCCCCCGAATTATCGCGAGCGTGGTGCTCGCACGTTTCCGCATCGTCGATTCGAACGATACGCGCGGTAGGTCGATCCGCTTGCGCATATCGACGCTTCGCAGCAGGCGCTGGGTGCTATTGGGTATCCGGCCGGCAGCGCGGTCGAAGGCTCCCGAAGATGCCGCGCGCATGCCTGCGATCGCGCGATAGTAACCCTGTTGACCCTGCACTTTCTGGCAGCCAATCACCAGAGCTGCCAGCACCTCGTGGATCTCGTCCAGTTGAGCCACTACCTTCCCCCACGCATCCAGGAACGGGCAAAGAGGTAGCAGCGTGATCGCAGCACGGCGGAGTGCCTTCACGGGACGGAGCGGATAATGCCGGTGTCCTTCGCTCGAAAGGCCAGTGTGTTGATAAATGCGAACCGCGACCTCGAAGCGGCCCCGCGCAGAGAAATGCTCCATTAGCCGCGCGTTGTGGGAAGTCCTCTTCCGAAAGCTCATGGCTTGTGTAAGATCGCCTCGATTGTGCGCCAAGGTCATCGAAACGCGCAGCAGATCCAATTCCGCGCCAGGTTCGGCGCACACGTCATTGAATACGGCTCGCTCGCGATCGATTTCCGCTTGGATAGCAGCCGCAGCCTCTTCCGCGGAGACCGTGTCGCCGAGTTCAGCCAGCCGTCCAAAGGCCACCTGCGATCGCGCTCCAATGCTCGCCGTTGTGCCCGCTAACACTGCGGACGCAGCGGACCGAGATGCCGTCCTCCATCCAGGCGCGCGCCGCAAGTGCCTGGCGCAGCATAGGTCGCAATACCTCAGGGTCGCGCGATTCGCGCCACAAGATCCCACGGATCTTGGTATCGACATCCGTGGGTAAGAACGTCGCGACAGTCGCGTGATGACAAGCCAGGCAGAGCGCAAAATAGTCTTGGAGTTGTTCCTCGCGCGTCAGGCCGGAGAGCAAAATGTTCTGCCAGTTGGCGAGAATCCGCAGAAAGCCGTCCGGCGAGTTGCCTAGTTCTATCAGACGGCCAGGTTCGGTCACTCGCAGTCGGGCATCCAGAAATGGCGCGGTATTCCGGACGTGCGCGATGAGCGTTTCCGGGGAAATCCACTGAGCCCAGGCATCACTGGGAAGTTTGATCGCCGTGTCGGACAACCACTAGTATGATTCAATAGGTTGAAAAGCATCGATACACGGACGCGGCGCGGTCAACAAAATTCCGCAAGTGCTGGCTCCCCGTCGTGGATACGTTTCGAACTTTGGTGATCGCTCCATCGGCACAGTCGAGGCTGCTGCTCGACGAGATGCGAGATTCGGCGCTCCAGTTCCGCGGGCATGCGCTGAGCCCGCTCGTTTTCCAGGCCGCTTCAACGCCGCCCTGTTAGAATGGCTGGGTGATGAAGTATCGGGTCTACTTGGAGCAAGACGAGGACGGGGTATTCGTTGCCACTTGCCCCGCCCTGCCAGGCTGTGTTTCCCAGGGACGGACGCGCACAGAGGCAACTGAGAACATCCGGGAGGCAATCGAGGGATACCTCAAGAGCCTGAAGAAGCACGGCGAGCCAGTGCCTCCGAGCATACTCGAAGAAGTGATTGAGGTTGCAGGCGGATGAAGCTGCCGGTGGTCTCTGGCAGTGAAGCTGTGAATGCATTCCGCAAGCTTGGCTACGAATTCGATGAGCAGCACGGGAGTCACATCATTCTCCGGCATTCCAACCCACCGCACCGGCGTCTGTCGGTTCCGAACCACAAGGAACTGGCCAAAGGGACCCTCCGGACACTGATTCGAGAAGCTGGACTCACCGTGGACGAGTTCGCGCAACTTCTTTGAGGGCAGCGGGCATCGCTTGCCTCTCCCGCGAAGGAGTTCGAATCCCGCTTGAGGCCGTCCAGTTGAAGCTCGCAATTCGTTGAAACGACAACACCGAAAGTGGCAACGGTGTGGCTCCCCGGAAACCGTGGTCTCCAACTACCTCTCCGTCCGTAACCTGTTGATTACAAGAGAAGTCTTAACGAGAGTATCAACTGGTCAACTGATCGCAAGCTTGACCGGCTTGCCGACACGGCTCAGCATTTCCACGAGCGTATCGATGGTGAACTTGGCAATTTTTTTGTTCACCACGTCGGACACACGCGGGCGCGAGACCATCAGAATCTGGGCGGCCTCGGCCTGCTTTAAGTGATGTTTCGCAATCCAGACAGACAGCTCTTCCATCAGTTGCTGCTTCAACAACCGCGTGTCATTGATCTGTTTGCGAGACGCAGTCTGTAGACGTTTGGCCTCGTCCGGAGTAAACCCCAGTTCCAGGAAGAGGTTTGCTCCCGGCTTTGTCACATGGCGGATTTCGGTGTCGATCTTCATTTCTTCTCCTTCCTCGCGTTGAACACGGCGCGATAGCGCATCTCGGCAATGGCCTTGTCCTGCTTGCTGGTCACCTGAGTCTTCTTCTGAAAGCAATGCAGCACGTAGACAGCTTCTTCGAACTTGGCGAGGTACATCACTCGATAGACCCCGCTCGCGTCCCGGATGCGAATTTCTCGTGTCCCGGTACCCACATCATCGAACGGCTTCCAGTCAGCCGGGTCAAGTCCGGCTTGAACCTTCCCCAACTGGAACCCCGCTTCCTTCCGGGCGTCCTTTGGGAATGCCCGCAGATCGTCGTAGGCAGACCCTACCCAACGGATCTGTTTTTCATTGTCCATACGACCAGCATGTATAAGATTTTATACGCGCCCGCGGGTGCGAGTCAAGGCGCCCCGCGCATGATGGGCGGTGAACGACGATCGGCAGCGCGTGGACGGCGCTGTCAACGCAGAGGTTGGAAAGTAGCAAACCTTGGGGGCCCAGGCTGGACGATGGCTCCCCGGCAGAGATTCGAACTCCAATTCACGGCTCCAAAGGCCGCTGTCCTACCATTAGACGACCGGGGAATTCTGGAGAGGCCGAACACTCGTAGTTTACCATGAGGGTTGCGGTATCTCCTTCTCAACAAACCCTACGACGTCGTCTGCCAGTTCACCCCGTCCCACGAGGCGTCGCGCACTCTCGCCGACTTCGTCAATGTTCCCGACATTTACCCGGCCGGACGGCTCGATCACGACAGTGAAGGACTCGTCCTGCTCACCGACGACGGCGGATTCCAGCATCGCGTCACCGATCCGAAATTCGGGCACCCCCGCACATACTGGGCTCAAGTGGAAGGCGTCCCCTCGCCCGAGGCCATCAAGCGTCTTCAGGACGGCGTACTGCTGCCCGGCTACCGCACCCGCCCCGCCAAGGCCCGCATTCTCGATCCTCCACCCGAACCCTGGCCGCGCAATCCGCCGATTCGCTATCGCGCCAACATCCCCGATACCTGGATCGAACTGACTCTGGAAGAAGGCCGTAACCGCCAGGTCCGGCGTATGACGGCTAAGGCCGGCCATCCCACCCTGCGCCTGATTCGCTACGCCATCGGCGATCTGACCGTCGAAGGAATAGTCCCCGGCCAGTGGCGCGACGTGACCGCCACCGAACTCGCGCGGCTTACCCGCTTCCACGACTCACCACTCCGCGTACGGCGTCCCCTCTAAACTCCGCTGGTCCGACCCGCTGCGCACGTCCCAGATACCGGGTTCGTTCTGGCTCACCGCGCTCATCGGATCCTCCGGGATCACCTCCCACGTGGCATCGGAATTCGTGATCGGATCCGTCGGTACCGACCGCAGATAACCCTCCGTCACCAAGTCCTGCAGCGTCTGTGGGGCCTTCTGCTTGTCGTAGGTGTACTCGTCGATTACCGTGCGCATCGTGAACAGGTTGTTCCTCAACACGCTCTCCTTAGAGCGGATGATCGACTTCTGATACATCGGCACAGCGATCGCCATGATGATGGAGATGATCGCCATCACGATCATCAACTCGATCAGCGTGAAGCCAAGGCGCCTTTTACCAGTCGGAGTATTGTGTGCCATCGCCAGCCTTTGCCGTGCTCTTCGTATAAACATCAAATACGTTCTGCCCACCCCAACTCGTCGACTTAGGATCGTCCTGCATGCTGCGCTTGCCCCAGTCGAACGAATTCGTCATTGGATCCCTGGGAAGGCGGCGCAGGAACCGGATTTTCGTATCCACCTTTCCCGCCTGTTTGACACCGTCCACCAGCATGTCCAGCGACTCGGGATAGCACTCCGTTTCCATTTTCGGCGGCTCGAGTTTGTTCTGGTCGCACATGTCCTTGTACTTATCGATGGCGGTGCGAATCTCGTGAACACTCCACCGCAGGTCCCGTTCGCGATCGCGCCGCACGCGATACCGCGCCAGCGGGACGGCCATTGCGCACAACACCGCCATGATCGTGAACGCCACGATCAACTCCACCAACGTCAACCCGCGCTCGCCGCGTTTTCTAATTACTGCCTTACTGCACAACAACGGGTACCTCTGGAGCCGTCACGACAATCGGCTGCAACTGCACATTACGAATGCCGAAATCCGTGACGCTAACACTCGTATTTCCCTTGCCAATGGCGTTAAACGAGAACGTCGCCAATGCACCCGATCCACTGACGCCGCCGGCGCCCGGCAACCGGTTCAGAGTCACCCAAGCTTCGCCTGCATCGTTGCGGATGTCCTTCGCACTGGTAATTTTCTGATTGTCGCGACTCAGGAAATCACCGGGCGCGATGTCATTGAGCCGCAGCACCTTGGGATCCCACTTGATCCGCACCGGCGATGCCGCAAACAGGTCGGTAACGCCTTCCACCTGCAGCGTCAGGGTTACCGCCCCACCCAGTTGGGTTTGCACCGTCGCCGGCGCAAACAATAACTTCGGACCACCCGTAGGTTGCGCCGCTAACGGCTGCGTACCCGGTGCCGGGGGCGGCGGGGGCGTTGCTCCCGGCGGAACGGTAGCCGGGGGCGGAGTCGTTTGCGGAGTTGTCGAAGGAGCCGGCACCGGTGCGACGTGTTCGGTTCCGCCGGTCTGGGGAGCCGTGGTCGTCGCCGGCGGCACTCCGGCTGGCACCGGCGAGGCCGGGGGGGCGTATGTCACGCGGACCACCTGGTCACTACCCGCCGCTACTCCCTTCAGATCCGCCGCCGTCAAGTTCGGCGTCCGGACAATGTGCGGAATCAGGGCGATCAGCAACTCGCTGGTTTCTTTGTCCGTCGTCTCACTGCCCAGCAGTTTGCCTAAGAGCGGAATGTTAATCAGCCCTGGAATACCGCTGAGGGATTTCGTGTTCTGATCCTGCGATAGCCCGCCGAGGATATTCACCTCCCCCTCTTTCAAGCGAATCTCCGTCTCACTACGGCGCTGCCCGATCACGGGCTGTTCGATGCCGCCGATGGTGACGCGGTCGCGCACGTTCGATACTTCGATGGCGACTTTCAGGGTCACCTCGTCGCGCCCGTGTACCGTCGGCGTCATGTCCACGTTCACGCCGACTTCGGCGAAGTTGAACTGCGTGTTCGCCAATCCCAGACCGCCGACGCCTCCCAGTCCCGACTGGAACGCGCCCGTCGCATACGGAATCTTATCGCCAATCCGGAGTGTTACCTTCTGCCCGTCGGACGCGCGCACCTGCGGCGACTGCAAGACTCGCGTTTGCCGGTCCGAAACAACCAACTGCAGCAGGGCTCCCGGGAGGGTCGTCGAAAAATCGTTGGTCGAAATGTGGCCGATTTTGGCCAGCGAAATGAGATTAGAACCAGTGGTTCCGGTAGTGGTGCCAGTGGTGCCAGTGGTGCCCGTGATACCCGTGGAGCCAGTGGTTCCTGTCGAAGGGGTGCTGCCGTTTACCAAGACCGGATTCCGGGGTGTGAATCCGATGGGCAGGTTCAGTCCGGGAGTCCCGCCCGATGTGAGCGCCGCCGCCAGATCGCGGGTGTGCGAACGGTTCGCTTCCATCACCAGGACGTCGACCACCACTTCCGCTTTCGCTTTGTCCAGATCGTAAATGAGCTTTTCGGCGAGCGCGATCTGGTCCGGAGTGCCGCGCATCAGAATGGCGTGCTGCGCATTGTACGTGAACACGCGACGGATTTCCGTCAAACTGCGCACGGCGGTCGCAATCTCCTGGAACTCCTGCACCGACGTCGCGTTCTGCACGTAGAACACACGCACCACGTTGTCCTCATAGTCGCGGCGTTTGGTGACGTTATCTTCCGTCACGAAAATCGTATTTGCCGAAATCGGTTTCCAGAACGTCTTCGTGAGGATGGCAACATAGTCGAGTGCCTGATCGAGAGACGCGTTGCTCAGATCGAGATTAAAGTTCTTGCCGGCGGAGTTGGTGTAGGTAGGATCGAAAACGACGTTGATACCCGCGAGTTTGCCGATGGTCTCGTACAAAACCTTCGGCGGTTGATTGTTCATCTTCAGCGTCGAGGGCAATTGGCTGATCGGCCTGAGTTCGGGCGGCGGCATGATAGCTTCCGCGCGTTCGGCGATCTCCTTCTGCGCTACTTCCGCCGAAGTCAGCCCGCGATCGGGCCCTTCGACTTTCTGGCCCGCCTTCTCGCGCTCCAGCATCTCCATGGTGCGCTTCCACTCCTGCAGCGCAATGGCGGATCCGGGATCCCGTAGGATTGCCTTCTGAAACTCCGCCGCCGCCGCTTCCAGTTGGCCTTGCGTACGCAACTTCATACCCGCTTCAACGTGCTGCTGCGAGGCTTGGAACCGCGCCCGCTTTACACGAAGAAGATAACCCGGGTCGGACGGATCGGTCGCTTGCGCCTGCTCGTAAAAATCCAGAGCCTCGTCCCAGCGCTGCTTGTCCTCGGCGGCTGAGCCCTGCTTCATGTATTTGTCGCCCTTTCGAGTTCGCGCATCCAGCGAACCGCTCAGGGCGCAGGCCAGCGCCAAAATGACCGACAGGCGGCGTAAGTTCTTGGTATTCATCGTTTTCGGGGCACCATGTTACACTCGGAGTACCCGCCACGTGGTCGCCTAACGTTGGGCCGGGTTCTATAAGCGATTGACGTACTTTGCTTTGCGAACGTGTAGAGTCATTTTGTGGAACCACGACTGAAGATTCTCAGTGACAACCGCCAAGCCTCGCACAACTACGTGTTGTCGGACCGGCTCGAAGCCGGCATCCAACTTACCGGCACCGAGGTGAAGTCGGCCAAAATGGGAAAAATCCAGTTGAAGGAAGCTTACGCCGAGGTCCAGGGGAACGAAGCATGGCTGGTAAATGCCCACATCAGCCAGTATTCCCATGGAAACCGCGAAAACCACGAACCGGTCCGGCGGCGAAAGCTGCTGTTGCACCGTGACGAGATTCGAAAGTTGCAGGAAAAGACCCGCGAAAAGGGTCTCACGGTCATTCCGACTAAGCTCTATATGAAAGGCGGTCTGATCAAGTGCGAGATCGCCGTGGGCAAAGGCAAGAAACTGCACGATAAACGTGAGGCGGAGCGGGCCCGCGAAGCCGATAACGAGGCGCGGGCGGCCGTTCGCCAGAGCCGCGGCTAAGCGGAATAGAAAGGAAATTGGATGGACCTGAAGCTGAGCGGTACACCGTTCGCATCCGTCGCCACGGATGCGCTGATTGTAGTGGGAGCCGAAGCCGGGCAAGACACCACCGCTGCCGGACTCGAGGAGATTGACCGCGCTACGGGCGGTTTGGTTTCCGAGATCGTGCAATCCGGTGAATTCAAAGGGAAATCCGGTGATGCCGTGGTCATCCACCGTCCCCACGGACTGAAGGCCCGCCGGCTAATCCTGGCTGGCTGCGGGAAGACGGGTTCGGGGCTCGAACTGCGCCGCGCGGTCGGGGCCGGTCTTCGCGCCGCCAAGCGCAGTTCGGCACAGAGCGTCGCCGTGTATCTGCCGCAGGCCTCCCCTGAGCAGGTGGAAGCAGCCGCGGAAGGCGCCCTGTTCGGCGACTGGGAGGGCGACCGCTACCTTAGCAAGCACGAGCGAAAGCCCGTCCAGTCCTGTGAGTTGCTGGTGCCGGACGCAAACGCGAGCCTCGAATCCGCGTTGAAACGCGCCACGGTCATAGGCGAGTCGCAGAACTTCGCACGAGACCTGCAGAACGAACCGCCGAACGTGCTGTCGCCGATGGTGCTGGCGGAACGCGCGCGCAAAATGGCCGGCGAGGTGGGTCTGGAGTGCGAGATTCTCGATCAGGACCAAATGCGGCAGATGGGCATGGGCTCGCTGCTCGCCGTCGCACAGGGCAGTTCGCAGCCTCCGGCATTGATCGTTCTGAAGTACCATCCGGACGGGGCCGGCAGCGGCGATCATCTGGGTCTGGTGGGCAAGGGCGTCACGTTCGACACAGGCGGCATCTCCATCAAGCCCTCCGACAACATGGACAAGATGAAGTACGACATGTCCGGTGGTGCGGCGATGATCGGAGCCATGCGGGCCATCGCGCAATTGAAGCCGCGAATCCCCGTCACTGGCTTCATTCCCACCGTCGAGAACATGCCCGGAGCAAACGCCCAGCGCCCGGGCGACATCGTCACCACGCTTTCCGGCAAGACGGTGGAAGTGCTGAACACGGACGCCGAAGGCCGCATGATTTTGAACGACGCGCTCACGTATGCCAAGCGCCTCGGCTGTACGCACCTGGTGGATGCCGCTACGCTGACTGGTGCGATTGTGGTCGCGCTCGGCCATCATTATACGGGCGTGTTCTCGAACGACGATGCGTTTCGCGAGAAACTGCTTCAATCGGCCGCGCGCCAGGGTGAGAAAATGTGGCCCATGCCGCTCGACGATGAGTTCATGGACCTGCTGAAGTCGCCGTTCGCCGACATCGCGAACATCGGGGGCCGCTGGGGCGGTTCCATCACGGCGGCTCTGTTCCTGCGCGAGTTTGCCGACGGCACGCCGTGGATCCACCTGGATATCGCGGGCACGGCATCGCATGACGATGGCCGGCCGTTCGCGGCGAAGGGTGCCAACGGAGTGGCTGTGCGCACTATGGTGGACCTGGCGATGAACTGGTAACGGCTATTCGCCGGGCCGGTATCGCTTCACAAAATCGATGAGGAATCGGTTCCGCCGCTCCTTGACGGCGCCAATTTCCTTCTCGCTCCAGTCGTAGAATCCCTTCCCGCTCGCCGCGCCGAGCTCGCCTTTTTCGATGTGCTCGCGCATCACCGCCGGGATGCCGATCTCATTTGACAGGTCGCGGCTGATGTAGTCCACGACGGCGCCGGCCAAGTCGAGTCCCACGGCGTCGATGTGCTCGAAGATGCCGTACACTGGCAGCCGGAGTCCGAAGCCGGTCTTGGCGGCTCGGTCCACATCTTCGACGTCGGCGATGCCCTCCTCCACGATCTTCATCGCCTCGCGTTGCAGCGCAATCTGCAGGCGATTGCCAAGCTGCCCGGGACGATCCTTCTTCACGATCACGGCAACCTTTCCACACTCAGCGAAGAAGTCGCGCAGACCAGCGGCGAGTTCCGGGGAACTGCGCTCCTCTTTCACGATTTCCACCAGCGGCATCAGATGCGGCGGATTCCAGAAATGCGTCGTGAAGATGCGGTGGGCGCGGTCGCACTTGGAAGCAATCGCGGTGATGCTGAGACCCGAGGTATTGCTGCACAGGATGCACTCGGGACGCGTGATGCGGTCGAGGTGCGCGAACAGATCCTGCTTCAGCGTCATGTCCTCGGGAGCCGATTCGATCACCAGCGCGGCATCGACGACAGCGCGATTCATGTCAGTGGAAGTGCGCACGTGTTCCATGGCCCAACATCCGCGGGCCGGCTGGACAATCTCATGCTGCTGGAGCAGGAAGATAGCTTCACGCGCAGCTCGCAAGCCCTGCGCTGCGCCGCCGGCGCTACGGCTGACCAGGACCACGTCGACCCCGCCAAGGGCGAGCGTCGCAGCAATTCCCGGCCCCATCATTCCGGTGCCCAGCACGGCAGCGGAGCGGATTTCGAGCGGCTTTTCAGTATCAGGCATAATTCGGTTGGGGAGCGTATTTCCGCCGGACCAGGAAGACGTAACAGCCAATGCCGATGATCAGAAACACCCAGATCGCCTGCATGGGGGCTGAGTAGGTCCCGGTCGATTGCTTGAGCCATCCAGTCAGCAGCGGCGCCACGATGCCGGACAGATTGGAGGCGAAATTCTGCGCGCCGGAGATGCGGCCGATCGACGCGCCGGGCACCAGAGTCTGCGTCAGAGCCCAGTAGTTTGCCGTCGCGAGTCCGAGTCCCGCCAGCGACACCACCGCGAAGAACAATGCGACATTGGTGGATGGGGACAAAGCGCCAAACACCTCCGTCGATGCGACGACAAACCCGGCGATGGTGAATCCTCTGCGTACCCGGACAGCGTCGGCGCCGCGGGCGATCATCCAATCCGCCAGCCACCCCGCGGCGATCGCCACCGTCGCCATTCCGCTGAAGCTGAATGCCGTGTAGAGTCCCATTGAGTTCAATGACAATCCGCGGCGCTCGACGAAATAGGACGGCAGCCACGTCATGGAGAAGAACACGAAGTAGTTATAACAGAAGGTGCCCAGCAGGACTCCCCAGATCAGCGGAGTCTTCAACAGCGCGCTGAACGGCACATCGGCGTGCAACCCGCGCGCGCTTGCCTCGGCTTCCAGTGCCCGATCGTCGTCGCGCACCAGCCGCGTCCACGGAATCAGCCACACCAGGCATCCGAGACCCAGGATCACGAACATCTGGCGCCATCCGTAGTTTTGAATCAGCCAGGCGGCAGTGAAGGCGCCGATCGCCGGACCGAATTTCGTCCCGGCCAT
Organism: Bryobacterales bacterium; assembly: GCA_038322675.1. Taxonomy (GTDB): domain Bacteria; phylum Acidobacteriota; class Terriglobia; order Bryobacterales; family Bryobacteraceae; genus TMP-7. The sequence continues at coordinate 11,445 of JBBQGE010000080.1, forward strand.
ATAGATTCCAACCGCCGTTCCGCGCCGCTTTTCCTCGATGTTGTAGCGGATCCATCGCAGACTCGCGGGCGTCACCAGCGCCTCGCCCACTCCGAGCAGGATGCGCAGAGTCAGCAACTGTGCGAGCCCGCCGGCGAACGCTGTCGCGGCGGAGATGACGCTCCAGAACAGAAATGCGATGGTGTACGGTTTCTTGACGCCGAAGCGGTCCACGAGAAAGCCCGCCGGAATCTGCAGCAGCGCGTACGACCAGAAGAAGGCGGAGTTCAACATCCCGCGATCCTGATCGGTGAGATGGAACAGCCTCTTGAAATCGGCGCTCGCCAGCGCCACGCTGATGTTGGCGCGGTCGATGTAGGCGATCATCATGCCGATGCTGAGCAGGCATACGATGGACCACCGGCGTTTGTCCGTCATGGGAGAGGCTGCGCGGGTCGCGGAGGCGGACATGTCGTGCCAATTACGGTATCACGAGAGGGTGGCGGCGCGCCGGTTCAGCGGGCAGCCAGGAAATCGTCAACTTCCTTGCGTGTCGGGATGGACGCCTGAGCCCCCACGCGGGTCACCGAAATTCCGGCGGCTGCATTCGCAAAACGCAGCGCGGCTTCCATATGCTTCCCCTCGGCCAAAGCGACGGCCAGAGCTCCGTTGAAAGTATCCCCGGCGGCGGTGGTATCCACCGGCGCCACCGGGAATCCGGCGACGTGGAATCCCGCCCTTCCGTCGGTGTACCAGCACCCCCGGGCACCCAGTTTCAAAATCACCGCCCGCGGACCGAGAGCCATCAGCGACTGCGATACCTGCGCGGGGTCGCCGATCGTCGAGGTCGCGGTGCCACCCAGCAGCATCATGGCTTCGCTCTCGTTCGGCGTCAGGATATCCACCTGCGCCAGCAGATCGTGACTGAGCGGCTGCGCGGGGGCGGGATCGAGAATCGTCTGAGCCTTCTCTTCCCGGGCGATTTTCAGCGCGGCAGCCACCGCCGGCAAAGGCGTCTCGAGTTGAAACAGTGCGAATCCGGCCCCGCGAAAGGCTCCGCGCATCCCTTCGATATCCGAAGGCGCGATGGCGTGGTTCGCCCCCGATGCCACGACGATGGAATTCTGACCCTTCTCATCCACCCAGATATGGGCGACCCCGGTGGGCTGCGACCGAGTGGCGTGCACAAACGCAACGTTCACGTTTGCCGCCGCCAGACTTGCCTTCAAATGGTCCGCGAAAACATCGTAGCCGACCCGGCCGACCATTCGCGTCTCGATTTCGCGGGGAGCGAGCCTGCCCGCGGCACACGCCTGATTCGCGCCTTTGCCGCCGGGAATCATCTGGAAATTGTTGCCGAGCACGGTTTCGCCCGCTGCCGGTAGGTGCTCCACCCGCACCACGAAATCCATGTTCAGGCTTCCGAGCACTACGATGGCTGTGGACATATCAGTGGGTTAGGTCAATGCCAAGTTTCTTCAACTCTTCGCTGTAATAGCGGCGGAGCAACAGGTCCCATTCCTCGGAACCTTCGGCGATCTCGCGTTTCTGCGAACGGATCTTCGTGCGAGCCGCGCGGTCTACGCGATCCTCCACGCTCAGAAGATCGGTGATGAGCTTCACCGTCTCGAGGCGGACGTCGTTGGGATCTTTCTTGACACGGAAATCGCGGGATTTTCGCAGAGCGGCGACAATCTTATGCGACAAATCGTTGATCTTGTCGCGGGACAATTTCATGCTGTCACCGGTGTCACGTCCCGAAGCCCGAATCACTTTGCGCTGCGTGATCAGAGTGTTCTTGATGCGCCGGAACATCTCCTGATAGCTGACGCCGTTCTCACGCATGTAGTCGCTGTACTCGCTGAGCAGGTCGCGAACTTCGTCGTTGAGACGGTCTTCCACCGCGAGATCTTCTTCGATGATTGCGGCGATGGTTTGAGCAGCGGTATGAGGGTCCGACGTTTCGATAATACGGGGAGTTAGCCTGGTAACAAGTTGGCGGGATACGTATCCGATGAACTCTCTAGCGAGAAGCATCCTGCGGTGTGAGCGCTCCTTGAACCTTTCTCCTGCCAGTGTAGCAGATGAATGAAGCTGAGCCGCGGCGGTTTTGGCCACCGCGGCTCGAGTGCCGCAGTTAGAAGCGGTAGTAGAGTCCGAACTGAACCAGTCGCGGACCGATTCCGTCCGCCGAGTAGAACATCTGCGTGATCCGCCCGAAGGTGGCGCTGTTCACGTTCTGATCTCCCACGAAGAAATTCGGGTGATTGAAGATGTTATAGAAATCGGCGCGGAACTGGATGCTCTGGCGCTCGGTGATCCGGGTGTCTTTGAGGATCGCGAAGTTGTAGTTCTGATACCACGGGCCGGACAGATCCCGGCGTTGTAGACCACCGATAGAGCCGGCCTGCGGGTTGTAGAACAACTGCCCGTCGAACGCAGCAGACCCGTCCGGAGCGACACCACGGCCGTCCGAACCAATGTGCGCCGGATCCACGAAGTAGGGACCGTTGCCGGTCTGGAAGAGGCCAGTGGCCGTCTGCAACGTCGCGAGATTGGCGTTCGTGTCCACGGTATTCGCTGCCGATCGCGCGCCGCGGTTCAGCGTTCCACGGGCCGACAGGATCGAAACCGGCGGTCCCGACTGCAGCGTCAGGAACCCGGTGAGCGACCATCCACCGATCACGCGGTCCAGCGGCTTGTAGGAGAAGCGCTGGCCAGGGCCGAACGGCAGACGAACCTCGTAGTTGGCTTTAAAGGCGTGCGTCAGATCATACGGAGCACGGGCACGTTCCACGCCCGGGTTGTTGTTATCCAGCAGTGCTTCCAGTCCGCGTTGGGCGCTGGCATCGCTCAGCACTTTGCCGAACGTGTAGTTCGCCTGGAACTGGATATTACCGTTCAACCGCCGGCGAACCTCCGCCTGCAGAGCGTTGTAACTGGAGTTACTCAGGTTGGTCAGTTCGCTCGAGTATAGAGCATACGGATTCGGGAAGAAGCTGAAGTTCTCATCCAGCAGATAACCAGCGGTCTGGTACGTCTGCGCGAGAGTTCCCGCCTCGCCCCGCTGAAGGTATCCGCGAACAGTAGAGTTACTGAGACTGCCACCGAGAGCCAGTTGATTATCGAAGAACGGAAGCGGTACGCTACCGGGAATCGCCGCGCTGTACGCCGGGTTGAAACCCTTGCCGGCAGCCTGCGCCAGGAGACCGTTATTCTGAGCGGCCTTGAAGTCGTTCAGGAAGCCGCCGCGTGATGGATCAATCTGGTTGAAGTCGATTTGCCGGAACTGCTTGACCGCGTGGTTGCCGACATACCGGATTTCGATGATGCTGCCCTTGAGTTCCTGCTGGATCCCGAGGTTCCACTGCTGGACATACGGCATCCGGAGGTTTGGATCGTTTAAGCCCTCGACGTTGTTAGTTCCCGTGTTCACCCAATTCTCGGCGGTCGTGATCGGCACCTGGAAGGTGGGGGTTACCAGCGACGGCAGCCCATTTGTCAGGCGGCCGACCACGTTGCTGAGGCCGCTGCTGCCTTGCAGTCCCGTATTGGCCTGAGCGGTAAGCAGCGCGGCTTCGAGGGTGTCGTCGTTGGCGTACGCGATACCGTAGCCGCCGCGGAGAGCCGTCTTGCCGTTGCTGAAGACATCCCAGGCAAACCCGAAGTTCGGGCCGAAATTATTCAGATCCTTGCGATACAGCGGCCGGCCCACTGAGTTGCCGGCGAAGTCGAGCGTCGCGTTGCCCAGCAGTGTCTCTACCGGGTTGTTGTTGATCAGCATCGGCTGCAGCAGCAGGGAATCACGTTCATTCACTGGGGCGAAATAGTCCCAACGAAGACCGGCAATCAACGTGAGGCGGCGCATCACTTTCCAGTTGTCGGAAACGTAGAAGCCGTAGTTGTTCAGATTCAGGTTCAGAGCCAGCGGGGCACCCGGAACAAATCCCGAGTTGCGGCTGGTTATGTTGTAAGACTGGCTTCCGCTGGATACCAGACCGGCAAGGTTCGCGAGTAAGTTGTTAGCCGTGGCCGTGTAAGTAGAAGACGCGCCGGGAATGCTACCCGTGCTGAATCCGTAAGGACTCTTCGTCGCCAGACCAATGTTCCACGTCGGAACGATGCCTCCGTAGTTATAGCTTGCGACGCTGACGCGCTGCATCTGATATCCGAACGAGACAGCGTGTTTGCCTTTGATCCAATTGGCGTTGTCCTGCAGATTGTAAGTGTTCGTGTCGCGGCCCTGCGGCAGGAACGTATTCGTTGGATTCGTGAAGAGCAGCGTGCCTGCGAGGATGGTGGGCAGGTCGCCCGAGACGTCGAACGGCGAGTGAGTCAGGTTGCCGCCACCCCGAAGTTCATTGGTGAACGTCGCGCCCGGGCTCCAGCGCCATGCGGCGGAGAACAGCTTTGCATTGTTGTTATTCGATACCGGCGGAACTGTCGAGTAGAAAGTGCTGAGATCGGGGCGGTCGACAATGTCGCGATTCCACCGGTACGTCCCGGTAAAGACATGCTTGGTCGAGAGATTGTAGTCCATCTTGCCGACGATGCTGTCGCGGCGCTCGTTCGAACGAGCGTTGAAAGTGTAGCCAGTCGTGTTCAGACCGTCGCCCGTATCGGTGGCATTGCCGGCCGCCGGCATCTGCGACAGCAGATTCTGAATGAAGGGATCAATCGAGACCCCCTGGTTCTGCAGAACGTTGAACTGCTGCGTTCCCGAAGAAGTCGGATACTGCAGGATGCCCTGCCGGGCAGTAGGAGTCAGGATGGTATTCGTCGTGGGCGAGGTCTGGTGGAGATTGTAGGTCTCGTAGTTCGTGAAAAAGAGAATCTTATCTTTCACCACCGGTCCGCCAACGGACCCGCCAAACTGGTTCAGATTCAGGAACGGGCGATCGACACCGGATTTGTTGTTGAACCAATCGTTGGCGGAAAAGGCGTTGTTGCGGTTGTACCAGTAGGCGTTGCCGTGGAATTCGTTGCCGCCCGACGGCGTGGACAGGCTTACGGCCGTCGCATTTCCGCCGACGGTCGGACTCGCATTCGATCCCGATACAGTGAACTCGGAGACCTCGCCGATAGTTAATTTGTTCGGCATATAGTCGAGTCCGTTCACGCGGATATAGTTGTCCTGTACGTTGATCCCGTCCAGCGTGACGTTCGAATATTGCGAGCGCAGGCCATTGATGACGGTAGTCCCGCGGCTGTTGGATACACCCGCCTGAGTGAGAAAAAGATTCGTGATCTGCCGGTCGAGAACCGGGAGGTCGGTAACCTGCGTTTGAGTCACCGTGCTGGCAACTTCAAACGAACCGGTCTCCACCGTCTGCACACTGGCCGATACCTCGACTGTCTGCACCGAAGAGGAGATCTCGAGCCGGACGGCGGCCAGCGAGGTCTGCCGGACCGGGTCCACTTTGACGTTCTGCTGCGTGTACTTGTTGAATCCGGTGCTCTCGATCGTCAACGTGTAGTAGTCCGGCCGGACTGCGGTGAAGTCGAAGATTCCGTCCGAGGTGGTCTCGGTGCTCAGCACCGGCGTAGTCCCGCCTGGTAACAGCAGGCTGACTTTGGCGTTCGGAACGGTTGCGCCGGTAGGGTCGATCACTGTACCGGTCAACCGCCCCGCCACCTGGGCATAGGCGGACACGCCTATCAGAAGAACAAAGACAAAAGTGGTGTGTATTCGGGACATCTTACTTCCAAAACTCCGATGCCCCGAGTTTAACACGTGCTTGTCCGATTCTAAAATTGGTAGTAAATGCCAGCGTTGGAATTAGAAGCCGAACTGCTACCGAAAAGCGGAGCAATATCTCCGTAAATCAATGAGTATCTTGGTATTCCTCGAGCCATACCATCTGGATGGCCTCGAGTTTTCCTTCGGTGGATGCGGCCGGATTGTCGTCGAAGTCGTCGAGCTCCGTGATCCACTTATGAAGGTCCGTATAGCGGATATGGGTCGGATCCAAATCCTGGAATTTCTCGGAAAGTGCCAGGGCGATGTCGTCGGGCTGGTCCCAGGTAAGCTTCGGCATCAGATCTTCGTCCCTTTCAGCGCGCCCCGAACGGCGGTGTTCATCATGTTCTCGGCAAGCTTGATGGTGGAATTATTCAGTTCGTCGATCTTGGCGCGAATCAACAGGTGATTGTCGGAATGATAAACCACCAGGAGTTCGTTGACGGCTTTATCGATTGCGGCCCGCTCGTCATCGGCCAGTTCGTACCACGCCTCGTTCTGCTTCGATTTGTTGACCGCCGATAAGATGTTGTCGGCCTCGACGCGTGCTTCGCGAACCTGCCGCTCCTTGAAATCCTCTTCGGCCTTTTCGAACGATTCGAGAATCATCGCCTCCACCTGCTCGTCCGACAGCCCATACGAAGGCTTCACATCGACGCTGTGCTCTTTTCCAGTCCGCTGATCGCGGGCCGTGACGTTGAGGATTCCGTTCGCATCGATCAGGAACCGGACTTCGATGCGAGCCATTCCGGCCGGCATCGGATCGATCTCCTTCAGGTCGAATCGGGCCAGGCTCCGGCAGTCCTTCACCAGTTCGCGCTCACCCTGCACAACGTGGATCAGCACGTTCCGCTGCCCATCGACGGCGGTGGTGAAATTCTCGGTGGCGCTGGCGGGGATCGTCGAGTTCCGATGGATCAGCTTGGAAACAATACCGCCCATCGTCTCGATGCCGAGCGAAAGCGGTGTCACATCCAGCAGCAGTTTGTCTTCGACGTCGCCGGAAAGGATGGCAGCCTGGACGGCGGCACCGAGCGCGACCACCTCGTCCGGGTTCAACTCCGTATGCGGCTTGGCGCGGAACAGTTTCTCGACGGCCTGCCGCACCAGCGGAATGCGCGTGGACCCGCCCACCATCACCACTTCGTCGATCTGCTCCACGGTAACTCCGGCGTCCGCGATGCACGCGCGGCAGGGCCCCAGCGTGCGGTCGACGATCGGCGAAATCAGACGGTCGAGCAGATCGCGCGTGATCTCGCGCTGATAGCGCCGGCCGTGGTAATCGAATTCGATTTCTGAAGACGGCACGAACGACAGCTCTTCTTTCGCGCGAATCACGGCACGCCGCAACAACTGAACCGCTTCCTGGCTGTGGGACACATCCTCGCCCCACTCCGACGCGATGTCTTCCAAGCCGATCCGGATCAGCAGATTGTCGATATCGTCTCCGCCCAGGTGCGTATCGCCGTTTGTCGCCAGCACTTCGAAGATGCCATCGTGCAACTTCAGAATCGAGATGTCGAACGTGCCGCCGCCGAGATCGTATACCGCGATGATTCCGTTCTTGCGCTTGTCGAGACCATAGGCGAGAGAGGCCGCGGTCGGCTCATTCACCAGCCGCAGAACTTCGAGTCCCGCAATCCGTCCAGCATCCTTCGTGGCTTGCCGCTGCGCGTCATTGAAGTAGGCGGGCACTGTGATGACCGCCTGCGTCACGGGTTCGCCGAAATAGGCCTCGGCGTTGCGTTTCAATTGCCGCAGGATGAGCGCCGAAATTTCGGGCGGCGTGAACTGTTTCTCGCCGACCTGCAGCCGGATTACGCTTTCCGAGTCGGGCGCAATCTGGAATCCGAATAGCTGTCGCTCTTCCTCTATGTCGGCCACACCGCGGCCCATCAAACGCTTCACCGAATAGACGGTCCGCTCCGGATTTATAATCAGCATCCGGCGCGCTTCATTGCCCACCACCGCATCGCCCGCTTGGTTGAAACTGACAACACTCGGCACCAGGCGATCGCCGTCTTCACCGGGGATGATCTCCGGCGAGCTGACATCCATGAACGCCACCAGGCTGTTCGTGGTCCCCAGATCGATGCCGACTACTCGCGGCTGCTTCTGATGCCCGAAATCAATTTGAAAGGGCACTACCCGATAACTCCTTCTCCACCTCGTCGAACAGATTCTGTATGTAGCGGCGGCGGTTCAGCAGGCCCCGGATCTCGCCCAGCACCACCTCATCGCGCCCGCCGTCGTACTGTTCAAAATCGCGCTGCAACTCGGCATCAACATCGCCAAGCATGCCACGGAACCTGTCGCGAGCCTCTTCGAGTTGCGGCCGCGCAGAGTCATCACCCTCCCGCATCTCCTCGAGCGCCATGTTCAGTTCGAACACCTCCTCGAGCAGTTCCGGCGGCACGTTCTTGGATCGCTGTTCGCCGATGTCGAAACCGTGCTGCTTCAGCACATACTCGGCGCGCTTCACCGGATCGCGGAGAGTGCGATAGGCATCGTTGAGGAGCGATGTCGCCTCTTCTGAAAACTGCTGCTCGACCGGCGGCTTACGCCCGTACCTGTCGGGGTGGAGTTTTCGGCTGAGTTCGTAGTAGCGCGCTTGAAGATCGGCTGGGTCGAGCGCCAGTTGTTCGGTCAATCCCAGGAGGCGATAAAGCCCGGATCCCGGCTTTTGCAGTGCGCCGCAATCCGGGCAGAACAGTTCCTTCGCCGGGTGGACACACTGCCAACACAGGCTGTGCGATTCCATGTTACAAGGCCCCTACGCCGTGAACGAAGTACCGCAACCGCAGCTCTTCTTCGCATGCGGATTGTCGAACTCGAACCCGGAGTACATCAGCGAATCCTTCCAGTCGAGAGTCATGCCGTCCAGAAAGACCATGCTCTTCGGATCGATGAACACCTGGACGTCGTCAAACTGCATCACGCTGTCAGTGGACCGCGGCTTGGGATCGAAGCGGAACAGATAGCTGAGTCCGGAGCAACCGCCGCCCTGGACGCCCAGCCGCAGCCCTCCCGTTACGCCTTCCCGCTGGAAGGCCTGGCGGATCTTCTCCACCGCTTTCGGTGTCACCTGAATCATAACGTCTACCCTCTTGGCGTCAGGCGTTCACCGTCTGCGGCGAAGCGACGCCCTTCTTCGATTTGTAGTCCGTGATCGCGGCCTTGATGGCATCTTCTGCGAGCACGGAGCAGTGGATCTTCACGGGCGGCAGGCTCAGTTCGTTCACGATATCCGTGTTCTTGATCTGCAGCGCCTCGTCGACGGTCTTGCCCTTCAGCCACTCGGTTGCGAGCGAACTGCTGGCGATGGCGCTGCCGCACCCGAACGTCTTGAACTTCGCATCTTCAATGACGCCCGTTTCCGGATCCACCTTCACCTGCAGCTTCATCACGTCGCCGCACTCGGGTGCGCCGACCATACCCGTCCCCACGTTCGGATCCTTCTTGTCCATGGATCCGACGTTCCGCGGATTGTTGTAGTGGTCGAGAACTTTGTTCGAATAAGCCATTGCGATTTCGTCTCCCAGTCTGAAATTTAGTGCGCGCTCCACTGGACCTTCGACAGATCCACACCCTCTTTTGCCATCTCGTATAGCGGTGACAACTCGCGGAGCTTTCGCACCACGTCCACCACCTTGTCCGCCACGTAATCCACTTCTTCTTCGGTATTGAACCGGCCCAGTCCGAAGCGGATCGACGAGTGCGCCAAATCGTCGCCGGCGCCCAGCGCCTTCAACACATAACTCGGCTCCAGCGTCGCTGAGGTGCAAGCCGAACCACTGGATACAGCCACATCGTTGATGCCCATCAGCAGACTCTCGCCTTCCACGTAGGCGAAGCTGATGTTGAGGTTGTTCGGCAGACGGTGCTCCATCGTGCCGTTGATGTACACCTCGTCGAGTTCGCAGGTCAGCTTGTCCTTCAGCCTGTCGCGAAGGTACGCCATGCGCTTCGACTCTTCCGGCATTTCGAGCCGGGCCAATTCGCAGGCCTTGCCGAGTCCCACGATACCGGGAACGTTCAGTGTGCCCGATCGCATGCCGCGCTCGTGGCCGCCGCCGTCCATCTGCGCCGTCAACTGCACCCGCGGATTGCGCCGGCGGACATAGAGGGCGCCGCAGCCCTTCGGCCCGTAGAGCTTATGGCCGGTCAGCGACATGACGTCGATGTTGTCGGTCAGCACGTTCACCGGAACCTTGCCCACCGCCTGCACCGCATCCGAGTGGTAGAGGACGCCCTTTTCCTTCGCGATTTTGCCGATCTCCGCCACCGGTTGAATCACGCCGATTTCGTTGTTCGCGTACATGATGCTGATCAGGATGGTCTTGTCCGTGATGGCTTCTCGCAGCATGTCCAGATCCACCAGACCGTTGGCTTGAACCGGCAGATACGTGACGCGGCAGCCGTTCTTCTCCAGCCGTTTGCAGGTATCGAGAATCGCCTTGTGCTCGGTGGCTGCGGTGATGAGATGGTTGCCCTTTTCGGCATACATCTCCGCAATACCCTTCAGTGCCAGATTGTTCGATTCCGTGGCGCCGCTGGTGAAGATGACCTCCTTCGGGTTCGCCCCGATCAGGTCCGCGATCTGCTTGCGCCCCTTCTCGACAGCTTCCTCCGCCTGCCAGCCGAAGCTGTGATTGCGGCTGGCCGCATTCCCGAAGATCTCGGTAAAGTAGGGCGCCATGGTTTCGAACACACGCGGATCCATCGGGGTGGTCGCGTGATAGTCCATATAAATCGGCAGCTTCATGATTCGTCGTATCCTCTTATGCGCTCTCCGCTCGGGGAGCTTCCATCGATATCGCGGGTTTCAATTCCAACAGCCGGGTATCCGGCAGGCACCGTGCCGAGGAGGGCACTTCCATATCGTCGCGGCAGATATCTGCAATAGTGATGCTTTGCAGCAGGCGCAGGATGCCCTCATGTACCTTCTTCAACGGTTCGCGCACCGAACACCGGCCTGAGTGGGTACACTCGCTGTGATCGGTGAAACAGGAGGTCAGAATAATGGGACCGTCAATCGCCCGAATCACCTCAAGCGCCGTCATGAATCTCGCGTCGCGCGCCAGGCGGTAACCGCCATTCGTCCCCTGCTCCGACTTCAGGAAGCCGCCGCGAGCCAGTTTCTGCAAAATCTTGGACAACAGCGGCACCGGGATTCCATACGCCTCAGCGATGTCCTTCGTGCTCGCGCTATCGGCGGCTCCGCGCATCGCCAGGTGCTTCAGGGCGATGAGTCCGTAGTCGGTCTTTTTGGTGAGCTTGAGCATTGCGGTGACGATCGCGGACTCTTTTAGTCCTAGATACAGTATCCCGAATCGGCCCCTTTGAAGTCAACAGGTTAAATTCGGACCAAATCTGTCGTGTATCGGTTTTCAGGGACCGGACGCCGAATGTACCGGAACTGTGCATTCGCGCGGTTGAACGGAACCGCATCGTCGATTCAAACCTCAACTGTGGGGGCATGCTAGACTTCAAGGCATAATTCACGTGGTTCGAATACTGATTCTGCATGGTCCGGCTTTTTAGAGTTTTCGTTCCGGCCGCAGCGCTGGTTCTGATCTTCTCTGAAGCGATCCTGCTGTTCTGCGCTTACGTCGCCGCCGCGTACTTGGTGTTTACGCAGGTGGATCCAGAGGTATTCCTGCTCTATGACGGAGGTCTGAACCGGATCGGGCTGGTCGTTGTCATTCTGCTTCTCGGGCTGTACTTCAACGATCTCTATGAGCACTTCCGCGTGCGCTCGCGGATTCTCCTGGTCCAGCAACTCTGCCTGACCCTGGGACTCGCGTTCATCGCGCAGGCCGTGCTCAGCTACGGAAATCGTGCCTGGATTCTGCCGAAATGGCTGATGATTTACGGCAGCGCGATCGCACTGCCGGTCCTGTTCGTGTGGCGGAATCTGTACAGCATGGTCGTCCTGAACGCGGTAGGAAACGAAAAGGTGCTGTTTATCGGTTCGTCGCCTGTCGTATTTGAGACTGCGAAATACCTGCAGCAGAAACCGGAACTCGGCATGGCGGTGATGGGCTACCTGGATGAGGATTCCGACTCCGACTCTGCCGATCCGCCGCCCATCACCCGGCTGGGCTGCATTCACGATCTGCGGAAGGTGGTGGACGCCGACCGTCCAGGTCGCATCGTCGTGGGCATGCGCGAGCGTCGGAGCCGGCTGCCGGTGGATCAGCTTCTGGAACTTCGGTTTGCTGGAATTCCCACCGAAGAAGTGGCGCATCTCTATGAGGCGGCGTTCACGCGGGTCTGCGCCCGCGAGATCCGGCCGTCGCAACTGATCTTCTCCACCGACCTCGGCCCGCACCCGCACCAGGTACAGATTCAGAATATCTACTCGGTGGCGATTGCATCGGTGGCGACGTTTGTCGCGCTGCCGGTGATGGCCGTGGTAGCCGTGATCGTGAGGTTGAGTTCGTCGGGGCCCGTGCTGTTCCGCCAAACCCGGGTGGGCATTCACGACCAGCCGTTCACGGTTTACAAGTTCCGGTCGATGCGGACCGACGCCGAAGCGGAAACCGGCGCGGTGTGGGCCACGGAAAACGACCCCCGGGTGACTCCGGTCGGCCGCTGGCTGCGCCTGCTCCGCCTCGACGAACTCCCGCAATTGTTCAATGTCCTGCGCGGCGAGATGTCGATGGTCGGGCCGCGGCCGGAGCGTCCAGAGTTCGTGCGTACGCTCAGCGAACAGATCCCCTATTACCGCCAGCGCCACTGTGTGAAGCCGGGCATCACCGGTTGGGCCCAGATCAACTACAAGTACGGCAACACCATCGAAGATACGATGATGAAGCTCGAGTACGATCTGTATTACATCAAGAACATGTCGGTTTCGCTGGACGCCTACATCATTTTCCACACGATGAAAACGATGCTGCTGTTTCGCGGCGCCCATTAAGTCGAGTGCGATACAATCGACGTTGAGCGCGGGGTTGGCCTAGTGGTCGGGCGTCAGCCTTCCAAGCTGATTTACACGGGTTCGAATCCCGTACCCCGCTCCATTTTCTGCATCATCTCTTGCCCGCACGAGAATCCGAACCGGGCCCCTATAATGGGGTAGAGCCCGGGTGGCGAAATCGGCAGACGCAACGGACTTAAAAGTCCGATCAGGTCAGTCGTTGATTCGTGCTAACTTGAAACCGTGCGGGCGTGGCGGAATCGGCAGACGCATCGGACTTAAGCGAAAGAACTTGAGTGCTCGCCGGGCAACCGGCGATGCAGAACTGCTCAAAGTCGGGGAACCCTGTGAAATGGCGATCCCGAGCCAAGCCCGGCCCGAAACAGCCGGGAAGGTGTAGAGACTAGACGGGCAGCACCTACAGCCAAGGCCACGGTGAAGGGATAGTCCAGACCACAAACGCCACAGGGCGGCGGCGAAAGCCGTAGTGGCAAGAAAATCCGTTGGACCGCAAGGTCCGTGAGGGTTCAAGTCCCTCCGCCCGCACCAACTTCCAGTGCCCTCGCTTCGAAGCCTTGCCACGCAGGCTAATTGTCACGGGTTGGCGCCGGCGAAAGCGCCTCAATAATGCGACAGTCCGCAATAAGACCATCACCACGGCAGCACTCGCTGATGCGCCGCAGTTCGGCAGAGAGCCGTGAAAGGTCCGAGACTTTCGCTTCGATGTCTCCCAAGTGGCGCGCCGTGATCCGGTCCACTTCGGAACACTCCTCGTTTTTCTGAGAAGCCAGTCGCAGCAGGTCCCGCACCTGTTCAAGCGTGAAGCCCAAGTCCCTGCAACGCCGAATGAACCGCAACCCGCGTATGTGCTCCTGATTATAGGCGCGATAGTTGCCATCGGTGCGCGACGGGACCGGCACAAGCCCGATTTTCTCGTAGTACCTGATGGTCACAACCTTGACGCCAGTTGCCTTCGCTACATCTCCGATGCTCAAACGTCCCTTGAAAAACATACCTTGACCCTATAGTTACTATAGACCTTAATCTTTAATAGCAGGAATCATGAAAGGAAAAAGCCGTGAGCACGACCTGCTGTCCTTCGACGCCCGCCCAGCAACTCCACGATAACCGCTATCGCCGGGTGCTCTGGACGGTACTTGCCATCAACGCTGCGATGTTTTTCATCGAGGCGATCGCGGGTTTGACGGCAGGCTCAACTTCCTTGCAAGCGGATGCCCTCGACTTCCTGGCCGACGCGGCTAATTACGGAATCAGCTATTCGTCGTTGGCATGGCGCTCCACCACCGTGCAAGAGCCGCCCTCGCAAAGGGCCTGACAATGGGGCTTTTCGGCCTGTGGGTCCTGGCCGTTTCAATGTGGCACGCCGCGCATGGAAGCGTGCCTGAAGCCGTAACGATGGGCACGGTCGGTTTTGTGGCGCTCCTCGTTAATGCCGCATCGTTCGCCTTGCTGTGGGCCTACCGGGCCGGGGACAGCAACATGCGCTCCGTCTGGCTTTGTTCGCGAAACGATGTGATCGGAAATTGCGCGGTACTGCTGGCCGCCCTTGGCGTATTCGGCACCGGCACAGGCTGGCCGGACGTGATCGTTGCCACCATCATGGGCGCTCTCGCCCTGCATGGCGCATGGCATGTCGTCAGGCAGGCCCGCCGTGAACTAAGAAGGATATGAAGCATAAGGCGGCCCGGCTTTTGTTCCTCATCAACACTGTGATTCCCGCGCTCTGCCAGGAGCCGCGCGCCACAATTCGCGTAGAAGTGGTCGCTGCAGACACTCCCGTCAGCGATGCCGCAGTCACGGTCAATGCCGTTGCTCTGCGCAGCGACATGGAAGGACTTGCGGTGGCAAACGTATCGCTGGGAGAGGTGCGCGTGAGTGTGACCAAGGACGGCTATTTCCCAGCCAAAGCCTCGATTACCGCCGATGCAGCGCGGGAATTTGTGGTGCGAGTCGAAATGCAGCCGCAGGAAGAGGTCAAAGAAGAAATCAAAGTCTACGCCACGCGGAACGACGTGCGAATTCAAGACTCTCCGCTCCACGTCGAAGTGTTACAGCGTGAAGAGATCGAAGAAAAGATGATGATGACGCCCGGCGACATCGTCATGATGCTCAACGAAATGGGAGGCATGCGCGTGCAGACAACCTCCCCGTCGCTCGGTGCTGCAAGTGTGCGTGTCCAGGGCATGCTTGGCCGGTACACGAGTTTTCTCGCTGACGGACTGCCGCTCTTCGGACAACAAGGCGCAGGCCTTGGTCTTTTGCAAATCCCGCCGATTGACCTCGGTCAGGTCGAGGTGATTAAAGGAAACGCATCGGCCCTCTACGGGAGCGCCGCGATGGCCGGTGTCGTAAACCTGATTTCGCGCCGTCCAACTGCGGAGCCGATTCAGGAATTTCTCGTGAACCGTTCCACGCTTGGCGCAACTGACGCCTCCGCGTTTCTTGCATCTCGCCTCAGCTCGACATGGAGCGCGGCAGTGCTAGGCAGCGGGAATTGGCAGGAGAAGCGTGACGTCAGCGGCGACGGCTGGACCGATCTCGCTGGTTATTCACGGGGTGTTATCCGGCCCCGGTTCTATTGGGACAACAAGGCCGGCAGCACGGCACTCCTCACGGGCGGTTTAACTTACGAGGATCGCTCCGGAGGAACGACTGACGGCGGGACACAGCCAGCCACGGGCGCGCCTTACACGGAGGCTTTGCGCACGCGGAGGTATGATGTCGGAGGTAGTTTTCAATCGCTCATCGGAGGCATGGTGGTAGCCGCGCGTTTCTCCCATTCGGATGGAAACGCACGGTCACTGAGCTTGGTGGTGACACCTACCACCGAGCAATCCTCATCACCACGACAGCGGGAACTGGCCGCTTCACAACTCGGGATATCGCCAAACAGACTTCGTGTGGTGTCCGCTATTGCCAAGGAATCACCCGCAGTCATAGAACAACTGGTAGCCGGAACGATGACCATCAAGCAGGCCCAGGACGAGATCGCAGAACGAACACGCCAACGGTTGCGAAAGGCGGCGAAGAAGATCGATCCAAGTGAATCGCAAATTCATGTCGGGGATTTGTCTTTGCTCAACGGCCTGATCAAAGACGGCTCTGCCGATCTTTTTCTGACCGAACCTCCAAAGGAAATGGATGCGATTCCGTTGTACGGCAAGCTGGCAAGACTTGCTCAACGGAAGCTAAAGCCGGGTGGCCTGTGTGCCGTGTTGTGCGGACAGCTTTTCTTCGATCAAGTCTTTAAGGAGATGACCAAGCATCTCGATTACTATTGGATCGCAGCGATTGTAGGGGACGGCAAAGCAAGATCGGCGAGAGTGTTCAATCGGAGGATGCTGAACGCTCTGCGACTGGTGGTGATCTTCGCAAAGAAGCCACTCAAACAGATGGCGAGATCGGCGCTGCCGTTTATGACCGACGCCATCCCAGGCGAACAAGGTCAGCATCAACTCCAATATTTGGTTGAGCATCTTTCAAAGCCGGGGCAGCTTGTTGTCATTCCGTTCGTTGGTGGCGGCGGAACTGTGCCAATCGCCTGCCTCTCCAGCGGACGCCGCTTCATTGGCACCGAGTTTGATCCCGGCGTTGTCGCCGCTGCTTGTGCTCGGATAGAAGAATTCAAGAAGACCCAAGCCAAGGATCACTGAATCGTCGGCTTAATCCGGCCATCATCTGGGCCGATCTCCATCAAATCCGCCGTCGCCGCCAACCCGTCAGCCGTCGCTGCCAACAGGTCGATCAAAGCGTCGAGCTTTGGTGCCATTTCGAGGAGCTTCGATCTTCCCAATTGTGGCGGGGTCTCACCAAGGTCCTTCTTCGTCCGCTCCGCATAGACCGCCGCCGAAACTGGCTCCATCGCCTCCAGCGTGGCGATCATTGCGCTGAACTCGGCGAGGCTAGTTACCCCGGCGCATTTGAACTCAGATTCCCACTGGACCGCTTTAATGATCTGACAGGCGATCTGCGCCAACCATCGCAGGGAGTGGGTCTTGGCGAGGGTCAAGTGATCGGTCGGCGATTGGAGGAATCTGCTGCCCTCGCCGACTAAGAATTTCAATTGTAGTTCGATGGCCTGCCTGTAGAGCAAGATGATCGGGCCGACATCCCAGGCGGTTTTGGGGTTCTCTCTGCGGTCGAGGTTGTCGAGGAGCAACTTCGCCGCCTTGTGAAGGGATCGAGCGTAGCAGCCAATCTCGATTTCGGCTCCGTTGTGCCAAGAATTCTCACGCTGCTGTCGTGGCGAAACGATCTGGATGAGCCGAGTGGCGGGAGGTTTCTTTTTCATGACAAAGTGTACGGCAAACCGTCAGTTTCGTACAGCTTCGAAGTCTACGCAACGCTTGAGCGTTTCCGCTCGTTATTTGACCGCTCGGGCGTGGCAGTTTCCGTACAGTGAGTCCGGTAGGCGTCCACGGCGGTCATGACCGGGATCTTCAGTTTGGATGCGATCCGCCGCCAGGACAGGCTTTCCTCGTCACGGAGCCGAACAACCTCATCACGCCTAAAGATGCGTTTCGGACGGCCAACCACCTTCCCGGCAGCTTGGGCGGCTTTGATACCGGATAGCGTGCGCTCACGGATCATCTCCCGTTCAAATTCAGCTACCGAAGCAAGGATCTGAAGCAACAGGCGGCTCGTGGGGTTCTTCTCGTCGGTATCGAGTGACTGGCTCGTGGCAATGAACCTGACGCCGTAGCTGGTGAGCGCCGCCAACTGCTGATTCAGGTGGAGGACCGAGCGCCCGAAGCGATCACTTTTATAGACGACGATGCAGTCGAACTTGTGTTGAGCGGCGTCGGCCATCAGGCGGTCCAATGCGGGTCGGCTGGCCTTCGCACCCGAGAACCCGGTGTCCACATACTCGCCGTCGTTCTTCCAATCACGTCTGGAGATGTACTCTCGAAGCTCCCGCAACTGCATTTCGCAATTTTGGTCGGTGGTGCTCACTCGGGCATAGACGGCGCATCGCATGTTATTCTCGTACAGTGTTTTCGTACACTCGTCAAGAACACCCGTGTTTCGGGTGGGGTCGATTTGACACAGTGTTTCTCGGCTTAGGATCTGTCTAGAAATAAATAAATCAGGGAGAAGAATTTCGCGGTTGGATCTCGTAGTTCCAGTCGCCGTGGAATTTGTCGCGACGGAGTCGGACTTGTGCAAGGTCTTGATCGGAGACTTTGATGCCCGCCCGGTA
>JBBQGE010000081.1:0-29249 GCA_038322675.1 Bryobacterales bacterium
CAGCCGGCTAAAAGCCGGCTGCGAGCAGGATTGCCCGCCCCACTCTGGTACTAATTGCCGTGGTCGCGGCCGAAGTTCGGCTTCTTCGATGGGCCGTCGATCTTGATGCGCAAGTAGGTACCGGCGCCGTGCTTGGAGAAGAATGGATCCACCGGTTTCAGCACCCATCGTTTCCATCCGGTCTGCGTCTGTGAGACCTTTGCCTTCAGTTTCAGGGCTCCGTGGAAATCGAGATTGTCGGCGTTCAGATTATAGACTCCGGCGATGTCGACGTCGGCGCCTGGAACTCCGAAGGTCAATGACGAAAATTTGAGGAGTTCATTCTCGAGGCGGAACTTGCCGCGCATGGTGGAGAACACCTCGTCCACTTCCTGGTTGCCGGGCTTGCCCTGGCCCTTCCGGCTGAGCTTGTCGATCTGGTCCTGAATGGTGGCTTTCAGGAAATGGCCATGGGTGATTTCGAACCGGCCGTCGAGTTGGAGCTTCCGCTTCACTCGACCGCTCAGGGGTGGAATGACGATACGAGTCTTGAGATTCAACGTGCCCTCCATGAACGGAGAGCCCTTCGTCGCCAAGCGGAGGATGTCGCGCATATTGCCTTTGGGCATGCGCACGTCGAGACTGATATCGCGCCGTTTTTCGCCCTCGTGCTTGATAATGGCTCCGCTGGTGGTGAATTGAGTGGAACCCAGGACGGCGTTCACGGGCTTGAGGACGGTATTCCCGTTGGTGCCGTCGACCAGTGCCTCGAATCGCGTTTTGAGCGGCACCGGGTTGCAGGACATCTTGAGCCGGAAATCCGGGACTGACGCTTCGCCGGTTACGTTGAGTTCGTCGAGCGTGCCCGCAAATTTCCCGGTGGAACTGAGGATTCCCGCGATTCCCGAGAATACGCCCAGGTCCGCATTCTTGAACGTGTATTGACCATCGAGGGGTGTGTCGCCAGGCTCGCCGGCGTTCCACGGGCCGAAGCTGCCGGTGCTGTCGATTTGGCCGGGCGGCTTTGGATTCGTGAGTTTCGCGTCGTAGCGCATCGCCGTCTCCGCCGATTTTGCCGTGAGTTTCAGCTCGGCGATATCGAAATTCAGCGGCTGTTTGCTGGTGTCCCTGGGGAGAATGGTCAGCTTCGCATTGCTGATGGAAACGTCTTCGATGACGGGTTTCGGACCCGGCTTGGCGGTCTGGGCGAAGCCCGGACGCTGGCTCTTTGGCGGGATGACGATTTCCATGCCATCGAGGACAACATGCCGCACGATGGGCTTCCGCTCCCACAGGCTGCCGAGGTCGACTTCGAAACCGAATTTGGGGATTGAGAACAGGGGTGGGTGCTGCGTTTCGCCGTGCCACCGCATCGCCATGCCGGTCCCGGTGACGCGAACGATGCTGCCGGCACCGTGGGTGTGGAACAGTTCCAACGGGGAAAGCCGCGGTAGTTTCACGTGGAGAGCGGCGAGTTCCACTTTGCTCTGAAAGCGATCCTCGAGATAGGCGACGGCCTGATCGCGGAGGAACGGCTCGACACGTTTCGATAGTAGAGACGCAGCGATGAAGACGGCAATCAGCCCTGCCAGGAGCACGCCGCCGACGCCGAGCCAGATCTTGGTGCGCCGAGTCATCGACCATTAGAGGCAGAAGCGCGCAGGCGGGTTACAAATGCATCAGAACAGCGATCGCCAGCACAACTGTCCACCCACCGACATGACGGCCAGGGATACGGCAAACCGCAGCGGCCGCGAGGGCATCAGTGACGATAGGTACGAGCCTACCAGTACGCCGATGACTCCGCCGGAGGCGAGGCGTGCGAGCAGCATCGGGTCGTAGTTGCCGGTGGAGAACTGCCATCCGCCGCCGAGCAGCGAGAGTCCGAGCCCGAAGAAGACGTCGGTGCCGACTACGTGGGCCGCGGGCAGAGTGGTGAAGTTCATCAATGCCAGCGAGCCGAGCGCGCCCGACCCCGCCGACGAGAATCCGAATTCAGCGCCGATGGGGAAGGCTAGGAACGGAAGCCACGATTTGCGATCGCGCGCGGTGGTGGTGTGGGCACCGAAGATCAAGCGCCACAGATTCAGGGCGGCACTGACGGCGACGATGGGGCCGAGGATCCCGTAAATCAGCGTCGGTCGGACGTTCGCCGCGTGGCTGAGCAGCACCGAGCCGATGGCGACGCCGGGCAGTCCGCCGGCGAGCATCCAGCCGAGGATCCGGTAATCGACCTGCCGTCGGAACAGGTAATTCGGAGCGGCGATCAGTTTGATGATTCCGCCAAACACGAGCGCCGTGCCGACGGCAATGTGCGGCGGCGCATTCAGAAACAGCAGCAGCGCCGGAGCCGTCAGGACTCCCGCGCCGACGCCGGTCATCCCCACCAATAACGCGATAAACAGCCCGATCGAGAATTCGAGCATCCTATTCCGCCTGTATGTGAATTCCGCACTCCAACTTTTTCCCGTTCCAGCGGCCCGATCGCGGATTTCCATCCTCGATGGGAAGCGCCGTGCAAGGCTGGCATCCGATGCTAGTGTAGCCTGCATCGTACAGCGGCAGAACTCCGATGCCCTGCTGCTTCAGGTAGTCCCAAACGTCCTTGGTGGACCAGGCCGCCAGCGGGCTGATCTTGCGAAGCATCTGTCCGCCGGGGAGCTTGAACGGCTCGACGTGTTGCAGATTCGCGCGGGTGGGCGACTGGTCGCGGCGGAGTCCCGTGAACCAGGTTTCGTAGTTGGAGAGCCCGGCAAACAGCGGCTCCACCTTGCGGAATCCGCAGCAGCGGTCCGGCGCGGTCTGGTAGAGCAGGCCGTGCTCGGCTTCCTGCGCGGCGACTGTTTTGGCGGGCGTCAGATTCACCAGGTTCAGCGAGAAGCGCTCCGAAATCTGGTCGCGATAGGCGTAGGTCTCGTTGAAGTGATAGCCGGTGTCGAGGAACAGAACCGGGATCTCCGGCGAGAATCGCGTGACCAGGTGGACCAGCGCGACGCACTCGGTTTGGAAGCTGCTGGTGACGCATGCGCGGCTGCCGTCCGCCAGTTGCGCTTGAATCAATTCTTCGGCATGTGCGATTCGCTCGCTCAGTTGCATGTCAGATTCCCTCTCCATCCGCCAGATTCTCTTCATGAAGCACGTCGGTGGCTTCCAGGCGCCGCATCAGTTCGGCGGCCCCCGATTCGTCGTCAACGGGCAGCGCGTAGCTTGGTTTGTGGTTGCCCCAGACGATGGCAATGACTCCTGCCGCCTTCAGCGCTTCGCCGATTCGTGCATCGTACGCGGTCAACTTCGCGACGTTCGCGCCGTGGTCGAATAGCCGCCGCTCGAGAGTGGTTGCCAGATCGGGGCGATTGCCCACGAAGACGACGGCGGGGTTGTGCCCGTATCGAACGGCGCGATCCTGTTCGGTGACTGGCGCCAGCACCGGACCATATTCGAAGGTGCCGGTCAGCATCAGCGCGCCGGCTGTGGCATTGGTGGCCGGATCGATGAGGATGGCGGCCCCCATCGTACGGTCGGTGCGGTAGGTGTCGAAAGCGATGGGCCGGGCAGTCTCGAGGTGCAGCAGGCCGATGCCGTTCATCGGAATGGTGGACGCCGGTTCCTCATCGAGCGTGTTGATGTCGATTCGATGAACGATGGAGACCACGCGGGCGGGAGCCGTTTCGGTGCCGTGTTTCAGCAGATAAGGCCGCGACGGGTCGAGAGGCTGGTCGTGCATCCACACGACTCGCGACTCCAGATGGCGGGACAGCAGCGGAGGCTCGGCGGATTTCGTGATCAAGTCGCCGCGGCTGATGTCGCGCTCGTCCTCGAGAGTGATGACCACCGACATCGGCGCATACGCGCGGGTGAGCGAGCCTTCCCAGGTCTCGATCGACTTGACGCGGCTCTCGCGGCCGGATGGCCAGGCAGTGACGGAGTCGCCGGGGCGAATGGATCCGGATGCGATCTGCCCGGCGTAGCCGCGAAAATCCTGATGGGGGCGGATGACGCGCTGCACGGGGAAGCGGAACGGCGCGGTGTCGCTGATGGATTCGATGTCGACCTTTTCGAGGTATTCGAGCAGGCTCGGGCCCTC
This sequence comes from Bryobacterales bacterium, assembly GCA_038322675.1. Classification (GTDB taxonomy): domain Bacteria; phylum Acidobacteriota; class Terriglobia; order Bryobacterales; family Bryobacteraceae; genus TMP-7. The sequence goes on from JBBQGE010000081.1 coordinate 4,064, forward strand.
GAACCATGGCATGACGGCCGAGGGATTTACGACGTTGTCGCCGGTGAGCGCGCTGATGGGGACGAACCATGCGGCCTTGGCTTCGACGCGCTCCAGAATGCCGGTGAACTCGCTGCGGATGCTCTCGAACACGTCCTGGCGGAAATCGACGAGGTCCATTTTGTTGATGGCGACAACCAGTCGAGGAATGCCGAGCAGCGCCGCGATGAACGCGTGGCGGCGAGATTGCGGCTGAACGCCGTTGCGGGCATCGATGAGGATGATGGCGAGGTCGGCTGTCGATGCGCCGGTCGCCATGTTGCGCGTATACTGCTCGTGGCCGGGCGTGTCGGCGATGATGAACTTGCGGCGATGTGTCGCGAAGTAGCGATAGGCGACGTCGATGGTGATGCCTTGCTCGCGCTCGGCGCGGAGGCCGTCGGTGAGCAGCGACAGATCCAGATGTCCCGCCGACCGGTTCACGGACGCCTTCGCGATGGACTTGATGTGGTCCTCGTAGACGTTGCGGGAATCGTAGAGCAGGCGCCCGATCAGGGTCGATTTGCCGTCATCGACGCTGCCGGCGGTGGTGAACCGCAGAAGTTCCTTGGTCTGTTCGGCTTCGAGAAACTGGTCGATATCGAAGGCCGCGGGAGTATCCGCCATCGCGAACATCAGAAGTAGCCCTCACGCTTCTTAATTTCCATGGACCCGTCCTGGTCGTGATCGATGACGCGATTCTCGCGCTCGGACCGGCGGAATGAGATCAACTCCTCGATGATTTTCGGCAGTGTGTCGGCGGTGGAGTGGATGGCGCCGGTGCACGGACTGCAGCCGAGCGATCGCATCCGGCACGTCACCATCTGCGGCTTCTCGCCCGGGAGCATGGGGATGAACGGCTGCTCAACCGGGATCAGCGACTCGCCGCGCACCAGCATCGGACGCGGCTTGGCGAAGTACAGCGGGACGATCGGGATATTTTCGAGATGGATGTAGTGCCAGATGTCGAGTTCGGTCCAGTTCGACAGGGGGAATACCCGGATGCTCTCGCCGGGCTTCAGGCGGGAGTTGAAGATGTTCCAGAGTTCCGGACGCTGATTCTTGGGGTCCCACTGACCCGCCGTGTCGCGGATGGAGAAGATGCGCTCCTTGGCGCGGGATTTCTCCTCATCGCGCCGGGCGCCGCCCATCGCGGCATCGAATCCGCCGTTCGCCAGAGCTTCGAGCAGGGAGCCCGTCTTTAGTAGCTGGCAGCAGCGCTGGGTGCCGACGATGAAGGGCTGGACCCCGTCCTCTACAGCCGGACGGCTGCGGTGGACGATCAGGTTCAGGCCCAGCCGGGCCGCCTGCTGGTCGCGGAAGTCGATCATTTCGCGAAACTTGTACGTCGTATCGACGTGCAGCAGAGGGAACGGAATCGTGCCGGGATGGAACGCCTTTTGCGCCAGGCGAAGCATTACCGAGGAATCCTTGCCGATGGAGTAGAGCATCACCGGCTTTTGGAACTCGGACGCGACCTCTCGGAGGATGTGAATGCTTTCAGCTTCGAGCCTTTGGAGGTGGCTGAGCGAGACCATGGCAGTAGCATACCATGGCATTACCCCATTGTCGATTGGCTTTTAGACCATTTGTATCGGTTGGTCCTGTGTGGAGGATTGGTACGATAACCAGAACTCCACTTTTTCCAGCAGGTTAGCGTATGATAACGGCTTTGCGAGGTAGTCGTCCATCCCTGCGGCGAGATACATCTCGCGGTCGCCGGCCATGGCATTTGCGGTGACGGCCACGATCGGGATGACTTTGTCGGGTCCGATGAATTGACGAATTCGACGGGCAGCTTCGACGCCGTCCATTCCGGGCATCTGAACATCCATGAGGATCAGATCGAAGGGCTCCCGCCGGACGGCTTCGAGTGCGCTTGGGCCGTCGGCGGCCGTCGCCACGATATATCCGGCCTTCGTGAGCAGGCGCTTGGTAATGAGTTGATTCAGAGGATTGTCCTCGGCCACCAGGATGGCAGCGCCAGTATGCAGGCTCGACTTCAGGAACGCCGGGTCCGGCGCTTTCGGTTGAGTGGCTCTCGTTGGCATGCGTTCTGCCGGAAGGACAACGCGGAACGTGCTGCCCTGGCCAACGCGGCTCTCCACCGCGATATCGCCACCCATCAACCGCGCGAGTTGCCGGCAGATGGTGAGGCCGAGTCCGGTGCCGCCGTAGCGCCGGGCCAGCGAGTCGTCCGCCTGGACAAAGGATTCGAAGACCTCCGATTGCTTCTCGGCGGGGATCCCGATGCCCGAATCCGCCACGGCGTACTCGATGGTGTTGTCCGGGCGAATCGCAACGGAGATGCAGACGCCGCCCTTTTCGGTGAACTTGATGGCGTTGGAGATGAGATTGTTCAGCACCTGCGAGAGTCGCGCCGGATCGCCGATCAGTTCGGCGGGGACGTCGTTCGCGATTTGGCTGATCAGCGTGAGGTTCTTGAAATCCGCCAGAGGTGTGAGCAGATTCGTCGTCTGGGCGATCACATGGCGAGGCTCAAAGCCGACGCGCGCGACGTGTAGTTTGCCCGCTTCCAGCTTCGAGACATCCAAAACGTCGTTGAGGACCGACAGCAGCGACAATCCGCAATCGCGAATGGTCTCTGCGTACTCCCGATTCTCGAGGTTGTTTTCGAGATTGAGCAGCATCTCGGCGGTTCCAATGATGCCGTTCAGAGGGGTGCGGATCTCGTGGCTCATGTTCGCCAGGAAGCGGCTCTTCAGAGCCGTCGCCTCCTCGGCGCGGTGGAGCGCCTGTTCCAATTCATCTTTCTTGGCCCAAAGACGCCCGGCGAGTTCGGCAAGTCGCTGTTCGCCGAGTTTCTGAGCGGTGATGTTGATCATCACGCCCACCCACTTCCGAACCTTGCCGGTATCGTCGTGAAGAGGCTCAGCGCGGATTCGCCAATAGTTGTACTTGCCGTCGCGGCGCCGGCCGCGGTATTCGGCGGAAAACGGTTCGCCTGTCGTGACCGAGTGCTGGAGGGCGGCCCGAACCTGATCGACGTCCTCGGGATGGATCGCACGAAACCAGCCGTCCACATCGTGCGGAATGGTGGCCGGATCGATATCCCACTCTTCCCGCATGGGAGTGAAGATCGTAACGGCCATGGTCCGGACGTCCGTCTCGAACAGGACGTCGGATGCGATCCGGGCGGCCACTCCAAGCCGCTCCTTCATGCTCCTGTGTTCCTGCTCCATCCTTTTCTGATCGGTGATATCTTCCTTGATGGCGAGGAAATGCGTTATCTGGCCGGCGTCGTCTCGGATCGGAGCCACAATCGCCGATTCGTAGTAGATCTCGCCGCATTTCTTCCGATTCACGAACTCGCCGCGCCAGATGCCATGAGGGATCGTACGCCACATGTCCCGGAACACTGCCGGCGGCGTCAGCCCGGATTGCAGAACCCTGGGATTCTTGCCGCGAACCTCATCAGATTGATAGCCGGTGAGTTCGGTAAAGCGGCTGTTGATGTATACAATATTGCCCTGGGGGTTGGTCACGATGATACTGACGGGATGCTGTTCGAGGACCTGGACCAGCAGCCAGATGCCGTGTGCTTGCTGCGATTCGAGTATGGATGCGAGCATATGAACCCTTAAGACTCATCGGCTCGGAATCGGTGTGTTTGAGGGAACTTAGGTACGACCTTCGAGCAGGGCGGTAAGCCGGGCATATCCCGACCGGCTGACGGGGAGTTGAGTGCCGTCGTTCAGAATCGCCAGGCGGCTGTCCTTCGTATACGGCTCAATCTTCGCGATTCGCTCCAGGTTCACAATGCAGGAGCGGTGGATGCGGACGAACCGCTCGGGGTCGAGCATCGCTTCCAGGCTCGAAATGGTCTGCTGTTTCAGGTAGCTGCGCTTGAGGCTATGCAGAGCGACGTAATCGTCCTGCGCCTCTACGTAGTCGAGTTTGTCCACCGGAATGATGGTCACCTTGGCGCCGTCCTTCACGACGACGCGGTGGAGGTACTCCTGGGGGTTTCGGGCCGCGGCCGCCAGTTCGCCCGGCGGGGTCAGAGGACCGGGCGCAACCGCGGCCCGAATTCGTTGGCGCGCACGTTCCAGCGCCGTTTCGAAACGTTCTTTTGCGAAGGGCTTCAGAAGGTAGTCGACGGCGTGCGCGTCGAACGCCTTCATAGCGTACTGGTCATACGCCGTCACGAAAATTACGGCCACTTCGCGGCCAATCAACTGCAATACCTCGAATCCGTCGAGTTTGGGCATCTGGACATCGAGGAGCACGAGGGCGGGTTGGAGTTCTGCGATCGCCTTCACGGCATCGAAGCCGTTGGCGCATTCGGCGACAATCTCCACGTCCGGGCTGGCTTCGGCATACTCGCGCAACACGTGCCGGGCTAACTCCTCGTCGTCGACGATGACGGTGCGGATCATTTCAGGTTCGGGCATATCCGGGGGTCTCCACCTGAGTCCTCGCAGGAGCCGATTCGCAGGGCAGCAGCAGTTCCACGCGGTGCAGAGGTTCCTTGACGGTGACGGTCATGCGGCCGCGGTCGCCATGACGGGTTTCGATGCGATTCTTCACATTGGCGAGTCCGAGGCCGGTGCGCCGCGGCGCGGGACTGTCGGGATCAAAGTCGTTCTCGACGATGATGCGCAGGAGTCCCTGCGTGCAGGCCGCCTCGATCCGGATGAAACCGCCGTCGACCAGTCCGGCAATGCCATGCTTTACGGCATTTTCCACCAGGGGCTGAAGCAGCAGGGGCGGCACGACGCAGGAGTCGCAGTTTTCGCTGATGGATTGCTCGATGCGAAGTCGCGATCCGAAGCGCACCTGTTCCACCTCGAGATAGGTACGCACTAGTTCCAGTTCCTCGCGGAACGGAATCGCGGACTGTTCACCGAGCCGGAGGGTATTGCGGAGGAAGTCGGAAAGGCGGATGCACATGTCGCGCGCCTTGGCCGGTTCGACGGAGGTGAGAGCGCTGATCGAATTCAGGCAGTTGAACAGAAAATGCGGATTGATCTGGGCTTTGAGCGCCTTCAACTCGGCCTCCCGGGCCAGTACGCGGGCGACGTGCTCCTTGCGGATTGCCAGGCGGGAGGCCTCAATCTCGAGGTAGATGTAGTGCAGCGCCACCGCCAGCACATAGAGCAGCATCCCGACTCCGAACAGGAAGGGAACGTGGGGCGCAATCTGGGCGTGCAGTCCTGGCCAGAAGTGCTCGAGGCTCCACGACAGGAAGATCGCAAGGCGCCCCCACAGGAAGGCGCCGACGGCTGCGGCAATCAGGTGATTCGTCAGTAGTTTCCAGGCGGGAGTCAGGCGCACGGGCAGAACGCGGCACATGTACCAGGGCGATAGGCAAACAATGGCATAGAGGGCGCACAGCGGCAGACACAGCGCGATGGCCTCGAGCAGTCCGATCTGCGCCGAGACGACCACCAGGTACGTTACCAGTGCGGTGGGCAGTTGCCAGGCGAGGATGTAAAGCGCCAGTCGCCGGCCCGAAGAAAGAACGGGATGCATGGCCTCAAGTGTTCTTCACGGTCACGCCGCCGAAGATCGCGGATCCGCTGACGATCAGGCGCGGAGCATTGGCCCCATCGGGCGGATGCAGGGTGGTGTCCTCGTAGCCGCCAAAAATCCCCATGCCGTGGAGTTCGACGGCCCAGTCCACCGGAACGTGGATTTCGACTCCGCCGAAAATGGTATTCGCTTCCACGGAGGCCGTCGCGGCGATTCGGGCGGGGCGCAGGTCGAGATCGACGCCGCCGAACATGGAGAACACATCGGCGCCGCGGAAATCCGGAGTGTCTACTACCCGGCGGACGCTGCCGAACATCGTCCACAGGTTGACCTGATTTTCACCGCTGGTTCGCGGGGCTCCCGCCGGCCCGCAGCGGCTCCTCCGGTCGAGCGTGCGGGCGAGCATCAGCACACCCACTCCGATGATGATGACGGGCGGCAGTAGACGACCATCGAATCGGACAAAACCCAGATTATTGAGGAACCAGAGCATCCCGCCGCCGATGAGGAGTGCGCCGAATACCAGCGCCGCCGGGCGGTTCCCAGCATTCAGCACTTTGACCACGCCGAGCGCTACCAAGCCCAAAGGCAAGTACTGCCAGAAGTCGCGGGCGTTCAGGATACCGAGATTATCCAGGAGCAGCACCAGGCCGGCTCCGATGATCAGAAGACTGAAGATGAATCCGCCGGTGGCCGGGCGCATGCGTTCGCGCCGCTTTTGGAATCGCTCGTAGCCATCCATGCTTTGAGTTTAGGCGCCTGCTGTTCGCTTGTAGACCGCGAATCGGCGGATGGCATGCATGGATCGGTAAACGGTGACCAAATTGATACAGGCCATCGGCCTGCCCTACTCAAACGGGTTCACGACGGTGAGGGAGTCGACGCGCATGCCTGTTTGCAGATCCTCGCTATATAGAGTGGTGCAGCCGGCCTCGAGCGCCGCCGCCACGATCAACGAATCGAACCAACTGAAGCGGTAGCGGCGGCGAAGGTGCAGCGCTTCGACGTACAGTCCGGGCGACGAGTGGACCGCGATCAGGGGCCGGAAGACGGTCCAGATGTACTGCTCGGCGTCTTCTTCCGACAGCGGCGCTGCGAACCGGGTCAGCGCGACGTTCACGAACTCCTGTACCACCTGAAAGCTGACCACGGCGGAACGCTTTTCGATGGCGTCGCGGATCAGTTGCCGCGCACGCTGCGCCTTGGCCGGAGCGGAGGCGTCGAACGAGCAGACGAAGATGTTCGTGTCGAGAAACGCCTTAGCGGCGCTCATTCATCTGCTCGCGGGTGAACGAACCGCCGGAGTGGACTCCACTGAGCCGCTTCATGAGCGAATCGAACTCGTTCGCCGATCCGGATCGCGAGGCGTACTCCTGCAGCCAGTTTCGAAATGCGGCGTTCAGGGTGGTGTGCTCCGAGTGGGCCGTCAGTCGCGCCTGCTCGATCAGGGCTTCTTCGGCACTGAGGGTGATGTTCTTCACGAATTTAGTGTACGCGAAGATAGTGCAGGTGTCAAGTGGCTTTGAATTTGCGGCCCGAGGATTTCATCCAGGCAATGAACGAATCGGGTGCCGCCATTGTGGACAGCCGCGACTGGCGGACCAGCGCCCAGTCCTCAAACTGTTCTGACGCCTTGATCTCGCTCAATGGGACCGGCGGTGTGACGCGGCCCACATACTCGAGGTCGGCGACTGCCGACTTTGAGTTTTTCGGATCCGGGCGCCCTTCGCCGACGACTTTGGCGACTCCGACCACGGCCGTTTCCTTGCCACTGTGGTAGATCAGCACGCGGTCGCCGGGTTTCATCTCACGAATCGCGCGGACGGCCTGCGGGTTCGTGACACCGTCCCAGGTGGTGCGGCCGTCGCGTTCCAAATCGTCGATGGAGTAGGTGCCGGGTTCGGATTTCGCGAGAAACCAGGTCATTTGGTTGCCTCCGATTTGGCGGCGGCATTGGCTGGGATGTCCTGAGGGACGGTGTCGAGAATGTCTTTCCAGTCGAACCAGCCCTGCTTGCCTCGAATCCACTTTTCGAACCAGTTGTATTCAGCCACCATCTTCACCATCTGGTAGCGGGGTTCGGAAAGTCCGTGACCCATGCGGGGGTAGACGATGAACTCGGTGGGCACCCCGAGTTTCTTGAGGGCCATGTGCAGTTCTTCGCTTTGCGGACGGGGCACGCGCGGGTCGTCGTGGCCGACGTGGATCAGAGTCGGCGTTTTGGCGTTGCGGATGTACTTGAGCGGTGAGACGTCGAGGTAATGATCCCAGTTGTCGTAAGGAGTGCCCTTGAAGTAGAACTCGCGGTTGGCGTGGACATCGGTCTCGGCGTACATGGAAATCCAGTTCATCGCACCGGCGCCGCTGGAGATGGCCTTGAAACGGTTGGTGTGGGTGAGGGTCCAGTTCGACCAGTGGCCACCCGCGCTCCAGCCCATCATGCCGAGTTTGTCGGGGTCGGCGATGCCGCGCCGGATCAGTTCGTCGACACCGCTCATGATATCGTCGAATCCCTGGCGGAAGTAATCGCCGGAAATTTCCATGCGGAACTTCTCGCCGTAGTTGGTGGATCCGCGGTAGTTGGGCTGGAAGACGGCGTATCCTCCGGCGGCGAAGACGTGCGCGTAGGATCCGTAATTGGCGGAAAAACTTCGCACGTACGCGCCGGCGGGACCGCCGTGCAGTTGCACAATTAGCGGATATTTGCGGCCGGCCTGGTATCCGACGGGTTTGACGAGAATGCCCTCGACGGTCCGGCCGTCGCTGGACTTCCATTGCACGGTCTCGTATTCGCCCAGCGCGAATTTTCCGGTTTGGGGATTGGCGTCGCTCAAACGAACCCAACGGTCGCGCCGCGCGACATCGGCCGGTGTGGAAAGGAAGTAGTCGCGGGGCTGCATCGGATTATCGAACGCGAGGATGAACCGGTCGGCATCCTCGGAGTACTGAACGCTCATTGCTCCGTTGTGATGCGTCGCCTGGCGGAGTGTGCCTGCGGAGACGTCGATGGCGAACAACTCCTGGGCTACGCCAGTCCCGTCATCGAAGTAGAGGGTGCGGCTGTCGGCGGACCAGGCGGGATTCGATACGTCACCGTCCCAATCGGGCGGGAGACTCCGCCACTCGCCGCCCGCGACCGGCCGCACGTACACCCGATTGCGCCGGAAGTAGGTGTACTGCTCGGGGGCGGTGTAGGCGATCCATTTGCCGTCGGGCGAGACGATCGGGGTGGATTCGGCGACTTTGTTCTCGGCCAGGCGTTCGAGTTTTCCGGTGGTGGTGTCGAGCAGGTATGGTTCCGAATCGCGGCGGTCGAGGGCGTCGGCGAACCGGTCGGTAGTTGCGCCCGTGAAGGTGATCCAGTGGCCGTCGTGGGAAACGCGGAAATCAGCTACTGTGAACGATTTGCCGGAGGTGAGCCGCTTCTCGGCACCGCCCTCGGTCGCGACCTCCCACAGGTGCTTCGGCTGGACCACCGGATTGACGATGCGGACGTCGAACTTCAAGTCCATGCGCTTCTGTTCGTTCGGGTCGACCTGATCGGGACTGGTGAACCAGATGCGGGCGCCGTCGGGGGACCAGGCAAACTCGGCGATGCCGGTCGCATGTTTGGTCAGTTTGGACTGGGCGCCTGAGGCGATTTCGTAGAGATGCAACTGGCGGGATTCGCCGCGGCCGGCGGTGTAGGCGATCCGGCGTCCATCGCGGCTGAACGCGAACGCCGCAACGGGAACTCCGGCCGCTCCGACGCGCCTGGCCTCTCCTCCGGCAACCGGCATCAGGAACAGTTGGCCGGTCCGGGAACCGCCGGCGGGCTGAGTTACAGTCGCGGGAGCCGCCGCTTCGCGAGTTGAGAGGAATGCCAGCCATTCGCCACCGGGTGATAGAGAGGGAGAAAATTCGTCTTTGTCGGGAGTGAAGGTCATCTGGCGCGAGGGTCCGCCCGACGTTTTGGACAGCCAGATGTCCGTGAATCGCTTGCCCTGCTTCCAATCGAGCGTACTCACGGTATAGGCGAACCGGTTTCCCGATCGAGAGAGCGAACCTTGCGCGACGGTTCGGAATTCGAGAACATCGAGGAACGACATCGGCTTGGTTCCCGCGGTACAGGAGGCAACGGCCACGGTAGCAGCCGCAATGGTACGAAAGATCTGGACGTAAGTAGATGTAGACATTGAGGGTTCCAGTACGAAGGCCGGGTAGACGCGAGGTGGCTTGAGTTACTTAACTAATGATAGTGAACGATGCGCGGTCTGTCATCCGCGCGCGGTGTAAAATGTAATGACGGGGCAAACCCAGGATTCAGTGAGGGAGCGCATAGTGAAATTTCATCTTTTCCGCGCGGCCGTACTGTGTGTCGCCGCGGCCACCGGCGTATTTGGACAAACTCAGCAGGCGCCGGAGAAACCTCAACAGCAGGAGACCGAGAAGGGTCCTGACGCGCCTCCTACCCCTCCCAAGAGCATTGCGGATGGGAAGACGCTGGCGCCCATTGCGGGTGTGGATCCGAAGACGTTTCAGATTGGGGCCGAGGATATTCTCGCCGTGCAGGTATGGCGGGAAAACGACATTAGCCGTCAGGTAATTGTCCGTCCCGACGGCAAGATTACGATGCCGTTGATTGGAGAGGTGCAGGCCTCCGAGGTTACACCCGACGATCTGGCGAAGAATTTAACAGAAGCGTACTCGAAGTATCTGAACAACCCGCAGATCACCGTTTCGGTACTCGCGGTAAACAGCAAGAAATTCTTCATTACGGGTGAGGTGAACCGTGCCGGATCCTACCCGCTGGCGGTACCGACGCGGGTGCTGGAGGCGCTGAGCGGCGCGGGCGGATTCCGCGATTTTGCCAACACGAAGAAGATCATCATCCTGCGCAAGGGTGAACGGATCAAGTTCAACTACAAAGACGTGATCAAGGGAAAGAATATGGACCAGAATATTCTCCTCGAGAACGGCGATTACATAATTGTTCCCTAAAACTCCGCGTTTCCGCCGATAAGAGACAAGACAGAGCTATGCAGGTTCAAGAAGCATTTTCCGTTCCCCGCCGGGCGCTCGATTTGGAAGACTACATCGACATCGCCCGCCGGCACAAGGGTTGGATTTTCGGTCCGGTTTTCGCGGCACTAGTGGCAGCGGTGGTGGGCGCCTTTCTGTGGCCGGACACCTACGTTTCGACGGCGACTATCAAGGTGACGCCGCAGCAGGTGCCGGAGGTGTACGTCCAGTCGAACATCAACCAGTTGATGTCGGACCGCATCGCGTCCATTGCGCAGACCGTGCTGAGCCGTCCGGTCCTGACGTCGATCATCACCACCTACGATTTATATCCGCGTCAACGGCAGCGGATGCCGATGGAAGACATTGTGGAAAAGATGCGGGCGGACTTCGGGATCCGCGGCGTGGTGGATGTCACGAATGCGCGGGACCGAGTGCCGGCGTTCCAGGTTCAGTTTGCGTACACGGACCGGTACAAGGCTCAGAAGGTGGTGTCGCAAATGGTGACCAAGATCATCGACACCAACCAGTCCGAGCGATCGGCGTCGAGCCTGGGCACCACCCAGTTGCTGAAGGATCAATTGGAGGCGGCGCAAAAGCAACTGGAGGGAATCGAGAGCCGGCTGGCCGAGTTCCGCGAACGCAATCAGGGCCGGCTGCCGGATGAAATGCAGGCGAATCTGCAACAGCTCAACGCTTTTCAGCAGCGTATCACGGTTCTCAACTCCTCCCTCAGCCGCGTGAGCCAGGAGAAACTCATGATGGAGAGTCAACTGCGGACCAACAAGGATCAGTTGGCCTCCATGCAACGGGAGCCGGTTGGCGGTGAAACGGTCGTGAAGAGCGAGCGAGCGCAGGAAGCCGATCGCGCCGTGCAGTATTACGAGAATCAGCTGGCGGCGTTGCGCGATCACTACAAAGACTCCTACCCCGACGTGCAGCGGATGATTGGGATGCTGGCTTCGGCCAAGAAGAAGCGCGATGAAGCCATCAAGGAGGACGCGGCAACCGCAGCCGCCCGAGGTCCTCAGCAGAGGGTATTCACTCCCCAGGCGGCTCGCGAGGCGCGAGATTTGGAAGCGGCGATTCGCCGGGTCCAAAGCCAGTTGGAGGCCAAGCAACTGGAGGACGAACAGTACCGGCGCGAACTGGTTCAGGCGGACGCAACCGCGAAGTCGTATCAGGCGCGCCTGGAAGGCGTCCCGATGAGCGAAAAGGAATACAACGAACTGACGCGCGATCGCGACATGTCGAAAATGAAGTGGGCCGACCTCGACCAGAAGATGAGTAAGGCCATGATCGCTCTGGACATGGAGAATCGAAAGGCCGGCGAGAATCTGGAACAACTGGATCCGCCGTCGCTGCCGGAGACTCCGACCCAGCCGAAGCGGGCCATGATTGTCGCAGTGGGTGCGGTGATTGGCCTGATGTGCGGGATCGTGCTCGCCGGGGCGCGTGAGATGAAGGATACGTCGCTCAAGAACCTGAAGGACGTGCGTGCTTACACGAAGCTGCCGATTCTCGGTAGTGTCCCTCTGCTGGAGAACGACCTGGTGGTGAAGCGGCGGCGCCGTTTCGCCTGGTTCGCCTGGTCGCTGGCGTGCTTAACCGGAATCGTCGTGATGTCCGGATCTGTTATCTACTACTACGCAACGAAAAACTAGGGGCGCCAATACATCATGAGCCGAGTTCACGACGCACTACGAAAAGCAGCACAGACAGGAGCCCCGGCGGAAGCCGAGCGCGCGCCAAACCCGGTGGTGGACCGCGCGATGGCCATGGGTGCGGCGGTAATCGCCGACACGCCGCCTCCGCTGACGGATACCATCTTCGACAGCATTCAGGAAATCACGTTCAATCCGTCGCCGGAAGGACTGCTGATTGACCCGACACGTTCCCACGAGGCTCCCACTGAAGAGTTCCGGACGCTTCGAACGCGACTGAATCACATGCAGACGCTGCAGCCGATTCACACGGTCGTGGTCACGAGTGCATCGCCAGCGGAGGGGAAATCGTTTGCCGCGATGAATCTGGCCCTCACGCAGTCGCAACTGGCCGGTAAGCGCGTCCTGATCGCGGACTTCGACTTCCGGCGGCCGATCATTCACAATCTGATGCAACTCGACCGGAGCCCCGGCATTACGGACTATCTGCTGGGCAAGGCGCCGCTCGAGTCGATCATCCGGCGCATGGCGGGGACCAATCTGTACGTCATGCCCGCCGGGGAAGCGGTGATGAATCCGTTGGAACTGCTGAACCTGCCCGAGGTACGGCAGATGCTGGACCAGTTGCCGACCTATTTCGACTGGGTGATCCTCGATACTCCTCCGCTGCTGTTTGCGGCGGATGCGAACCTGCTGGCGACCATGTGTCACGGAACGATTCTCGTAGTCCGAATCGGGACGACGACGATCGACGCCATCACCCGCGCGATGCAATCGCTGTGCGAGAACAACGTGCTGGGAATCGTCGTGAACGGCGCCCGCCGCGGTGAGTTGTACAGCAAGTACACGTATTACCACTCTTATTACACCCCGCGCGAGGAGCGCGAGGACGCACCGGACGAGGAACCTGACCAGGAATAGCCTGATCACGTCGTGAGGTGGTTCGCATTCAAGCTGAGAATTTTCGTGTAGATAGCGCTAATCTTACATGACGATTGTGGTTACCATTGTGGGCCTGTGCCTCTCGGGCGCCGTGTCTGGTCCGTTGAACAGCGGACGCGCTCTTCGCGATTACACGGAACTGGCCGAAGCCGGTAGCCGGAGCGCGCAGAAAACACTCGCGTTTCTTTTGCTGGAAGGTGGGGCCGTACCACCGGATCAAGCGGCCGGCGCGCGCTGGCTCGAGGGTCCCGCGAAGGCTGGCGACCGCGACTCGCAAGCGGCACTGGGAGACCTGTTCCGGGAAGGCCGGGGCGTGGATGCCGACGCATTGACCGCCGCCCAATGGTACCGTCTCGCCGCTGAGAAGAGTCCCTATGCGTCGTGGCGCCTGGGACAGCTATATGAATCGGGCGAGGGAGTAGCTGAGGACTCCGAGGAGGCTGTGCGGTTGTTCCAGCGTGCGGCAGACCAAGGGTGCGCCGGGGCGGCAAACAGTCTGGGCAATGCGTATCTGGCCGGAATCGGGGTCGTTGAAGACTACGGAAAAGCGCAGCAGTATTACCGGCGGGCGGCCGCGGGCGGTTATGCCGATGCGCTCCTCAACCTGGCCGGGATGTACTTCCATGGGCTCGGCGTGCGCCGAAGCTACCGCGAGGCTCGGGCGTTAGCCGAGGCAGCGGCGCGGGAGCACGCTCGGGATGCGGCGGCTATTCTCCGCGAGATCGACAAACGAATGGCTGAGGCGAAATAAACGACGGGCCGCGTTCGCTCGTGGCGTTCGCGGCCCGCGTTCGGAGGCAGACTATACAGCTTTGGGAGCCTTGTCGACAGCCTTCCACTTCTTCTCGTCCCAGTACATAACTTTGCCTTCGCGGTAGCTCTGCACGGCGAGATTAATGACGATCTGCGACTTGGCGGCGGTTTCGACGTCCAGGTGCGGTTTCTCGCGAGTCCGTATACAGTTGACGAAGTTGTCGATGTGCCGGTACATCATGTCCTGGCTGTTATCCACCGCAATCTTCATCTCCTCTTTGCCGAACTTGTAATCCGGATTGATGTTGGTGACGGTGGCTTCCTTCGTTTCACGGTTCCAATGCCGGAGCACTTCGGGGCGGAGGGTGATGAAGTCCGTCGTACGTTCAAACATGCCGTGATCCACCATGATGATGGTGCCCTCGTGGCCGCGGATCAGGCCCGGAATATGCTGCGAATTCGCCATCGAAGAACTGAGCACCAGCGAATGACCTTTCGCGTAATCGGCGATGAGGTGGAAGGTGTCCGGCACCTCGCGTTTCTCTTCGAAAGCAGGGCCGCCGTAGATGCCTCCGCCCGCCATTACTTTGTACGGGAATTGCGGTTCATCCCAGCAGATATTCAGCGGCGAAACGACGTGGTAGAACAGATCGGTGGCGATACCGCCGGAGTAATCCCAATATTTCCGGAAGCGGAAGAACCGGTCCGCGTCGAACGGGCGGTTTTGCGCGGGCCCGAGCCACGTCTTCCAGTCGATGTAATCCTCGCCCTTGCCGTCGGGGCCGGCGTTCGGGTCGATGGGCCAGTTCCACTCGCCCTCGACGGAATTACGATGATAGGAGCCTTGGCTCATCAACATCTTGCCGATCATGCCGTCGGCGATGGCCTTCTTGGCCTTGTACCACTGATCGGCGGAAGTGGTCTGAGAGCCCACCTGGAACACCCGCTTGGTTTCCTTCACCGTGGCGATGAGGTCGCGGGCTTCATCATTGGTGTGGCACATCGGCTTTTCGCAATAAACGTCCTTGCCGGCGTCCAGTGCCGCGAGGGCGATTTTGGCGTGCCAGTGATCCGGGGTGGCGACGATGATCGCGTCGAGGTCCGGTTTGGCAACCACTTCATGCCAGTCGAGCGAACTGAAGCACTTGTACTTGTCTGCGGCGGCTTTGCGGCGTTTTTCGTAGACGTCGCAGACGGCCATAATCTGGAGACAATTGTTGTTCTTTGCCGCGTACTCGGTGAACGCCTCGGCCACGTACGATCCGCGGCCGCCGACGCCGACTACTCCGACGTTGATCCTGTCGTTAGCGCCGATCACTCGGCCCTGCGCCTTCGCTGCGCGGCCAAAAGCCGATGTTGCCGCGCCGAGCGACACTCCTACGGAGGTCGCGGTTTTCAAAAAATCTCGTCTGTTGGAATCTGACATTGAATCCTCAAAAAAAGACCACGGATGGATTGTCCGAGGGGACGTTTGGGCGCCGGACGGACCGGCCTCAATTAACGGATAACTAGATCCAGTTTACTCTTCGGGAGCGAGGGGGTCAAAGGACGATTCACGCGGGGAGCGGCCGACAGGGCGCGAAACCAGATGAACAAACAGCAGATGTGCGCGATCACCAGCAGGTAATTGGCGCCGTTGACGGCGAACGCCTGGCGATGGGCAAGCCCAATGGTGCGTAGCGAGTGGCCGATTGCCTCACCCGCGACTTGCACTCCCACGCCGGCGCTCAATGCCAGCAGGAGACGATCCCGCTTTTCGGCGATCAGCCGGGTCCAAAGTAGAAAATTGTAGATGACCGCAATAAAACTCAGGTTGCGGATCAACTGAGTCCAGGCCTCGTTCAGAGGCTGACGAAGATAGATGACATACCCAGTGGCGGCGGCCGCCGCGAATCCGAACCCGAGCCAGCGCACGACAGCGCCCCTGGACGCAGCGCGCCTGTCATTTTCATAAACAAGCGAAAGCAGAACGGTGAGCAGTCCAATCTGGCGGATTACATCGTCCGTCCAGTACACGTTGATCGTCGACCGGCCCCACCCTCCCCAGTCGAGGTACATCGCCATGTCCAGCAGGCTGGTGATCAACAGTGCGGCAGCGTACGCGAAGAGGATGGGGAACCGCCGATATAACCGGCGGGATGTCAGGCAGTGAACGACGAGAATCTGGAGAGTGATGCCCGCGATCCAAAGAAACCAAAAAGCCGGGGTCATCGGCCGACTCCGGCTACGCGACTGCGCGTGAAAATAGGCGGCCCGTTATCGCGGAATACCGGGTTCGCTCGGCGGTGGCATGGGCCCAATGGCGAGCCTCGGAATACCGGGTTCGCTCGGGGGTGGCATGGGCCCAATGGCGAGCCTCGGAATACCGGGTTCGCTCGGAGGGGGCATTGGTCCAATATTAAGTCGCGGAATCCCCGGTTCGCTCGGGGGCGGCATTGGTCCAATTGAAACTGGCGCAGCGAAAGCATTTATACCCAGGACGAAGGCGAACGACACTGCCAGCGCCGCTGCTCTATTGGTCCTGCCTAATCCTAACACCCGCGTCTTCAGAAACGACATAAGTTAACTCCTTACAGGCTGCCGCCTAAGTGGATCGGTTGCGGCTGCGGAAACACGTACTCGATCTAGGGCACTCGCCCTAGACATTAGAACCGGAGAACACCCGAAACTACGATGTTTACCCGAGTTCAATTACGACTGTACGCCCAGCACTCCGAATTTCAGCGTATTACTGCGAAATTGTGAGTACTGGTACGCCAGTTTCTGTCGGATTAGTTGCTATTCAGCCGGGAATTGCTCTGCGGAATTTCAATGAAGCAGCCCCACAAAGTAGTGGTATTGTTAACACGTGGCGGCCTTTCAGGACCTACGATTCAGCTTGCGCCTGCTCCAGAGGGACCGCACGTTCAGTCTGATCGCGGTGCTCACTCTCGCGCTCGGCATTGGTGCGACAGCGACCGTTTTTGCGGTGTTCAGCAGCGTGCTGATTCGCCCGCTTCCATTCGCAAACGGCGAGCGTTTGATCACCCTCGAGCCGCGGTGGATGGGCGCGGGGGCGCATGAAGCGGATGTGATCTCCGCCTCCGATTACTTCGACTTCCGGGAGGGATCGGGCAGCATCGCGCACCTGGCGGCACTCGAGGGATCCGGCAGCGAAATCACCGGCGAATATGTTCTAAAAACCCGCGAAGGCGCCATTTATCTATCCAGCGGCAACGTTAGCGCGAATTTCTTCGAAATATTTCCAGTGCGCCCGATTCTCGGACGCGATTTTGTACGGGCGGACGAGGATGTCGATTCCCCGCGAGTAATTGTGTTGGGCGAAGCCATCTGGCGAAGCCGTTTCGGCGCGGATCCGGGCGTGATTGGGCGGTCGATCTCACTGGATGGCTCGCCGATGCAGGTCGTCGGTGTATTGCCGGGCTGGTTCCGGTATCCACCGCGAGCTGAGGTCTGGCTCCCGATGTCCGCCGGATTGTTGCGGAAGATGCCTCGCGCCGTGGTGCGGGCGGTGCAACCGGTGGGTGTTCTCGCGCCGGGAGCGTCGGTCGCCGGCGCTCAAGCGGAATTGGACGTGATATCTCGACGCCTGGCTGAGCGGTATCCGAGCCTGAACGGCGGCCGAGGCGTTCGAGTGCGCCTGCTGCGCGATTCCCTCAGCGGAGAACTGCGTGCTCCGCTGGCGATGCTGCTTGCCTCAACCTTAGTGTTGCTGTTAATCGCGGCGCTGAACGTGGCGAATCTGCAGATGGCGAGGGCCGCCGCGCGGAGCCGCGAGTTGTCCATCCGATTGGCGCTCGGAGCAGGCCGGTTGCGGCTGATTCAACAACTATTGATGGATAATCTGGTGCTGTCGCTGGCGGGCGGAATTCTGGGAATCGTGATCGCGTGGCTGGCCGTTCATGTGCTGGTTCTATTGCATCCAGTGGATTCCGAACTGGTGCGTTCGACGTCGTTGGACTGGCGTGTGCTGATCGGAACCGCGGCCATCGTGGTACTCACGACCCTTGCATCCGGCCTGCTGCCGGCGCTGACTGGATGGCGTTACTCGCTGGCCGAGTCGCTGAAGGAAGGTTCCAAGGCGGCGGGAACCCACAACCGTTCAAGCCGGGCGCTGGTGGCCGGGGAGGTGATGCTGGCGATCGTACTGGTGGTGTGCGCCGGCCTGATGGCGGAGAGTTTCGGCAAGCTGATGTCGGTGAATTCCGGCATCGACTCACCAGGGCGCGTGGCCACCATGTTATTGACGTTCCCGCCGAGTTTGTATGGCAATTCCGGCAAGCGGGCGAACATTGAGATGGAGATCCTGCGACGCGTCAAGGAACAGGCGGGAATCCAAGCTGCCGGAATGATGTACAGCCTGCCCACCCGCGGCGTCACGTTCACCGGGCTGTTTCGCGTGGAAGGCCGGCAGCAGCAGCCAACGCTGAGCACGGACATCCATTGGCTGAGCCCCGGGGCCCTGAATGCGCTCGGCGTACCGCTGCTGCGCGGGCGCCTCTTTACCGACCGGGAGGGCGTGGATCCGCGATCCGGGG
Organism: Bryobacterales bacterium; assembly: GCA_038322675.1. Lineage (GTDB taxonomy): Bacteria > Acidobacteriota > Terriglobia > Bryobacterales > Bryobacteraceae > TMP-7. The sequence goes on from JBBQGE010000081.1 coordinate 22,476, forward strand.
TCGTCATTGTGAATCAGGAATTTGCGGGGCGCTTTCTCGCTGGGGCGCAGCCGGTGGGGCAGCACGTCACCTTTGCTCCCGGGGCGGGACTTGGGACCGAGGAGGTGATCGGGGTGGTGGGGAATGTGCGACACCGGTCTCTGACCGACTCGACCATGCCCGCTGTTTACAAGCCGAGCCTCAGCTTGAGTTGGTGCTATCTGGTGGTGCGATCGACCGGATCCGATATTCCGGTTCGTGCCGCGGTAGCCCGGGCGGTTTCGGCTGCGGCGGCGGATCAGCCGATCGCAACGATTTCATCGCTCGAGGATGTGATCGCGGAGTCGGTGAGCGGACGGCGCTACCGGACGGTGCTGGTGGGCGTATTCGCCGTGATGGCGCTCGTCCTGGCTTCGATTGGGATCTATGGGGTGACCGCCTATTCGGTGACGCAACGGCGGCGCGAGATCGCGATCCGGCTCGCCATGGGAGCGGAACCAGGCCGCGTGACGGCGATGGTGCTGCGCGAGGGAGCGCTGCTGGTCTGCGCCGGCGCGATTCCCGGTGCGCTGCTGGCACTCGCGGCGGCGCGGGCGATCGCGAGTTTGCTGTTCGAGGTGAACCCGATGAGTCCGGTGGTATACGGAGGCGCGCTGCTGGTGCTCGGGGGTGTCGCGATGCTGGCCTGTTGGGTGCCTGCCCTACGAGCGGCGCGCGTGGATCCCGCGGTTACTCTGCGGAATGAATGAGGCGCTAGTCTAGCGTTTCGATACAATCAACTCATGGACATTGACGAGCGCATCGAGAGGCTGGCTGAGAGTCAGGAGAAGACTCAGGTGATGCTCGGGCAGATCTTAGACTCTATCCAACGTCTCGAACGGATCGCGTTGTCGCATGAGGTACGCCTGCAGGACACCGAGGCGGCTCTTACCGCTCTCGAGGGCCGCACCAGGAAGCCGCAATAGCATCGGGCCGCAATACTGGTCTGCTTGGTCGCGGGACACGCCCGCTGTTACCGCAGGAACGCGTCGGACAATCCGCCATCCACCGGAATGATGTGGCCAGTGGTCCGGCTGGCATCCTCGGCGGCGAGCCACGCGATGGCTTCGGCGCAATCGCTGGGTCGCACGGGTTGGCGCGTTAAGGTCCGCTGCGCGTAGAACTCCGCCAGCCGGTTTCGCAAGGCTTCCTCGTCCTCACTTTCGGCGGCATCCATTCCATACTTGCGCAACGACGCGATCACGCGCTCTTTCGGGAACATGTCGCTGCCCGACACGACGGTGGCAGGGGCGATCCCGTTCACTCGAATCAGCGGTGCCAGCGAAACCGCGAGTTCGCCGATGAGATGATTCACGGCCGTCTTGCTGACGTCGTACGCTTCACTGCCATGCTTGGGTACCACCGCGTTCGCCGAACTCGTCAAAACGATGACGCCGCTCAGACCCTGGGCCTGGAAGACCGGACGCACGGCGTCCACCAGTAGGAAGTTGCCCGTGACATTGACGTCCAGCGTGAATCGCCACAGATCCTGCGTGGACCAACCCTCGGGCCGCGGGCTGATGAACACGGCCGCCGTATTGATGACGCCGTCGATTCCGCCGTAGCGCAGTACGGTGGCCCGGACCGCCGCGCCCATCGAATCCGCGTGGCGCAGGTCGAGTTCACAACAGGTGAACGACTCCGCGTCGGCAATTCGGGCGCAGGCTTCCATCGTCTCGCGAGCACCAGCCAGATTGCGATCCGCGATCATCAACGTTGCGCTCTCACCCGCGAGTTTCAGAGCAGTGGCCCGGCCGATGCCCGAGGCGCCGCCGGCAATCAGGAATATGCGCCGGCTGAACCGCTTCTCGGGAGGCATGCGTTGGAGTTTCGCTTCTTCGAGTGCCCAGTACTCGATGTGGAACGCCTCGCGGCGGGGTAGCGCGACGTAGTTATGCAGGGCAGTGAAGCCTTCCGGCAGTGCGGCGCCGTGATGTTCTTCCAGAGCGGTTGCGCCCCGCATCACACGGATAGCATTCGCGTAAAACTCGCCGCTGATGCGTGCTTCCTTGCGGCTCCGTCCGAACGAAAACATGCCGATGCCCGGAATCAGCACCACCGAGGGATTCGGATCCCGTAGCGCAGGCGAGCCGGGTTCGGCGTGCGCGTTGTAGTAGGCGATATACTCTTCGCGATATCGGGCGAGACCCGCATCGAGAGCGGCCGGCAAAGCGTCGACACCCGACGACGGATCCCACTCGACGAGCAGCGGCGCAATACGAGTCCTGACAAAGTGATCGGGACAGCTAGTGCCGAGCGCGGCGAGTTCGGAGCCCCATGCCGAGTCGATGAACTCGAGGACTTCAGCCGAGTCTTCGAAATGAGCGATCGACCGGCGAGTGGTTCCAAGCTTTCCGCGCAGCACGGGCAGTACCTCGACGGCAACAGCGGACCGGTCATCTCGGGGCCCATATCGCAGTCCGCCAAACGGCTCCTTCGCGCGTTTCTCGTGTTCGATGACGAAGTCGCCAAGGTCATTGAGCATCGCGAGGCTGTTCTCATAGCAATCGCGAGAACTGTCACCCCACGTGAACAGGCCGTGGCTTCCGAGAATGATGCCGTCGGTGCCCGAATTCTGCTCAATGGCGCGGCGCAGCATCAGGCCGAGTTCGAATCCCGGCCGCTGCCACGGCAGCCAGACCAGCTTGTGGCCATAGCGCCGATTGAACTCCTCCATCTTCTCGCGGCCGTTCGCCGAGGCCGCCAGCGCGATGGTCCAATCGGGATGCAGATGATCGACGTTGCGGAACGGCAGGAAAGCGTGGAGCGGCGTATCGATGGACGCCGGCACCGTGTTGTTGTTGAACGCGCAGGACGGATAGAATGCCACCATCTCGTCTTCATGCGCTTCGCCGCGGTAGACGGAGATGAGTTGCTCCAGACGGTCCAGATAGAGGAGCGCAAATCCAGTATTGCGAATGCTGCCGAGATCGCCGCCGCTTCCTTTGACGGCCATAACAGCCGTTGGCTTGCCGGTGAACGGATCCGTTGCGTCGTACTTGGCGCTGGTGTTTCCGCCCCCGAAGTTGGTGATGCGGAGATCGGCTCCCAGCAGGTTCGAGCGGTAGCGGAGCAAATCGAGATCGCTCATGCCGCGGGCGGTTTCTCCGTCCCAGTTGCTCTCGATAAGTCGGCGGCGAGTGGCTGGTGCAGTATCGCTCATGGATGTTTCCTGTCAGGCGTAGGTGGACACGATTTGCGATCGCCGGGGACCGCGTTCGCTGGTGATTCGATCCGTGTAGCCGCTGGCGCGGAAGGCCGCAAGGGGATTGGGATCGAGGCCGCGGGAGTTGCGCCAGTCGGCGATCACGGGATCGACGTCGGCGCGGAATGCGCTCTTCAACGTTTCTTCCGCATCGATGAGTTCGGATGCGTTCTGCGCGGCTGCGAGCTGGGGGTGATCCACCAACGCGGCCTTGGCGAAGAGTTCCTGCGCGGTGGTGACGGTCTGAATCATCTCCTCGATTTTCGGCTTCAGATTGTGGCTCTGATCCACCATGTACGCGATGTCGGGCGTGTTGCCCGTCTCCCACGAATAGAAGCAGATTTCGTGAAAAATGCGGAACACCTGGTAGGGATCGATGGAGCCGAGCGTCAGGTCGTCGTCGGCATAACGGCGATCGTTGAAGTGGAAACCTCCGAGCATGCCGTCGTGGAGCAGCCACGCGACAATCTGCTCGATGTTCTGCGCCTGGTAATGATGGCCCGTGTCGACCAGCACCCTGGAGTTCGGCCCCGCGGACTTCGCCAGCAAGTACGACATTCCCCAGTCGGCGATATCGGTGTGATAGAACGCGGGCTCGAACGGCTTGTACTCAATGAGCAGCCGCTGGCCCGGATGAAGCGCATCGTGGACTTCGCGAAGAGCCTTTTCGAACCATCCACGGCGGGCGCGGATGTTGGCGGTGCCCGGATAATTCGAGCCGTCGGCGAACCACGGCGTCACGTCGCGACTTCCGGCCGCATGAGCCAACTCGACGCAATCGAGCATGTGACGCAACGCACGCGCGCGGATCGCCGGATCGGGATTGCCGATCGAGCCGTGCTTGTATTCCTGATCCTGGAAGATGTTCGGGCTGATGGAGCCGATGGCGATGCCCTGGGCGGCGGCGACGCGCTTGGCCTCCGGGATATCGGCGAGCCCGTTCGGGAAATCCCAGAGCACGTGGATCGCGATGGTCGGACAGCATCCAGTGAATCGGTGAACCTGCCCGGCATCCGACGCCTTCTCTTCGAATGTGGACGCGGCTGCGAGTTGGGTGAATTTTCCGAATCGCGTGCCGGTGTCGGCAAACGCCCACGACGGCAGTTCGATGCGAAACTGATTGAGGGCGCGGACGACGGTATCTTGCTGCGCGGAGGATAACGACATAGAGGGTCCCGCAGAACATGATATCGTTCTGCCGAGGAGCGACGGAGTTCACATGATGGACCGGCGGGATTTTCTTCAGCAATCGGCGGGGGTGGTGGCGGGCGCCGCGTTGAGCGCGAATTCAGGCGGCGCCGCTACCGAGAGCGAAGGCTGGTACGGGCGCCCGATGCGCTGGGCCCAGTTGACGCTGGTGGAAGACGATCCCGGCAATTACGATCCGCGGTTCTGGCTCGATTATTTTGAGCGCACTCACTCCGATGCCGCGTGCCTGTCGGCGGGCGGATGCGTCGCCTACTATCCCACCAAGATCCCGCTGCACCACCGGAGCACTTTCCTTGGCGACCGCGATAGTTTCGGCGAGTTGGTGGCCGGGTGCAGGAAACTCCGGATGAATGTGATCGCGCGCACCGACCCGCATGCCGCGCATCAGGACGTGTACGATGCGCATCCCGACTGGATCGCCGTGGACTCGAATGGCCGCAAGCGCAAGCATTGGGCCGATCCCGAGCTATGGGTTACCTGCGCGCTGGGGCCGTATAACTTCGAGTTCATGACGGATGTCACGCGGGAGATCATGAGCCTGTATCAGGTGGACGGGATCTTCAGCAATCGATGGGCGGGATCGGGGATGTGCTACTGCGAGCACTGCCAGGAGAACTTCCGGAAATTCTCCGGGTTTCACCTGCCGCGGACATTGAACCCGCAGGATCCCTCGCGACGGCAGTACATCGTCTGGCATCAGAACCGGCTGTTCGAATTGTGGCGGCTGTGGGATGGGGAGATCAAGAAGATCAATCCGAACGCGAGTTATATCGCGAACGCGGGCGGCGGCGCACTGAGCGATCTGGATATGAAGACCATCGGCGAAATGGCGCCGACTTTGTTCGCGGACCGGCAGGCGCGGCGCGGACTCATGCCGCCGTGGATGAACGGTAAGAACGGGAAAGAGTATGGCGCCACGCTCGGTAAGAAGGCCATTGTCGGTATCTTCAGCATGGGCGTGGAGGAGCCGTATCGTTGGAAGGATTCGGTTCAGAACGCCGACGAGATCCGAATGTGGGTGGTGGACGGAGTGGCGCATAATCTGCGGCCCTGGTTCACGAAATTCAACGGAAAGGTGATCGATCACCGGTGGATGAAGCCGGTGGAGGATCTGTACTCGTGGCACCACAGCAAGGAGCGCTATTTGCGGAACGAGAAGTCGCTGGCGCGCGTGGCGATGGTGTACTCGCAGCAGACGGCATCGTTCTATGGCGGCGAACGGGCGCATGCGAAGGTGGAGGATCATGCGCTGGGCTTCTATCAGGCGCTGGTGGAGGCGCGGATTCCGTTCGACATGGTGCATGACCGGCTGTTGGATCCGAATCACATCGGCCGGTACCGGACGCTGGTTCTTCCGAACATTGCCGCATTATCGGACGAGCAATGCCTCCAATTGACGTCATTCGTGCGAAACGGCGGAAGGCTGGTTGCGACTCACGAGACCTCGCTCTACGACGAGTGGGGAGTCAGGCGGAGAGATTTCGGGCTGGCGGAGTTATTCGGGACGTCGTTCGATGGCCGCGTGGATTCGCGAGTTCCGAATTCGTATTTGAACGTCGAGAAGGATCCTCGTACGGGCGAGTTCCACCCGATTGTCCGCGGTCTGGAAGACGCGACCCGCATCATCAACGGTACCGAGTGGGTTCATACGCGCCCGCTGCAAGCCGGGTACTCTGCGCTGACGCTGGTACCGTCGTATCCCGATTTGCCGATGGAGGAGGTTTATCCACGCGTGTCCCATACGGATATCCCGGGCGTCTACGCGCGCGAATTCGGCCGCGGGCGAGTGGTGTATTTTCCGTTCGACATCGATCGCACATTCTGGGAGGTGCTCTCGGGCGATCATTGGACGGTTCTGAGGAATTCGGTGCTGTGGGCTTCGAATGAGGAACAGCCGTTGACGGTGGAAGGGAAAGGCGTGCTGGACGTGTCGCTCTGGATGCAGAAGGATTCGATGACGGCGCACCTGGTGAATCTGACGAATCCGATGATGATGAAGGGCCCGATTCGCGAGATCATTCCGGCGCCGCCGCAGCAGGTTCGGATTCGTGTGCCGGAGGGCCGGCGCGTTTCGAAGGTGAGCCTACTGGTCAGCGGGAAGCCACCGGGTCATCGGATTTCAGGGAGCGTCGTAAGTCTGGAGTTGCCGTCGATTGAGTTACACGAAGTTGTGGCGATCGATTTCGCGTGAGTGGTGCCGGCACTTAGGATCTGTCTAGAAATAAATAAATCAGGGAGAAGAATTTCGCGGTTGGATCTCGTAGTTCCAGTCGCCGTGGAATTTGTCGCGACGGAGTCGGACTTGTGCAAGGTCTTGATCGGAGACTTTGATGCCCGCCCGG
>JBBQGE010000082.1:0-29138 GCA_038322675.1 Bryobacterales bacterium
GCCCTGGGTAGAGCTGGTCACCTTCCTGAATTTGCGCCATCTCCGAGCCCCGGAACGTGCTCTGCATTACCACCAGACCGCCGATAGCCGCTTTCATCAACATCCGGTCGGCATTCGCTTCCACGCGTTTCAGTTCGATCTTGGCCTGTTGCAAATCCAGTTCCGCGTTTCGCAACTGCGCGTTCTGACCGATATCGAAGTACTTTTCTTCCGCCAATAGCTGTTTATACCGGGCGTCCGCCTCTTCTAGTGCCAATTTCACGCGTTCTTCGTCAATGGCTCCCAGAACCGGCGTCGTCTTCACGTCGAGCTTGGCCTTTTCCAAATCTGCTTTCGCGGCCGCCGTTGCCTGGTCGTGCGACTTGCGCGCAACCTGCATTTCGGCCCTCAGTTTTACGACGTTGGACTCGGTCTGGGCCACGGAAACCCGGTAATCGTCCAGGCGGGTCAGCATATACTGCCGGTCGAAATCCGCTACCGTGTCGCCCTTTTTCGCCAGCGCGCCAGGCTTCATGGTTTTCAGTAGAACCAGGCCAAAATCTCCGCTACCACCGCCGCCTCCGCCTCCTCCACCGCCGCTGCCGGGACCATTCGCACCGCCGGCGAGCTGGTCCGCCGTAGACCCCAGGGTATTGGCGCCGCTGTTATCGGCCGGAGCGGTGGTGATGTGACTGCTGGAGCCGCTGGATTTGCTGACGCGCGAAGTGGATGCCTGCATGGCGGCTGACTGGTTGTTGCCGGACTGTCCCGCCGAAGAAGTAACACTCCCGCTGGAACCGCTTCCCGCACTGGAACCGGAACCGCCGCCGGAAGGAGAAGACGAAGACGAAGAGGAAGAACCGCTGCCCTTACCCGAGTTTGACGTAATAATAATGTTGGGACTGCTCGCTGCGTTGTAGACCTTGCTACCAGAATCCCTACCGCCGCCGCCTCGCGAGCCGCGAAGCTGGGGAGTCACCAGCGAAACGAAATCCTGAGCGCCCGTCGTCCCGGTAAGACGGATGGTCCTGTCGATCCGCCCCGAGGTGATCGCGGCAGTCCGTGTAATAGCCGGGCCAGCCCCGCCGCCGGTTTTATCAGCGGCAGGTGTGCTCCAGAGCCAGTAACCAACTCCGCCTGCTACAATAACAAAAAGCAGCGCCCACAAGCCTCCGCGAGACTTCGGCCGCTTGACGGCGGGTTCGGTGATGGGTGTAGCGGGCGCCTGTGTTGGCGCGAGACTGGGCAGTGATGCCCCGCTCATTTCATACTGCATGTCAGCACCTTCCAACGGCCCTAAAAAATCTGGCAGTACCCTGCTTCAGCGCTATCAAGCGTCGCCAGGGAGCAAATGGGATTGTCACTAGATAGTATGACGAAAATCTTACCAGATTGGTTATGCCCAACGCGTCCAGTGCTGACTGTATAAAGAAGACCCCGGTCTTAGCCTGACATCGCTCCCAGGAATTCGGCGTTCGAACGGGTACGGCCCAGCTTGTCGAGGAGCAATTCCATTGATTCTACTGGGGAAAGCGGGTTTAATACCTTGCGCAGCACCCAGACCCGGTTCAATTCTTCCCGAGGCATGAGCAGCTCTTCCTTACGCGTACCGCTCTTATTGATATCGATGGCAGGGAAGACACGTTTGTCGACCAGCTTCCGGTCGAGGTGAATTTCCATATTACCCGTACCTTTGAACTCTTCAAAGATTACGTCATCCATGCGGCTCCCGGTATCCACCAGCGCCGTGGCAACGATGGTCAGCGAGCCGCCTTCTTCGATATTGCGCGCCGCCCCGAAAAACCGCTTCGGACGCTGCAACGCATTCGAATCGACGCCGCCCGAGAGAACCTTACCCGAAGGCGGAACCACCGTGTTGTACGCGCGGGCCAGACGGGTAATGGAATCGAGCAGGATCACCACATCACGCTTATGTTCGATCAGACGCTTCGCCTTCTCGATCACCATTTCCGCTACTTGTACGTGACGGGTTGCCGGTTCGTCAAACGTCGAGCTGATGACTTCGCCGCGCACCGAGCGCTGCATGTCCGTGACTTCTTCCGGACGCTCATCAATTAGCAGAACAATTAACGCCACTTCCGGATGGTTGTGCGTCACCGAATTGGCGATGTTCTGTAGCAGCATCGTCTTACCGGTCCGGGGAGGAGCGACAATCAAACCGCGCTGTCCCTTTCCGATCGGGGTAAGAAGATCCATCACACGTCCGGAGAAGTTCTCCTTGGTGGTTTCGAGCTTGAGCCGCTCATCGGGATAGAGCGGCGTCAGGTTGTCGAAGAAGATTTTGTTTCGGGCTTCCTCCGGCGGTTCGAAGTTGATCGCGTCTACCTTAATAAGCGCGAAGTACCTCTCCCCTTCCTTCGGCGGCCGGATCTGGCCGGAGATGGTGTCACCAGTGCGCAGATCGAAGCGCCGGATTTGCGACGGAGAGACGTAGACGTCGTCCGGGCCCGGCAGGTAGTTGTATTCGGGCGCGCGCAGGAATCCGAAGCCATCCGGCAGGCACTCGAGGACGCCCTCGGAGAAGATCAGTCCGCTCTTTTCGGCCTGGGTCTGGAGGATCTTGAAAATCAACTCCTGCTTTCGAAGACCGGCAACGCCCACTACAGCCAAATCTTTCGCGATCTGGTTGAGCTTCACGATGCTCATGTCCTTCAATTCGACCAAGTCGAGCGTAGCAGCGCCATTCTTCCCGTTTTGCGCCTGGGCCGCGGCGCCGTGGCGTTTGCGGCCGGCCCCGTGCCCGCCGCCGTCCTGCTTCACCTCGGCTCCCTTTGGTTCCACAGCGGGTTTCGTCTCTAAGCCTTTGCCCTCGCCGGCTCTCGCCTCGGCAGCTTTGTGCTCGGAGACCGATTTCGCTTCAGGCGACCTTACATCAGGAGACTTTGCTTCGGCTGGTTTCGGTTCCGCCGCTCTGGGCTCGGCCACCTTCGCGTCGGCTGGCCTAGGCTCGGGAGCCTTCACGTCAGGCGCTTTCACTTCCGCTGCAACCTTTGCTTCGGGCGCCTTCTCCGCCGCCGGTACAGCCGCTATTACGGCTGGATCTTTCTTTTCCAAATCGCTTGCCAAATTTCCCTCGCTCCCCGGCCCGTTACTGCCGAGAACGGCAACAGGTCGCTGCCCGCGATCTTTTCGCGAATAGCGGCCAAGCCGCGATATTCCTCTTTTTGGTTCAACTTATCTACTTTCGTGGCAACCACCACATACGGCAGGTGCTGGCACTCAAGCCAATTCTTGAGCTCTAGGTCCTTCTCCATCCACCCCCTACGGGCGTCGAGCAGGACCACTGCCAATTCCAGCGTCTTACGATTTAACAGGTACGATTCAATCAGTTCCTTCCATTGGGCTTTTACATCCAGAGGAACCCGAGCGTATCCATAACCGGGCAAATCCACAAAGTGACAACTTCCATCTACGCGATAGAAATTAATCAACTGCGTGCAACCGGGGTTCGCGCTCGTGTACGCCAACCCCTTCTTACCTGTCAGATAGTTCAACAGGCTGCTCTTTCCAACATTGCTTCGGCCCAAAAACGCGATTTCAGGAAGAGATTCGGCCGGAAAGTAATCCATTCCGGGCGCACTCGTAATATGTTCTGCTTCCATTAAAACCTGCGCTCGGAGAACCCGTCTTAGTGGGTCAGGTTCTCTTCAGCCGCTCTTTGCGCGATCTCCACCGGATTCGGAGGCATGGGCAGCGCCACAATCTCCCGCTCCAGTGCAATTTTCAAAACTTCGTCCATTGACTCGACGAAATTCAACTTCATCTCGTTCCGAATCAACTCCGGAATGTCAGGCAGATCCTTCTCGTTGTCTTTCGGAAGAATCGCTTCCCGGATGCCGTGACGGTGCGCCGCCATCAGCTTTTCTTTCAATCCGCCGATGGGAAGTACCTTGCCCCGCAGCGTAATTTCTCCGGTCATGGCAAGATCGCCGCGCACCGGAATTCCCGTCAGGGCGCTGACCAGGGTGGTCGCGATGGTAATTCCCGCGGAAGGTCCGTCCTTCGGGATGGCGCCCTCTGGAACGTGTACGTGGATATCCAGGTGACGATAGAAATCCCTGGGCAATCCAAAAAGGTGCGCGCGCGACCTTAGATAGCTCATCGCCGCCTGCGCCGATTCCTGCATCACGTCGCCAAGTTTTCCGGTGGTGGTCAGCTTGCCTCTGCCTTCCATTGTGGTCGCTTCCGTGGTCAGAATCTGGCCCCCCACTTCGGTCCAAGCCAAGCCCGTGACCGCGCCCACTTCATTCTTTCGATCGGTCCGGAGGTCGCGAAACTTTTGGGGTCCGAGAAATTCCGTAACAGTGGCCGCGTTGATAATGACCTTCGGCAGCTCAACCGCATTCTCGGCGCTCTGTGCATTCACGATCTTCCGCGCCACCTTGCGGCACAGGTTTCCGACTTCCCGCTCCAGGTTACGAACGCCCGCTTCCCGCGTGTAGTACTCGATCAGGGACCGCAAGCCATCGTCCGTAATCTCAATCTGCTTGTCGCCGACACCCGTCTCCTTCATCCGCTTCTGGACGAGGAATTTCTTGGCGATTTCCAGCTTCTCCAGTTCGGTGTAACCCGACAGCCGGATCACTTCCATGCGGTCCTGCAATGCGGCCGGGATGGTGTGCATCACGTTCGCCGTTGCTACAAAGAACACCTGGCTCAAGTCGTACTCGACATCGAGATAGTGGTCCACGAACATGTAATTCTGCTCGGGGTCCAAGACTTCGAGCAGCGCCGCGGAGGGATCGCCACGGAAATCGGCCGCCATCTTGTCGATTTCGTCCAGCATGAACACCGGATTCCGCGTACCGGCCTTCTTCATCATCTGAAGAATCTGACCAGGCAGAGCACCAATGTAAGTGCGCCGATGCCCACGGATCTCCGCTTCGTCGCGCACGCCCCCAAGCGACATGCGCACAAACTTCCGGCCTGTTGCCTTCGCAATCGACATTCCGAGCGAAGTCTTCCCTACACCGGGAGGTCCAACAAAACAAAGAATAGAACCCTTTGGATTCTGCACCAGACGGCGGACCGCCAGGAATTCGAGAATCCGTTCCTTGATCTTCTCCAGACCGTAGTGATCGTTCTCCAGAACCTGCTGCGCGAACAGAAGATCGCGGATTTCCTTGCTCTTTTTCTTCCACGGTACAGCAAGCAGCCAATCGAGGTAATTGCGCGAAACGGTGGATTCAGCCGACATCGGCGGCATATTTTCCAGGCGCTTCAACTCGGTCAGGGCCTTGTCGTTTGCGTCCTTGGTCATCCCGGACGATTCGATCTTCTTCTTCAGCTCGTCGATTTCGCTCTTCTCGCCGCGGCCCAGTTCTTTCTGGATCGCCTTAATCTTCTCGTTGAGGTAGTACTCTTTCTGCGCCTTCTCCATCTGCCGCTTCACGCGGCCCTGGATGGTGCGGTCGACATTGAGCTTTTCGATCTCGATGTCGAGCATCTCCGCCACCCGGGTCAGGCGGTCGATGGGGTCGAAGATCTCCAGCAGTTCCTGCTTCTCGTCGATAGTGAGTTGCAGATTCGCGCCCACGGTGTCGGCTAGTTTGCCGGGCTCGTCCACGCGGATGGCGGCGATCATCGTCTCGTAGTTCAGATTCTGGCTGAGCTTGACGTACTGCTCAAACAGCGTCGTCACGCGAGTGGTCAGCGATTCGAGTTGCGCGCCCGACTCCACCTTGAAGTGGAACGTTTTGACAACGGCTTTGAAGAATCCTTCGTCTTCATTGACGCTCACGATCTTGCCGCGCTCAACGCCCTCGACGAGGACTTTGATGTTGCCATCCGGCAACCGGAGACTCTGAACGATATTCGCGACCGTGCCGACGGTGTAGATCTCATCCGGCCGGGGCTCGTCGACGGAGGCGTCGTGTTGCGTCGCGAGGAAAATCTTCTTGTCGGCGGCGAGCGCTTCTTCGAGTGCGCGAACACTCGATTCGCGGCCTACCACGAACGGCGTCATCATGAACGGGAAGATCACCACGTCCCGGATGGGCATCATCGGTAAGCGCCGCGTATCCGCCTTGTCTTTGGAAGTTAGCATTTGAAAAGTGGCTGTGTGACTAGTGGCGAGTGGCTAGGATTGGCCCGCGCGGCTATACGCAAATAGCCACTAGCCGGCGATCGTTAGCCACTGAAAAAGCAGCTTAGCCCGCTTTCTCCAGAACCGCCATGTTGATTTTCTGCGAAAGCACCATCTCCTTGGTCACCAGGAATTCGCGAACCTTCTTGTATGAGGGGAGATAATACATGAGGTCTAACATCAGATCCTCGAGGATCATCCGCAGACCGCGAGCGCCCACCTTGCGTTCCATGGCGAGTGCCGCAATGGCTTCCAGCGCGTCGTCGTTAAATCTCAGTTTAACATTTTCGAACTCGAACAGTTTCTGGTACTGCCGTATGATCGCATTCTTCGGTTTCGTCAGGATCTGCATTAGCGCATCGCGGCTCAGATCCTCCAGCACACCCACGACGGGCAGCCGTCCCACAAATTCCGGAATGAAGCCAAAATGGATCAAGTCGATCGGCTGAATCAGCTCCAGCATTCCCGTGTCCCGGCGGCTGGTGAACAACTTTTTCGAGTTCTCGTCCTCGGCCGTGAATCCGATGGTCCGAGTGCCGATGCGGCGCGAGATTACTTTCTCCAAGCCGACGAAAGCGCCACCACAGATGAACAGGATATTGCTGGTATCCACCGCCGTGAATTCCTGGTGCGGATGCTTGCGCCCGCCCTGCGGCGGAACATTCGCGATGGTACCTTCCAGGATCTTCAGGAGCGCCTGCTGGACACCTTCGCCCGAGACGTCGCGGGTAATCGACGGGTTCTCGTCCTTGCGGCCGATCTTGTCGATCTCATCTATATAGATGATGCCCTGCTGACAACGTTGCACGTCCCAGTCGGAATTTTGCAGAAGCCGCAGGATGATGTTCTCGACATCCTCACCCACGTATCCCGCTTCGGTCAGGGTAGTCGCATCGACGATGGCAAACGGAACGTCCAGAATTCGGGCCAGCGTCTGCGCGAGCAGGGTCTTGCCGGTCCCGGTGGGGCCGATCAGCATGATGTTCGACTTGGAAAGTTCGACATCGGAGCCGCGCTGCTTGTTCATCTGAATCCGCTTGTAGTGGTTGTAGACCGCCACCGCAAGCTTCTTCTTGGTGGCGTCCTGTCCCACTACGTACTGATCGAGGTATTCTTTCAGTTCGAGCGGTTTCGGCAGCTTGTGAGGTGCACCGTAGGGCTGATCGTGCCGATCGTCCTCCAGTATGCTGTTGCATACGGCGATGCACTCATCACAGATATAAGCTCTTGGATAGTCGCTGGGGGAAGAGATGAGCTTTCCAACAACATCCTGGCTTTTATGGCAAAACGAACAACGTAAAGAATCGTCTGACCCAGCGCGCTTCACACAGTTCTCCGGGACTTTGGCAAGTTACCCATACTACGAACATCGCGGTTTCATATTGATTATAGCATTGGACCCTCGCCATCCAACCCGGAAAACCGGTCAGGTGGCGGTGCGCTAGAATGAGGGCTCGTGAAACTCGGCCTATTTTGTCTCGCATTCATTATGACAGCCTTTGCCCAGGATCGGTGGCAGGCCCGGTCGATGGTGATGACGCAAGGCGGGATCGTGGCCACCAGCCAGACCCTCGCATCCCAGGCCGGTGCGCAGATATTGGCGCGGGGCGGATCCGCCGTCGATGCCGCCATCGCAGCGAACGCCGTGCTTTCCCTGGTGGAACCGATGATGTCCGGTCCCGGAGGCGACCTGTTCGCAATGTACCGGGACGCCAAGACCGGCAAACTCACCGGCATCAACGCCAGCGGATGGTCCCCGGCCGGACTCAGCATTGATTGGCTAAAGGCCCACGATTTCTACACCATGCCGTCCACCGGCATCCATGCTGTCAGCGTGCCGGGCGCCGTCGACGGCTGGGCGAAAATGCATCAGCGCTTCGGCAAACTGCCCTGGCGCGACCTCTTCCAGCCTGTCATTTACTACGCTCGCAACGGATTCCCCGTAACGGAAATTATCCAGTACGATTGGGAGAACTCGGCGGGCAAACTCCAGGATCCGTACGCCCGGAGCGTGTATCTGCCGGGCGGCCGCGCACCGAAAGTCGGCGAGATCTTCCGCAATCCCGACCTGGCGCGGGCCTACGAAATTCTGGCCGACCAGGGGCCCAAAGCATTCTACAAGGGTCCGATTGCCGAGGCGATTCTCGCCACCTCCCGCCAACTGGGCGGCACGCTGACCGCCGCCGATTTCGCGAATTACGAAGCCGAGTGGGTACAGCCGCTATCCACTACGTATCGCGGTTGGAACGTCTACCAGATGCCTCCGAACGGGCAGGGAATCGGGACCCTCGAAATGCTCAACATCATGGAGCAGTTTCCCATCCCCGAGTACTCCCAGACCAGCGCCGAAGCGTTTCACTACAAGATCGAAGCGCAGAAGCTCGCGTATCAGGATTTGAAGCGCTGGATTGGGGACCCGCGGAAAGTGAAAGTGCCCACCGAGGGTCTTCGCTCGAAGGAGTATGCCAAAGAGCGCGCCAAACTCATCGATCCGATAAAGGCTCAGTGCGACAGCGAACCGGGTGAACCGCCGGGCCACGATACCGTGTACCTCAGCGTCATCGATCGCGAGGGCAACATCGTGTCCTGGATTCAGAGCATCTCCGATATTTTCGGATCGGGTGTCGTCGTCGACGGATTCGCGCTGCAGGACCGCATGGGCGGTTTCTCTTTCGACCCGAAGCACCCGAACGCGCTGGCCCCGCATAAGCGTCCGTACCACACCATCATCCCCGGCTTTCTAGAAAAGGGCGATCAGCACATCGGCTTCGGCATCATGCGCGGAATGAACCAGGCCCAGGCGCAAGCTCAGTTTGTATCGAACATCGTGGATCACCACATGAATATGCAAGCGGCGCTCGAAGCACCTCGATTTACGAAACTCACCATCGGCGGATGCGACGTTCGCATCGAATCCAGAGTGCCGGAAGAAACTCGCGACGAACTCAACAGGCGTGGACACGTGCTCAACGTGGGCGGCGAATATTCGGCTTACATGGGCGGCGGTCAGGCCGTGATGCTCGACAGCAGCACGGGCGTGCATTCGGCGGCATCGTCGCCGCGCAAGGACGGCGCGGCGATTCCTGAACCCGATCCGTACTTCGGCACGTCCACCAAACGAAACTAATGGCGGGAGAGAGATGAAAGCCTGGCTCGTAAACGAGTGGTGCGAACCTGACGGCATGGAATTCGGCGAGGCTGCGCTGCCGCAACCGGGGCCGTCGCAGGTCCGGATCCGCAATCACGCGGCATCGATTAACTTTTTCGATCTGCTGCAAATTCAAGGAAAGTATCAGGTGCGGCCGCCGTTTCCCTTTACGCCTGGAGCCGAGGTGGCGGGGGTAGTGGATGCAGTGGGGTCCGAGGTGACAACGTTCGAGAAAGGCGATCGTGTGATGGCGATGACGTCGTTCGGTGGATACGCGGAATACAGCCTCGCCGATTCCTACCGCGCGTTCGTGATCCCGGAAGGTATGGGCTGGAACGAAGCGGCATCCGTACCCATCGTCTATCACACGTCGTGGTTTGCTCTCAGCAAGCGGGCCGCCGTGCAGCCTGGCGAATGGCTGCTGGTACATGCCGGCGCGAGCGGAGTCGGCATGTCGGCGATTCAACTCGGGAAGGCGCTGGGTGCCCGCGTCATCGCGACCGCGGGCGCGCCGGCGAAGGTGGATTTTGCACTCGCGCAAGGCGCCGACCATGCCCTCGATTACAGCGACCCGTCCTGGGTGGACCGCGTCAAGGAACTGACCGAACGGCGCGGCGCCGACGTCATCTACGATCCTGTCGGTGGTGACATCTTCGACCTTTCGACAAAATGTATCGCCTCGGAAGGCCGCCTGCTGGTAATCGGATTCGCCGCAGGCCGTATCTCGACAATTCAAACCAACCGGATTCTTTTGAAGAACATGTCGGTCGTCGGCGTGTTCTGGGGCGATTACGCGAATTCCCGTCCCTGGTTCATGCGCGAAACGCAGAATGCGCTCGAGCAGTTCTACGCAGCCGGCAAGATCCGGCCTGCGGTGACCTGCACGTATCCTCTATCGGAAGCACCCCGGGCGATGAAAGACATCGCCCGGAGACGAGTTATCGGAAAAGCTGTCTTGACTGTGGAGAATAAATGAAATTAACGACCTATTTTATAGTTGCCGCCAGCCTGGTTCCTGCGTTCGCGGCGGCGCAGAAGGACGCCGTAAAACGCCTGAACGCGGCTACAACCGTACTCGGCGAAATTATGGATACTCCCGACAAGTCGATCCCGCAGGATCTTCTGAATAAGGCGCAATGTATTGTGCTGGTGCCCGGAATGAAGAAGGGAGCGTTTATCTTCGGCGGCAAGTACGGGCGCGGATTTATCTCGTGCCGGAAACCGAGCGGTGTGAGTTGGTCAGCGCCCGGCGCGATTCGCATCGAGGGTGGGAGCGTTGGCTTTCAGATCGGGGGGGCCGAGACGGACGTGGTGATGCTGGTGATGAATACGGGCGGTGCGGCCAAGTTGATGTCGAGCCGCTTCACGCTCGGCGGCAATGCGTCCGTGGCCGCGGGTCCGGTGGGCCGGGACTCCAGCGCGCAGACCGACGCGCTGATGAATGCGCAGATTCTCACCTGGTCGAGACAGCGCGGCGTGTTCGGTGGCATTTCGCTAACGGGAGCAACGCTTCGTGAAGACGCCGATGCTAATGCCGAGTTGTACGGCGCGGCTTACAAGAACAAGGACATCGTGCTCGGCGGCATGGAAACTCCCGCGGCGGCAAAGCCGTTGATTGCCGAGTTAGACAAATACTCCAGCCGCAAGTAGTATTCAGAATCCCCAATCGCTGGGTTCAGCGGTGGGCACCTCGATCCATCCCTGTTGCGGCACCGCGTCGAGCGGGAGGCCGTCCTGCCACAACGACAAATGAAACCGCACGGGCTGCCGCATGGCGGCCCCAATGCGGCTTAACGGTACGCGCGCTTCGAAGATTTTGAGAAACGCGAATTCCGTTCCCTCCGCCTCGCACGGCCGCCCGCTATCCAGTTCCATGTTCAGAGTCGTAGTGTCACCAGGGCTGGCGACAGGCGCGATCTGCAAAGTCACGACTGCTCCCTGCATCGACGAAATCATCGTCTCTTCGAAGTCCAATCGCAAAAATAGACTCAGACCATCGCTTCCATATCGAAGTTCGCGGATGACGAATCTCTGTCCGTGCATCGCCCCCGAGCGATTGTCGACGCGGTACATCCCGGCGCCTAGCCACTCGAAGTAACTGGTCACCTCGCCGTCGATCGTCGCTCGAATGGGACCCGTCGGAATGTCGTGCGATTCCAGTTGTTCGATTTTCAGAATCGGACGGGAAAGCTCGGCGGGCGGCTCCAATCCCAGTGCCCGATACACGTTCGCGAGATGCAGCCGGTACAGGCGATCGAATTCCGGCCGGTTGGCGGATTCATGCTCGGGGCCGTACCACCAGTTCCAATCACTGCCCTCGGCAATCAGCAGTTCTTCATATGCGAGCGTCAGCCGGTCCGGCGGCAGATTCCGGCCGCCCTCCGCGATCACCTGCTCATACAGGCGACGCGCCCGCAAAAGGTAATCCCACGCGCGATTGTCCTCCTCCCCGCCGATCCATATGTCGAAATTCGCATTGATCCACGACCCCGGGAATATGTGATCGATTGGCGAGGGCTCCACCCGGCCCAACGCTTCCGAGACCGTGAGAGCGGTCATGGAAGAATCGGCTTCGATCCGGCTGTACAACTCCGTCAGGAATGGACGGCCGTTGTTCGCGTAATACTCCCAGGCGTTCTCGCCGTCGAGGATGATGGGCACCAGGGCGTCACGCCCGGTCGCCAGAATATCGCGGCAGTTGTTTCGAATCTGCGCGAGGAAGTGGCCGGCCGCCTCGCCGGGAGTCATTCGTGAGTAAACGAACCCAATCAGATCGCTGAGATGATGGTCGCGGAAAATGACTTGCAGTTCGTGGCCATTGTGCCGCCAGACGTACGGACGATAGGCGTCCAACGGCCCCCCGTCGCGATGAATGGTCCGCGCCAGAACTCCGTTATCAGTCGCCGACCATTGGAAACCAGCCTCTGCCGCGAGACCCAGTGCAGCGTCCGAAACCGATCCCTCTGAAGGCCAGAGTCCCGCGGGCGCCTTTCCGAACTCCTTCTGCATGTACGCTCGAGCCCGTTGCAGTTGCTCGCGTGCGTCGCCGGGATAGCAGAATCGCTCCGGAAGCGGCACGTACGGATGCGCCACCTCGGCGATGTTGGTATCGCAAAGCAGCGGCAGAATCGGGTGATAGAAGGGAGTGGTGGACAGTTCGATCTGGCCGCGCTGGGCAAACTCGCGATAAACAGGCAGAACCCGGCGCAGCGCCGACTGTTGCTTGCGGCCAATCAACGCCTGATCAGCCGCATTGAATCGCTCGCCTTTCTCCACCAGGCCCCGTATCTCGGGATCGTGAAGCAGATCTTCTTCATCGAACCAGGCCAGTTGGGAGAGGACCTGCAAATCGCGGAACTCGCCCAGGCCGAAGTTCCGCGGGGCGTGCTTTGGGTTTCGTCCCGCCCGCTGCCATGAGTCGTACAACTCGCCATAGCGGCCGAAGCGATAAATCATTCGCGCTGGATTCGCGTGGAAGAAATACTGGAGCAGAAACGCCTGATCGTCGGCGGTCAGATCCTCGGCCGGTTTGAGCGCGGCTCGAAGAAACGGGTCGGCCGCGCGTCCGGACGCGTATTCCTCGATCTGCAGCATCATGGATGGCACCAGATTGAACGTCTGGTGGATACCCGGAAACCCATCCAGGATTTTCACCATGCCGTAGTAATCTTTGAGGGCGTGCATGCGAGTCCATGGCAGGTGATACTCGCCCGAGATCAGGTCCTTATAGAACGGCTGATGCATGTGCCATACGAAGCACAGGTAGGTGTGGGGCATGTATGGTTAGCGTGCAAAAAGACTGCGTACCGGCACTGGCGGATCCGTACCTCGAATGGCGCGCCAGAGGATGTCGTTCAATTCGTCGTCGTCGATCATGTCGGCTTCGCTGAAGTCCATTCGAAGGCTGCGCGCCGCCGTTGCCGATTTGGCAGGATTGCGATTGTCGAGTGCATGCTGCGGCTTCACGGCCTGGTAGGGTTTCAAGTCGGGTGTGCTTTGGAAGGCCGCCGACATCGGACGTGCGCCGGCGTCGAAGTGGGTCATGGGACGAACGCCGAGAATCAGTTCGATGCTGCGCAGCATCGACGTCTGGTTGTACATGGTACTGTCAATCGCGCCATGACGGACATAGGGTGAGATGACAAATGCGAGTGAGCGGTGGGAATCGACGTGATCGGGTCCGTTCTGCGCATCGTCCTCGGTGACGAATACCGCTGTAGACGGCCAGAAGCGGCTCTTGGAAAGACCTTCGACAATCTGGCCGAGAGCGTAGTCGTTGTCGGCCATCGAGGAGAGTGGCGTGACTTTCCCCGGTGAAGTGCCGGAGGTGTGATCGTTACCGAGCCGCAGGATGATGAACTTCGGCATCTCCCCCGATTTTTCGAATTCCGCAAGATCGGCCAGAAATGTTTTGGCCCGTTCGACGTCGGGGTAGTCGAGATCGAAGGCTCGGTACTTCATGTTCGTAACGGGTGCCAGTGCGGGATCGCGAACTCTTGCGACCTGGGTGCCGTCGGGGGCCGCCGCCGGCAGATTCGTCGCGAAGTAGCCATAGTTGCGCATCGAGACTCCGGCCGCGAGCGCATTCGTCCAGATATAGCCGGTGGGCGGGGTATTGGCCGGTTCCCCACCCTCGTAGTCGTAATGCTTACGCCGCCCCGCATAGCTATTCGGCCACATTTTCACGGTGTAATCGGGCGCGATCGCGGCAGTGGCCCAGTTATGACCGTCGGCACTGACATCCGAGTTGACGTAGTAGTTATCGAGCAGGATGAACTCGTTCGCGACCTTTCGCTGGTTCGGCGTGGTATCCGCTGTGAACAGAGCAAGCGCGGGATCGCCGTTGCCCCGGCCAAGATCTCCGAAAACCTGATCGTACGTGCGGTTCTCTTTTACGATATAGATGACATGCTGGATTGGCGAAGGCGCACCGGGCTTGGACGGAATCGGGTTATTGGCACCGGTCTCCACCTGATCCAATAGCCGGTCATTGTAGGGCGAGTTATCCATCACGGCCTTGGTGTAGAGATCGAGTTGGTCGTCGTCGAACGGCGCGACTACCGAGGCCGTACCGGTCTGGATGCGACCGACATACTCGACGGCCGGGGTCCCACCGTGCAGGGGAATAGGACGCCGTAGAGGACCCGGTCCGTTGGGATTCGGATAACTACGAAGGCCACGGCCGTTCAGTACGATGAGATTGCCGCCGGCCATCGCTCGAACGGCGGTCGGGTACCAACCCGTCGGGATGAATCCCTGCACCCGGCTTCGGACATGGCTCACGTCCACCACCGCCACGGCGTTCGCATCCGAGCACGCGACATACAGCCGGCCCTGATCGGGCGTGAGCGCCACAGCCGTCGGAGTCATGCCTAGGGGATGCCGCGGCGTGAGTGCCACGTTGATATTTTCAGCCAGCGACAGATCCTTTGATTCGCTCACGCCGACGACATAAACGCTGTTCGTGTTGGCAGCCGCGACAAACAATCGCGCGGCATAAGTCGCCGCCTCGTCGCCTTCCTCGGCTTCCGGCTTGCGATTGCTCCAAACCATGTCAGTCGGGTGCGGACCCAGGGCGATCCGCTTCAGCAGCGCACCATCGCTGGCCTGGTGATGATAGACGGAGCCATCGGCCCAACTGGAAACGAAATACGATTGTCCGTCGGGATGAAACAGGATTCGATACGGCCGCCGCCCGGTCTTGAATTGCTCAATGACGCGGCCGCTCTGTGGATTGATGACGGCGATGGAGTCGTGAAACAACTGCGCAGCGTAGATCAGGCGGCCGTCGGGAGACACAGCTACGTCGCCGACGAAATCCGTGAAGGTGCGCTGCGCCGCGGGTGTGATTTCAAACGTGCGTGCGGGCGTGAGTTGCCCGTTGTCGAAACTGAATTCGTAGACACTCGCGCGCGATCCGCCGCCCACGTAAACGTTTTTGCCGTTCGGGGTGAAGGTAATTCCCAGCCACGCATCCGCCACCGGCACGCGGCTGAGTTCACGCTGTTCGGCCACGCTGAGCACCGAAATGGAGGGCGGTTTGTAGCCGCCGTTCAGGATCAGCAGATACTTGCCATCCGGTGATAGCGCCGACGACATCGGCAGCGTATCCAGCGGGATCTGCTTGCCCGCGGGTTGCAGCATCCAGCCACTGTTCAGCAGAAAACGGCCATCCGGCAGAGGACCCACGGTCTGGGGTCCACCTCCCGGCTGGGAAATCAAAATCGTCGCGATAACGAACAGGACAACTGTTCCGGCTACAAATTTCATTCAGAAAACCTTTGCGCAATCGGGAAACGGCGGCCTATGCCGAAGGCCTTGCTTGTGACCTTCAATCCGGGAGCGGCTTGCTGGCGCTTATATTCGTTGCGATCCACTTTGTTGATGATGTCGCGAACCAGCGCGAGCGGGAGGTGCTGTTCTTCGGCGATTCGTGCGGGCGATTGATACTGCTCCACGTATGCGCGCAGGATGGCGTCCAGCACATCATAATCGGGCAGGCTGTCGGTGTCCTTCTGATCGGGGCGGAGTTCGGCCGATGGCGGTTTCGTGAAAACGCTCTCGGGAATGGCGCCCGGATGACGGCGATTGGCGATTCGCGACAATGTGTAGACCAGCGTCTTCGGAACATCGCTGATCACTGCGAGTCCGCCGCACATATCGCCATACAACGTGCAGTAACCGACGGCGAGTTCGCTCTTGTTACCCGTGGTCAGCAGCAGATAACCCCACTTATTCGACAGCGCCATCAGCGTCACGCCGCGCAGTCGGGCCTGCAGATTTTCTTCCGTCACACCTTTCGGAGTGCCCGCGAACAAGGGCGCCAGGACGCCTTCGAACGCGTCGTACATGGGCGTGATGGGGATGATCTCGAAACTGATTCCCAGCCGCTCGGCGAGTTCGCGTGCATCGCGGACGCTGTGATCGGACGAGAACGGTCCGGGCATGCCGATGCCGGCGACGTTCTCACGGCCCACCGCGTCGGCGGCGATGACGGCTGTCAGCGACGAATCGATGCCACCGCTCAATCCGATGAGCACTTGCGAAAAACCGCATTTGCGAATGTAGTCGCGAGTACCGAGAACCAGCGCTTCATAAACGGCTTCGCACTCGTCGGCCAGATCCGCGTGGAGGCCGCCGGTTGAGCTCGCTGTGTCGACAAACACCAGATCCTCGGCGAAGGATTTCGCGGACGCAATCACCTGGCCTTGGGCGTTCATCGCGAAACTCGATCCGTCGAACACCAGCTGATCGTTGCCGCCCACCTGATTCACATACACCAGCGGGACGTTGTAGCGGCGTGCGGTGGCGGTGAAAATTTCGCGCCGCAGTTCGCGCTTGTGCATGTGATACGGCGACGCGTTGATGCTGATCAGGATCTCGGCGCCGGACTGCGTCAGTTCTTCCACCGGGTCGCGTTCATACAATCGCCGCTCCCAATATTGCTTGTCGTTCCACGCATCTTCGCAAATGGTGAGCGCCGTTTTGGAACCGCGAACCATCGTCAGATTTTCGTGTTCCGCGGGATCGAAGTAGCGGGCTTCATCGAACACATCGTAGGTGGGCAGCAGCATCTTGTTCTGCCGGAACACCTGTTTCCCATGCTCGATCACGGCCGCGCTGTTAGTGGCCGGCTTCCCTGTTGCATCCGCCGCGCGACCCACGTAGCCGCAGATTACCGTAATCGCCAGATCGGCCGTCGCGGCAGCCAGACGATCCAGTTGCTGCTGCGTGCGGTCGAGGAAGGTTGGCTTCTCCACCAGATCGCGCGGCGGGTAGCCATTCAGCGACAGTTCGGGGAAAACGACGACTTCGGCTCCGCCGTCCGCAGCTTGGCGCGAGAGGTCGATCATCTTGTCTGTGTTGCCGGTGAGGTCCCCGACAGTGGAGTTGATCTGGCCGAGGGCGATATGCATCGGATGTTCCCATTGTATCGGGCTGACCCCGGCAGTCGGCATCGGGATACCCTAGAAAGGGATCCTGACGAAAATGACCGTGACGATCGAGCTACCGCCCGAAATCGAAGCCGCGCTAATCGCCCAGGCCGAAGCGCGAGGCCTTCCACTGTCCGAATACCTGCGGAGCGTTTTGTGGCAGCAGGTCCCGGATCAGAATGTGGCTCTCTCTCCGGCCGAGCGCACGAGCGTCTGGCGCGAAACAGCGAAGGGATTTCCGCACACCCCGCCTTTGTCCGACGAAGCAATCAGCCGCGAATCCATTTACGGCGACCGCGGCTAGTGTGTGAGCGGTAACTACAAGCGGAACGACGTGGGGCGGCCTATCCAGGTCGCGGACCCGCTTTCGAGCGGGTCCAGCCGGCTAACTAAGTCCACGGTTTCAGAAGTACGGTCACGTATTTTCTAAGACCGCTTGCTGACGCGCGCGGCTCGGAAACGGAGCGGTGGTCACGGAACATTTGCCACGCCGCCGGTCAGCAACTCGCCAGCACCTGAGCCTTCGCCGCCCGGCGGCTGGCCAGCAGTCCAGCGATCGCACGGGCTTCATCGGCGAGTTCGGCGAATTGTTCCGGGTACAACGACTGATATCCGTCCGACAGCGCCTTATCGGGATTCGGGTGGACCTCAACAATCAGACCCGCCGCGCCAACCGCAACAGCCGCCAGTGCCAGCGGATGCACCTTGTCGCGCTTGCCGGTTCCGTGGCTGGGGTCGACGATGATCGGCAGATGGCTCAGCCGCTGGACAGCCGGCACCACGCTGAGATCGAGCGTGTTGCGAGTATGATCGGCAAACGTGCGCACGCCGCGCTCGCACAAAATCACGTTGTAGTTGCCTTCGGACAGGACGTACTCGGCAGCCATGAGAAACTCGTCCAGAGTCGACGACATGCCGCGCTTCAGCAGCACCGGTTTGCGAGCCCGCCCCGCGCGCCGCAGCAGCGAATAATTCTGCATGTTGCGGGCGCCGATCTGAATGCAATCGGCGTATCTCTCAACCAGGTCGAAGGTTTCGGTATCGACGGCCTCGGTGACGATCCCAAGTTCCGTCTCTTCGCGCGCTTCGGCCAGAAGCTTCAGCCCTTCTTCGCCCATACCCTGGAAAGCGTAGGGCGAGGTTCGCGGCTTGTAGGCACCGCCCCGGAGCAGTTGCGCACCGCCGGCCTTCACTGCACGCGCGGATTCGAGAGTCTGTTCGCGACTCTCCACCGAGCACGGCCCGGCGCAGAATACCAGTTCGTCCCCGCCGACTGCGACGCCGTGAACCGTCACCACGGAGTTCTCGCTCTTCACTTCGCGGCTCACCAGTTTGTAAGGCTTGGACACGGGAATCGCCTCGATGACGCCCGGAAGATCCTCAAATTTTTCTGACGGAATGAGACCATGGTTACCGGTGACCCCGATGGCGGTCCTTTCCGCGCCTGGCATTACGTGCGGGCGGAATCCCAAAGTCTCAATGCGCGCGCAGACGCGATCGATATCCTCGCGGCACGCGTGGGCGTGCATGACAATCAGCACTAGTTCGCCTCTCTGAAGCTATTCTCGCCCAGACGATGGTTGGAACGAGGAGGGAAGGGCCCGGCAGGATCACCGGGCCCGTGCGTCAGGCAGTGCGCTTGAAAAACACGCGGTACAGCAGGAGCAACAACATCGCGCCGATCACCGACATGATGAAACCCGCCGAGGACCCCTCGCGATACATGCCCAATGCGCGCCCCAGATACGTGGCGATAATCGACCCCGCGACGCCGATCGCCATTGTGATGAAAAATCCGCCGGGGTCTCTACCCGGCATTAACAGTTTTGCTACGGCTCCAATAATCAAACCGATTAGCAGTGTCCACAAAAGATGCATAGTTGCCTCCGATGCCGGACCCGAAGGTCCGGTCAAGCGTTGCGGTTAGCCAGTTTCGCCAAGGCGACCGACAGCACCAAGCCGCCCAGCGTCTTAACCAAAGTGGGGTGTTCCGAGTAGAATCCGCTGACCTGATCAATAATACTCGGATCGTGCGTCTGTGCGTGAGCCGCCAGGTCGTGCACCACGTCCGGCGAAATCTGCTCGGCCTGCTCCGGTGTGATCGGTTGCTGTCCGCCGCCGGTAAACTGGCTCAACAGCGAACCCGCGCCGCCCGACAGAAGTGCCGGTCCGGCCGCCGCCAGCAGAGTATTCAATAATCCTGCTTTTTGCTGCGGATTCGAATTGCCGAACAGTTGTGCGGCCAACTGGCCGAATGCCGGCGTTGCATCCGAACGGAACGCGGCCGCCAACCCCGAAGCGAGGTCGCCGGACGGCACATTCTGCGCCACCTGATCGAAATGCTGCTCCGCATGCTCAGGGGATAACTGCCCCCCACCCAACTGCCCGAGCAGTCCGCCGATTTGATCCATCCAGCTCATATTTAGTCCTTTTTATGCAGGCGGAATGTTCAGAACCATACCGGCCCGCACCTTGTCCGGATCGCTCAGTTGGTCCTTGTTCGCTTCGAAGATGCGCATGTATTTATTCGCATCGCCGTAAAACTGCTTGGAGATCTTCGACAACGAATCCCCGGGTTGAACTGTATAGGTCTGAGCGGCGGGAGCTTGCGCCGGCACCGGCAGACTGGAATCGATGCTGAGGTCGCAGGTCAGATCACTGTGCGCCGGATCCACGGCCTTAATCGCAGTCCAGACGCGATTCTTCATGTCCTCATTCGGCGCCGCTCCCTGCATGAACAGCTTATCGTCCTGTACGTGGAGATGATCCAGGCGCACATTCGATTGTTTTAGGACATCCAGAACGCTGGAGTACTTCTGTTTGAGTTCTTCGAGCCTATCCAAGAAACCCTCCTCGTGGCCGCATCGTTGGTCATGCAGCCTCCGTTAGTCTCGCACAACTCAGCCTCGATGGCCAGGAGTAACTCACTTGGCTTTCAGGGCTTCGCGATGGCTCTCATGCAGTTCCTGCAGACTCCAGACACGCACCGGATGCTGCCGGCGGGCGGCAACAGCCTCAGCCGCGGCACGCGCTCCGCTCATGGTTGTGATAATCGGAACGCGCCAACTGACGGCTGTGCGGCGAATGGCTCGCTCGTCGCTGAAGGAAGTGGCACCGCTGGTTGGCGTGTAGATTACCAGTTGCACGGATCCAGCCTTCATTAAATCCACGGCATTCGGGCGTCCTTCATTCACTTTAAACACTGTCTTGCAGCGTACGCCCGATTGCTGGATCGCCGAGGCCGTTCCGCGAGTCGCCGTAATCTGGAATCCCAAATCCGCGAATCTCCGCGCCACCTCGACGGCAATCGCCTTGTCGCCTTCATTCACGCTGATGAAGATAGACCCACGGTCGGGCAGTGGCGTTCCGGCGCTGAGTTGGGCCTTTCCGAAAGCCTCGCCGAAGTTCTCGCCGACGCCCATTACTTCACCCGTCGAGCGCATCTCCGGACCCAACGCAGGATCGACGCCCGGGAACTTATTAAACGGAAATACCGGCGACTTAACAAAAAATTGAGAAACGTCCAGGACGCCCGACGACTTACCTCCAGTAAGGTTGGTGACGTCTTTCAACTTATTGCCCAGCATAAGTGCGACGGCCACTTTGGGCAACGGAATCCCGGTAGCCTTACTCACATACGGCACAGTACGGGAGGCGCGCGGATTCACCTCCAGCACATACACGACACCATTCCGGATGGCGTATTGCACGTTCATGAGTCCGATAACGTTCAGCCTCTTCGCCATCCTGGTGGTGTACTCGATGATGGTCGACCGAACCTCCTCGCTCAAAGTAATGGCCGGCAGCACACACGAACTGTCGCCTGAATGGATTCCGGCTTCTTCGATGTGCTCCATGATGCCGGCGATCAGCACGTCTTCGCCGTCAGAAAGCGCGTCCACGTCCACTTCGATAGCGTTCTCCAGGAACCGGTCCACCAGAACGGGACGATCCTGCGAGAAGACCACCGCCTCACGCATGTAGCGGCGCACCGTATCTTCGTCGTATGCGATCACCATCGCGCGGCCTCCCAGCACGTAACTGGGCCGCAACAGCACCGGGTAGCCGAGGCCTCTGGCAATGTCGCAGGCTTCCTCGATCGTTGTGGCGGCGCCGTTCGGCGGAGCAGGAATCTGCAGTTCGTCGAGTAGTTGGCCGAACCGTTTCCGATCTTCCGCGAGATCGATGTTCTCCGGATCGGTCCCGATAATCGGCACGCCGGCGGCCTTCAAAGGCAACGCTAGCGTCAGCGGAGTCTGACCGCCAAACTGTACGATCACGCCGTCCGGCTCTTCGGTGTCGCAAATGTTTAGAACCTCTTCCAGCGTCAGAGGCTCGAAGTAAAGCCGGTCGCTGGTGTCGTAATCGGTGGACACCGTCTCCGGATTGCAGTTGACCATGATTGATTCGACGCCGAACGACTGCAGCGCGAACGATGCGTGGCAGCAGCAGTAATCGAACTCAATGCCCTGGCCGATCCGGTTAGGCCCGCTGCCGAGAATCATGATCTTCTTGCGATCCGATGGGTCCGCCTCGCACTCGGTCTCGTAACTCGAATACAGGTACGGCGTGAAACTCTCGAACTCCGCGGCGCAGGTGTCCACGCGGTTGAACACGGCCGAAACTCCGAGTTGTTTACGGCGCGCCCGGACCTCCAGCGGCTTTACTTTCCAGGCACGCGCGATAGCCGAATCGGAGATGCCGTCGCGCTTGGCTTTGCGGAGCACCTCCTTGGTCGCGGTATCGAGCGACAGCGCCGCCAGGTCGCGCTCTTCGCGAACTACTTCCTCTATCTGCGTCAGAAACCATTTGTCCACCGACGTCGCCGCGTGCACGTCGTCGATGGAATAGCCTTGCTGAAAGGCAAACCGGATATAACCCAGACGGTCGGGATTCGGCGTGATCAGATTGCGCTTGATCAACGCGGGATCGTAGGTTGTGGCGGTGGAACTCTTGCCGGTTTCGAGACTTCGCATACCCTTTCCGAGCGCTTGTTTGAACGTGCGCCCGATGGCCATGGCCTCGCCCACCGACTTCATCTGCGTTCCGAGAACCGGTTCGGCACCGGGGAACTTCTCGAACTGCCAGCGCGGAATCTTCACCACGACATAATCGATGGTTGGTTCGAAACAGGCCGGCGTCTTGCGCGTGATGTCGTTCTTGATTTCGTCGAGCCGGTAGCCGACCGCGAGCTTCGCGGCGATCTTCGCGATGGGGAATCCGGTGGCCTTGGATGCCAGCGCCGAACTACGCGACACGCGCGGGTTCATCTCGATGATGATCATGCGGCCGTCGTCCGGATTAATCGCAAACTGCACGTTCGATCCGCCCGTATCGACACCGATCTCACGCAAGCACGCCAGCGCCGCATCGCGCATCATCTGGTACTCACGGTCGGTGAGGGTCTGCGCGGGCGCGACCGTGATCGAGTCGCCCGTGTGGACACCCATCGCATCGAAGTTCTCGATGGAGCAGACGATGATCGCGTTATCCGCCTGGTCGCGCATCACCTCCAGTTCGAACTCTTTCCAACCGAGCACGCTTTCTTCGATGAGAACTTCGTGCACCGGCGATAACTCGATGCCACGCTCGAGAATTTCGCTCAGGTCTTCACGGTTGTACGCGATGCCGCCGCCGGTGCCGCCCAGGGTGAAACTTGGCCGCAGGATCACGGGGTAGCCGATCCGATTCGCGAACTCGAGACCGCTATCGACGTTGTTCACCAGCAGCGAATCGGGCAGTTCCAACCCGATCTTCTGCATGGCGTCCTTGAATAGCAGGCGATCCTCGGCCTTCTTGATCGACTCGATCTTGGCGCCGATCAGTTCCACTCCGTAGCGGTCGAGCACGCCTGCTTCAGCAAGCGCAACCGCCAAATTCAGACCGGTCTGTCCACCGACGGTCGATAACAGCGCATCGGGCCGTTCCTTGCGAATCACCTCTTCGGCGAATTCCACAGTCAACGGTTCGACATAGGTGCGGTCGGCCAGTTCGGGATCGGTCATGATGGTCGCCGGATTCGAGTTGATCAGAATCACCTCGTATCCGTCGGCGCGCAGGGCTTTGCAGGCTTGCGTGCCCGAGTAATCAAACTCGCAAGCCTGCCCGATGACAATCGGTCCAGAGCCGACGATCAGGATGCGATGAATGTCGTTACGACGCGGCATTTACCGGTCCTCCTTGGGGTTCATCAGGCGGAAGAATTCGTCGAACAGATAATGCGAGTCGTGCGGTCCCGGCGCAGCCTCGGGGTGATACTGCACGCAAAACACGGGCTCGTTCCGGTGACGAAATCCCTCCAGGGTCTCGTCGTTGAGATTCACGTGAGTGAAGTCGATTTCGTTGGCGTTGAGCGAATCCGGATCGACGGCGAATCCGTGATTGTGCGAAGTAATCTCGACGCGATTGGTGACGCGATTGAGCACGGGATGATTTGCGCCGCGATGGCCGAACTTCAGCTTGTACGTCTTGCCGCCCAGCGCCTGCGCGAGTACCTGGTGGCCGAGACAAATGCCGAAGATCGGTTTCTTGCCCACCAGTTTGCGGATCTCGGCGGCGGGGCCGTGCAGCGGTTCCGGATCGCCGGGTCCATTCGACAGGAAGACGCCGTCGGGATTCAACGCCAGCACATCCTCGGCTGTGGTGGTTGCCGGGACCACAGTGACGCGGCAGCCGGTATGAACAAGACGGCGCAGGATGTTGTGCTTAATGCCGAAATCGTACGCCACGACGTGGCAGCAGGGATCAACGGCTGTCGTGATGAGTTCCGAGGGCGAACTCTTCTCCACGCCCTGGGTCCATTCGTAACGCTCCGGCGTGCTGACGCGCGTAGCGAGTTCGAGCCCGGCCATGGACGGGATCTCGCGGGCGCGCTGCACCAGTGCACCGGGATCGCCGCCAATGCCTGAAAGAACACCGCGCATGACGCCGCGCGAACGGAGATGCCGCACCAGTGCGCGGGTGTCGATCTCGGCGGCGATGGGAACGCCCCGATCTGCGAGGAATCGATCCGCTTCCTCCTCCGATCGCCAGTTGCTGGCGATAGGTGAGAACTCGCGAACGATCAACCCTTCGATGTAGGCCTTGCGCGCTTCACTGTCGTGGGGATTTGCGCCGTAGTTGCCAATCTGCGGGTTCGTGAGAACGACGATCTGTCCGGAATACGAAGGATCGGTGAAGATCTCCTGATATCCGGTAATGGCCGTGTTGAAAACAACTTCTCCGAAGCTGTCTTTTTGCGCACCAAAGCTTCTGCCCTCGAAGACGGTGCCGTCCTCCAGGGCAAGGACTGCTTTGTTCAATTCGTAGGATCCTCCAGGAGGGTTATCTTTCCTATTTCATCACGGGCCGGGCTGTAACAGCAACGTGGGCGCGGACCGGCAGGATTGGTCAGTCTCGGCCCAATGCAAGAATCTGAGCGTGGGCCGTGCGCCAGACCGAGCCGCGACCAGAGGGGATCGGTCACGTGACATATCTGATCATATTTTCCTGTTACGGCTGTCATCTGTCGCTGCACCCGTGCGCACCAATCACGCGCCCGTGGTAGTAGAAGCGAAGCCCGCCCCGCGCGGCGAAGGAACGATCGGAAGTCATTTGCGCGGCGAGCGGCAGCGCGAGTGCGAACAGCAGGGCGGCGAGATTTCGAGAGAGCATGAATTGGGTCATGAGCGTTTCAAACGGTATGGGCAACGTGGGTTCGTTTCGTTGGTTGCGTTGCGTCAGCGATTATTGGGGGCAGCGGCCGACTGGCGATTGGGTTCGCATTGTCGGGCGATGTTTTGACGGACGGCGTCGGTCAGTTTGGATTGCGGGAAGTGGCCGTATTGGCTGGTTGCGCCGGGGTGATCGGGCATGGGGGCGTTCATCACGCGGCGGGTGACGTTGTATTCGGACAGTTTGGCGACGTAATCGGCTTCGTTCTGTATTTGCTTGGAAGCCTTGAGTTCGCGGTAGGCCTTATAGTAGGACCGCTCGGCTTGGGCGGCGTAGCGCTGGAGCAGGCTCAGGGCATTTGGGTTTGTTTTGAACATCGACTCGATGATGCGGGCGTCGGGATCGGAATCGGGTTCGTTCTGAAATCCGGCGAGGTGATTGAAGGCGGCGGTTTCGAGGCGCTGTGCGCGGGCGAGCAGCCACTGCGATTTCGCGATTTGGTCGACCAGGGTGACCTGGTGGAGGTTGGCGGGTTCGTGCTCTTCGCGGAGTTCGATGAGAAGCAGATCGAATTCGTCCTGGTCTTCGTGAGCGAGGACGGTAAAAGCGGAGGAGAGTCCGTGCTTGGTGGCGTTACGGGACGACGCCGCTATGCCTTCGGGGGTCTTGGGACCGGTGGAGTGCTGCGCGTTCTGCTGATTTGCGTGGATCTGAGCGGGGGAAGCCATGGTGTTCGTGTCTCCTGAGTTGGTGTTGGAGGCACGGCGGCTTCCGGGGTGAGGGCGCGTTCGGGCTCCTCTAATTCCATTATCCCAGGGGGCTCCAAATCGATTCGTGGTTTTGGTAGTGTTTTGTTAGGGTTGCGGGTTGTGACTGGTTTCTGGTGTTACAATCCAGTCAAGGGGCTACACGTCTACATGGCTCTCAACATTCGCAACCCAGAAACCGAACGACTCGCTGCCGAACTCGCGAAGCAAACGGGGGAAAGCAAAACGGAAGCAGTGACCAAAGCCCTACGGGACCGGCTGGCACGCGTGTGGCGGGAACGTACAAAACGCCCTCTGGCCGATGAGTTGGAGGAGATCGCCGAGCATTGCGCGAGTCTGCCCGTGCTCGATGCAAGACCAGCCGAAGAGATTCTGGGCTACGATGAGGCCGGTCTTCCACGCTGATGGTCATCGATACGTCTGCCATTCTGGCAATCATGCAGCGGGAGCCGGAGCGGCGCGTATTTCTCGAAGCAATAACGGCTGCGGATTCGACCAGAATGTCTGTAGCGAGTTTTGTCGAGAGTTCGATGGTCATCGAGTCGAGATATGGTGCCGAAGGAGTGCGTGACCTGGACCGGTTCCTGTCCCGAGCCGGTGTCGAACTGATCCCCGTAGACATGGAGCAAGGGCAACTGGCGCGCTCAGGATTCAGCCGGTTTGGAAAGGGCCGGCATCGCGCGGGACTGAATTATGGCGATTGCTTCTCCTACGCAGCGGCCATGAGTTTGGGGGAGCCTCTGCTGTGTAAAGGGGATGATTTTATCCATACCGACGTCCCAATCTTCGATCCTCGGAGAGTCTAGCGGCCGGATCGGGTTCAACTATTCCAAGTCAATGACGGGCTACTCCGGGTAATATTCGCCGCTATTTTGGTACTTGACAGGAATCCAGTTCCTGATAAGCTGAGGCTTCGACGCTAACTTGGAGTAACAGGTATAAAACTGCCGCTATTATCTATGATGAGCCTGTGCTTGCTTCCGGTGTGGAGCCAATCGCGGGGGGGGGCGCACGCCCTTTATGAGCGCGTAATTGCCATTGTCCCGGTAAATGGGGCAGGCGCGGGTTCGGCCGCCGATCCCAAGCGCCCGATGTTTACGCCGTCGCCGGCTGAGGCGAAGGCGGCGGGACGGGCGGGCATCATTTCCTGGCATTACGAAGTTAGCGATGACGGGAAGTGGGCGATTGTGGAGTTGGTGGCCACGAATCGCGCGGCACTTCAGCCGGTTTTGTCGACGAATGCGCCCGGCGTTAGCGTGCTCGAGCGGGGGAGAAATAGCCGGGATGACATCGAGCGGGCGGTCAAACACTTTAAGAAAGATTTCGATTTAGATAAATTCGCGGCGAGGGTGCAGTAATGAGGCCGCGAACGGCGGTATTGGCGGCGATCGTGTTTCTGGGTGTCGCGGGTGCGGCGCAAGGATCCGAGGGCTGGCTGGACTCGGCCAATTGTACGGCCATTTCCGGTTGGGCGTGGGATCCGGCCATACCCTACGGCCCGATCAATGTCGATATTTATGACGGCGCGCTTTCCTTGGTGACGATTCCCGCCAATCTGTTCCGGCAGGATTTGTTAGATGCCGGGAAGGGGAACGGATATCATGCGTTCAGTTATCCGACTCCGGCGATTCTGAAGGACGGCCATCAGCACAACATCCGTGTCTTTTTCGGCGGCACGCGCACGCCCCTGGGATATGGCTACGACCATTTCAACGTTAATTGCTCGCCCGCGGGAGGGTATGCCTATTATTTGAGCGACACGTTTACCGGGAGCCAAGTGGATGGGGCGAAGTGGTATTCGAACGGGTCGATGTCCACGAGCGCGGCGGGGCTGACGTCGGCGGATGTGAACGGCGGATCGGCGATTTCCAAGATCGGCACGCCCGACGCAACGTTTGATTACGAGGTGAAGTCGGTGTTGAACCTGGCGCAATCGGGTGGCACTTACTTGACATACTTGCAGGCCACGCCGGATTTCCGCATCGGGTCGGGGAGTAGTACGGGCACCGGTTATGCGGCCGAGGTCAGCAACGTAGTTTTCAATGGGACGAACTGCTCGGCGTGGCTGACGTTTTACAAGGTGGTGTCCGGGGTGACTTCGGCCTTAGCCGCGCAGGCCATCCCTTGCAGCCACACGATGACGGTACGGCTGGTGTTCCGGGGCAACATCAACGTCTATGTCAATGACGTGTTTCAGATGTGGCTGGGGGAGAATAGTATTGCGACGGGGGCTGGAGGAGTTGGCGTGCGGGGGGCTCCGGCGGGCAACGGTGTGGAAGCGTATTTGGGCGGAATGGACCGTGTGGCGCCGGGTGCGGTGGTGCGGACCTCCATGGAGACGTTGACGTTTCCGAATCGCATCGACTTGAGATGGCAGGGTGTTACGGACGATGCCGCCGGGATTGGACTATTCACATATCAGATGTGGCGCAACGGTTCATTCCTGGGCGCGGTGAAGACGCCGGAGTTTTCGGATAGCGGTTCACTGGCGGCAGGCACGAGTTACACCTATATGATTCGCGCGATCGATTTTCACAACAATTCGGCGGATACAATAATCACCGTCGCGACGGCGCCGGCTGGATGGGTCGATGGGCGGCGCATTGGAGTGCGGCCGGATGGCGCTTATTGGGGAGCCATGGGCGAGAATATCGACATGCGGAGTGGGAATCTGAACTTTACGCTGCCGCTGTTGACCGCTCAGGGGCGGACTGGGTGGAAGGTGCCGGTAAGTTTGACCTATAACTCGCAGAACTGGCGCAAGGACGCGGCGGTTTGGAATTTGGGGCGGGATGTGGGATATGGGTATGGGTGGCAATTGCTGGCGGGGTCGCTGACGCCGGTGTGGAGCGATTACTGGACCGTGCATCACTATCTGTATACGGACGCAAGCGGCGCCGAGTATCCATTGGATGTGAATACTGGGGGAGTGTGGACGTCGACGGACAGCGTGTATGTGAGTTATGACTCGAATGCAGGGCGGCTGTACTTCAATGACGGCAGTTATTGGGCGATGGGCTGCATGTCGGCGGGGACGGAGATGGATGCCGGTTCTATGTACCCGACGGTGATCGAGGATACGAACGGGAACCAGGTATTCTTCCGTTATCAGGCGGGGCAGGGGCTGTCTTGGCGGGATTCGAGCGCGCGGATCGCGCAAATTGAGGATGTGCGCGCGATGGCGAATGGCTCGGGATATTGGACATATGATTTCGTGTACGATGCCGGGCCGGTGGTGCCGCACCTGGTGAATGTGTTGAGTGGAATCAGCACCGCGGAATCGTATGTGTTCGCGATGGGTGGGATGCAGCCGCTGAATAATCCGTTTGGAGTCTCGTTGTTCGGGAGTACTTATTTCCTGCAGTCGGTGACGCTGCCGATATCGGGATTGCATTATCAGTTTGAGACTAACTCGTGGGGTGGGTTGACGAAGGTGACTTTCCCGTATGGCGGATATTTGCGGTGGGATTACGTGAATTCGATTTATACGGGATGGCGGCAGCAGCCGGAGGTAGCGAAGCGGTATGTGTTCAAGGGAGACGGCCAGAGCG
>JBBQGE010000083.1:0-28824 GCA_038322675.1 Bryobacterales bacterium
TTTTATGGCGTCCCCGCTGGACGATCCCTGGTAGACTCATATGCGGAGCGCGGCCGTAACGTGTGGCGGGGCGGTTCCTTCAACAACAATCGAAGGAACGCGCGCTCGTCGTATCGCAACAACAACCAACCGGACGAACAGAACGAAAACCTGGGGTTCCGGCTGGCCGGGGGATGTGGAACAGGCCGAACAGCCTGCTGCCAGAGTCCCGCCGGGGAACCGGCGGGAGCGTGCGATTCCACTTCCGGGCAGCGGTCCCGACGCGAGCAGTTGCGTCAAACAATAATAGGCCCTGGTCTTGAGCCCGGCTCGCGGCCAGGGCCGCGCTATTTAGGTCGGCGGTCCCCGGCAAGAAACGGAAATGCGTCGAAGATCTGTTCGCGCAGCCGCCAGGTGTCGCCGTGCATGGCATGCCCGATCCACGCCTGGACCGATTGATTCACTGTTTTTTTGTCGATGAGCCCGGCGTGATAGTCCGCGTGAAGCGCGCGGAGGCGCCGTCGGAACCGGACCACGTTGGGCCGCACCAGACGTGCATGGGTGGGGAACAGCCGGAATCCGAGGAACGGGAACCCATCGCGACACCGGTGAACACGGCTCTTGCCGGCGTGGAGCGTGAGGCGAAAGCCGTACAGGAACTCGCGAATCTGGCAATGCATTTCGTGAAGCTGCTGTTTGCTGTCGGAAAACAACAGGAAATCATCCACGTAGCGTGCGTAAGCGCCCGGCCGGAGATTTCGGACGATCATGTGGTCCATGGGATTCAGGTAGACGTTGGCAAAAAACTGCGACGTCTGGTTGCCCAGGGGCAGTCCGCGGCGTCGCTCGTGCGGAGTGAAGAGTGTGTCGCCGGGAAAATAGTGGAACGCTTCGTCCACTGGATTTGAGCTGGAGATGATGAGCCTGATGAGACGGAGCGTATCCGGACAGTGGATCACGCGGGCCAGCAGGTCCGCTAGAATCCAATGGTCGATGGACGGAAAGTATTTCTGGACATCCAGCTTCAGGACGCGAGAGTACCGCGCGCAAGCACGCCTGGCGTGGGCGAGGGCCTTGTGAGTTCCGAAGCCCGCGCGGCACGCGAACGAGTAGGGAACAAAACGGCGTTCGAAGAGCGGCTCCATGATGTTGGTGAGAGCGTGATGCACGACGCGGTCCCGGAAAGAGGCGGCGGAGATCAGGCGTGGCTTGGGGTCAACGATGCGGAAGGTACGGTAGGGGCCGGGCCGGTAGGATCCTCCGGCGAGTTGACGCTGGAGGCGGTACAGTTCGGGTTCGAGGTTGGCCAGGAACGCGGCGACATCGGGTCTCGACTTTTTGCCGGCGGCGGCGCGGCGGACAGCTTCGAAGAGGTTGAGAAGCGAAGTGAGTTCGGGCCACAGCGGCTTCATTGCGACCGCCTCCAGCCGCCGATCATGCGGCCGATTTCGTCGAGGAGGCCGGTAGCGTAAGTATAGGAGCCGAATGAAAAGAGCTGAATGTCTTTCGCAAGGCGCAGAAGAATGCGAAGGGAATTGACGCGATCGCCGGCGGTTTCCAGGGCGCGCGACTTATCGCGGCTGAATGTGGCCTGGGTAAGGGTGGTGACCAGATCGAGGGATTGGGAATAAATTCGGTCGCCGAGTGTGAACCGGTGAGCGCGCGGCATAGCGCCGGTCTTCGCGATCAGCCATAGGGCGAGTCCGTAGGCTTTGTCAAGGGCGACGGGTGCGGTCGGTGGTGTAGGCATAGATCAGTTTGACCCATGCCCTGTCGCGGGGGCATGACGGTCTGGTGGCCAGGAGAGTGGGGCGGCTGGGGAAGTGACGCACCGGGAACAAAAAGGCCGAACCGTCGTGCGATCGATAGATCCCTCCTGGTCGCCGAGTGTTTGCCGACGCCGAACGATCGCGCTACTCGGAAACGGACTGAACCTGAGCGGCACAGTCGCCGATCGCGCTGCGTGTGGTCGACGGCCTGTGCGCCGGATGCATCGGACTCAGGACTTTGCAGGGCGAAAAATACCACATCGCGCGGTCACGGGTACTTCGAGTCCACGGGGTGCTTCGATTTCTTCACAAAATCGCGCCACTCGTTGGCCGCCTTCTTATCGGGTACCCAGCCGGCCGGCGTGTATTCGCCAGGGGATCGCGATCCGGCCTTCTCGGTACGGGCGTCGCCGACCGCGGATCCTTCCATTCGCAGATACAACCAATATCCGCGGCGTTCGGCGGAGGCGAGCGCGATGGCGGCGGCCGGGCCGGGCAATGCGTCGAGGATCGATTGCATCCACGCGAACTGCAGCGGCTTCGTATTCGCGAGTCCGCCGTCTTGCGCCACGCCGTTCTGGATGGCAAAGGCCCAAGGCGCGCCCTTAGCGAAGTGGCGTTGGAAGTAGTCGAGGGCACCGGTGGGTGGATTCACTGCGTCGGCGGCGTTCGCGATGATCAACTGCGGGATGTGCGCGGCGGCGGGGGTGAGATCGAGTCCCCGTAGAGGCGCTGCGTAGGCGATCACTCCCAATGTTCGATCGGGCGCGGCGATGGGGAAGCGCGCGGCAAGGGCGCCGGAGTCGTCAAATCCGAACAGCATCAGTTTCACGGTCTGCAGTTCGCCGTGGCGCGATTGTTGCGCGAGTTGATCGAGAGCCGCAGTGAGGGCTCGTGCGGCGCCTTTGGATGGATCGGTGTTGAGTTCTCCGGTAGTCCCGCCGCAGTGACGAGCGAGCAGAAGCGCGAGATGCTCATCGGTTGCGAAGCGGAAGAGGTCGGGATCGTTGTAGAAGTCGACCACTTCGCGGCCGCCGCCGAAGATCACGAAAACCGCGCCGACGGCGGCGTCGCGCTGCGGGAGGCTGAGCTCGTACTGGCAGGGCGCGGCCAGATCCTCGCCCTCCAGCGGACCCACCTTCGTGCTGTATACCGCGACGCCTTGCGCAGCCGCAACACCGCATAGCAACACGGCCACCATCATGCGCACCATTCTTTTATCGTAGAATCAATCTTCCGAATCACATGCATCCTGCGCGGAAATCTTCGGATTACGTGCCGACGCTCGACGGCTGGCGCGCCGTGGCGATCGCCATGGTGATGTTCTCTCATGTGCGCCTGCCGGGCCAGGCGCTGTCGCAGATCGCGGTGTATGGCGCGCTGGGCGTGCATCTGTTCCTTGCGATCAGCGGATTCCTGATCACTGACCGGCTATTGCAGGAAGAACAGAATCGCGGACGAATCCGGCTGGGGTCGTTTTATTTGCGGCGCGTGTTTCGAATTCTGCCGGCAGCGTTCGTGTATCTCGCGGTGGTGGGTGTGCTCGGCGCGGCGCGGCTCATTCCGATGGATGGCGGACAACTGCTTTCGTCGGCGCTGTTCTGGCGTAACTATTTCGTCGAGCCAGCGGCGCAGAGTTGGTATACGGGGCACTTCTGGTCGCTGGCGGTGGAGGAGCATTTCTATCTGCTCTGGCCCGGGCTGCTGGTGGTGCTGGGCACTCGCCGCGCGCGATGGGCGGCTCCCGCGCTGGCGTGTGCGTTTGCCGTCTGGCGGGGACTCGATACGCATTATGGTTGGCTGGCGGCGATTGATCCGGCGTGGAAGGATCTGGTCGGGCGCTCCGATTACCGGATGGACGCGCTGCTGTGGGGATGCGCGGCGGCGTTTGTGTGGAATGCTCCGGCGTTGCGGAGTTGGCTCGCGGATCGCGGCCGTGCAGCGTACGGGCTGATCGCGATTTCGGCGATGGCGCTGCTGCTGATCTTCGAGCCGCCGGGATACATCGCGGCCCTTGCGATGC
This sequence comes from Bryobacterales bacterium, assembly GCA_038322675.1. Taxonomy (GTDB): domain Bacteria; phylum Acidobacteriota; class Terriglobia; order Bryobacterales; family Bryobacteraceae; genus TMP-7. The sequence goes on from JBBQGE010000083.1 coordinate 3,772, forward strand.
TGATGCCGGTGCCTCTGATCCTGACCGCGGCCGATCCGGCGAGTTGGATTGGGCGTGTGTTTGAACGGCGGGGAATGCGGTGGTTCGGGCGGATCTCGTACAGCGTGTATCTCTGGCAGATGCTGTTTCTGCCGGCCTACGGGCTACCGGTATCGCTCGGCATCGCGCAGCAGTTTCCGCTTAACGTGGCGCTGGCGGTGGGGATTGCGTCGATCAGCTACTACGCGATCGAGCAGCCTTGCCGGTCGTTGGGGCGTACGCTGGCGCAGCGCCGGCATGCCTCGCGAGCGCTGACTGCCGCCGCGGGATAGAATCGGATTTTCCCATCGATTATGGTTGTTACCTTCGGAGAGATCATGCTGCGGCTTGCGCCGCCTGGATTCGAGCGATTCCTGCAATCGCCGCAATTTGTCGCGACCTGGGGCGGCGGGGAGGCCAACGTCGCGGTCGCACTCGCGGGATTCGGCGTGCCCTCGCGCTTTGTTACCGTGCTGCCGCCCGCGAATCCGATTGTCGATGCGTTCATTGGGGAACTGCGGCGGTTCGGTGTCGATCCCAGCGCCATCGTGCGTCAGAAGGGCCGGCTCGGCATCTACTTCGTTGAACCTGGCGCGAATCAGCGTCCATCGAAAGTCGTGTACGACCGCGCGCATTCGGCCATCTCGCTGGCCAAGCCCGGAGATATCGACTGGAACAACGCGTTCGACGGCGCGAGCTGGTTTCACATCACCGGGATTACTCCGGCGCTGAGTCAGAATGCGGCGGACCTCGCACTCGAGAGCGTTCAGCAGGCGCGTGCTAATGGCGTTACCGTCTCGTGCGATCTCAATTACCGCAAGAATCTGTGGAAGTACGGCAAGGCGCCGAAGGACGTGATGGGGGAACTGTTCCGGCATGTCGATGTCGGAATCGCGAACGAGGAGGATTGCCAGATGGCGCTCGGCATTCACGTGGATGTCGATGTGCACTCGGGGTCGCTCGATCGCGAACAATACCGGAAGCTCGCTGAAGCCGTGCTGGAGCGCTATCCGAATCTGAAAGCGATGGCGATCACGCTGCGCGAATCCCGGAGCGCCTCGCATAATGGCTGGTCGGCGTGCCTGCATAACCGGACCGAGTTCCTGTTGAGCCGGCATTACGAGATCACGCACATCGTGGATCGCGTGGGGGGCGGCGATTCATTTGCGGCGGGTTTGATTTACGGTCTGCGGGCGCTTGCGTCGCACAGCGATGCGCTGGAGTTCGCGGTGGCGGCATCGTGTCTGAAGCACTCGATTCCGGGGGACTTCAATCGCTTCACGGTGGATGAGGTGAACGCGCTGGTGAAGGGCGGCGGGTCGGGACGCGTGCAGCGGTAGTTTAGCGGTTGCCGGACCGCTGGATGATCTCCTGCTGAATGCGCACGCGGGATTCCAGTTCCGCCGCGCGGGCCTGTTCGCGCAGGAGTTCCTGCTGCAGGTTGTCGTTCTGATGCTTCAAGTCGTCGATGGTTTGGCGGATGGCCTCGGCGCGGGCGATCGGGCGGCCGACGTAACGAGTCAACTCTTCGTGGACGTTGCCGAATGAATCGAAGAGCCGCAGACGCGCGGTGTAATCGGCGTGGTCGCGGATGGTGGCGTACAAGCCGTGCCGCAGTTCGGCCGGAGTCAGATCGCGGTCCACGACGGTGTCGCCATCGGTGACGTGCAACTGCGCGCGTTTGGCATGCGTCACCAGCGGGTTCGCCGCGTTCCACTCGATCAGCATGACGCCATCGCGGTCGAAGGCCTGCAATCCGAGATTTTCGGGCGACCGTGCTTCGAGATACACGGTGGTGGCCAGCACAATCAGCACCAGCAGGAAGGCGACGGCGATGAGTCCCTGCCATTGCCGGCCAGAACGGTGAATGACTCGCTGAACCTGGGGCGCCGGATGCGCGGCAGGAACCCTGGCGGGCGGCGCGTATCCGGGTCGCACCTGGAGGGGCCGCTCGCGGACGCGGACGGGAACCTCGGGCACAGGCAAGTCGAGCGACGGCGGCGGCGGCACCACGCGAACTGGAACCACGTCTTCCTCGTGCCGCGGACTGACGAACGCAGCGTTGCGAACGTGCTTGATCGTGAATTCGTTTACGAGGGGGTTGGGTTCGCCACTCGAAGCCCGCAAGAGGGTGGCGGCTCGCAGGGATCCGACGCGCCCCGTCCGGATGACCAGTGCGATGTGCCAGGGCTGGTCGAAGTAACGGTCGAACAACTCCTGATCGGAAACGCGCAGCACGAGACTGTCGCGCACGTGCGAGAGATACCATCCGACGGGAATCAGGCCGGCGAGTTCGGGGTCGCTCTCGTGCAGTTTCAGCGTTCGCTGGAATTCGTGATGGTCGTGCGCGCCGAACACGAAAAGCGGCCCCTGGGCATAGGTGCAGGAGGCCTCGCGCGCGGCAAGCACCGCGAGGTTGAAGTGGGAATAACGGCCGAACAGAACTCCGCCGACTTCGACGCCTCCACGGGCGAGACGGTCGAAGCCTTTGGTGACCTGAACTTCGATGTCGGACAGGACAGGCTGCGCGTAGTCGACCGCCAGGATCTCGTGCAGTGGTTGCCGCGCCGGGTTCGGAAGCATCAGGAATCCGTCAGCAGAGTCAGAGCCGCGGTAGTGCCTTCCTCGTCCTGCTCGTCCAACGGCTCGTTCAAATGATAATAGTACGTGATGAGCCCCATCGCGACCCCGAAGAGGATGATCGCGATGGCCCACGCGGCCGATTTACGTGTGACCGCGCGCTCGGAAGCAGCGATAGCGGCGGTGAATCTGACGACGGCGGCGCTGAGCCCGAGTACCAGGATCAGTTTCCAGTACCAGGGCATGAGATCGAGATGACCTTGCCCGCCTACCTGGCTCCAGACGGTGAATGACGCAAACGTCGCCAGCAGGAATTCACACGTGTACGCGATTCTAAGCCACGCCGTCGTCATAGTCGGTGATAGCCCTCATTGTACAAAGGGGAGATATAGTGGTGCACATGCCGGACGAAAAAGAAGCAGTCTTAACTCAACTGAAGCAGTTTTTGAGTATTCCAAGTATCAGTACGGACCCGGAACACGTGTCCGATGTCCGCCGCGCGGCCGAATTTGTTCGACAGATGATCGCGGATTGTGGAATCGACAACCCTCATTTGCTCGAAGCAGAAGGGCGGCATCCGCTGGTATATGCCGAGTGGATGGGTGCGCCGGGGAAACCAACGGTGCTGCTGTACGGGCATTACGACGTGCAGCCGCCGGATCCGCTGGATGAGTGGAAGTCGCCGCCGTTTGAGCCGGAGGTGCGCGGGGATAACATTTACGCGCGCGGAGCCGCGGATGACAAGGGCCAGGTGATGATTCTGGTGAAAGCCGTGGAGCGCCTGATGAAGCGCGACGGGCGATTGCCGGTGAACGTCCGATTCCTCATTGAGGGCGAGGAGGAGGTCGGGGGCGAGCACATTGAATCGTACGTGAAGGAGCATCCGGACAAGTTGAAGTGCGACGCCACGATCATCTGCGATACCGAGATGTTCACCGCCGGATTGCCGACACTGTGCGTGGGGCTCCGGGGGATCGTGTACGGCGAGATCCACGTGGAAGGCGCTAATCACGACCTGCATTCGGGCGTGTATGGGGGCGCCGCACCGAACCCGATGCAGGCGATCGCAGAGATCATCTGCGCGCTGAAGGATCGCGATGGTCGCATTCAGATTCCCGGTTTCTACGATCGAGTGCGGCCGCCGTCTCCTGAAGAGCGCGCGGCGTGGGACCGGCTGCCGTTTGACGAAGCCGAGTATCTGGAGAAGGAGGTGGGCGCGAAGCAACTGGTGGGCGAGCCGGATATTCCGCTGTTTGAGCGGCTGTGGGCGCGGCCGACATTCGAAGTCCACGGGATTCGCGGAGGATTCACGGGCGAGGGCGCGAAGACGGTGATTCCGGCCCGGGCGGTGGCGAAGGTGAGTACGAGGCTGGTGGCGGATCAGGATCCCGCGGAAGCCGAGCGGCAGATCACCGAGGCGGTGGAGAAGGCGTGCCCGCGCGGGTACGAGGCGAAGTTCAAGGTGATTCACTCAGCGGCCCCGTCGCTGGTGGATCCGATGAATCCGTTCGTGCAGGCGTCGGCCAAGGCGATGTCGGAGGCGTTCGGCAAGGAGACCGTATACATCCGGTCGGGCGGATCGATTCCGATTGCCGGGCTGTTCGATCAGTACCTGCACATCCCAAGCGTGATGATGGGTTTCGGATTGCCGGACGACAATCTGCACGCGCCGAATGAGAAGTTCTATCTACCGAATCTGTACGACGGCATCGACGCGGTGGCAAAGTATTTGGAGTTGTTGGGCCGGTAGCACGAAATCGGCGCGGTCCGGCGAGCGTCTTCGAGAGTATGCCGGACTTTCGAATCGAACGGGACACGATGGGCGAGATGCGTGTCCCCGCGGATGCATTGTACGGCGCGCAGACGCAGCGCGCCGTCGAGAATTTTCCGATCAGCGGATTGCGTCTGCCGCCGGCCTTCATTCGCACGCTCGGTCTGATCAAAGCGTGTGCGGCGGAGGTGAACGGAGCGCTCGGCGAGTTGGACGCGGAGGTGGCGCGGGCGATTTGGGAGGCGGCGGACGCGGTCGCGCGAGGCGAGTACGCCGATCAGTTCGTGATCGATATTTTCCAGACGGGCAGCGGGACCTCCACCAACATGAATGCGAACGAAGTGATCGCGCATGTTGCGTCGGGGAGTCTGGGCCGGCGAGTGCATCCGAACGACGACGTGAATCACGGGCAGTCGAGTAATGATGTGATTCCGACGGCGATTCACGTTGCGGCGGCGATCGAGATCTCAGAGCGCCTGCTGCCCGCGGTGGGCGATCTGGCGGAGGGACTGCGGCGGAAGTCGGAGCAGTTTCGGGAGGTGATCAAGATCGGCCGCACCCATCTGCAGGACGCGGTGCCGATGATGCTGGGGCAGGAGTTCAGCGGCTATGCGCGACAGGTGGAGTTGGCAGGGGAACGGATCCGTGCGGCGATGGCGGGTCTGTTCGAACTGGCATTGGGCGGGACGGCCGTCGGTACCGGATTGAATGCCGATCCGCGATTCGCCGCACGAGTGATCCAGAGGTTGGCGGAGCGGACGGGGTTGCCATTCCGGGAGGCGGAGAATCATTTTGAAGCGCAGGCTTCGAAGGATGCCGTTTGCTTCCTGAGCGGTGCACTGCGCGCGTATGCCGTAGCGCTGACGAAGATCGGGAACGACATTCGCTGGCTGGGATCGGGACCGCGATGCGGGATCGGCGAGTTGCGATTGCCGGCCACGCAGCCGGGGTCGAGCATCATGCCGGGGAAGGTGAATCCGGTGATCGCGGAGAGTCTGGTGATGGCGTGCGCGCAGGTGATCGGGTATGACGCGACCATCGCGTGGTGCTGCGCGGCGGGCAACTTCGAGTTGAACGTGATGATGCCGGTGATCGCGTACGATGTGCTGGAGAGCGTCGCGCTGCTCGCCGCGGTCAGCCGCAATTTTGTGACGAAGTGCATCGAAGGGCTCGAGGCCGATCGGGAGCGGGTGGGGGCGTATGTGGAGCAGTCGCTGGCAATGGTGACGGCGCTGGTGCCGGAGATCGGGTACGATCGTGCGGCGGCGCTGGCCAAAGAGGCGTATGCCCGGGGACGGACGGTGCGGGAAGTCGCGCGGGAGCAGAGCGGGATTCCGGAGCAGCGGTTGATGGAGTTACTGGATCCGGCGCGTCAGGCGCGTGGTGAGTAGGTTGGTTGGGTTGCCAGTGCAGTCATAAGCGTAACGTTCGCCATTTGGCAGCTTCATCCCGAAATGGGGGTAGCAGAAAATTTCGACGAGCCACTAACCTCAGTACACCAGCGGGATCAGTTTGCGGGTTCGACTGGCGTATTCTTCGAACTGCTTGTCGTAGTGATCGCGCAGATGAGAGTCGAGTACTGGAATGTTGACGAACACGAATCCGGCCAGCATCAGCAGCGGGACCACGGCCGTGATCCATGCTCCCGTGATCAGACAGAGTCCCGAAAACGAAAGCAGATCGCCGAGATAGTTGGGGTGCCGGGAATATCGGAACAGGCCCTCGGTGTAAAGCCGCCCGCGATTCTCGGGCCGCCGCTTCCAGACATTGCGCGCGTATTCCGAGTACGAGTTCATCCACGAACCGAGCAGGAACAGTACGGCTCCGAGGCCCAGCCAAACGCCCGCCGGTTTGGGATTCGTGCCGCCCGCGATGCCGAGGAACAGGAAAATGAACAGGACCCATGGCGCTATGGTGAACACTTCGCTCCATGCCACTCCGCGTTTGAGAAACGCAAACTCGGTGAACAGGATCCGGATGTAGTAGATGGTGAATCCAGCGGCGAGACAGAGGCGGCGCACCGGATCGCCTGGTGTCCAGTTCCACCCGAACCACGCTCCGGCGGTTGCCAGTCCTCCGCCGAATAGCAACCACCACGAGATCGCGACCCAGACGGCGCAGGCAGCGGCCAGAGTGACACGCTGCGGAATGGAGCGATCGGACAACTCATACATGCTCCGCTGCATTGCCTGACGATCCATGGTCCTTTCCCCATGTTACTGCGGACTCTTCGGAATGCACAGGCTTGACATTCCGGCGCACACCACGCTACGTTAGGCATAACGAAATTATGCCTAAGACCGAAATGCCTTCTGGCGCCCTCATGCTTTTGATTCTGAGGGTCCTCCGCTCAAGTCCGCTGCACGGTTACGCGATCGCGCAGCGCATACACATGCTCTCGTCCGAAGTGCTGCGTGTGGAGGAGGGAGCGCTGTATCCGACGCTGCAGAAGATCCTGCTGCAGGGTTGGGCGACGGCCGAGTGGGGGACATCGGAGACGAATCGGAAGGTTCGGTTCTACCGGCTCACGCCCGCGGGCCGGAAGCAACTCGCGTCCGAGTTATCGGACTATGACCGCGTGCATCAGGCCATCCAGGCCGTCCTGCGCACCGCTTAGGAACACACGATGAAGCCTCTCCTGCGCCGTCTACAATATCTTCTGAACCGTCGCCGGCGGGAGGAGGAACTCGCCGCCGAAATGGAATTCCATCTCGAAATGACGCAGCGCGAAGGCGGAGAGAACTTCGGGAATGCGCTCCGCCTCCGCGAAGAAGCGCGGGAGGCATGGGGCTGGACCTGGATCGATCGTCTCCTGCAGGATCTCCATTATGCGGCTCGGGTGCTGAGAAAATCGCCCGGCTTCACCTTGGCGGCAATCCTGATGCTGGCCATTGGCATCGGCGCCAATGTGGCGGCATTCGGATTCTTCGATCTGATGGTGCTCCGGCCGTTGAATGTGAAGCACCCGGAGACGCTGCTACGGTTCGAGCGGCGGTCGACGGAAGCCTACGCGGCGGCACTGCCGTATCCGGAATGGGAGTTCTTCCAGCGGTACTCCCGCACGCTGTCGGCGGTTCTCGGACTCAGCCCTGGGAAGCTGTCGATGGAGGGTGAGGGCAAACAAGTCCCAGCGCAGTTTGTATCTACCAACTATTTGAGCGAACTCGGCGCCGTGCCGGTGTTGGGCCGGGTACTCGAGCCGGGGCTCGACGGCGCGCCGGCGGCGGAACCCGTGGTGGTGCTGAGTTCTGCGTTTTGGCAACGTCACTTTGGCGGCGATCCGGGAGTGATCGGCCGCGTTGTCCGGCTGAACGACAAACCGGCGACGGTGGTAGGCGTGGTGTCCGAGGATTTCGGCGGTCTCAGCTTCGACGTACCCGCAGTGTGGGCGCCAATCCGGCAACAGCCGTATTTCGCCGCTGGCAGCCGGCTGCTGACGGACTTTTCCGTGGACAGCACGGGCGTGCTGCTTTGGGGGCGTCTGCAGCCCGGGCTGACTCCGAAAATCGCCGAGGATGAATTGCGAACGCTCGCGGCGGAGTTGCGCAAACAACATCCGGACGACATCTGGAAAGACGAGAGCCTGCCCAGCGAACCGGGTGGATACGCGAAGAGTCTGCGAAACAGAAACCGCCACGGCACGGGCCGGGACGACAGCGACGGGATGCTTCCGCTGTTTGCATTGGTGGGCGCGCTGGTGCTGCTGATTCTGGTGGTTGCCTGTGCGAATTTAGGGAGTCTGCTGATGGCGCGCGGCGTGGCGCGTCAACGGGAGATTGCGATTCGCGTGTCGGTGGGCGCCGGAACCGGACGCCTGATCCGGCAGTTGTTCACCGAGAGCGTTCTGCTGGGGCTGGCCGGATCGGCGGCCGGGTTGTTGGCCGGATATGCGATCTTGCGAGGACTGATGGTGTTGTCATCAGCGCCCGTCTGGCTGGATCCGCGGCCCGACTGGCGCGTGGTGGTGTTCGCAGTGGGGGTAGGATTCGCAGCCGCTATTCTGTTCGGACTGGCTCCGGCGTGGCAGGTAGCGCGGCAGCGTCATCGCGCTATGCTCGCCCGCCAGATTCTGGTAGGCGCTCAAATGGCCGCCAGTTGCATCCTGCTGATCGTGTCGGGACTGCTGGGCCGGGCGCTCACACACGCGATGTCGACGGATCCTGGTTTCGCGTATCAGAAACTGATCTCGATCGGTCCGGGGCTGGCCCAGCACGGCTATTCACCGGCGAAGGCGCACGCCTATCTGGATGCTCTACAGTCGCGCCTGGAGGGTCTTCCCGGTGTGCGGTCGGTGGCGCTGACGCTCACACCGCCGCTGGGTCACGGGACGATCTCCGCGGGCGTCACCGTGGATGGGCACGAACTCGATTTCCAGGTGAATTACATCGATCCGCAGTTTCTCTCGACGATGAAGATCCCGCTGCTGCGCGGCCGCAATTTCACGCGCGGCGACACGAAGGTGGTAGTTGTCAGCGAATCGCTGGCCCGGGTGGCATGGCCCGGACAGGACCCGATCGGCAAGGAATTCTCCGGTTCCTCGGTGGTGGGTGTGTGCGGCAGCGCGCGGCTGGTAAAGCTTGAGGACTCAAACTCGGTGGAGGCATACTTCCCGGTTTCGGAGTCGGAACTCCCCTCGATGTTCATGCTGGCGGAGACGTCGGGAAGGCCCGAGGATTCGGTGCGCGCCATCGCTACGACGGCGCGAAGGATCGATCCGGCTATTTTTCCGGAAGTCGAGTTGGTGAAGGACGGGTTCCAGCGCAAGATCCAGAGTGCCGAATCGACGGCGCTGGCGGTGAGCGCATTGGGCATGATCGCGCATCTGCTCGCGTGTTTCGGCATTGTGGGCGTGGTGGCGTATGCGGTGTCGCAGCGAACCAAGGAGATCGGGATCCGCATGGCGTTGGGGGCCAAGCCTGGCGATGTTCTGTCGGTGGTGTTGCGGCAGTTCTCGCGCCCGGTGGTGGCGGGCATGGTGGTGGGCATCGGAGTGGCGGCCGCGCTGTCCCGCATCCTGCGCAGCATCCTGTACGGCGTCAGCAATCTGGATCCGGCGACGTACGCGATTACGATCGCGGTGTTCGTGGTTACCGTCGTGGTGGCGGCACTGGTTCCGGCACGGCGGGCGCTGCGGGTGGATCCACTGCGCGCGCTGCGGTACGACTAGCGCCCGCTTGACCCTTGACGAGGCTATCCGGAACTGTACACCGTACTTTCAGCAGTTCCGCACTACCGGCAGATCGTCGATGCACTTCGGACCTATCTGGCGGAAGGCGATCTTCACCCTTAATCCGCCGCCGGGTCCGCATTTGGTTCGCACCGGGAACCATCCCCTCGGCAGATGCCGGCCAAGCCATCAAGTAGGTGGCTTTTGCTGCAACGGGTGTGATGACATCACGAGCCGCCGGCTGAGCTATCGGGGACGGGCGCGCACGGGGTCGTGCTGGCCTTTCGGAAACGCTTTCCTACTAACCACAGTCCGACCCGCCGGACAATCCCCCACTCTGCACTGCGTCGTATCACGCGGTCGTGTAGAGAAAAACTACAGGACTGTTGAAAAACCAAGCAACCCACGGCGGTCGCCAGATTGCATACGATAGACAACGGAACTCATGAACAGGATCGGATCGCGTCTCAACGATTGGTTGTCCCCGCTGGTGCAATTGGGCAACAATCCCCTCAGCCTGATCGGCGTCGTGCTCGTAACGACGGCTGCCGTCTTTTTGATTTCACTAATGCCGATGATGTGGAGCGGGAGCGCACCGAACCCCTACCTGGGCATCGTCATCTTCATGGCGCTGCCCGGGCTGTTCTTCACTGGACTCGCACTGATCCCGTTGGGCATCGCGCTCCGGTACAAGAGCCGAAAGCACCTGGGGGCGGCCGCGTTGCCGTTCTCCAAAGTCGATCTGAAGAATCCCGCCTTCCGCCGGCTGCTGATTTTTGTTGGCGTGACCACAGCGGTCAATCTTCTGCTGGTCGGCCAGGTTGGCTATGGCGCCGTCAGCTACATGGATAGCGTGCAGTTCTGCGGCGAGACCTGCCACAAGGTGATGCAGCCGGAGTTTACGGCCTATCAGAACTCGCCGCACGCCCGCGTCGAATGCATCAAGTGCCACATCGGACCCGGCGCCGGTTGGTTTGTCCGGAGCAAACTGTCGGGCGTGGGGCAGGTGATCGCGGTCACCTTCAACACGTATCCGAAGCCGATTCCGACTCCGGTCCACAACCTGCGTCCCGCACGCGAGACCTGCGAAACTTGCCACTGGCCCCAGAAGTTCGGCGGCGACCGGCTGCGGGTGCTGAACCAGTTCGCCGATGACGAAACGAATACGCAGAGCAAGACCGTCCTGCTGATGCACATCGGCGGCGGCAACGGCTCGGTCGGGATTCACGGCGTGCACCTGGGTCCGGGAGTTACGATGCGCTACGGCCCGGCCGATGAAAGCCGGCAGAGCATTCCGGTAGTGGAATACACCAAGGGCGATGGCAAATGGACTCGATTCGTCGCGCAGGATGCGAAGCCCGGGGTTGCCGGGAAGTTCACCGATCCGTCCACCATGCGCGTGATGGACTGCATGGATTGCCACAACCGGCCGAGCCATACCTATCAACTGCCCGACCGGGCGCTGAACGCCGCGATGGCGGGCGGCGAGGTGTCCCCTACTTTGCCGTTCGCCAAGAAGCAGGGACTGTTGCTGCTGCAAGGCACATACCCGACGCAGACCGTCGCCGCCGAGAAGATTTCGCTGGGCTTTGAGAAGTTCTATCAGGATTACTACCCGGCCATTTACTCGCAGCGGCGGCCCGAGATCGCGAAATCGGGACTGGCGTTGGCGCGGGTGTACCAGAACAACGTCTTCCCGGAGATGAACGTGAAGTGGGGCAGCTATCCGAACAACCTGGGGCACACTGATTTTCCGGGCTGCTTCCGATGCCACGACGATCAGCACGTTGCGTCGAGTGGACAGAAGATCGCGCAGGATTGCAGCGCCTGCCACAGTCTGCTGGCGATGGAGGAGCCGTCGCCGAAGGTGCTGACGGATCTCGGAATCACGAAACCTGCTGGGCAATAGGGGTAATTTCCCCAGCCCTTACAGCGGTGGGTGGGATAACGCTGAATAATCCTACATACTGTTTGGCTTTCCAACACTTTACAAGCCTCCCATAATGGACACCCAAGTGCGATATACGAGGGTGGAGGCTTTATCCCTACAATGCTAAAGTTCATGAAATTCGGAATCCCCTCGGCGGTGTTTGCCCTGGGAATCCTGACCTGTGTGACGCCGACTCACGCGAGCCCCAAAATCGTCAAGGAGACCGGCATCAAAAACTGCAAGACCTGCCACACGCAAGGCAAAGAGTTGAACGACGCCGGCAAGTGTTACAAGGACAAAAAGGATTTGGGAGCCTGCAAGATCGCGGCGCCGAAATAGACAAAGAACGAGAAAGGCTGCAGGCATATGAGGGCGTTATACCGTTGGACCATCCTGATACTTTTCGGCTGCGCGATCGCGGCGGCCCAGAATAAAGCCAATGAGCTTTGTGCCGGGTGCCATGAAGACCAGGTGAAGAAGATCGCTGGAACGGTACACACGTCCATGGCCTGCAGCCAGTGCCATCAGAAGCACGAGGAATATCCGCATCCCGCCAATATCGCAAAGCCGCTTTGCGCTAGTTGCCACATCAAGCAGGGTGACGATTACCGGCTGGGTGTCCACGGGCAGGCGGTGGCGCACGGAAATCAGGGCGCGCCGGATTGCAGCACCTGCCATAACAGCGCGCATGAAGTGGCGAACCCGCAATCCACCGTGTTCCGCAAAGCGGTTCCTGACACTTGCGGCATGTGTCATTCCGATATTTCCGATCAATACAAGGCATCCATTCACGGCCAGGCAGTGGCGCGCGGAGAGATGAACGCGGCCGTCTGCACCGACTGCCACGGCGAGCATCTCATTCTCAGTAAGAAGGATCTGGCTTCGCCCGTGAATGCCCGCAACCAGCGCGACACCTGCGGGCAGTGCCACGGCAACGTGAGGCTGGCCCGGCGTTTCGGACTACCCGTCGATCGGGTCACCACGTTCGACGCGTCGTTCCACGGTCTGGCGGTCAAGGGCGGATCGCAGACCGTGGCGGGATGCGCGTCGTGCCACGGCTTCCATAACATCCTGCCCTCATCGGACCCGCGGTCGGCGATCAATCCGAAGAACCTGCCCAAGACGTGTGGTCAGTGCCATCCGGGAGCAGGCACACGATTTGCGCTCGGGCCCATCCACATTGGCCCGACGGAAGAACCCGCCTTGGCGGGATTCATCCGCGGGTTCTATATGTTTGTGATTCCGTTCACCATCGGATTCATGTTGCTGCACAACGCCGGCGACTGGTTCCGCAAACTGGCGCGGTTCCATCGCGGCGGGCCCGCATCACGCGCCATCACGCCTTCCGGCGAGATCCGGATGTATCCGTACGAGCGGCTCTCGCACGTGCTGCTGGCATCGTCGTTCATCGTGCTGGCCTGGACGGGAATCGCGCTGAAGTATCCGGAGCAGTGGTGGGCATGGCCGCTGATGCTGGGCGAGCCTGATATGCACATCCGCCGGAACGTGCACCGGATCGCGGCAGTGGTGATGATCGGCGTTGGGTTTATGCACATCGCTTCGCTGCTGTTCAACCGCGGCCTGCGGCGGCACTGGCTGGAGATGATTCCGAAGTTCCGCGACTTGCCCGATGCCGCCCTGAGCACGGCATATAACCTGGGTCTGCGCAAAACAAAACCAGCACTTCCGCATCACAGCTACGTCGAGAAGGCCGAGTATTGGGCCGTGGTGTGGGGAACGGCAGTGATGGTGGCGACCGGGCTTCTTTTGTGGGCGAACAACTGGTCGCTGCAATGGCTGCCGAAGTGGGTGCTCGATCTTGCGACCTCGGTGCACTGGTATGAGGCCGTGCTCGCATCGCTGGCTATCGTGGTGTGGCACCTCTATTCGGTAATTGCGGATCCGGAAGTGTACCCGATGGATACGGCGTGGCTGACGGGCAAGAGTCCCCGCCGTCGCGAGTCCGAAGATCACGAAGCGGAAACTGAAGCGGAAGTCGAGACGGCTCAGGGCGACTGAGGGGCCGGGCGTACAACGCGAGTGGGTCTGATTCGCTTAAGCGGAAAGATCAAGCAATTCGAGAAACCCGCGGGCCTTCAGGATGTGGATTCCCTCGAACGAGCTAAGGACCTACTCGCGCTCCAGTTTCGAGAGCGCATTCAAGGATGCGGTTGTCCGTCTCGTCCCGGGAGGCCAAGACGGTGCTTTGTGGGGTCACGAAGTGAGCAACTTCCCAGATCGGATCGAGTGCCTCGGCAATGCGCTTTAGCGACCAGGCGAATTTGTCCGATAACACTCGTTCAATCTCTGTCTGAATGTGGGACGACACCACCAAGTCGAAATCGCCGTTCCGCCGAAAACAAGCGCCGAGATGTACTCGTTCGTATCGAGTACCACTCTCATCTGGAGGATTGTCTAACCTTCTCCCGCTGTTCCTTTCTCCACTCTTTAATGATCCGAGGAACATCTTCTTCCGTGATCCCGAGCGCCGCTGCCTTCTCCTTGCCATACTCATTGATTTCGTCCCATCGGCGCTTGCGCTCATATCCGGTAGGCTTCGCGCATCAGTTCGCTCATTGTGCGGTTCTCCGTCCGGGCGAGTTTCTTAGCCCGTTTGAGCATCTCCGGTGGGAGTGTTATCGAGACTGGCGTTGTCGTTCTCATTGGCGTCCAGTCTCATAATACTATGTATGATTATGTACGACTGCCGCGGTCGTCGCACAAAGGGCAAACGCAAAAATTGAACCAGTTACACCATCAGCTTTGGGACCGGCGGCGGCACAACGACAATGCCCGACTCCGTGACTGTATACCCGGCCGCAGTATCGGCCTCCGCGTCGAACCCGATAACGGTTTTTTCGGGAATCTTCACATGCGCAGGAACGATGGTCCGCTGCAAGCGGCTTTCACGTCCGATCTCGACGTGATCCATGAGAATGCAGCTATTGATTTCGCAATAGCTGTTCACCCGAACGCCAGGTGAGAGAACGCTGCGCAGCACGCGTCCACCCGAAATGATGCACCCGTTCGAAACGATGGAATCGAGGGCAACTCCGGTACGGCGCCCCTCGGAGGCAAACACGAACTTCGCGGGAGGCGCCTGAACCACTCGGGTTCGCATCGGCCAGCGCTGATCGTACAAGTTGAACTCCGGCGTTACGGCGACCAGGTCCATGTTGGCATCGAAGTAGGAGTCGAGAGTGCCGACGTCGCGCCAGTACCGGGCGGTCTTGTCGTTCAGGTCGTGGAAATCGTAGGCGACCACATTTCCGCGATCCACCCAACCCGGCAGGATGTCCTTGGCGAAATCGTGAGATGTGTCCGGGCGGCTTGCGTTTTCCAGAAGCGCATCGATGAGGACCTGCGTGTTGAACACGTAAATTCCCATGGACGCGCTCACCATTTCGGAGTTAAAGATGGAACGCACGGGACTTCCATGCTGCGGTTTTTCTTCAAAGCCCCGGACACGGTGCTGTTCGTCGATATCGGCAATGCCGAAGCGCGGTGCCTCCGAGGGGTTTACCTGGATGGTCGCGATTGTGATGTCGGCGCCGTGGTGACGGTGCCAGGCGATCATCTCGTGGTAATCCATTTTGTAGATGTGATCGCCGGAAAGGATCAGCACCATCTCCGGGGAAGCGGCGGCGATGCTCTCCACGTTCTGATAGACGGCGTCGGCGGTGCCGAGATACCAGTCCTCGTGGATACGCTTCATCGGGGGAATCACCTCGATGTACTCGCCGATTTCGGTGGCGAAGATGCTCCAACCGTCGCGGAGGTGCCGAGCGAGTTCGAGCGACTTGTATTGCGTAAGGACCAGGATCTTGCGAATGTCCGAATTTAGGCAATTGGACAGGGTGAAATCGATAATGCGATAGGTTCCACCAAACGAAACCGCGGGTTTGGCCGTGTATAAGGTGAGCGGGTACAGCCGCTCTCCCGCCCCGCCCGCTAGAAGGATGGCTAAGACATTTTGCATTGATGGGGTTTGCCAAGTATCATGGGAAGTGGCGCTGTTCCGCGCCAGTAATCCGTTGCAGTGTTCATTCTAACTCAGCCGGTTGATTCGGCCTTGCAACGTACCGTGGAAGGAGGTGAATCAATTATGGCTGAAGTCCATGTCCAGGATGGTGAAACGCTGGAAAGCGCTTTGCGCCGCTTCAAGCGGAAAGTCCAGCAGGAAGACATCATCAAGGAGATCAAACGTCACTCCTTCTATCTGAAACCCGGCGAGAAGCGCCGCACCAAAGAAGCGCTCGCGCGCAAGCGGAATCGGAAGAAGCGGAATAAAGACATCGAGTAGTCTGCGAACGGGCGGGAGCGTTTTGCGTTCCCGCCCTTCGTGTATCCAGACGCTATCGCCGGCCGCGTCCGAATTCGGATTCCACCTGTTTGAATCCGGCTGGAACCTCCAACTTTGACGGGTCCACTGCCGCCGACGAGAAGCCGGTCATCTCGGTCGTGCTTTCCATCAGCAACATGCCCGCGGCACTCGAGGGCTTTGCTTGCGGCGGCTGCTCCTCTTGGGGAGCCGGCTTTTTCTTCCGTCCGAAACCGCCGATTCCGCCGATTCCACCAGCTAATCCACCCAGCCTCCCCATGCGGCTCGCGGCCTCGTTCGTGGCGGCACCTGCGGCCGCCTGTCCCATGATGTCGCCCGCGCTCGGCATCTGCGAGGCCAGATCGGGAGCTTCGGAGGCGGCAGGCAGCGGTTGTCCATCCGCAGTCGAGCCGACCCGCATCACCTGCATCACCGGGACGCCCTTCAGCTTCGACATGTGCTCCACCATTTGGGCCATGCCCTTCGCCATCCCCGGCCGCATCATGGCCATTGGATTTCCTCCCAGCACCATGCCCATCTTCCGTCCCATGCGCATCTGAAAGTCGCGGACCTGGTCGTAGCCCGGGAATTCCGGCGCCATCCACATATCGTTTGTGAAATTGATATTGCCGGTTTGGCCGCTCTGCCGATCCGTACCCTGCATGGTCAAAGTCAGAATGAATTCCTTCGCGTCGATGCCATTCACCGGCTTCGACTGGCCGGTCTGCTTCACATCGGCTTTGAAGGACATCTCGGCATGCTCCGGTTGCGTCTGCATGCGGGACATCGCGTCCTGCATCATCTTCTTCATCTCTTCGAAGGTCATCACCGAGTAGGTTTTCTTGTCGAAGTCAACCATGGTGATGGTATCTTTTTCGAGATCGGTGATCTGAGCGGACCGGTCGGAGATGTGCGCCATGCGATTGCCGCGCAGCACTACGGTGCTGACGTGCGGCTGCAACGCACGGGACCCGCCGAATCGCGCGGCCGCCATGGCCATGCCCCCGGTCATCTTGGTTGTCTCCTGGTACGAGAAATCTGCCCGGAGCGCCAGCGGTGACACGACCGTCAACATCGCGGCGAAGAATGCAAATTGTCGCATAAACTCCTCCGACTGAAATATAGCAAACATGGGGGCGAGCGACCCGGCTGATACAATCGAGGGCTTATGCCCGAACAGAAATTGAACGGCCGTGTGGCCGTAATCAGCGGCGGCAGCCGTGGACTCGGCAAGGCGATGGCAGTGGCACTGGCCGCCGAAGGTGCTCGGGTCGCGCTGGTGGCTCGCGATCAGGAAAAGATGGACCAGACGGCTGCCGAGATCAAAGCTGCTGGAGGCGAAGCGCGTCCGTTCCGCGCCGACGTGACCGATGAAGAGCAGGTGGCGATGGTGGAGCGCGGTGTTGCCGAAGCCTTCGGACACGCCGATATCCTGATCAACAACGCCGGGATCAACATCCGGCGGGAACTGACGCAGTTCACGGTGGACGAGTGGAACCGCGTGATGAGCAGTAACGTTACCAGTGCGTTCCTGATGTCGCGCGCCTTCGTCCCCCACATGAAGGGACGTGGATACGGCCGTGTGATCAACATGACCTCCATCATGAGTCACGTCTCGCTGCCGGGCCGTACCGCGTACTCGGCGAGTAAGTCGGCATTGCTTGGCATGACGAAAGCACTTGCGTTGGAACTCGCTCCAGAGCAGATCACGGTGGTCGCCATCAGCCCCGGACCGTTCGCCACCGAGATGAATATTCCGCTGTTGCAAAATCCCGAGATCAACCAGCAGTTCGTTTCGAAAATCGCATTGGGCCGGTGGGGAAAGGTGGAAGAGATCGGCAGGCTCGCGGTGTTCCTGTGCTCGGATGACGCGGGGTTTATCACCGGCACCGACATCCTGATCGACGGCGGCTGGTGTGCGCAATAGAGCCGTTGCCGCGGTGCTGGTATTGGCCGCATTCACCGGCGGGGCCTGCAATCGCGATCGCCGCAAGTTGATCGCGGTGATTCCGAAAGCGACGTCGCATATTTTCTGGATTTCGGTGCGGGCGGGCGCGGAGGCAGCGGGCAAGGAGTTCAACGTCGACGTTTTGTGGAACGGACCAGCGCAGGAGACCGAGTACGACCGCCAGATTCAGATCGTCGATTCGATGGTGGCGCGTCATGTGGACGGGATCGCGGTGGCGGTCGCCGAACGCACGGCGCTGGTGCAACCCATCGATCGCGCGGTGGACGCGGGCATTCCCGTGACGGTGTTCGATTCCGACGTGGACTCGAAGAAGTACACGACGTTTCTGGCCACCAATAATTATGAGGCGGGGCAGATGGCCGCGCGCACGCTGGCTAAGTTGATTGACGGCAAGGGCAGGGTGGCCATCATCGCGCATGCACCGGGCAGCGCGTCGACGATGGATCGCGAGCGCGGCTTTGAGGACGTGATGAAGGCTGAGTATCCCGGCATCTCAATCGTGGCGCGCCAGTTCGGTATGTCGGATCGGGCGAAGGCGCGGGCCGCGACCGAGAACATCCTCACGGCGAATCCGAACCTGGATGGGCTGTTCGCGTCGGCGGAGCCCAGCAGTTTGGGCGCCGCGCTGGCGTTGAAGTCGTTGGGCCGCGCGGGCAAGACTCGATTCGTGGCTTTCGATTCGAGCGACTCGATGATCGCAGATCTGCGAGCCGGCGTGATCGACGCAATGGTGATGCAGGATCCGTATCACATGGGGTTCGAAGCCGTGAAGACGCTGGTGGATAAGTTAAACGGCAAGACGCCGCCCGCCAGAATCGACCTGCATGCGAAAGTAATCACCAAGGCGGATTTGGACACGAAGGAAGTGCAGCAGTTGCTGAATCCGGCAGCGGCGCGGCAGTAGAGATCAGGCAGTGTACACGCGCTCGCCGGCCACCCAGGTCTCGCGCACTTGCAAACGGCCGTCGTTGATGTCGAATAGAACGATATCCGCATGCTCTCCGGTCGCGATGCCGCGACGCCGCGATGCGATCCTGCCGACTCGCGCCGGATTGATGGTCGCCATCACCACTGCATCGCGCAGACTCACGCCGGTGAGTCGCATCACGTTGCCGACAGCGCTGTCCATCTTCAACGCGGATCCCGCCAATCGCGTTCCGCCTCGCAATCGCACGCTCTGATCCTCATGCAGTTCCACTTCGACTTCGCCCAGCATGTAAGGTCCGGGCTTGCATCCGGCGGGCATCACGGCATCGGTCACCAGAATGGCTCGCTCGATGCCTTTGGCGCGCAGGGCCACCTTCAAGAATGCCGCGCCAAGATGGATACCATCGACGATGAAACTCGCGGCCAGCCGGTCGTCGGCGAGTTGCTCCCACAGGTAGTTCGGATGACGCGGCAGTATGGAATGCGCGCCGTTACCCAGATGCGTGGATAGTGTGGCGCCCGCCGAGACCGCAGCCTCAATCTGCGCTGCGTCAGCTTTTGTGTGACCGATGCTGACCACAACGCCGGTGCGAACGACGCGTTCGATATACGATGGCGCTTCGGGCCACTCGGGCGACACGGTGACAAGCCGCACGTGGCCGTTGGCGGCTTCCTGCCAGCGAAGGAACTCATCGAAATCGGGTGGGCGGACACAATGCCGCGGATGCGCGCCGCGCGGGCCGTCTTCCGGAGAGATGTGCGGGCCTTCCACATGGAAGCCCTCCATCGAAACCCCTTCAGCCAGCGACTCGCGAGCCTTCGCCAGATTGCGAAGCGCTCCCGCCATGTTCTCCGCCGTGCCGGTAATCACGGTGGGAAAGAAGCGCGTCACACCTGTGGCATACATCGAGTGGATGGAACGCGCGATCCCGTCTTGCGGAGCCTCGGGCGAGCAATAATCGACGCCCGCAAACCCGTTCACCTGAAGGTCGATGAATCCGGGCGCCAGATAGGGGAGTCCGGCCGGCGGCGCGATGAGATGATCGACAACGTCGATTACCGCGGCCGCCGAAACCTCCACTGCGGACCCTGAGAAGATCTCAACCCCGGTACATTTCATGGTAACTCCGTTTTATACACACCTTACTCACAGCAGCATGCCGCTAACAGCCTCATTCGGGAGAGGAAAGAGCTGTTGAAATCGGCGCCAAAAATGGCATTTTGCTCTGGCCAAACGCGGCCATGGCTGGTACAACTGTTCTCAGATCCTTCGCAGGGGCGATCCCGAGCGCAAAATCTCGGGGGAGGTGGACGCCAGGGGTCGTCACCTGCGGATCGATCGTTTTCCTACTTCGCTTCCACCGGCGTTGGAATCGGCGTCAACCACCCGTACCGGTCTTCTTGCTTCCCTTCGACGATCGCGAAGAACTCGCGCTGTAACCGTTCCGTCACCGGACCGCGCTCGCCCTTGCCCACGGTGATGCGATCCACCGAGCGGATCGGGGTGACCTCGGCGGCGGTGCCGGTAAAGAACAGTTCGTCGGCGATGTAGAGCAACTCGCGCGGAATCGGCGTTTCCACCACGGGAATGTTCAGCGACTGCGCCAGTTGGATGATCGACTGCCGCGTGATGCCGGGCAGAACCGAGGCGCCGAGCGGCGGCGTCAGAATCTTCTCGTCGCGAACGACGAACACGTTCTCGCCCGACCCTTCGCTGACATAGCCGGCGCCATCCAGCGCGATGCCTTCTGCGTAGCCGTTGATGTGCGCTTCCATGCGGATCAACTGCGAGTTCATGTAATTCGCACCCGCCTTCGCCAGTGCTGGCAACGTGTTCGGTGCGATGCGGGTCCAACTGGACACACAGACATCGACGCCGTTCGACAGCGCTTCCGGTCCCAGATACTTGCCCCATTCCCAACAAGCGATGTAGGTCTCGATAGGATTCTCCTTGGTGGGCAGGACGCCCACGTTGCCGTAGCCCCGCAACACCAATGGCCGGATGTAGCACGACTCGAGGTTGTTCACCTGAACCACCTGCACCATGGCCTCGATCAATTGATCGACGCTGTAGGGCAGGTCCATGCGATAGATCTTCGCCGAGTCCGTGAGCCGGCGCGCGTGCTCGCGTGCCCGGAATATCGCAGGCCCCGATTGCGTGGCATAGCAGCGGATCCCCTCGAAAACGGAACTCCCATAGCTTGTTACGTGCGCGAGTACATGGATGGTCGCGTCGTTCCAGTGGATCAGCTTCCCGTTATGCCAGATCTTTTCAGTGGCCTTGATCATATCTTGAATTATAGCGTACGGTCTTGTAACACTTTGGGAAACAAGGGCATCCCACCTTCAGGAAGAGAGAGGTAACGGGATGCGTAACACATTTGCGTCGGCGGTCATCGTAACCGTGTTCACAGGTGCCGCGTTCGGCGCCATTCAGGTGCCGAAACCGGGGTGGAATCTGTTCTCACGCCAGCAGGACATGCAGCTCGGCAAAGAGGCGCAGCAGCAGGTTCAACAGAAGATGAACGTGGTGCATAACTCGGAGGTCAGCCGGTACCTGTCCGAGTTAGGGCAGAAACTCGCGCGTTCGAAGTATGCGGGAAACTGGCCATATACATTCGAGTTAGTGGCGGATAAGAACATCAATGCATTTTCGCTGCCCGGCGGTCCGATCTATATCAATACCGGCCTAATCGCGGCCGCGGAGAACGAGGCGCAACTCGCCGGAGTGCTGGCGCACGAGATGTCGCACGTTCAGTTGCGGCACGCGACGAATCAGGCCAGCAAGGCCAACCTGATTCAGATTCCCGCCATGATCGCCGGAGGCATGATGGGCGGCAGCATGCTCGGGCAACTGGCGGGTCTGGGCATCGGACTGGGTGCAAATTCGGCGCTGTTGAAGTTCTCGCGCAGCGCTGAATCGCAGGCCGATTACAACGGCGCGCTCATCATGGCGGACGCCGGCTACAACCCGATCGAAATGGCTCGATTCTTCGAGAAACTCGAGGCGCAGTCGGGCCGGCAGGGCGGGTTGGCCCAGTTCCTTTCCGATCACCCGAATCCAGGTAATCGGGTGCAGGCCGTGGAAGAAGAGATTCAGCAACTGCCCCGCCGGAACTACAACGCGAGTACGGGCGATTTCGCACACATCAAGGACCTGGTGGCGCATCTTCCGAATCGGGGAGAACTGCAGAGTTCGTATCGCGATGAGCATGCGCAGCAGCCGCCCGCCGTACGGCCCGCCTCGCGAATGCAGACGTATCGGACCAATGCGTACCAGGTGAGTTATCCGGAGAACTGGCAGCCGTTCGGCGATCAGAATTCGCCGGCAGTCACAATCGCACCGCGCGACGCGCTGTTTCAGACCAGCAACGGCGTTCAGATCGGATACGGGATGACGATCAGTTACTATCTCCCGCAAGGCGACCGGTCGGACTTACAGCAGGATACCGAAGCCGTGATCCGCGAGTTACAACAGCAGAACTCGAAGATGACCTTGGACGGACGGCGCGAAACCACTGTGGACGGCCAGCGGGCCATTGTCACGACATTAAACGCGCAAAGTCCGTACCAGAATGAGCAGGAAGTGGACGCGTTGGTAACGGTGGCGCGTCCCGAGGGTCTGTTCTACCTGGTCTTCATCGCGCCGGGAAGCGAATTTCAAGCCGCGCAAACCGCCTTCACGCAGGTGCTCGGCAGCATTCGATTCAATTAAAACGTTAAGATCCTATCCGTGCAGACTCTCCCGATCGATGCCGTGCTCGGCGAGATCGTCGAAGTGTTGCGGCGGTCGCCGTGCGTCGTCGTGGAAGCCCCGCCCGGCGCGGGTAAAACCACACGCGTGCCGCCGGCTTTGCTTCTGGAGTTTGCGGGGGAGATCGCGGTTCTCGAACCGCGGCGGCTGGCAGCCCGCATGGCGGCCCGGCGAATCGCGTCGGAACTTGGGGAAGCGGTGGGCGAGACCGTTGGGTATCGCATCCGTTTTGAGGAGTGCGGAGGCGCACGGACGCGCTTGTGGTTCCAAACCGAAGGTGTGCTCACGCGCCGTATGAAGGGCGATCGGCTGCTGGCTGGTACGTCCGTGGTGATTCTCGACGAGTTTCACGAGCGCCACCTGGATACCGACGTTGGTATCGCAATGCTGCGGCGCCTGCAGCGCACATCGCGGCCCGACCTGCGGATCGTGGTGATGTCGGCGACTCTGGATGCGCTGCCCGTTGCCGCGTTTCTGGGCGATGCGCCCATCGTGCGATCCGAGGGCCGGCTGTTCCCGATCGAGGTTCGTTACACGCCGGAATCGGCGAGTCCGCTGGAGGATCGAGTGGCAGCAGCATTCGAGCAGATTGTCCAATCGGGTCTCGATGGCGTCGTGCTGGTGTTCCTGCCTGGCGCTGCGGAGATTCGGCGTGCGCAGGTGCGATGCCAGGCCATCGCCGATCGGGCCGGCGCGGTTGTCGTGACGCTCCACGGCGACCTGAGCTCAGACGAGCAGAACCGTGCCGTTCAACCGGCGGCGCGGCCGAAGCTGATCCTGTCGACCAACGTCGCCGAAAGTTCCATCACCATCGAGGGCGTCACGGCGGTGATCGATAGCGGCCTTGCGCGGATTGCGGTCGACTCGCCGTGGACGGGTCTGCCGTCGCTGAATGTCGCGCGGATCAGCAGGGCGTCGGCGAAACAGCGTGCGGGGCGTGCAGGCCGAGTCCGGCCTGGCCGCGTGATCCGGCTGTTTACCGAGGACGATTACGCGCGCCGTCCCGAGCATGATGCGCCCGAAATTCTGCGCCGCGAATTATCGCAGGTGCTACTGGATTTGCGGCCGCTGGATGTCGCGGATTTCGAGTGGCTGGACGCTCCACCACCGGCGGCCGTCGGTGCTGCCGAAGAGTTGCTCGAGCGCCTGGTGCGACTGGCGAGATTGCGCGGAACATGGCGCGATTGCCGCTGCATCCGCGGCTGGCTCGAATCGTCGTGGAAGCGCAACGTCGTGGTGTGGCGAAGGGTGGTTGTGCGGTGGCGGCTCTGCTGAGCGCGGGCGAGCGTCTGGATGCGCGCCCTTCGCATCCGGCGCCTTCCGATCTGTTGGTGATGATGGAGCGGGATTGGACTCCGAACGCCAGGCGCATTCATGACCAGTTGGTGCGGTTGATGCCGCGGGAATCGCGGGGACGCGACGAGGAGTCGCTGCTCGTTTCGATCTTGACGGGCTTCCCGGATCGCGTTGCGCGGCGCCGCGCGGCAAACGAGTATCTGCTGGCGGGCGGCGGTTCCGCGATTTTAGCGGACTCGAGCGGTGTCGCGGGCGAGGAGTTCATCGTCGCGATCGATGTGGAGGCTCGCCGGGAGCGCGGGCTTCCACTGATCCGCATTGCGAGCGCGATTCGGCCGGACTGTCTGGTGGATTTGAATGCCGATCGCGTGGAAGCTCGCGAAGGAGTGGAATGGAACCGGCAGGCGGAGCGGGTGGATGCCGTGTCGGCGCTGCGGTACGACGGGCTCGTGTTGGAAGAGAGTCGCGGAGGCGTGCCGGATGCGGACGCGGCGGCGGAGATGCTGGCGAAGCGCGCGGCGGATGCGGGGATTGGGCGGTTTGTGGACCGTGGGGAACTCGATGCATTTCTGGCGCGGGCTGCGTTTGCCGCCGCGCGATCGTCAATAGCGGCGCCGTCGCTGGAGGATGTTCTCGCGGTGTTGCAAGGGGCGTGTCGGGGCAAGCGCAGCTTCGCCGAGTTGGAGCGGGTGGATGTGATCGCGGCGGTACGGGCGTCGCGGCGCGAGTGGGGGCGGTTGGATGAGGTTGCGCCGGAACGGATCCGGCTTCCGGGCGGCCGTGCCGTGCGCGTGCATTATGAAGCAGGGAAGCTGCCGTGGATCGAATCGCGACTACAGGACTTTTTCGGGATGAAGGAGAGTCCAAGGATCGGCGGCGTTCCGGTGGTGGTGCATCTGCTGGCGCCGAATCACAGGCCAGTGCAGACGACGGCGGATCTGGCTGGATTCTGGGAGCGATTGTATCCGCAGGTCCGGCGGGAGCTGTCGCGGAGGTACCCGAAGCATTCGTGGCCGGAGCGTCCGGTATGATAATCTGAAGTGGTTAACCTGCCGCGCCCGTAGCTCAGTTGGATAGAGCGTTTGGCTACGAACCAAAAGGTCGCACGTTCGAGTCGTGCCGGGCGCACCATATAAATCAACGACTTCCAAGCTCCCCGAAATTTCAGCCTGTTTAGACCCTGTTCTAAACAATTCGCAGTTCCTCTCTGAAACTTCCGCCAATTGGGCCTTCCGCAGACCTGTTTTATGGTGGCTCCGACAGGGTTCACCGACTACAGCCACCACTTCCACGGTCTCACGTCGTCAGTCCGGGCCGCTC
>JBBQGE010000084.1:0-28415 GCA_038322675.1 Bryobacterales bacterium
CGCTCATTCTGGCACTGCACGACGAGCCCGGTGGGAATGTGCGTGAAGCGCACCGCGGATTCCGTGCGGTTGACGTGCTGGCCGCCGGCACCGCTCGCGCGGAACACATCGATCTTCACATCGTCAGGCTTGATGTCGATCTTCACGTCATCGTCCACCTGCGGATAAACGAACACGGATGCGAACGACGTGTGGCGGCGGGCGTTGGCATCGAACGGCGAGATGCGGACCAGGCGGTGCACCCCGATTTCAGACTGCAGCATGCCGTAGACATTTTCGCCGTTGATCTCGAACGTAACGGACTTGATGCCCGCTCCTTCGCCTTCCAGCCGGTCCGTAATCACCGTCTCCAAGCCATTGCGTTCAGCCCAGCGCAAATACATGCGCAGCAGCATCTCGGCCCAGTCCTGGCTTTCGGTTCCGCCGGCGCCGGGATGAATGGTCACGATGGCGCTGCGTCCAGCGTTCTCGCCGGCAAGCAGCATGGCGGTCTCGAGTTTCTGCACCACGTCGCGGAAGCTCTCGATTTCGCGATGCAGTTCCGCACCGACGTCTTCGCCTTCGCGCCAGAGTTCAAACAGAGTCTCCAGATCGGAGTTGAGCGTCGCCAGAGTGGAATCCTGCGTCACCGATTCCTGCAGCCGCTTGCGGTCCTGCATCACCTTCTGGCTCTTTTCAGGCTGATTCCAAAACTCGGGATCCGAGATCTGTTCTTCCAGCTTGTCTAATTGCGCCTTCTTTTTGGGAACGTCAAAGATAGCTCCGCACAGCTTCGGCCTGCTGGCGGAGCTCAACGTACTCTCTTTCCAATTCCTCGAGGGTCATGTCACTCTAGTTTATCGCTACTGTTACGCCAAAGGGACTGGCCTCGTCGCCGACCACCAGCGAAATGGGAACCTTCGGACCGGGGATCACACCCTCGGGAATCTGCACGTTGATCTGCATGAGTCCCGCGATGAATCCGGGTGCGGCGCCTGCATAGTGGACCACAGCGGGAATGCCGGCGATGCGTACCGATACCGGCAGAACCGGCTTCGGGTACACCGACGCGGCCACCTGCCCGTCCGCCACTTGCGGATTCGTTGCGCCTTCGCCGGTCGCGTACAGCACGATGATGTCGCCCCGGTTCGCCGGATTGCCGGCCGAGTTGTACGACCCGTTCTGGTTCAGAATGGCCGCGCTGTTGCGCCCGCTGGAATCGACTGTAAATAGACCGGGCGCAGCGGCCGCGATGGACACCGGTATGGGCGCCGAAGTCTGACCATTGAGGCGAATCTGCACGTTGGCGGACGCTTTGCCGCGGGTCGAATAGGGGACTACCGCGTTGATCTGATTCTCTGAGACGTACGCAAGCGGCGCGGCCTCGCCATCGAACAGAACTTCCACTCCCGCGAGTTGGGAAGTCACACGGCCGTTTGCCACCTCAAGTCCGGCAGGACTCGACGGTCCGATCTTACTGCCGTAAATCGAGATGATCTGTCCTGGCGCCAGCGTGCTGTCGCCGGTAGCCGCACTGGCAACCACAAACACAGGGAGCAGCGACGTTTGCGTGAAGTTGGCCAGCACGTTCTTCGTTTCGTCGACGTTCAACGTGGCTGGATTGGCACTGCCGCGTAAGTCGCCCGACCAACCGGTAAATGTGAACCCGTGCGAGGCGTTCGGAGTTAGCTGTAGATTCGTACCCTGGTCGTAATAACCGTCGGCTGAGTCAGGACTCCGAAACACGCTGCCAAAGTGCTGAGGATTGATTGCGGTAGTTACTTTGTATCGCGCCGCGAAGTTAGCCGTGTGAGTGGCCGGCTGACCCGTTGCGGTTATGTTGCGGCGCTGCGGCCCTCCGTCGTCCCAACCCGTGAACGTATAGTTGACGAAATCCGACTGGCTGGAGCTAATATCCAACGCGTGCGTCTCTCCGGCAGGCCAAGCGAAGTTCACCGGTGTGCTGATCAGACTTCCGTCCACAAGTACGTAGCGCCCGATGGGATTAGAGGTGATCGTCGTTAACTCAGCCGTATCGAAAGTGGTGAGGATCAGCGTGGGCGCCTGCACGGTGGTCCACCTCGGCGACAGCGACCGCGACGGCAATACCGTCCAGCGCACGAACTTATAGCCCGGCGCCGGCCGCGCGGTGATGTAGATGTTCGAACGCAGCGTGTAGAAGCCGTCGGGCGATGCAGGCTCGATGCGCACTTCGCCTCCCCCGTCCGGAACGATGAGCGGCTGCACCCAGTATTGCGTGATGAAGTTCGCAGTGTATATCGTGGTGCCTGGCGAGACGATAACGGTATGCGACTCCGCGCCGCCGTCGCTCCAACTGCCGAATGCGTTCCGCTCGATTTTGTCGCCCTGAAACGGGGCTTCGATCGTATGCTGCGTGCCCGCCGCCCAATCGAGAGTCGTGCCGTCATCCACCAGAGCGCCGTCTACGCGCAGTTTCAGACCACTCGGCGTAGTGGACACGACAATCCTGTCCGGCGGATGCCCGTACAAGCGCTGCACCGCCTGAATATCTCCTGCCGACAAAGCGTCGAGTTGTCCAACCGGGATGCCCGCCGGCACCGTTTCCATTGCCGGGCTAACACCGTCCACCGAAAAATCCCAAGCGCCGTAATGCATGATCGAATTGAAATCGTACGGGCCCGCATCAATGCTGTCACCGAGCTCCTGATCGAACTGGCTGGCATAGCTCTTATCGATGTTTTCGTACAAAACCGAGATATAGCGGTTCCGGTCTAACCGGCTTTGCTCATGCCAAAGGCCAACCGAGTGGCCGATCTCGTGAATCGCGTTGCCCACGGAGCAGCCGTCCGGCAACCGGATGGTCTGCGGTCCACCCACCATTCCAACGGGCGACGAACAGGCAACGGTGCTGGTCCCCGTGGAAAAGCGCACGTAGTTTTGCTCGGTAGTGCGCTCCTGCAAATGGATCGGCGTCCGCGTGTTCCAGTGATCAACGGCTTCCAGAATCATCTGCTTTTTCGAGGCGCTGATCGACGCATCGAATGCATAGGGGATTACTCCGTTGGGCCAAAGCAGCCAGGGTTGAACGACGGTCGTGCTTCCCCGCTGGACCGCGGGCTTCGAACTCTGAACCGGCGACTCGATATCGGCGGTATTTCCCAGAATGATGTCGCCCTGGTAAACGGCGAGCCCTTCATTGTTCTCAAAGACGACCGGCCGGCCCCGGTAGGCTCCGTTCCGCATGTCAGCAGCGGACAGCACTACGACGGAGAGTAAGAAGGATAAAACTGCTCTGCGCATGAAAACCTACTTCTGAAACATAGTGATGCCGGCCACCCCGGCCGCTCCAACTTTTTCGCACAACGGCGCATTTTCGATCGTAATTCCGCCCAGCGCGAGAACGGGAATCGTTACCCGGGACGTAGCGGCCTGCAATCCATCCAAACCAACGGGCGGCAGAAACGACGATTTCGACAGAGGTCCGAATACCGGACTAAACACGGCGAAATCGGCACCCTCATCTTCCGCTCTACGTAACTCCGGCACGTCATGGCACGACACTCCGATCGCGAATCCAGCCGGCACGATGCTCCGGATTCTGGATGGAGCAATCGCTCCCGCCGGAAGATGTACTCCGTGAGCTCCGCCCGCCATGGCTATGTCGATCCGGTCATTCACCAATATTCGCGTATTCGCCGGATTAGGCAACCGGCAGACCTGCCGTACAAACTGGAGCAATTCGCTGGCAGATAAGTCTTTTTCGCGAATTTGAATTATATCGAAACCGAGATCCAGATTTCTTCGTATGCATTCGAGCAAAGGGCCGAGTCCGCCCACCTGTTTACGGTCTGTGATGTGGCATCGAATCACGTTACAGCACCTGAATGGATGCGGCGGGAAATTCAACCACCCATTCCTTCACCGTTGGGTCGAATGAGCTTCGCGGCAAATCGACGGTAAGACCGGAGTTGAACTCCACCCGGACGCCGGCGGGCCTGTCCACTGCACGAACGACGGAGAAGGGAATCTGATTCGGCCGCAGACTCCCATCGCGCGGAAACGCGCGCAAGGAATCCGGACGAATGCACAGCGTGATGCGATCGCCGATCAGGTGGCCGGGAATGTAGGAACCGCCGATATCGAAGCCCTGCACCGAGAGCCGGCTGGTGTTGCGGCCAGGATCCAGAGCCCGGATTTCCGCAGGCATCAGGTTGTACAGCCCCAGCAGACGCGCCACTTCGAGATTCGCGGGCCGGCTCGCCACCTCGCGCGGCGATCCGGTCTGCACTAGGCGCCCGTCACGAACCACCAGCATGCGGTCACCGAGTTCGAAGCACTCCTCCAGGTCGTGAGTTACCACCAGCATCGGAGTCCCAAACGTCAAGCGAACCTGGCGAAGTACATCATAAAGCTCGGAGCGCAGCGGCGCATCGAGACCACGCGCAGGCTCGTCCAGCAGGAGCACTCGCGGCGCGCCGATCAACGCCCGCGCAATCGAGCAGCGTTGCTTCTGTCCACCGGAGACCTGATGCGGGCGGCGGCCGGCGACATCTTCGAGATGGAACTGCTCGATCATTTCGTTGATACGGCGGTGACGTTCGAGTCGCGGACGGCGCTCGGCCGCAAACTCGAGATTCTGGCGAAGAGTCATGTGCGGAAACAGCGCATAATTCTGGAACACATAGCCGCAATTGCGTTGCTGGGGAGTTAGGCAGACTCCGGTGGGTGCATCGAAAAGGATATCGTCGTCCAGCAGAATTCGACCGGAGTCGGGGCGTACGAAGCCGGCGATGGAATCGAGCGTGAGCGTCTTGCCGGATCCGCTCGGCCCGAACAACACGGTGGCACCGGAACCCGCGGCAGTTTCAAATTCCAGGTCGAGCGAGAATGGCGCGGACTCGGGACCCTCGGAAAATTGTTTGCGGATTTTCGCGTGAATCATAACCCTCGCTGCAATCCGAGAGGGTCGGGGTTGAGGCGATTCGCCAGCCACAAGATGGCCATCGCAACGGCGGAAATCACCAACACGAGAACTCGCGCCAGATGGCCGTTCCCGGCTTCCACTGCATCATAGATGGCGACCGCCACCGTCTGCGTCCGGCCAGGGATGTTACCCGCGATCATGATCGTGATGCCGAAATCGCCGAGCGCCCGGGCGAACGCGAGCGCTGCCGCGGCGGCAATCGACCGGCGCGCAAGCGGCAATGTGACGCGCCAGAACAGCCGCCACTCGGAAGCGCCCAGCGTGCGCGCCGCGCGTTCATAACTGTGGTCGATGGTTTCGAACGCGGCTCTTGCCGACTTAATCAGCAGTGGCGCCGAGTGGATGCAGGCAGCCACTACAGCGGCCTGCCACGTGAACACAAGCGGAGCGCCAAAGATGGATTCAATCAGGTGTCCGATGGGGCTAGTGCGGCCGAGAAGCACCAGCAGGTAATACCCGAGCACAGTCGGCGGCAGAACCAGCGGCAGTGTCACTGCGGCATCGATCACTTCCTTGCCGCGGAATCGCCGGTTCGCAAGAATCCAGGCAAGCCACACTCCAGCAGCCAGCGCGAACAGCGTAGAAAGTGTAGCTACGCGCAGGCTCAGCCAGAGGGGGAACCAGTCGATGGAAGACATCTGCTTGGATCAGTTCTCAGCTTAGCGTAGCGGCGTGGCCGAGGTGCGCCCGGGCTTACTCGACATCGGACACGAAGCATCCGACCGCCCGCGCCCTGCCGAGATAGGCGAGGCCACCGGCAAAGTCGAACACCGCGGCTTGGGGCGCGATGGTCGCATGTGAAGAATCGCCGGGACCGTGATCACTAGCGTAGAACATTCGCTCGCGCCATGCGGAATGCGCTTGCGGCAACACCACCGGCGTCGGGAGGATAGCGCTCGGTCAAGAACAGGATGCGTGACAAGCTACTTCAGCCACTTGACGCTGACCGGCGTGGAGCGCTCGCACTGCTGGGAGTCGGTGACGCCGCTGGCGATCAACGCACAAGCATTCGTAATGGCCGCGCGCATCGCGTTCTCTTCCGTAGCGCCCGACGCCACGCGGCAGTTCGTTTGACCATTGAACTGCATGCACACCTCGACGCGATGCCGGTTGCGCGTCAGGTTGAGTGTAGTGATCAGTAGGACCGCGAGGAAAACAATCATGAACACGATTCCAGCGATGACGGGTTTCCTCACGCACCGGCCTCAGTGAAGAAATTTCCCATCCGCCGAAATTTGTCGTACCGCTCATCGATCAGTTGCTGCGAAGTCATCGAGCGCATCCCATCCACCGCACGTATCAGCACAACCCGCAGATTCTGCGCGGCCGTATCGTGATCTGTCTGCGCGCCGTCGTTCGGCTCCGGCACGATCTCATCAATCAACCCGAGTTCCAGCAGATCCGGCGCGGTCATCCGCAGCGCGGCCGCGGCTTGCGGCGCCTTCGCGGAATCGCGATAGATAATGGCCGCACAACTCTCCGGCGAAATAACGCTGTACACCGCGTTCTCCATCATCAGCACTCGATTGCCGACGCCCATCGCCAGCGCTCCGCCGCTGCCGCCTTCCCCGATCACCACCACCACCACTGGCACGCCGAGCCTCGACATCTCACGCAAGTTCACCGCGATCGCTTCAGCCTGCCCCCGCTCCTCCGCGTCAATCCCCGGATACGCGCCGGGCGTGTCCAGCAGAGTCACGATCGGCCGCTTGTACTTCGCCGCAAGCCGCATCAGTCGCATCGCCTTGCGATAGCCTTCCGGTTTCGGCATCCCAAAATTGCGCAGCAGTTTCTGTTTCGTGTCGCGCCCTTTCTGCTGCCCGATCACCATCACCGGACGGCCGTCCAGCAGCGCCGCTCCACCCACAATCGCCGCGTCGTCCGCGAATGCACGATCGCCATGCCACTCGACAAAATCCGTGAAAATCCGCTGGATGTAATCAAGCGCGTGCGGGCGCTTGGGATGGCGCGCCAGTTGGACTCGTTGCCAGGCCGGATTCGTTTCGGGTACCGGCTGGGCCTCGTTCTGAGGCTCTGGCGAAGGTTGGCTCATGTTAGCTTGCGACCACCTGGAGCGCTTCCGGGCCGCAGATGCGGGCCACTTCGGCGCGGAATTCCTTGTCCGGCTTTACTTTCACCGGAACATCCAGGATAACTGAGAAATCACGTGACTTTTCAAGCCGCAGCCGTACTTCCGTGGGGCCCTGCTTGCGCTGGAACAACTGATTCAACTCGTCCGCCTTCGCGCCATTCCCATTCGTTCCAAGCGCCACGCGAATCGCAATCACCGTGGGCAGATTCACGCGCGCCACTTCGAGCGGGATAATGTCCTGCACCGACAGCTTCGGCGACGCGTTCTCTTCCGGCAGCACCATCGCCTTCACCAGCACCGCCTGATCCTCTTGCAGCATCCCTTGCAGGCGCTCATATTGCGAAGCAAACAGCATTGCTTCCACGCTGCCGGTGGTATCTTCCAGCAGCATGGCAGCCCACGGCTTCCCTTCCTTATTGCGCTTGCGCTGAACACCGGTGAGGATGCCGCACATCTTCACCTCGGCGCCCTTCTCCAACTCCTGAATGCTTTCGATGGTGTGAGTAGCGAGTTCGCAAACCTTCTCCGCGTATTGATCCAACGGATGCCCCGTGACATAGAACCCGAGCATCTCTTTTTCGCCGGCGAGTTTCTCGCGGCTGGTCAGATCGGGAACACTCGGCAATGGACGCGCGACGTCTTCTTCGCCCGCGGCGAACAGGTCGGCGAAAAGTCCGCTCTGGCCGCTCGCGCGATCTCGCCAGGCGCGTACTCCGGTTTCGATCGCAGAGTCCAGCACCGTCATCAACTGCGACCGCGTTCCTTCCAGCGAATCCATCGCACCGGCTTTGATCAGACTCTCCACCACCCGGCGATTCACGGCCGCCAAGTCCACACGCTCGCAAAAATCGAACAGATTCTTGAACCGGCCACCGTCATCCCGAGCCTTGATGATCGCTTCCACCGCCGACGCGCCGACATTCTTAATAGCACCGAGCCCGAACCGGATGGCACCCGCGGCATCCTTGTATTCCGGTGTAAAACTGAACCCCGATGAGTTGACGTTGGCCGGTAGCACCGCGATACTCATCTCGCGGCACTCGTTGATGTACTTCACCACCTTCGTGGTGTTGCCCGTTTCCGAAGTCAGCAGTGCCGACATGAACTCGACCGGGTAGTTCGCCTTGAGATACGCCGTCACATACGCCAGATAGGCGTACGCGGCCGAATGCGACTTATTGAAGCCGTATCCGGCGAACTGGGCCATCAGGTCGAAAATCTTTTCGATCTTATTCTGCGGGAAGCCGCGCTCCAGCGCTCCGGCGATGAACCGCACGCGCTGCTTGTCCATCTCCTCGGCTTTCTTCTTGCCCATCGCACGACGCAGAATGTCCGCATCGCCCAACGAGTAGCCGGCCAGGAGATTCGATATCTGCATCACCTGTTCCTGATACACGATGACGCCGAGCGTTTCCTCCAGCACTTCCTTCAACTCGGGCAGATCGTATTTCACCTGCTTGCGGCCGTGCTTGCGATCGATGAAGTCGTCGATCATGCCGCCTTGAATCGGGCCGGGACGATACAGCGCATTCAACGCACACAGATCTTCCACTCGCGTCGGCTGATACCGCCGCAGGATATCGCGCATGCCCGACGATTCAAACTGGAACACGCCGCTGGTATGACCCTTCGAGAAAACTTCGAACGCCTTCGCATCATCCAGCGGGAACTCCTCCGGATCGAGAGTCGTGTCCCTGTGTTTCGTGATTAGTTCCAGGGCGTCGTGAATAATCGTCAACGTGGTGAGCCCAAGGAAGTCCATCTTGAGAAGCGCCAGCTTCTCCAGGCCCACCATGTCGTACTGCGTAACAATTTCGTCGCGGTTCGTGCGATACAGCGGCACGAGTTCTTTCAGAGGAACCGGCGAAATAACCACGCCCGCCGCATGCACGCCGGCGTTGCGCGCCATCCCCTCGATCTTCTGGGCAACCTCCAGCACTTCGGCGACACGCGCGTCCTGCCTGGCTGCTTCCTGGAATCCGGGCTCCTGCGCGATTGCATCCTTCAGCTTGATGTTGAGAGTGGGCGGGACTAGCTTAGTGACACGCTCCACTTCGCCGAAGCTCATATCTAGCACGCGGCCCACGTCCTTGATAGCGGCCTTTGCCCCCAGCGTTCCGAACGTGATGATCTGCGCCACCTGCTCGCGCCCGTACTTCTCCGTCACGTACTGGATCACTTCGCCGCGACGGTTCGTGCAGAAGTCGATATCGATATCGGGCATGCTGATGCGCTCGGGATTCAGGAAGCGCTCAAACAATAGCCCGTACTGCAGCGGATCGATATCGGTGATCTGCATCGCGTAACTCACCAGGCTGCCGGCTGCCGATCCACGGCCTGGACCCACAGGAATGCCCTTCCCTTTCGAATAGCGAATGAAATCCCAGACGATGAGAAAGTAGCCCGAGAATTTCATCTGCTGGATCATGCGAATTTCGCGATCCAGACGCTCGGCATACTCCGCCAGGTCGTGCTTCAGCATGCCCTGCGCATGCAGCGACTCCAACCGCGGACGCCGCTTCTCGAAACCCTGGCGCGCGACGTATTCGAAGTAGGTGTCGATGCTGTGTTCGGAAGGGACTTCGAATTTCGGGAAGGGATCCTTCACCTTCTCGAGTTTGACGTGGCAGCGTTGCGCGATGTCCCACGTGCGATCCATCGCGTCTTCTACCTCGCCGAACAGCTCGAGCATTTCCTCGCGGCTCTTGAGATAGAACGCAGGCGTCTGGAAGCGCATGCGATTCGGATCGCTCATCGTTTTGCCCGTGCCGATGCAGAGCAGGATCTCGTGCATGCGCGGGTCTTCTTTTCGCAGGTAATGCGAGTCGTTCGTAACCACCAGCGGGACTCCCGTGTCCTGCGACAGCCGGTTCACCTGTGGCAACAACTGACGGTCGGGATCGAGCCCATGATCCTGCAATTCGAGAAAGAAATTGTTCCGCCCGAACATGTCGGAGTACTCGTAGGCCATGCGCCGCGCTTCCTCGTAGCGATCGGCCAACAGCGTTTCGTTGATGTCGCCGCGCAGGCACGCCGACAGCGCAATCAGTCCCTTCGAGTGGCTCGCCAGCAGGTCCTTATCGATTCGCGGCTTGTAGTAGAAGCCCTCGAGATAGCCGGTGGAAACCAGGCGGATCAGATTCCGATAGCCTTCCTGGTTCTCGCACAACAGCACCAGGTGGTTGTAGCGATTCGTGTCCGACTTGACGGTGTGCCCCTGCTGCGCGACGTACACCTCGCAGCCAAGAACCGGATGCACGCCCTTCTCCTTGGCCTTGTTGTAGAACTCGACGGCTCCAAATAGATTGCCGTGATCGGTCATGGCGACCGAAGGCATCTTCTGTTCGACCACAAGGTCCATCAGTTGTCCGATTTCACAGGCTCCATCGAGCAGCGAATAATCGGTATGGCAGTGCAGGTGTACGAAGGGTGTATCAGACATCGCGGAGCATCCTCACGCGGGGGAAGTGGAGGATAACCACTATTCTACGCCGCGAAAACTTCCTTGATCACATTTCCGCCGAAGTCGGTGAGCTTTTCGTTGCGGCCGTTGTGCAGGTACCAAAGCTGATTCTGATCCAGGCCCAGCGCATGCAGCAGGGTCGCATGAAAATCTCGCATGTGATAGCGCGTGCCTTCGCCTCGGAGCCCGAGTTCGTCAGTAGCGCCGATCGCCTGTCCGCCTTTGACGCCGCCGCCCGCGAACCACATCGTGAATCCGTGCGGATTGTGATCGCGGCCGTTCCCGCTTTGCGACATCGGCAAACGCCCGAACTCGCTGCCCCAGATCACCAGCGTCGAATCGAGCAGCCCGCGTTGCTTCAGATCCTGCAACAGCGCGGCAACCGGCTGATCCGTCATGCCGCACATCTTCTCGTGATTCTCCACCAGGTCCTTATGCGCGTCCCACTGCATGCTGACGGGACCGCCGCCGGAGTACAGGTGCACAAACCGAACTCCGCGCTCCACCAGGCGCCGCGCCAGCAGGCAGCGCGTGCCGAAGTCGGCCGTATGCTTCTGGTCGAGACCATACAGGCGGCGCGTCTCATCCGATTCCTTCGACAAGTCGACGGCTTCGGGCGCATGCGATTGCATGCGGAACGCGAGTTCGTAGGAACTGATGCGCGCCGCCATCTCCGAGTCGTCGTCCGGCGTGTCGAGTTCATTCATGCGCTGCAGCAGATCGAGCGTCGATCGCTGGCGTTCGGGAGTCATGCCGGTGGGCGGTTTCAGATTGAGGATCGGCGTGAGACCGCTGCGCAGAAGCGTGCCCTGATAGACGGCGGGCAGGAATCCGGCGCCCCAGCAGGGTGTACCGCCTTCGGGCGTGCCCTCCGGTTGCGGCATCACGACATACGCCGGCAGATTCTCCGACTCGCTGCCGAGTCCGTAGGTGACCCAGGAACCCATGCTCGGGTAGCCCATCAGGATGCGGCCCGTGTGCACCTGGTACATGGCGGGCGCGTGCACGACGCTTTCGGTGTAGAAACTGCGCACGAAGCAGAGGTCGTCAACGCGCGGCGCCAGGTGCGGATAGAGCGACGAGACCGGCAGTCCCGACTGGCCGTATTGCTTGAACTCCCATGGCGACGCGAGCAGCGGATCGCTGCCATCGGTGAACTGGCTGGTGATCTTGCCGTAGCTTGCGGGTAGTTTCTGACCCTGGTATTTCTTCAGCGCCGGCTTGGGATCGAACGTGTCCACGTGGCTCGGCGCGCCCACCATGAACAGGAAAATGACCGATTTTGCTTTCGCCGGAAAGTGCGCCGGTTTGGGTGCGAGCGGGTTAACGCGCGGCTTCGCGCCGAGTTGCTGCTGCAACAGGTATTCCGCGGCGACGGCCCCGAAGCCGTTCGCCGCCGCCCGCAACACATTCCGGCGCGAGATCACTTTGTGTGCTCCTCCGCCTCTTCACCGGCTTTCACAATGGCGCCCTCGGTGAACAGGATGCCTTTCAGGATAGCTCTCCACTTCGGTTTGTGCCGCAGCAGGAATTCCAGATCCATGCCGAAATGCTTGAACTCCTCTTTCTGCGCATTCTGCATGATCGCGCGGGCCGATTCGTCTTTCTCGACGCTGATCCGCTGCTCGTACCAGTTAATGGCCTCGGCTTCTTCGATCATCGAGATGATCATGCGGGCGAACGTGCGTGTCTCTTGTGATAACTCGTTCGCCGGCTCGTGATATTGTTCAAATCCCATTTCGCTCCTTAAGGTATATAGAGAAACTCGGTCCGATTCAGCATGGCCAGACAGAAGTCGTCCAACCGGCCGCCCTTTGCGAAGAACTCCCGCGCCATCAGCGTCTCCTTTGTGCTGACGTGACGCGAAAGAGCCAACCGGTAGGCCTGCTGGACGATGCACGCGCGATTGCCGCCGCATTCTGTCTGAAGACGCCCGGCGAATCGTGCCGACTGCTCCTGCATGAAATCGCTATTCATCAGATTCAAGGCCTGCAGTGCATGCGTGCTAACCGGACGCACCGGACACGAGGTCATCGTATCAGGCTGGTCGAAGTTCGCCAGCATAGGCAATCGGACCGTGCGCTTATTC
This sequence comes from Bryobacterales bacterium, assembly GCA_038322675.1. Lineage (GTDB taxonomy): Bacteria > Acidobacteriota > Terriglobia > Bryobacterales > Bryobacteraceae > TMP-7. The sequence goes on from JBBQGE010000084.1 coordinate 12,590, forward strand.
AATAGATACAAACTGCGCCGATACATTTCGCTGCGATCGATTGGGAGCGGCCAAAGATTATCGGGTTCCGATTCGGTGAAGATCAAATCGTAGATTTCCTTCTCGATCGGCACGCGAACCGGTTTGCCGCCCATGCGCGGATTCAAACGTCCGGAGACCGCAAGCACGCTGTCGCGAATCTCCTCCCCTTCCAACCGCCGCCGGTTCATGCGCCAGTAGAGCTTGTTGTCCGGATCGATTTTCGCGTTCTCTGCATTGAAATCGCACGACTGCCGATACGTGTTCGACAGGACGATCAGCCGGTCGAGGGCTTTCGTGCTCCAGTTGCGAGCCACGAATTCGTTAGCGAGCCAGTCCAGCAGTTTCTGATTCGTGGGGCGTGCGCCGAGCACTCCGAAATCGTTCGGCGTGGCGACGAGGCCGGTCCCCATTCGGAACTGCCAGATGCGATTCACCATCACGCGCGCTGTCAGTGGGTGGTTGGGCGACGCAAGCCACTCGGCCAGCGCGCCGCGGCGTCCCGAGGGAGTCTGCGGGAACGGCGTCGCAGCGGGAACCAGCACACGAGGAAGTCCGGCATCCACGGGCGCGAGTTTCGCGTGCGCGTCGCCGAGTTTCAGGATGTGCATCTGCGGCGCGGTTTCTAGGTTCGCGACGGCGTAAGCAGTGCGCGGCGGATCGGGCTCGGTCGCTTCGATCTGGTGGAGAGCGCGGCGCAGTACGGCACGCCGGTCGCGTTCCGCTTTCGGCAGCAGCGCGAGCACTTCGTCCCATGACGGCTCAATCTGGGTCTTCGCGTTCTTCGCGAGAATCTTCTGCTCTTCCGTCCGATTTTTCTCCGGAGTATTCAGCGCCGCGAGTAACTTCGCTTCGAGCTTCGAACGCTTCTGTTCGCGCAGGCGTTCCCGGTAGGGTTTTTCAATTTCGGTAATCTGCTTCTTAACAGGCTCGAGCCGCGCTTCGTATTCTTTCTTCGCGGTCTCGTACGCAACCTTTTCGGCATCGGTTGCAATGACGATGTCTTTTCCTTCCGTTGACGCGAAGATGGCTTGCAGACGGTAGTAGTCGGCCTGCAGGATGGGATCGAATTTGTGGTTGTGGCACTTCGCACAACCTGCCGTCATCCCGAGAAAAGTAGAGCTGATACCGCCCGCCATCTCGGTGAGCACCTCTTCGCGATTCATCTCCTCATCCTGGTTGCCGGCGACCAGGTGGATGGGACCGGCGCGGTGGAATCCTGTCGCGATGAGGGCATCGTCGTTGCCCGGATATAACTCATCGCCGGCGATCTGCTCCCTGATGAAACGGTCGTACGGCTTGTCGTCGTTGAACGACTTCACGACATAATCGCGATAGCGCCAGGCATGCGGACGCTCCGCGTCGATCTCGTACCCGTTCGTGTCGGCGTAGCGGACCACGTCGAGCCACCGCTGCGCCCAACGTTCTCCGTAATGCGGCGATGCGAGCAGGCGATCGACTACACGCTCGTAGGCGTCGGGCCGGCGGTCGCGCAGGAAGAGGTCGACGTCTCCCGGCGTGGGCGGTAATCCGGTGAGATCGAGTGCCACCCGCCGCAACAACTGCTCGCGGCTTACCGGCGCGGATACCTTCAGACCCTTTTCGCGTTGTGCCGCCAGAATGAATGCGTCGACCGGATTCGCGGCCAACGCCGGCGTTTCAGCGCGGACTGGCTTCTGAAACGCCCACCAGCTTCGCCGTTTCCCAATGAAAGTCTCTTCGGGATCCGTCCACGCGAAGGCGCACATCGCACAGGCGAGCAGGACGGCAGCCAGAGGGCGCATTCACATAGTCTAGCTTTTCGCGATGGGTGATATAGTCGTGACGGCGGTACACATGGGATATAGGACGGTTATCGCTGACGATCACAGTATCGTTCTGGAAGGACTCAAGAGAGTCCTTGAGAACAGCGGCTGCGAACTACTTGCGACTGCCGAAGACGGCGCCGGTCTCGTGGAAAAGACAGAAGAGTTACACCCCGATCTAGTACTGCTGGACATCACCATGCCGGTGATGAACGGTATTGAAGCCGCCAGAAGAATCCGCGAGCGGGATCCGAAAGTGGCGATCATTGTCCTCAGCATGCATTCCGAGACAGTCTACGTCCGTGAAGCCTTCCGGTCGGGTGCGAATGGTTATGTCCTCAAGCGCAATGCAGTCTCCGAAATCGGCGCGGCCATCGACGAGATCATGTCCGGCCGCCATTTCATCAGCCCCAGCATTACACGCCAGAGTCCGGATGAACTTCTAAGTTCCGCCGGAGGATCCTTTCCGAAGAACGATCTGACAACCCGCCAGCGGGAAGTGCTGCAGTTAGTTGCCGAAGGGAAGACCGCGAAAGAGATTGGGAATTTACTAAATATCTCGGTGAAGACGGTGGAATTTCACAAAGCGAGTATTATGGATTCGCTCGGAATTCGCACCGTTGCCGAGTTGACGCGGTACGCGCTGGAACACCACATCGTTGGTGGCTAACAAGGTTGCCGGCGGCAAAGCATCTCTTTCGCACTATTGGCGAGTTGTCTCAGGTCGAGCGGCTTCTGCAGGAACTTCCAGCCGTTCTGAGCCGCAAGCTTCGCCTGCCAATCATCCAGGGGGTGGCCTGAAATCAGCAGCACCGGCAGTCCCGGATAGGCACTCACGGCCTCCGCGGCTAACTCGAGACCAGACATCCGAGGCATCTCGATATCGGTTAAGAGCAATTCCACCTCGCCGCAATTGTCGTGGCAGATTCCGAGCGCCATCGCGCCATCGCTTGCGCTTAGGACGCCGTACCCTTGCGTTTCCAAGTAATTGGCGAGTAACTTCAGGATCAGAATATTGTCATCGACGATTAATATCGTGTACACGTGAATTCGATCCACATTACCGCAGTTAAAACAAGTATTGTACTCGGGATAACCCGGGTATCGAAAGTCAGAGCGGATGATCGATGGATTCACTTTGAGGAGTAAAGGTCTTCGCTGCTTCCTCTGTGACATGGAAGCAATCCTCCAATCGGATACCGAACTCGCCGGGAAGAACAATCATCGGCTCGTCACTGAAACACATTCCCGGTTCCAGCTTCGTCTTATTTCCGCGCACGAGATAGGGCCACTCGTGCACATCGAGTCCGATTCCATGCCCCGTGCGATGGGGCAGTCCCGGAAGTTTGTAATCCGGTCCGTAACCCGCGCTAACTAGGACATTTCGCGCCGCCGCATCGATGGACTCGCAAGTAGCTCCCGGCCGGACTGCGGCAAGAGCCGCATCCTGAGCCCGCCTCTCTAACTCCCAGATCGTCCGCTGCCGGGCTGTCGGCTTTCCGAAGATCAGCGTGCGGGTGATATCGGCTTGATAGCCAAGCAGGTCGCACACAGCGTCGATCAGCACGACGTCGCCGTCCTTGAGTTTCTGCGGGCGGATGCTTCCGTGCGGCGAGGCCGACTGCTTGCCGAACGTCACCGTTACATCCGCTCTCGGCGAGCCGAGTTTCCGGATCTCCGCTTCGCAGGAATCAGCGAACTCGGAGTGGGCCAGTCCTTCGTGAAGCGTCGCGCAGGCTGTACGGACCCCTGCCAGCGCGATTTCGTTGGCCCGCGTGAGAATCGCCAGTTCAGCGGGAGACTTGATGCGGCGGCAGCCTGCCGTTACTGGGTCGGCGCTGACGAACTGCAGCGCGGGCGCCGCTTTCCTCAGACCGTCGAACAGGAAGAAGCGGACGTTCTCCTCAATACCGATTCGTCCGGTATGGACACCGCGATCGCGCAGCGCCTCAATGGCCTTGGCTTCGGGATTTTCGTCTTCCTGCCAGATGCGAACCTCGTTGCCGGCCGGGATCACCTCGCGTGCGCGATCCTCCTCGAAGCCCGGCACGATGTACACGGGCTCGCCGCGCGCGGGCAGAACGAGTCCGAACATACGCTCGCTGCGTCCCCAGCGGACTCCTGTGAAGTAGTAGAGGCTCGAGCCCGGTTCCACAAAGATGGCCGCCATGCCATTACTGGCCATGAGCCGTCGAGCCTTCTCGACCCGCGATTGCCGTTCGGAATCGGAGATCGGCGGCACGCCGGGACCAGTGGAGGCGAGCGCGGCGCCCGCTGTGGCGGCGAGAAAGGTTCGTCGATCCATTTCTTCAGAGTAGAACGGCTGCTCAGAGTACGGCGGTCTCGTGCATCAGCCGGCCGGTGGCGAAGCGGTCAATCCCCAGCAGCGCCGTCTCAACGAGATCGCACCGTCCGGTGAGAATCAGGTCCGCCAGGATCCGGCCGGTGGCGGGCGAATGCATGACGCCGTGCCCGGAAAATCCGTTGGCGAAGAAGAGCCCGCGGACTTGCGGCGATTCACCGAGCACCGGGTGATGGTCGGGCGTCATCTCGTAGAGGCCAGCCCATGCGCGGCGGGGATTCACTTCCGCTTCGGCCAGGCAAGGCAGCCGGTCCACGCCGCGGGTGAGGATCTTCTCGATGAAAGCGCGATCGAACTCGGTCTTGAATCCGGGTGTTTCATCGGGATCGTTCCAGGCAAGCAGGAGTCCCAGGCCTTCGGGCCGGAAGTGAAAGCCCGTCGCCATGTCGACCACCATCGGCGAGTCGTGCGAGACCAGCGCGAAGGGCTCAGTCGGCACCAGCATGCGGCGCAGCGGCTCCACCGGCAGGTCGACTCCGGCGAGCTTCGCGACTCCCGCTGCCCAGGGTCCCGCGGCATTCACGACTGTCCGTGTGGCGATGCGCTCCCGCGTGGTGTGCACGGCCATCACGGCGTCGGAGCCTGTTTCGATCCCCGTTACCTCCGCACTCCGCGTCAACTTCGCGCCTCGTTCGATCGCGGAGTTCATGAATCCAGTCATCACGCTATGCGGATCGACGAATCCGTCTGTCGCGCAGAAACTGCCGCCGAGAATGTCGTCCGATCGAAGCTGCGGGCAGAATCGCACGACATCGCTGAGGCCGATGAGTGCGGCCTCCTTGAGTCCGAGCGCCGTTTGCTCCGTGTAGTTCGTCCGAAGGTAATCGAGATGCGACTGAGAGGAGGCGACGAACAGGTACCCCTGCGCGCGATAGCCCGACGGATGCCCGAGCCGTTCCTCAAAATCGCGGAAGAACGGAATGGAATAGAGCGACATCCGGATGTTGATTGGCGTCGCGAACTGCGCCCGCACACCGCCCATGCTCTTGCCGGTGGATCCTTTGCCCTGCTGCGTTTCGCGTTCCAGCACGACGATGTTGCGGCATCCCGCTTCGGTGAGATGCCAGGCGATGCTGGATCCCACAATTCCGGCGCCGATGATGACCACGTCCGCCGAAAGCATAGCTACATTATGTGCCGTCGCACCCGTTGGAAGACGTCGCGCAGCATCGATTCGGTCAGCTTGCCCGTGGACGTGTTCTGCTGGCTCGGATGGTAGCTGCAGATCAGCACCGGCAGATCGGGCGCGATGGTGTACTCGACGTTGTGTCCGAACGGGAATGCCGCACGCGACCGGATGACGCCGCGATCCTTCAGGATGGACAGGTACACGTTCATCGCAATCTGGCCCAGCACGACCACCACGCGCAGGCGCGGCAGCGTCTGCAGTTCCTGTTCGAGATAAGGACGGCAGTTGGCAATCTCGATGGGGAACGGCTTGTTATCCGGCGGCGCGCAGCGGACAGGCGCGGTGATCCAAGCGCCAGTCAGAGTGAGTCCATCGCCCCGCGCAATGCTCTGCGGCTGCGAAGCGAAGCCGGTCTGCCAGAGCGCCCGATACAGGAAATCGCCGGAGCGGTCGCCGGTGAACATGCGGCCGGTGCGATTGGCGCCGTGCGCGGCGGGCGCGAGCCCGATGATCGCGACTTGTGCCTGCGGGTCGCCGAACGCTGGAACGGGGCGTCCCCAATACTGCTGGTCGCGATAGGCCCGCCGTTTCTCGCGCGCAACGGCGGTGCAATACTCCCGTAGACGCGGGCAGCGTTCGCACTCGACGACGTGCTGCTGGATGATCTCGAGTTGTCGCTCCGGACTCACTGGACTGGAGTGAGGACGATGCTTTCGAGCGAAATGTTCGGACCACGCGCCTTCTCGGGTCCGCCGATTGCGAGCGTCTGCCGGCCCGTATTCAGCTCGATGGTCCCGACTTTGAACGGTCGGAAGACCAGCGCGTTCGACGTGGATTCCACGGTCCCCTGCAGCGTCGAATCGCCCGCGGTGATCACGTAAGGATTCTTCGCCGATCCGCTGCTTGCGCCGTACGTGATGCTGACATCGTAGCGGCCGGCTTTCGGTTCGATGATCCATCCGGGCTTGTCTTCGCCGCGCGTCCAACTGGTGACGAAGACGTGGCCCAGGAAATTCTCACGCTTGGCGCGTTGTCCGAAACGAGTGTCGATCTCGCTCGACTCCGTTCCGAGCCGCAGCACGCCCGCATCATCGGGCCGGATCACATACTCGCCACCGATTCTCGGCTTACCGTCGAGTTCGAGCTTCACCACGGTGGCGATGTCGTCGGGTCCGCCCGGGGGCATGGTGACGATGATGTCGCTGCCCTCGCGTTTCGTTTCGAGAGTCCGGCCGGGATGCGCCAGCAGACGCGCGGACCGGACGTTGTTCTCCAGTGAAGGCACGCGCAGGCGCCCGTCCGCCGGAGTTTGGAACACGTGCAGGTAGAGCGTGTTGCCCTTCGCTGTGGCTCGTCCGAAGAACGGAAGCCGCGTGAAGGGGCTCGCCGTGGTGCCGTAGATGGCTTCGTTGTTGACCTTCATCCAGTCGCCGATGGCGGCCAGTCGCGCCGTGAATTCGGGTTGAATGGTGCCGTCCGGCCGCGGGCCGACATTCAGCAACAGATTCCCGCCCTTGCTCACCACTTCGATGAGCATGCGAATGAGATCGCGCGAAGTCTTGAAATCGGTTTCGTACTTGTTATAGCCCCAGCTATCCGCGTTGATGGTGACGCACGACTCCCACAGGAGCGGCTTTCCGTTTGCGTCCACGACGCCGGTGGCCGGAACGTACTGCTCCGGAGTGCCGTAGTCGGCGCGATTGCCCGGCTCGCGCTTGAACAGACGATCGTTGATCAGCGTATTCGGCTGCAGTTTGCGGATGAAATCGTAGATCTCGTCCGAATGCATTTCGGCAGTGGAATGTTCCCACTCGCCATCGAACCAGATGGTGGCGACGTCGCCGTAACCGGTGAGCAACTCGCGGAGTTGGCCCTTCATGTATTCGATGTACTTGTCGATATTGCCGCCCGGCTTCTGGCCGGGCACTTCCCATTCGCGCTTGGGGATGTAGTCGGCGTTGTGCCAATCCATGATGGAGTGGTAGAAACCGAGCCGCATGTCCTTGCGTTTGGCCGCGGCGGCGAGCATCTTCAGCGGATCGCCGGGGTAGGGCGTGATCTCCATGTCATAATCGCTGACCTTCGAACGGTAGATGCTGAAGCCATCGTGATGCTTCGACGTGATGACGATGTACTTCGCTCCGGCGCCCTTGGCGATGTCGACCCATTTATCCGCATCGAAGTTGACGGGGTTGAATGCGCGGGCGTACGTGTCGTACTGCACCTGCGGAATCTGGAACATGTGGCGCGACCACTCGTGGCGCCCGATGACGGCGTATGGGCCCCAGTGGATGAACATGCCGAACTTGGCGTCGCGGAACCACTGTGTTCGTTGATCGGCCTGGAGAGGCGCCTGCGAGGGCTGCGCGGCGGCGAGGCACGCGAATAGTAAGGGGAGGATGAGTGGTCTCATTGCGGAGAGACCATTCTATCGCTCGATGGCACGCCTCATGTTCGCCAGCGATTGCTGGAGCGATCCGTGTGGCCGGTAAAGCGTCGCGAGATCAGTGTCCTTGCCCGTCGCGATCTCCGCAAACAGCGGAATCAACTCCGGATCGCGCCAACCGCGCTCGGCCTCTTCTTCCATGACGCTGAGTGCTTCGGTGTGCGCCAGCGCCGGCTTATAGGGGCGCTCCGTTGTCAGGGCATCGTAGATATCGGCCACCTGCAGGATGCGCGCGAGCAGCGGAATGTCTTCGCCCTTGAGCCGGTCGGGATAGCCCGAGCCGTCCCATCGCTCGTGGTGATTGCGGATGACCGGCAGAACTGGCGCCAGCGTCTTCATGGGCCGGCAGATTTCCTCGCCCTTCAACGTGTGGGAACGCATGATCGACCATTCCTGCTCATCGAGGAATCCCTTTTTGAAGAGGATGGCGTCGGGAATCCCAATCTTGCCGATGTCGTGCAGGTAGCCGCCCCGATGCAGCGCCAGCAGATCGCACCGGGGCAACCCCAGGGCATTGCCGAGCGCGACGCTGTACGACGCCAGTCGAATACAGTGCTGCCCCGTGTTGCGATCGCGCTGTTCCACTGACTGAGCAAGCGAGAACAGAATGGTCTCCGCCTCTTCCAGAGAATCGACGATGGCCTTGTTGCGCAGCATGGACCGGATCCGCGCGCGGACCACGGTCGGGTGCAGGGGCTTGATGAGAAACTCGTCAGCACCCGCGCTGATACCGACGACCTCCGTCTCCACTCCCTGAACGCTGGTGATCATTAGGATCGGAATCAGATGCGTACTGCGGTTTGCTTTCAGTTTGCGGCAGAACTCGGGACCGCTGACCCCCGGCATGACGAGATCCACTACAATCAGGTCGATTTTCTCGGTATCCACCAGGGCCAGCGCCTCGGAGGCGCGCTTGACCTCTAGAATCCGGTAGTCGGCCGTTTTGAGAATCCCCCGCAGTAGACGCCGGTTCAGGTCGAGTTCGTCGACAATGAGGATGGTTGGCTGCATCGCCGGATCGTCGATGAGATCGTCGAGCGACAGGACCAACTCCATCGCCCGCACGCCGGGCGAGGGGGTGCATGGGCCGGTGTTGCTCGGATCAGCGCCGTTGTTGCCGATAACTGGTTTCACCAGAATGTCTTTCACAACCTTCGTCCGATTGCGGATTCGTACCCCGACGTAAAGTGTATCGACACTTGCGGCGGAAATGTTTAGAGCAGAACTAAGGTAATTCCCATGAGGCTAAATGTCGCGTCCGAGCATCGGGGGAAACGGCTGGATCGCTATGTCCAGGAGCAGCTCTCCGATTATAGCCGGTCGCGTATTCAGGACTGGATCAAGGCCGGCCGCGTGCGAGTGGACGGATCGCCGCAGAAGGCGTCCTTGATGCTACGGGGAGGCGAGACGGTGGAAGTGGAGCCTGCGGCGCTGCCACCGTTGAAGGCGACGCCCGAGGATCTGCCGGTCGAGATCCTGTATGAAGATGACGACGTGCTCGCGGTGAACAAGCCGGCGGGCGTGACCGTGCACGCAGGCGCTGGGGTGCACGAAGGCACTCTGGTGAACCGGCTGGTACATCATTTTGCGACGCTGTCCGGCATCGGCGGCGATCTGCGGCCGGGGATCGTGCACCGTCTGGATCGCTTCACCAGCGGAGTTCTCCTGGTGGCGCGCACCGATTCCGCACATCAGGCGCTGGCGGCGCAGTTCCAGTCGCGCACGGTGGAGAAGACGTATCTGACCGTCGTGCACGGGGTGATGGCCGTGGACCGGGGGCGCATTTCCGCGAAGATTACGCGCGATCCCGTGCGGCGGACTCGGATGACGGCGCGCCTGGATGCCGGCCGGTCGGCGCTGACGGATTGGGAAGTGATCCGGCGGTTCGAGCGGTTCACGTATCTCCGCGTGCGGATCGGGACCGGGCGTACGCATCAGATTCGAGTCCACCTGTCGAGTATCGGGCATCCGGTGGCGGGGGACCGGCTGTACGGGGCACCGGCGCGTGTGGAAGGCGTGCCGGCACTCGACCGGTACTTCCTGCACGCGCATCGGATTGTGTTTACGAGTCCGGCTACGGGGGAGCGGGTGGCGGTGGAGGCGCCGCTGCCGGGGGATTTGGCGGATTGGCTGGCGGCTCTGGAGGGGTAGTGTGGGTGCCGGCGGCTTGCGCTCACCGTGCTGGCCGTTGTGGGGTGGACGGCGAAGCCGGGGTGGTCCCGCGAGGCGGTTAGTTAGGCCGCCATCGAGAGGGTTCGCTGACGGCGGCGTTCGCGGCGGGACAGGTGGTTGCGGGGGAGGGTCGCCGGTTTGGGTTCGTTTTGTACGCGGGCAGTGGGGGTCGAATTGGGTTCGTTTTGTACAGGCGCGGCTCCTGGTGCCGGGGAGTCGTTGCCGTGCAGGATCGAGGAGTCGACCGGCGGCCGGTTGCGGATCGCTTCGAGTCCGTTTTTCAACCAGATCTGGGCGTCGTTGGCTTTGTTTCGTATTTCGCGGGCGCGGGCTTGGGTGAGTTCGCGGTGGGCGCGGTAGTAGGATTTTTCGGCGGCCGAGGCCCAGCGGTTGAGGGTGGTGAGGGCGGTGTGGCCGAGGTGGGCGACGATCCGGGAATCTGGGTTCGTTTCGTCAGATTGAGCGGGGTCGATGATTTGATCGAGTGCGAGGGTTTCGAGGCGGCGGGCGCGGTTGAGACGGCAGCGGGACTGAGCGAGTTGGTCGACGAGAGATTGTTCGTGGGTGGTCGCGGGCAGGAACTCGGAGCGATAGCTTTCGAGCAGGCGGTCGAAGGCCGGTTGGTCCTCGTGACGGAGGACGGATTTGGAGTTGCTCATTTGTCCTCAGGGTAGCGATGGGGACGTGCGAGGGAAGGGGGTTGGCAGGGGTGGGTTTGACGGGAAGTGGTTGGATGGAGGGGAGTTAGGGGTGGGCGGATTTATTTTCGAGTTTGGTGACCGGTTGAGTACTTGGCCTGATTGGGCGAGGGGGCTAATTCGAGCATCCGAATTGCGTCTTGCCCGCGAGGTCCCGGAGACCATCAGGACACTCCCCAGGGGAGGTGTAAACCGAGACAGGACGCCGCTGCGTGGTCACCGCTTGACTGATGCTTCGTTTGCTGACCTGTGGCGTATCACTGCAGGCTGCCCGGTTTCAAAAGAAAGGTCAGGCTGGTTGCTCCCGCGACATACACCGCTTTCACACAGGGCGTCCGGCGCAAAAGCGTCAAGCATCCCTCCTCGAACTCGCGAAAAAGATGTGGCCAGAGGAACTTGTTTGAATATCCAAGGTTCCTCCTTGTCTATCGCGATTCAATAAGAACCTGGTCAGGTCCGGTTGGGAACAGTTGACCAAGGGCTAACGCCAGTGCATCCGTCACATCGACGCACGCTCCCACGAAACGGCCTTCTGGGAAGCTAACGATGATCTACGCCTGGACCACGCACCATCCGGAGCAAATTCAGATGAGTGAGAAGCCCCGGACGGCGGACTTTGGCCGAGCGTGGTCCGAACCAGCGACGATCAGCTACAGATCCTCTGGGCGCAACCCTGTCTTCTTGGCGATCTGGGTTAGTAGTCCAGGACCAACTTCTTCGTTGTCGTGAAAGGCAAACGTATAGTTGGGCCAGCCAGGTCGTGCGAGCCGGCGATGAGAGCCACTTTGCCATATTACGGTCCAACCGCCTCGGAGCAATGCGGCCAAGAGCCTCTTCGCTTCAACCGATGGCCAACGGCTCATGCAACCGAAACACCTTCTCAAACTGGGGCGAGACATCCCTCGCCGTGATCAATACAATCGGCGGCAACCCGGAGGGCCAGGGCTCGCACTGCTGAAATTGCTGCCTCGCGGCTCGGACCATAAGCCATGACTCCAGGCATGGATTCGATGTCGGCCCACCAACGGCCGTCGTCTTCTTGTCCGAGGACGAGAGGGATCGATTCTGGCGAGGTTTCTTCCATCGGTATCACGGCTCCTTTGGCGATATTATAGCCTCCCCTACGCGTTGTCTTCGCGCCAAGCCCATGTGGCGGATCAGTAGTCGCTACATTCAGGTGGATCCGGGCGTCTGCTTGCTCCTGGTAAACCCAAAACTACAGCACTCCCACGAAATCAAAATCCAAAGTGATCCGACGGTTTGGAATAGGAGACATAACTCTCGAGCAGGCGGTCGAAGGCCGGTTGGTCCTCGTGACGGAGGACGGGGATGGAGTTGTTCATTTGTCCTCAGGGTAGCGATGCTGTATACGGGATGACGGTGATCAGAGCGCCGGTCGTCGTCGCTGAATACCAGGCTCAGGATTAGTGCGGGCCGAACCTTTTCTGCCATGGCGAGGTCTAGCAGCCACACCTCACTGCGAACCGGGGCCATTTTCCTCTGCGTTAAGCCCGGCGAAGAGCGCATCCGCCGCATGGACGGTTTCTTCGTCGTTCAGAGGGCCCGAATCGAAAGGAATAGCTTGGCGGAAGAACTCGGCGGTGAAGATGCGTTTCTCTTCCGCCAGTAGAGCGTCGAAGGCGTCGAGGAGTTGGCTTGTCTGACTGCTCATATCTTCAGAATAGCGCCAACGGTTTTTGGGAAGAGGCTCTCGTCAATTACGCCACCGAGTCGGCCACGCGCCGGGGATCGTCGGCGTTCGGCCGTTAGCAAGTGACGACGTTTTCCGGCACCGTTGCGGGCACTGATCCCCGAAGCCGCGGTCAAACTTCGGGATAGCGCGTCCGATAGAGATCTGGCGTAATTCGGCCGGAATTGGCCAATACAAGTCGATTCCTCGGGAGTAACCTTCGGCGCGTGGTAAACTCGCCGTCGGCCGATGCCCACAATCTGCACTTTCTACGGGATCTTTGTTCGGATGTTCTTCAACGACCACCCGCCACTGCATTTTCATGCCCGCTACGGCGAGTTCGAAGCGACTATCGCGATCGACACCCTCGAGGTGATCGAGGGCGAGTTGCCAAGCCGGGCTTTGAGCCTTGTTCGGGAATGGGCGATCATCATAGAGAGGAATTGCTCGAGGATTGGCGGCTGTGTCGTAGGAACGCCGTCCCGTCGAAAATTGAACCGTTGGCATAAGTTCAAAAGCATGTATTGGGATGTCGTAGAGGTGAAACCAAGACCCGGCAACAGCCTGTTCGTGCGCTTCAAAGACGGGCTTGAAGGATTGGTGCGCTTACGTGAGGATCAGTTGACTGGAGCGCTGGAGCCGCTTCGCGATCGGCGATTCTTTGAACAAGCGTTTATCGACTGTGGGGCAGTTGCCTGGCCCGGAGAAATCGATCTTGCGCCGGATGCAATGTATGCTGAGGTCTCCGGGCGCCGGCAAAGCGACGGGACACTCAGTTCACCAACGATGGACATCACGGGTTGAAGACGTGAGTGAACGCTGCCCACCGGTGTGCAAAAAGCCGGCTTGTGGGTTTAGCCGAAACGACAGTACCGCCTACAACGTCCGACGCCCTCCCATCAAGCTATGACCACGACCGCGCGTTCTCGCTCCTTGAGGTTTTGTACGCAGCGTGTCAGCTGCTCACGATCCAAAGATGGCATTGTCATCGGGACGGGAGCCAGCATATCCGCTCCGAATTGTTGCAGCAGCCCTTCCTTTCTTTGTGCACCTCGCTGCAGATCGAGCACCGTCATGCGGCATGTTCCAAGTGCAAACGACGCAAGCTTCTCGGCTTCCCGCAGGCGGCCGGCCCGCAGGGTTTCAAGCGCCGTGATCAGAACTTGCTGCATAAGATCCTCCGCGGCAGATGCATTCCTCAAATGACGCCGGCCATATAGCCGGATGCGCGGAGCCATCCTGCGGAACAACTCGGCCTCGACTTGCCGATCCGATTCGGTACCGATTCGCCGGACCAATTCGGAGTCCGTCAATTCGGCCTCGTGGTGTTCAACGGCCATGAACATATATATTACGTGTAACGAGGGGGCCGGTGATTACACATCCGGCTTGAGAGCGCGGACCGATTCAATAGAAGCGGCCGGCAAGAAAAGAGATAGAAAATGGCGGCACAAGAGCAATTGCCTTACGTAAACAGAAGAGAAGATTCGGCTTTCCGATTCCTGGGTATACCGACCCTCATGAGATCCACGGGCGAATCGACCAATGGTGCATTCGGATTAATGGAGCACTTCTCCATGCCGCCAGGGTTTGCTTCGCCCTACCACAAGCACCATCGTGAGGACGAAGCCTTTTACGTCCTCGACGGGGAAGTATCGTTCGTGTTCGATGGCAAGTGGTTGAAGGCCGGACCGGGGACGTACATGTTCGGGCCGCGCGAGATCCCGCACGGCTTCAAGGTTGTAGGAAGTGTCCCGGCAAGGATGCTGCTTCTGTGCGCTCCCGGAGGATTTGAGCATTTCGTCCTGGAGCAAGCTACGGACATGACGTCGCCGGCAGCGCCTCCCGACATGGCGAAGTTGATGGAGTTGGCGGCGAAATACAACGTCGACATTCTCGGACCGCTGCCCGAAGAGCCGGAGGGATTCGGCGGTCAAGAAAACAACGCCGACCTCAAGAGTTTGAACGTTCGCTGGATTCAGGCATTCAACGAACGCGACTGGAAAACGGAGAAAGCTATCCGAACTCCAGATTTTCGTGCGTACGTTTCCGGAACTCCGGGACCCCTCGACGCCGACGCCTGGTCGGGCTTCCTGAGCGCCTTCACTGCCGCGTTTCCGGACTCACGGATCTCTGTCGATGCCTGCATTGCCGAAGGCGACACGGTGGCCACACGTTGGACTCTGACCGGCACGCACCAGGGTGAGTTTCAGGGCATCCCGCCCAGTGGCCGTGCCGTGAAGTTTACCGGGATTGAATACAATCGAGTGGTTGATGGCCGGTTGGCCGAGCACTGGTCGATGTTCGACAACGTCGCTCTGCTAGTCTCCTGTCCCAATGGTTCGTGAAATAAATCAAGCGGGGTGGGCGGCGGTTGTGCGCTGAGCGTAGCGTGCAATGCTGGCCAGGATCTGGTCCGCCGTCCTGGTCCAGATGAAAGGAGAGGGATCTTCGTTGTGGATGTCGATGTATTCACGGATGGCGGATTCCAGTTCTTTCACGCTGCGAAACACGCCGCGGCGAATCCTCTTGTTGGTGAGTTCAGCGAACCACCGCTCCACCAGGTTGATCCAGGAACCATAGGTGGGAGTGAAGTGGACATGAAACCGCGGGCGTTTGGCGAACCATTTCCGGATGAGGTCCGTTTTGTGCGTGCTGTAGTTGTCCACGATGATATGAACATCGAGTCCGGCAGGCACCCGATCCTCGATCAGGTCGAGGAAGCGGCGAAATTCCACCGAGCGATGGCGGTGACGCAACTGGCCAATCACGCGACTGGTCTTCAGATCCAGCGCCGCAAACAACGAAGTTGTTCCGTTGCGTTTGTAGTCGTGCGTGCCCCGCTCTGCCTGCCCCGGCTGCAAAGGCAGCAGCGGTTGCGTGCGGTCAAGCGCCTGAATCTGGCTCTTCTCATCCACGCACAACACCAGGGCGTGCTCGGGAGGATTCAGGTACAGGCCCACAATGTCACGCACTTTCTCGATCAGCAGCGGGTCGGGCGACAGTTTGAACGTGTCCGTGCGATGCGGCTGCAGACCGAACGCGCGCCAGATCCGGCTGATGGTCATCCGGCTGAGCCCGGTGGCTTTGGCCAGCCCCCGCGTGCTCCAGTGCGTCTGTCCGCGCGGCGTGCTCTCCAGCGTCTGAATGACCACTTCCTCCACCTGCGCATCGCTCACTTTGCGGGGCGCCCCGGGGCGTGGCTCATCATAGAGTCCTTCCAGCCGAGCTGCCAGAAATCGGGACCGCCACTTGCCGACCATGCCCAGCGAGGCCCGCAGCTTCCGAGCCACCGTCTTGTTGTCCAGTCCTTCCGCGCACGCCAGCACCACTCGCGCGCGCCGGGCCAGCAGCGGCTGGCTGCGCGCCCGGTGCGCCAGCGATTGCAGCCGGTCATGCTCCTCTTCGGTCAAAATGAGCCGTTGTTTGGGTCGTCCGGTCCGCATCCAGGCCTCCTACATCTTAGACGCATCCCGGCCTTACTTAGTTCACTTATTTCTGGGACA
>JBBQGE010000085.1:0-28142 GCA_038322675.1 Bryobacterales bacterium
CAATGCGCGTTGCGCTTCGAGAGCGGGCAATGGTTCCGACATGGTAAACCTGCCTCCTTTCAACCTAGCGTATCACTACGCTAGGTTTAGCGTGACAAAAAAGAAGACCCTCAATCGGTCTCACTTTGAAGTCGCGCACCCGTGGGTGGGCGGATGTCGAACTCACATATCCGCGTCTGATATAGTGTGGTAGTTCCCGTATGCCCCCCACCCAGGAAAAAGAAATCGTCTGCGCTCACAGTCCCGATTCCGATGATGCTTTCATGTTTTACGGAATGGCGACCAAGAAAGTGCGGTCCCGAATATTGAATTTCAGGCACGTCT
Organism: Bryobacterales bacterium; assembly: GCA_038322675.1. Classification (GTDB taxonomy): domain Bacteria; phylum Acidobacteriota; class Terriglobia; order Bryobacterales; family Bryobacteraceae; genus TMP-7. The sequence continues at coordinate 325 of JBBQGE010000085.1, forward strand.
TGTCCGATATCGAGACCCTGAATCGGAAAGCCGCTGAGGGAGTTTACGAGCTGACAGCGGTTTCGTACCATGCTTACCCTTACATTGCCGACAAGTATGTGCTGATGGGCAGTGGTTCCAGCGTCGGCGACGGGTATGGACCTATGATCGTGGCGCGGCGTCCGATGCAACCGGAGGAGTTAAAAGGCAAGAAGATCGCGATTCCCGGCACTTGGACGACAGCGTATCTGACTTGCCGTCTCTTTGAACCGGATTTTGAAGCCGTCGTAACTCCCTTCGACCAGATTCTGGAAGCGGTGGAAAGCCACTCGGTGGATGCGGGTCTGGTAATCCATGAAGCCCAGCTAACCTATGGCAAGAGGGGCTTCCATAACGTGCTCGACTTGGGCCGGTGGTGGAAGAAGACCTATGATCTGCCGCTGCCGCTGGGAGCCAATGTCCTTCTGCGCGACCTTCCGGCCGAAATCAAATCGGAGTGCTGCCGCATGATGCGAGAGAGCATTCAGTACGCTCTCGATCATCGCGAGGAGGCCCTGAATTATGCGCTGCAGTTCGCGCGCGATATGGAACCCTCGCTCGCGGAGAAATTCATCGGCATGTACGTCAACCATTTCACCGTCGATAGTGGAGAACTGGTTCCAATAGCCGCCCAGAAACTGCTCGACATGGGATACGAGGCCGGCCTGATTCCCAACCGTGTAGACCTCGAGTTCGTCCGCTAAGTCCAGCGTTTCCCGGAAGGCCAGCAGTCCCCGGCAGGAATGCTACGCTCGAATCATATGCAGTTCATTCGAGTTTTGTTGGCAGCAGCCCTATGTGCCGGGGTGCTTTCGGCCGAACCCGCCGACGTCAAACAGCGAATCCGCGCGATTCGCGATCTGGGAAAGCTCGGCTCCGAATCGATCCCAAAGATCACGCCGTACCTCTCCGACGAATCGGTAGACGTGCGCGTGGAGGCCGTGGAAGCCCTCACCGACATCGGCGGTATCGGCAGCCTCGATCCACTGCTCGCCGCCACGCGGGACAACGATCCGGAAGTGCAGATTCGCGCGGCGGAAGGTCTGGTGAACTTCTACTATCCCGGGTATGTGAAGTCGTCCGGCATCAGCGGCTCTCTGAAACGGGTCGGGTCCGCGATCCGGGCGAAGTTCGGCGACCCGAGTTTCGTGATAATTGAGCCGTACATAACCGTCCGCCCGGAAGTGATTACGGAGTTAGGAAAGTTGGCCCGCGGCGGCGCGAGCATGGAGTCGCGGGCAGCGGCGGCGCGCGCGGTCGGAGTCCTCCGAGGCAAAGCTGCGGTGGACGATCTGGTGACTGCGCTGCGTTCGAAGGACGACCAGGTGATGTACGAGTCGCTGATCGCTCTGCAGAAAATCCGCGATACCTCGGCGGGTCCGCGCGTGATCTTCCTGATGCGCGATCTGAACGACAAGGTCCAGATTGCCGCCATCGAAACCGCGGGACTCCTGCGGGCGAAGGAGGCCACTCCCACGCTCCGGGATCTGCTGAAGGTCGCGAAGAAGGACAAGGTGCGGCGTGCGGCGTTGACGGCGCTGGCGATGCTTCCCGATCCGTCCAATCATGCGATCTTCATCCAGTACCTCAGCGATCGTGACGAGGGTCTTCGAGCCGCAGCAGCCGAGGGTCTGGCTCGATTGAAAGATCCCGCCGATCTATCCGTGATTCAGTCCGCGTTCAATAGCGAGAGGAAGATGAGTCCGCGACTGTCGATGGCGTTCGCAGCCGTGGCGCTAGGCCAGAACGCGGCGACTGAACTGAGTCCGTTGCGCTATCTGGTGAACACGCTGAACTCGAACGCGTACCGTGGCGTTGCACAGCCGTTCCTGGTGGAGCTGTCGCGCGATCCCGGTGTGCGGCGGACGCTGTTCACGCTGGTGAATCAGGGCACCCGAGACGAGAAGATTCACCTCGGACAAGTGCTGGCGACGACGGGGGACAAGGACGCACTGCCGTATCTGGAAGCGCTGGCAAAGGATCCGGATCTGGATGTGGCGTCGGAGGGTCTGAAATCGTTGAAAGTGTTGCGGGCGAGGTTATAAGAGAAGAGCCGGGAATGCCGCCCGGGGAGCTTGAATTCACCCGGGCGGACGAAAACCGGTGCGCCGGAAGACGAACTACTTCGCCTTCTTCTGTTTCTGCTGGCCGACGCGGACTTTGAAGTGTGCTTGCTTGGATTCCTGGAACGCCTTGTGGTCGTGACGAGCCACCGCGTCTTTCAGGTAATCGTCAATATTGGCGCCCTTCGGCAGCACGGCCATCAACGTGTAACTGTCGTTGCAGGTCGGGCAAAAGGGGCGAAATCGCTTAACGTTCGGAATACCCATGGTCTCTTGTATTTTACCAAGTTAATCGGCGTTACGCTTCGCCGGAGCGGGTCCGAAAACGACAATATCCGACAGCGAGACCTTGGCGCCGGTCGACGCGCCGTATGACTCGCCTCGCACGACGATCCGGACCGTGTGCGGCCCGTTGGTCAGTCCGAATGCATGCCAGACACTCTCGCCGGAGCGCGGTCCCTTCTCATCGGAGTAGACGTCGAGGGTCCGGTCGAGTTTCCCGTCGAGGTAGGCATCCAGCTTGCCGCCATCCACCAGGTAGGTTCCGGTGACAATCGCGCCGGTGCCGTTGAAGGTGAAAGTCGCCTCAGAGCCTTTCGCGGCACTGACTTTAGCGGATTTGGCCTCCGCCCAGTCGCCGCTGAACTTCCAGCGCGGGTCGGAAACGGCCACGCGTTCCAGCGGATCGCCGTAATTGTCCCAAACCTCGAGTTTGGGGACTTTCGGAATTTGAATCCGCACCCAAGCCGAGTCGCCGTCCACGCGGCCGCCGGTCGCCTTGATCAGCGCCAGCGTCCGCTTCTCAGTACTATCGACGATGGAGTGGAAATTGAAATCGGTGTAGGAGAACTTCTTATCGGCGATGGCCGGGATACCGCCCTTATACTTCTCCGGAATAGCGTTGTAGCCAAGCATGACTCCGAGGATCCCGCCGGCGCTGGCCGGATTGCAGTCCGAGTCCTGCCCGGAGCGCGTCGAGATTTCGATGGTCTTACCGAAGTCCCGATTGCCGTGCAGGAGTCCCAGGACGATGTAGGCGCCGTTCAGCTTCGCGTCGATGTTAAATGGTTTCAGCGCGCCGTCGGGGCAAGGGTCGCGGCGATCCCATTTGTCTTCGACCAGATGCCACACTTTCTGCCAGTCGCCGGGGTGCTGCTTCGACCACTCGAGCACATCGACGATCACCATTCCGTACGGACTCTTGCGCGGGATGCAGGCCAAGCCGTCCTCCACCACCTTGCGCGGATCGTTTTCAAAGTACGCCGCCGCGTACATGCACGACACGAACATGCCGCCGTAGATGCCGTCGCCGTAGTTCATCACGCGGCCGGCTCTGGCGGCCATGTCGTTTGCCGACCGGAACAACCCAGGCGTCATCAGCCCAATGAAATCGGCTTCGATTTGGAAATCTATATCGTTGGCGTGCGCGTTGTACTTCGGCGTACCGGATAGCATCGCGGGTACGCCTCGACGTAGAGCGCGACGCGCGGCGAGATTGGCGTGCCAGAGCTGATATTTCGCATCCTTGAACATCGCTCCGAAGTCCTCGGTGGTAGCATTCAGCCCCTTCTGATCGAGTACTTCGGCGAACGTCATGTCGACGTAGAGGTCGTCCTGTTCGAGCGAGTTCGAAACTCGATCGGGCGTCCACTTCGGCAACTCGCCGGTGTTGATCTTGCCGAGCGTCCGGAATTCAGTGGGCGCGCCAAAGCTGACGCCGATCATCTGGCCCGCCCAGCCGCCTTGAATCTTGTCGTGCAGCGTAGCGAGGCGGATCTCGTGAAGTCCCTTTTGGGGCGCGGCGGCAAGGATCCCGATTCCAGCAATGAGAAGAATGGCGGAGTGTCGCATAGGAGTGAACCGTTTCAGAAGGATCGTATCATGATATGTTTCCTAAAGCATGGCAACCATCAAGGAAGTGGCCAGGCGTGCACGCGTTTCGGTTGGCACGGTTTCGAATGTGCTGAGCGGCGCCGTCCCGGTTAGCCAGCCGTTGAAAGATCGCGTTGCGGAGGTGATCCGGGAATTGGATTACCACCCGAACCACGTCGCGCGCAGCCTGAAGATCCGGCAGACCAACATGTTGGGCATGGTGGTCTCAGACCTGACGAATGCGTTTTTCCCGCAGGTGGTGCGAGGCGCCGAAGACGCGGCGTGGACGCATCACTACATGCTGATCACTCTGAATTCAGACGATCGGATTGAGCGCGAGCGGCAGGTGTTTTCCGCATTGCGCGCGCGCCGGGTAGACGGCATCCTGCTGGTGCCGGCCGCCACCGACGGCGACATGGCACATATCCAGAGCGCCGTTGAGTCGGGGATCCCGGTGCTGTGCATCGATCGCCCCATGCACGAGATGGGGATCGAATCGGTTGCGGTGGATAACGTGGCGGGGGCTCGCAAGGGCGTGGAGCATCTGATCGCGTGCGGCCATCGCCGGATCGGGATGCTGAACGGACCGATGACTTTGCAGGTGGCCCGCGATCGCATGGAAGGCTACCGGCAGGCATTGCACGCAGCGGGAATTCCCTTCGACGAATCGCTGGTACGCGAGGGTCATTTCCGGGTTGAAGCTGGCTACGTGGCGAGTCTCGAACTGCTGCAGAACGAGCCAACGGCGGTCTTTTCGGCGAACGCGATGATGGTGCTGGGACTCATGCGCGCGCTCAACGAGTTGTCGCTGCGCTGTCCCGAGGACGTCGCGATTGCCGGCTTCGACGATCCGGTGTTCTCGCAGTCGCTGCGTCCCGAACTGACCTGCGTCGCGCAACCGGCGTACGATCTTGGCTTCCGCGCCGCCGACATGCTCATCCGCCGCTTGCAGCAGCCGGACATGCCACATCGTGGGCTGGTTCTGCTGGATACGGAGCTGCGGGTACGGCATTCGACACGGATGCTGTCGATCAAGGAAGCGGGCGTCTGACTATTGAACTTCCCGGCGGGCGGTGCCTTGGATACGACGAGTTCGGTGATCCGGCAGGCCATCCAGTTTTCTATTTCCACGGCGGACTCAGCTCACGCCTCGATATCGCGTTCGCATCTGACGCATGTGCCCGATTGGGAGTCCGGCTGATCGCGCCCGATCGTCCGGGCATCGGGCTTTCCGATTTTCAGCCGGGGTGCACGCTGCGAGACTGGACCGCCGATGTCGAGCACCTCGCCGACTCGCTGGGGCTTGAGCGATTTCCCATCCTCGGCTGGTCGTCGGGCGGCGTCTACGTCTGGGCATGCGCATTCTGGTTGCGCGGCCGCGTGATTCGGGCAGCGAGTTGTGCGGGAATGGCTCCGCTCGACCGGCCCGGTGCGGCCGCGCGACTCGGACTCATTGCCGATCGTCTGCTATTTCCCTTATCGCGGCGCGCACCGGTTCTCGCGGAGTTGCTGTTGTGGGTGGCAAAGCACCGCAGCGCGGAATCGTTGAAGCGCGAGTTATTGCGGGATGTGGGATCGGCGGCAGACCAGAGCATCGTCGCGGCGATTCCGGCGGAGGTGCTGGCGGCGCCGTTGATGGAAGCGCTGCGGCCGGGCGTGCGCGGTGTGGTGCAGGATTATCGTGTGACCGGCGGACCGTGGGGGTTCGATGTGGCCGGCGTGGAGACTCCGGTGGAGTTGTGGCATGGTCTGGAGGATCGGCTGGCGCCGGTTCAACAGGCGGTTGAGCTCGCACGATCGGCACCTTGCGCGAACTTGCGGGAGCTTGCCGGGTGCGGGCATTTCCTCTTGCACACGCAACTGGACGCGGTTCTGCGAAATCTCACCGGCGCAGCGTGAATTCGAGTGCGTGCCCGAGTTCGACGAAGCGGAATGCGTAGCCGGCGTTCCTGGCCACTTTCGGAATCACGCGCTGGCTGGCGAGAATGATATGCGACATCTCGCCGTAGAGAACCTTCAAGGCGAATCGTGGAATGGTGAGAACGGCAGGCCGGCCGAGTGCGATTCCGAGGTCGCGCGTGAACTCGATGTTGGTGACGGGCATGGGAGCGGTGGCGTTCACGGGACCGGAGATCTTGTCGTGGTCGAGCGCAAACAGGATCAATCCCGCGACATCCGACACGTGAATCCACGACATCCACTGAGTGCCCAGCCCGAGTTTTCCGCCAATGCCGAGCTTGAACGGCTTCAGCATGCGCGAGAGTGCACCGCCGCCGCGTCCGATGACGAGTCCGATCCGAGGATTCACGACGCGGACCCCGAAATCAGCGGCGCGTTGCGACTCGTGCTCCCATTCGACGCAGACATCTTCCAGAAACCCCGATCCCGGCTTGGACGATTCGGTGAGCACCTCGGAGCCGCGGTCGCCGTAGATTCCGATGGCGGATGCGGAGATGAGAACCCGCGGCTTTGTTTCGGCGGCTGCGATGCCATCCACCAACATACGAGTGCCGTCCACGCGGCTGGACCAGATGGCGTGCTTCGCTTCTCCGGACCACGGCTGCGCCACGCTTTCGCCGGCCAGGTGAATGATGGCGTCCGCATTCATTGCTTCGGCGGGTGGCGCCGATTGTGCATCCCAGCTCATGTACCGCGGATTCGTACCCGATTTGGGGGAGCGCGACAGGATGGTGACGCGGTCGCCGCGTTTGATGAGGGATTTCACTAGCGGCCTGCCAATGAAGCCGGTGGCTCCTGTCAACGTTACGTTCATAGCGGAGTTTGCATCATTGTACTCGGAACGGGTCACTTCCGGCGAGTTCCAGGTGTTCTATTTCCCGGATATAGGCGTCTACGTTCGTCTTTCGCTTCATGCCATCCAACGACATGTAACGGAGCTTGCCGAAGATAGGGCGTTCGGGCCAGGGACGGTCGTGAAGTCCAAGACACCAGAGGATGTTCGTGTAGGTGTTTGGATCCCGGCCGTCGAGCGAATAGCGGTCGTGAAAATAGATCATCGCGTCGAGTGCGTCCTGGTAGCTGGAGGACCACTCGACAATCTTCTTGCCCCAGTACATCCGGTAGTAGCCATGAATGGTGCCGCGCAAGTATAACTCCTTCTGAGTCGCGTTCCAGAGCGGATCGTAGGTGCCGCAGGACGCAAGCTGGTCGCGGTCGTACTGCGGAGTTCGCGGGTCGCGTTCATGCGCCCGCATGCTGGCCGTCGCCCAATCCGGAACTGTGTCGAGGCTCTTCGGTTCGTCGCTGAATAGCGCGTGATTGAAAGCGAGTTCGCGGCGAACGATCAGTTCTTCGAGAAACTCGTCCGCGATCAACCGGTGCTCTTCCGCGTACTCGGTGGTCTTGAGAGCGATGTCGAGGGCGGAGATGTGGCCGAAATGAAGATAAGGGCTGAGATTCGAAGTGGCGTGCGCGGATGGCTCATTGCGCTCGCGAGCATAGCGGCGCAGGTTCTTCGTCAGAAAATGTCGGAGGTGTCGCTGGGCGGCGTCGCTTCCGCCGCGATAGGTGATGGACGGCTTCACGGAATGGTCGATTTCACAGGATGCGGTGAGATCCGCAATGTTCGCGGCAGTGACGGTAGTGTGGAAGTCCGGGATGGTGCCCGCGAATCGCTTTGCAGGCGCGATCTTCGGGAGAGGCTCGAGATACCCGGGCAGCAACCGCTTGATTTTCGGGCGAATCGTGTAGGCGGCGTACTCACGCTTTTCCATGCGGCGCATGGGGACGATGCAACTGGAATCGACCGCATAATACGCGATGTCCAGTTTCTCGGGCACCGAGGCGTTGTGCCGGTGGGCTACGAAGGTGGGGTAATCGTCGGTGACCACGGCAGCAGCGTCCTTCGCGAGTTGGTACAAGGCATCGTTGGCGTCGGAGCGTTTGCGGCGGAGATAGAACACATAGCCCACACCCAGTTTCGCGAGGGCCGCCGCGGTGGGGGGAACGCCTTCCAGCAGAAATGTATGGAACCGGTCGCTCGCGTAGGGGTACGTACAAGTGAGTCCTTCATAGAACAGAACCGGTAACTTGTGTTCGTTGGCGAGTTCGATGGCAAACGCCAGAGCGTGGTTCCATTCGACGCGGCGGTTCATCTGCGACCAGTAGAGGACATAGCGCGCGCCTGGCCGGACCGGCTTGCCGTTCAACGCGATAACGCGATCATTCACGTAAGAATCGATGCTCAAAGCCAAATGCCCGGTACAATTAAAGCAGCGTAGTTATCCTTCATGCGTTGGCTGAATCGTGCCAGGCTCCTTTGGGGCTATCTGGGTAGGCAATCGAAACTCGCGGGTCTTCCGGTGGAGTACATCGTGGAGACGACGGCGAAGTGCAACCTCTATTGCCCGATGTGCCCACGCGAAACGCATGAGCAGCCCAAGGAGGACATGCCCGACGCGATCTTCGAACGCCTGGTGAATGAATCGGGGCGGAGCGCGGAACACATGATGCTGATCGGGTTGGGGGAGCCGTTTCTCGATCGCAAAATCTTCGACCGGATCGAATACTGCGACCGCCATCGAATCTCCACGCTATTATCGACCAACGGCACGCTGCTCGACGAGAAGGCGTCGGCGCGGTTGTTGGAAACGCCGCTGGAACATGTGACGTTGAGTTTCGACGGATCGACCAAGGAGAGCTTCGAATACTACCGCAAGGGTGCTCGATTCGAGAAGGTCCGGGATAACTTCGTACGGTTTGCGCGCATGAAGAAAGAGCGCGGGGCGAAGGTGCAGGTGGTGGTGCAGATGGTCCGCATGGAACGGAATGCGGACGAGGTGGACGATTTCGTGCGCTTCTGGTCGGCGGTGCCGGGTGTGGATCAGGTGCGGATCAAGGAAGACGAAACCAATCTGCTGCAGCCTGAGGCCGGACACGCCGGGGAAGACTGGAAACATCCCTGCCATTACCTGTGGCGCGGACCGATGTACGTGAAATACAACGGCGACGCATACCCGTGCTGCCAGAGTTACATGCTCGACGGCGCGCCGGTTGGGAATGTCGGGCAGGAATCGCTCACGAGCATCTGGAACTCCGAGCGGATGCAGGAGATGCGGCGGTTGCACCTGACGGGCCGGTCCGGCGAGATCGATGTGTGTTCGCGGTGTCTGACGACGATTCCGCATCCCATGCTGGTGGCGGGCAGTTTGCTGTTGCATGGGAAGTGGGTTCGCCGGGTACTGCCTTGGGTGGAGCGGCTGGTGTATCGGGCCAGGCTGCCACAGCGATTATTGAAGCCCCCGGCCAGGCGCAGTGAGTTAGTTCAGATTGAGTCCGGCTCGAAGCGGGGCGGGGATATTACGGCGCGATGATGGCCTTCCTCACGGCGTATAAGACGATCTCCGCGGTGTTATGCAAGTTCAGCTTCTGCATGAGATTCGTCCGATGGGTCTCAATCGTGTAAGGGCTTACACTCAGCACGGCCGCCACTTCTTTATTCGACTTACCCTCGGCGAGTAACTGCAGTACCTGCTTCTCGCGATCGGTGAGTAAGTCGTACGAATCGGTGATGTGGCGCTCGCGCAGCAATCGCATGTAGTCGTCGAGCAGCGATTCGGCGACCGAGGGCGTGAAGAACGGCTTGCCGGAGATAACGGTCTCGACCGCCTGCTCGACATAGTCGTCGGCGGTGTCCTTGAGCAGGTACCCGCGTGCTCCCGCATCGAGGGCACGCAGGATGTAGCTCTCATCGCTGTGCATGCTGAGGACGATCACCGCTGTCCTGCTGTTATGTTTGACGATGCGAGCGGTCGCGTCGATGCCATTGAGGCGCGGCATGCCGATGTCGATGATCACGACATCAGGTTCGCACTCGGCGGCTTTCTCAACGGCCTCGAGGCCATCCACCGCCTCGGCCACCACCTCGATCCCGGAACTGCGTTCAAACAGAAGCTTCAACCCGGTTCGCACGATTCCGTGATCGTCGGCGATCAGGATTCGAACCATCAGCCACCTCCGATGCCGGCGGGCACGGGAGCGTAACTTCCACTCGCGCTCCGTACCCGGGCGACGATGTCACTTTCAATTGCCCGTTCAATTCGCGTACACGTTCCTCGATGCCGAGCAGGCCGAGTCCCCGCCGCCGATGAGCCGCCGTGTCGAATCCAGCGCCATCGTCGACTATGTTCGTCGTCACCTGCTTCCCGTCGGTAGTTACACTGACCATGACGTTCTGAGCCCGAGCGTGGCGTGCGCAGTTAGTAAGTGCTTCCTGGACGATGCGGTAGATACAGGTGCGGTAGGTGTCCGGCAGAGTATCGACGGCGGGGTCGATATCCGCTTTTGCGTTGACACCGCTGGTTTTCGAAAATTCACGAACCTGCCACACGAGGGCCGGCGTCAGTCCCAGATCGTCCAGCATGGACGGACGCAGCAGCATGGCGATGTTGCGTACGATGCGGAGGGTGTGCTCGACAGTGGTCTTCGCACGCGTTATGCGGCTGGGAAAATCGGCATCGGCGACGCCGGTCCGGGCCATGGCGGCGAGTTCCATGCGCAACCCGGTGAGCATCTGGCCCACCTGATCGTGCAGTTCGCGCGATAGGTGCTTGCGCTCGTGTTCCTGCGCCTGGCGTAACTGAATCGAGAGCCGGCGCAGTTCCGATTCCGCTGCCGCCGACTGGCGTTCGAGGCGAATCATGCGGGACAGGGTCAGGGCGGTGATTACCGTCCCGAAGATCAGCGCGACCCCGGTGATCCAGGCGAATGACGCGCGGAACCCGCGATCCGTGTCGGTGACGCGCTGGCGCTCGCGCGCAAAGTTGACGCTGAGAAGATTTTCGATCTGTCCGGTCAGCGCGAACACTTCCTCGCGGCGGCGGACCCGCTGGCGCAGCAGTGAACGGCCGTGCGCGATCTTTTCCTCCGGTGTCCAGTCGAGCGCAATTTCTGTTGGGTCCCAATACGAATCGAGTTCGCGTTGCAGTTTTGCCAGCGCCGCCCTCTCTGTGTCGCTTTGGAGTGTCTGCTGGAGGACCTTGAAGCTGCGCTCCGTCCCGCGGCGGATTTCGTCAAATTGCTCGGCGTATCGAGGTGCGTGCGCCGGGTCGGGGTCGAGCAGGTAATCCCGGGTCAGGAGTCCCGCGAGGAAGGCATTAGCGCGGACGGTGGCCAGGGCGCCGGCAGCCAGCGAGTGTGCGTCGTGCAGCGTAATGACTTGTCTTTGCGCAATAGCCGCGCTGCGCCAGACCAGGACCGCGGAGATCCCAATGACCACCAGCAAGGCGGCAAAGGCTCCTCCGAGCAAGACGGATGTACGTACCCGCATGTTAGTTCTGCTTACAGTGTTGCGCAATTACGTGCGAGCGCGGCAGTTTTCTCGCAAATCGAGGGGCCCACCTACGGCATCACCGCCGAGGGTCTGGTGTGTTCCGGGTATGGGTTCCGGAGGGCAGTCCGGGGTACGGTAGGGGTGAGAAACCTATGCAATCGTGGACCAAAGAGTATTTACAGAGTGTGGTCGCCGATCGCCTGGAGGGTCGCAAATTTATCGCCGTATCAAATCGCGAGCCCTATATTCACGTTAACCGTGACGGGCAGATCGAATGCATGCAGCCGGCGAGTGGGCTGACGACGGCGTTAGACCCGATCATGCGGGCGTCCGGCGGCGTATGGGTCGCGCATGGAAGTGGAAACGGGGACCGTGCCGCCGTCGACGCGTATGACCATGTGGCCGTGCCCCCCGATGATCCTTCGTACACGCTGCGGCGTGTCTGGGTGCCGCCGGATCTCGAGCGCCGCTATTACTACGGCCTTGCGAACGAAGGTCTATGGCCGCTGTGCCATATCGCCTTCCATCGTCCGCAATTCCGGCGCGAGGACTGGGAAGCCTACCGGTTGGCGAACGAGTTATTCGCCGATGCCGTGCTCGAAGAGGCCGCCGGTGAATCCGCCTTCGTATTCATTCAGGACTATCATTTTGGGCTGTTACCCCGAATGCTGAAGCGAGCGAATCCTAAGCTCGTCATCGCGCAATTCTGGCACATTCCGTGGCCGAACCGGGAAACCTTCCGTGCATTCCCCTGGAAGCAGGAGTTACTCGATGGGTTACTCGGAAACGATCTGCTCGGGTTCCACGTGCGTTATCACTGCACCAACTTCCTGGAGACCATCGACCGCAACATCGAAGCGATGGTGGACGCCGATCATGGCTTTGTGACCCGGGGTGGACACGGCACGCTGGTGCGTCCGTTCCCCATCAGCATCGATTTCGATGAACACTGCCGCATGGCGAGCAGCCGCGACATGGGCGCTGCGATGGCAAAGTGGTGGAATCTGATTGGGAAGGTTCCCGAATACATCGGCATCGGTATCGACCGCGTGGACTACACCAAGGGGATTCTCGAGCGGCTGGATGCGCTCGACGTGCTGTTCACCGAATATCCCGAATACATTGGTGCGCTCAGCTTCGTTCAGGTGGCGGTCCCGAGCCGCACTTCTATCCCTGGATACGACCGGCTGAATCGCGAAGTTATCCAGAAGGTCGAGTATCTGAACAACAAATGGGGCTTCGGTGAATGGAAGCCGGTGGTGTTCGTGCACCGGCATCTGGACCAGAAGACGCTCACCGCGCTCCGCCTCATCTCGGATTTTTGCGTGGTGAGTTCCCTTCACGATGGTATGAATCTGGTCGCGAAAGAGTTCGTGGCGAGCCGTGTCGACGAGGATGGAGTTCTTATTCTGAGCTCGTTTACAGGCGCCGCGCGTGAACTGACGGATGCGTTGCGCGTCAATCCATTCGCAGCGGACGAAATAGCGCGTGCGATGCACACCGCCATGACTATGCCGGTCTGCGAGCGAACCAGGCGCATGCGGCGAATGCGGGAAACTGTTTCGGCCAACAATGTCTATCACTGGGCCGGCAGGATTCTGATGCGGCTGGCGAATATTGATGTCGAGGACGCGGAATCCGACGCGGATGTAGACGACGTGACGGTGGAACTGGCCAAAGTGGCGGAGGTGGCATGACCCGGCATGCTCTGAGCGCACTGAACGAGTTGCGCGATGCAGTGGAGCGAAGCGGCAGCGTCTTCGTCGCGCTCGACTTCGATGGTACGCTGTGTCCCATCGCGCCGACCCCCGACAACGTGATGGTGCCGGTCGCGATGGTGCGGGTATTGGAGTCGCTGTGCGACTGCGACCGGACGGCGGTGGCCGTGGTAAGCGGCCGCAGGATTTTGGACCTCATGCGGTATCTGCCGATGCCCGTCTATTACTCGGGAAATCACGGCTTGGAGATGCGGGGACCCGGTCTCGATTTCCGCCACGAACGGGCCCAGCAACTCCGGCCGGATCTGGAACATGCGCAACAGTTGATTGGCGCGGCAATTTCCAAATGGCCCGAGGCCTGGATCGAAGACAAAGAACTGACGCTGACGGTGCATTACCGTGCCGTGGATCCGAAGCATCATCACGAACTGGTGCCGGCGATCCGCCGCGCGATGTCGCACTTCGGCTGTCTGTTCGGCATGCGTTCCGGCAAGAAGGCGATGGAGATTCACCCGCGCATCAATTGGAACAAGGGCGCCGCGATGAAGTTTCTGCGCGAACACGCTGGTATGCAGGACGCGACGTGCATCGCCATCGGCGACGATCGCACAGACGAGACCATGTTCCGCGTAAATCAGGGGCAATGGAATGTGAAGGTGGGCGCCACCTCGTACACGGCGGCGAATCTGTATCTCGAAGATCCAACCGAGGTAGCAGCGTTATTGGGATACATCGCTCATTGGGTTCAGCCGTTGCAGCGAACCGCGGTCGCGACGGGTTGAGCTGTGGGGGGAAGAGCGGGAGCCGCTTACGGGTTCCCGCTCTATTTGTTAGTGCTTACTTGTAGTTGACGGTCTTCGCGCTGGTCACATACGCATCCAGATACGCTTGATCGAGGCCGGGCGCTGTGAACTTCTTCGGCAACGTATAATTACTCACGGAAAGCGCACCGGTGCCGATAGTCACTCCCGAGATCTCCACTGTCTGACTCACCGGAAGCCCCAGCAACACCGCGGAAGGCACCGTGAACGTCCCGGGGTTTACCGGTGCGGTACACGAGAACGTGACGCTCGAACCCGACTCGCTGCCGGTAGACACCGTAGTGGAAGTGCCGCTGATGACAACATACGTTGACGGATCGCCGCCAGTCCAGGTAACTGTCTGCCCCTGTAACCGCTGCACGTCCGTGATGCTGTCAATGTTGGTCCACACCAGGGGTGCCGCAAGACTGATACTCGCGTTGAACGGGCCCACATCGGCACCACCGGTTCCCATGAAGGTGAACGTGCCGCCCGCATTGGGGATGTACAACGGCGTGCCATTCGATCCGCCCAAATCCGCCGAGTAGAATCCAAACTGCCCATCGCGGCTCATCTGCTTTGTACCGTTGGGGCCGTTAATCGCGATGGATGGCCCCGCGTCCAGAGCCACGGGCAGCACCGGATCGAAGTTACTGTTGGCGTCGAAACTCACCGTAGTGACGACGCAACTCCCGAACGATGCCTGACGGAACAGACCCTGCGATGCGGTGAATTGCTGAGGCGTGTACTTGTAGAATCCGCCGAATGCGTCGTCCGTCGTCGTATCGCCAAAGCCGGGAATCGGATTGGGCAGCGGCGGCAGGCTCGACTTCGTAGTCTGACGGCCAAGACCAAGGAAGCCGATGCGCACCTCGCCCTTGGCGAGCGCCGCTTCGAGATCAGTGCCTGCGAATCCGTTGGAATCCGAGCAGACCTTCCCGCTGGCGGCGACCGGAATGGTGCTGGCGTTGCTGACCGTGTTGTTGATTTTCACAATCAAAGACGTGTAGCAGCCCGACAGGCCGGATGGGATATCGGCGACGATCTGGTCAAGACCCGCACAGCATCCGGACCGTCCACGATAACGCAGGGGCGCAGTCTTGCCGCCAATGAGTACCTCGACGGGAATGTTCGTCAGGTCTTTGGGATTCGGGGTCGCGGCATCATCGCCGGAGATGGCGCCAAGTCCGGTTCCCCAGATGATGATGGTCTGGTTCGGAGCAGCGGCGTTGGTCAGCGTGAATGGCGAGTAGTTCACATCGGTCACGACCGCCGGCCCGCTTCCCTTCTGATTCAGCGAGAAGGAACCGAAACTATTCGCGACAACTTCGATCGGGTGTGGCGCACTGGTCTGGCCGTTGTAGGTAAGAGTGACCGTTCCAGTGCCAATGGGGGTATTGGAAGCGAGCACGGCGCCAACCTGGCTGCTGACGGTGTAGATCGGGATTGCATCAACGGTAGTCCCGTTCACCGTGACCTTTACGGACGTGCCCGCCAAGTTCTTGTTCAATGGATAACTCGGCTGCTGCTGGAGCGACGCAGGTCCGAGATTCGTGCCGAAGATGGCGAAGATGGATCCTTGGGCGATGCCCGCGTTCGGCAGCCCCGACGGCGCATAGTTCGCATTGTTGACGACTCCAGCCGGACCAGCGGCGATGGCCGGGGTCTGCGCCGCCGAGTTCGCCGTGATGGCAACGGCTACTCCGCACAAAATAATAACGGATTTCAAGTCTACTTCCTCTCTGACGGCTTGTACCTTCGGGTACAGCGTATGTGTGCGACTTAACTATACAAGAACTAACGCGGATTCGACACGGCGAATTGGATCAACGTTTCGCCGATTAGTTGTCCTGCTTGCGGTACGCTGGAAGTAACTGCAGTTCCGCATGCCCTCCCGTGTGAAACCCGAAGTGATGAGTCCGGCCGGATACTGGCCGCAGTTGCGAGCCGCCGTCGAAGCGGGCGCTGACTCGGTGTACTTCGGCCTGAAGCACTTCTCCGCTCGCGCCAAGGTTGGATTCGGCCTGGACGAGTTGCCGGACGTGATGCGCACGCTGCACCAGCGGGCCGTTCGCGGATTCGTCACGTTCAATACGCTGGTTTTCGATCACGAGTTGAAAGAGGCCGTCCGCGCATTGGCCGCGATCGCGGAAGCCGGAGCCGACGCCATCATCGTGCAGGATCTCGGCGTGCTGAAACTGGCGCGGGCCATCGCGCCCGAACTCGAGATTCACGGCAGCACGCAGATGAGCATCACCAGTGCCGAGGGCGTCCAGATGGCGCAGCGGCTGGGAGTGGATCGCGTCACGCTGGCACGCGAGTTGTCGCTCGACGAAGTCCGCGCGATTCGCCAAAACATCGATTGCGAACTGGAGATCTTCGTCCACGGTGCGTTGTGCGTTGCCTACTCGGGGCAGTGCTATTCGTCAGAGGCCTGGGGCGGCCGGAGCGCGAATCGGGGGCAGTGCGCGCAGGCGTGCCGGCTGCCGTACGAGATGATCGTCGATGGGGAATTGCAGCCGCTCGGGGACGCGCGGTATCTGCTGTCGCCGGGAGATCTGTACGCGCTGCATCAGGTGCCCGAGATCGTGGACATCGGCATTTCGGCGTTGAAGATCGAGGGCCGGTACAAGGACGCCGACTATGTTGCGCTGACGACGCACGCGTATCGTAAGGCGGTGGATGACGCGTGGGCCGGCCGCGCGCCGCGAGTGACGCCGGTTGAGGAAATGCAACTCGAGCAGGTGTACTCGCGAGGACTCGCGCCGTCGTTTCTCACGGGCACCAATCATCAGGCGGTGGTGAGCGGTCGCGCGCCGCGGCATCGCGGAGTCCTGATAGGGCGTGTGACGCGAGTGCTTGCCGATGCCGTGCAAGTGGATCCAGCCGCGGCGGCCGGTGTATCGCCGATCAAGCCGGGCGATGGCATCGTGTTCGATTCGGCGGACTGGCGGAGTCCGGAAGAGCCCGAAGAGGGCGGCCGTGTGTTCGAAGTGCAGGCAGCGGGTGGCGGCGTGGTGCTGCGATTCGCGAACGGGGCAGTCGATTCGTCGCGGATCCGTGCGGGCGATCTGCTGTGGCGGACGCACGATCCGGATCTGGATCGCGTGGTGCGCCCGTATTTGGATCCGGCAGCGCCGTTGCGGAAACAGACCGTCGACGTTCGCGTGACGGCGTGTGAAGGGCAGCCTTTGGAATCGGAATGGCGGCTGGTCCGCGATGCCAATGTGCAGGTAACGGTGCGGTCAGTGGGCGATCTCGGGATTGCGCGGGACCGTGCGCTGACGGTGGAACTGCTGCGCGATCAGTTTGGACGGCTTGGCAACACCGCGTATGAACTCGGCGAAATTGAGTTAGTAGTGCACGGCCGGCCCTTTGCGCCCGCGTCGATGCTGAACCAGTTGCGTCGCGAGGCGGTGGAACGGCTCAGCGAGTTGCAGGGGGCACGCCACGCTCGGGAGATTTGCGACCCGGCATCGGTGCTCGATGCGGCGCTGGCGGGAATCCGAACGGAGCCGTCGAACGCACCCGGGCCGGCGCAATTGCATTTGCTGGTGCGGACTCCGGAGCAATTGACAGCGGCGATTGAGATAGCGCCCGCGAGCATCACGCTCGATTATCTGGATCTGTACGGATTGAAGCCGTCGGTGGAGCGGGTGAAGTCGGCGGGAGTAGCCGTGCGTGTCGCGAGTCCTCGGGTTTTGAAGCCCGGGGAGGATCGAGTTCTGCAATTTCTATTGCGGCTGGAGTGTCCGATCCTGGTGCGTTCGACGGGTCTGCTGCAGTCGTTGGAGGGTCTGCCGCATCCGCCGCTGACCGGCGATTTCAGCCTCAACGCGGCGAACGCCATCACGGCCGATCTATTTCTGCGGCTTGGGTTGGATCGCATGACGCCGGGCTACGACTTGAATGCCGACCAGGTGGCGCGGTTGGCGGGTGAGGTTGGCGCGGATCGGCTCGAGGTGGTGGCGTACCAACATCTGCCCGTCTTTCATACCGAGCACTGCGTGTTCTGCCGTTTTCTGTCGACGGGCACGACCTATCGTGATTGCGGGCGGCCATGCGAGAAGCATCGCGTAGAGGTGCGGGATTCGTCGGGGCGCGCGCATCCTGTGATGGCGGATGTCGGATGCCGAAATACGGTGTTTGGCGCTGAAGCCCAGGAAGCGAGCGCGCATCTGAGTGCATGGCTCGGCGCGGGAGTCCGGCATTTCCGGTTGGAGTTCGTGCACGAACCGGGCGCCGAGTTGACCCGCATCGCGCGGGCGTTTGAGGCAGCGCTGGAAGGCCGTAAGACTGGCCGGCAACTGGCGTACGAACTCAGGCAGGCGGCCCCTCGCGGCACCACCGAGGGTAGTTATTTCGTGCCGTCCAACTATCTCACTCTGCCCGTGCTGCAATAGCAGGGTGGCCGATTACGAGAAAGCAGGGCTGCTGGTGATCCGCGACGGGCGAATTCTCTTGTGCCGGAAAAAGCATTCCACATCTCTTCTGATTTTGCCCGGCGGGTGCTACGAGCAGGAAGAATCGGAGATAGCGTGTCTGGAGCGCGAGTTACGCGAGGAGTTAGGCAATGTGCGGCCGCATTCGCTGGAGTTCATCGCGACTTACACGGACCGGGCGGCGGGGGATAGCTCCAAAACCGTGCGAGTCGACTTATATCGGGGTGAGTTGGAGGGCGAGCCTGCGGCGCACGCCGAGATTGCGGAATTGGTGTGGTTTGGAGAATCGGATGATTGGAGGCAACTGGCACCGAGTCTGGCGAATCGTATTTTGCCTGATCTGATCGCGCGAGGGATTGTGGGGTGGACTGCACATTTCACGCCTACACGGTTTGATCCCCGGTAGCGTCATCTGAGCAGGAGAACTGCAACATGCGTACTGCTGCCATTGCCTTACTGACCCTTCTCACCCTGCCCGTGTTCGCCCAGGAGAAACGCGAACCGGCGGCTCACAACGTCTACAAAGTGGAGTTCACCATCCGCGACAGCGCGGCCAGGGAGACTAACTAACTCAGCGCGGCGCTTCACGATGCTGATCGATAACGGAGGACGAGCCAGTCTTCGTATCGGCAGCAAGGTGCCGTACATGACGGCGTCGGGCCAGGGCAATGCGCAGACGCAGTATCAATACTTCGATCAGGGTGTGAATATCGATTGCAGACTAGCGGAGGAAGCGGGGCGGGTTGGCATGATTGCCGACTTCGAGATCACCAACGTATTGCGTAACGAGAAGGAGGCACCCGGCGCTGGGCTTCCGAATCCGACGATCGGCCAGTTGAAGGCCGGCGTGAATACGTCGCTCCAGCCTGGGACGCCGGCGGTGGTCGCGTCCATCGACGATCCCGTCGCGTCGCGCCGGTTCGATATCGAAGCTGTCGTAACCAGAGTCCCGTAGTTTTTAGAGCGCCGATGCGAATGCGGCATCCTATGAGATAAGGTGAGACCCGTAATCGCGTTTGTCATTTCAGCGCTCGTTATGTTGGCCGCGGAAGCCCCTGTGGTATTTCCTAAACAGCAAGCAGACAATCTCGAGAAGAAACAGATGAAGTTGCCGGACGATTTCGCCGGTAACTTCAACCTGGTGCTGATCGCATTCAAACGTGAGCAGCAGAAAGACCTGGACTCGTGGTTGAAAGCGCTTCCGAAGGTGGCCCAGGCGCATCCAGGGTTCGCGTATTACGAACTGCCGGTGATCGCGCGCATGAATGGTGTCATGCGGTGGTTCATCAACAGCGGAATGCGCAGCGGCATCCCCAATAAGCAGCAGCGTGCCCGGACCATCACGTTGTACATCGATAAGAAGCCTTTCGAAGAGGCGCTGAAGATTCCATCGGAGGATCAGGTGTACGCGCTGCTGCTGGATCGGAAGGGAGCGGTGGTCTGGCGCGCCGAGGGTTTGTACAGCGAGGAGAAGGGCCGCTCCCTCGAGGCGTTTCTATCGACTTCAGCCCGCGACTAACTGCCTTTGATCTGCACGTACACCGCTTTGGGCTTGATGTTGATCCGGTTGATGCGATGCTCAAGCTCAAACGACTCGCCGACTTTCGCACTGGGGAACAGGGTCAGGAAGAAGTTCTTCACCAGAAAGTCGAGTACCGCGCCGGTGGCCGCTACGCTTCCCACCTCTAACCGAAGCAATCGGACCGTGCACATACCGTTCGCCGACTTCAGATCGATCATCGCCATCACAGGCCGCTCGCCTTCCAGTAACTTGTCGAGCAACCAGTTCCCGGATGCGCCCTTGGCATGGCGCAATCGCGCGAAGTCGATCAGCGCGTGCCCGGTGGCGGTGCCGTCGCCGAGTTCCACTCGCGGATTGCGCAGCCCGTCCGGCACGACTTCGGGAACCTCCACGGCTGCCCACGCCTCAATTTCGGCCTTGTTGAAGGAGTAAATGGCGCCAGCGGGAGCATGATCGCTCTCAATGATGTCGAGTTTCCGCCTCGCCGATTTATAGGCGGGCGGCGGTGCCGCATCCAGGGTAGCTCCGAAAATCAACGCCAGCCAGGTACGGCGGTCCACACTTCGAGTGTACGAGACTTGGTTCAATCGCACCAAAGGCTCGCGATATTCGCGATATCGTAGAGAGTGTGAGAGCACAAAAACCGCTTCGCATCTCGCACGTAGGTCTTCGCGGAGTCGTGGGCCGCGGCATGACCGCCGGTCACGTGCTCGACTTCGCTTCCGCCTTCGGGACGTTCGTAGCGCCCGGTCCGGTGGTGATCGGACGCGATCCGCGTGCCAGTGGCGTGATGATCCGCGAAGGAGTGGCCTCCGCCCTGATGGCCACCGGGCACGACGTGGTGGACCTGGGAGTAGTGTCGACGCCAGTAATTCAACATGCCATTGGACGGCTGGACGCCGCGGGCGGCATGTCGATCGGCGCCAGCCACAACTCAGCGGAGTGGAATGCTCTGAAGTTTCTCGGACGTTGCGGCAGCTACCTATCCACAGGCGAGGCGGGCGAACTGCTGGACATCTACCACCTCCGCAACTTCGCTTTCGCGGAGTGGCAGGGAATCGGCAAATATCACACCGAAGACGATGCGATTGACCTCTACCTCGACGACCTCGCGCAAGCCTTCGATCTCGACGCTTTGCGTAATTTCAAAGTAGTGGTGGACTGCTCGAATGGAACGTCTTCGCCGATCCTCAAACGCGTGAACGAGCGTTTCGACTTCCGGCTGATTCTCATTAATGCGCAGACCGGGGGTGCGTCGTTTGCGCACGAACCGAATACATCGAGCCGGACGGTGGGCTTGCAGTTGGCGCCGTTGGTGGTACCGCTGGGGGCCGATGCGGGCTTTCTGTTCGATGCGGATTCGGACCGCGTGGCATTCGCTACCGAGGAAGGGAAGCCGGTCTCCGAAGAGATGGTGCTGCCGATTCTCGCCGACTATTTGCTGCCGCGCGGGACGGGGAAACTGGTGATCACGAATATCTCGACGACAGCGCTGCTGGAGGAAATCGCGCGGAAGCACGGGGGCCGCGTGCTTCGCGTTCCGGTGGGACGGCAGGCCGCCATCGACGCGCTGTCCGCCTACCGCCCGGAGCAGGTGGCGATCGCCGGAGAGGGCACCGGAGCCGTCATGATGCCGCGGTTCCGATTCGTGTATGACGGCATCGCCTCCATGTTCGCGGTGCTGTCCATGATGCACGAAGAAGGGCGGAAGCTGTCCGGAATCGTCGGGTCGTATCCGAAGTTCAGCATCCTGAAGGGTGAGATTCCGTTGGTGACGCAGCAGATTCCCGCGCTGCTCACGGAGTTGCAGAACCGGTTCGACGACGGGAAAATCAGCGTCGCCGATGGGCTGCGGGTGGACTGGCCCGATCGCTGGTTCCACGTGCGAGTGAGCCAGACCGAGCCGGTGGTGCGCGTCATCTGCGAGCAAAAGGGCGATCCCCCGACGGCGCTGTTCGAGACTCTGATGGACAAGGTGCGATCCTATGCCGCGTGAACATCTGCTGAAGATCGGAGTGTCGGGGATCCGCGGCGTAGTTGGGGGATTCCTGACGCCGCTGCTGGCGCGAGCCTTCGCGCAGGCTTTCGGCACTTATGTCGGCGGCGGGCGCGTCGTGGTAGGGCGCGACACGCGATCCAGCGGTCCTATGCTGCAGAAGGCGGTGCATTGCGGTCTGCTGGCGGCCGGGTGCGAGGTAATCGACGTGGGCGTGCTGCCGACTCCCACGATCCAGATCTACGCGGGGGAGACGCGGGCCCGCGGCGGGTTGGCCATCACGGCCTCGCACAATCCGCCCGAGTACAACGCCCTGAAGCTGTTTAATGCGCAGGGGCTGTTCTTCAATCATTACGAGCGGAGTGAGTTGCTGGACATTTATCACCAGAGCGACTTCCGTCAGGCGCAGAACAGCGAGATGCTGCGCTTGAGTTGCGAATACGAGGCGCCGGCGCGGATGCATGTGGAGCGCGTCCTGAAGCACGTGAACGTCGAGCGGATTCGCGCCAGCCGGTTCCGTGTGGCGCTGGATTCGGTGAATGGCGCGGGCTCCGTCATGACCCCGGGCTTCCTGCGCGACACCCTCGGCTGCGACCTCCACGCGATTTCGATTGATCCGAATCTGCCGTTTCCGCGCGTGGCCGAGCCGCGTCCCGACACGCTGGGCGATCTGTCGGAGTTGGTGCGAAGCAGCGGCGCGCAGATCGGATTCGCACAGGATCCGGATGGCGATCGCCTGGCCGTCGTGGATGAAGAGGGCCGCGTGTTGGACAACGACGATGTGCTGGCCATGGCCATTCGCATCGCGCTGGAGCGCAAGCCGGGGAACGTGGTGGTGAATCTGACCACGTCGTCGGTGGTTGACGATGTCGTAGCAGCGCGAGGCGGGCGCGTGTTCAGGACACCGGTCGGCGAGGCCAACGTTGTGGAGACGATGCAAGCGGTGAAGGCGGTAATCGGGGGTGAGGGATCGAACGGCGGCATCATCTTCCCGGCTGTCCACCTCTGCCGCGACAGCTATACCGGGATGGCGTTCCTGCTGGATCAGATGGCGGCGACAGGATGCCGCATTTCGGAGCTGGCCGCTCAACTGCCGCGGTACTATCGCAAGCTAGGCAAGACGGAATTCGAGCACGGGCGATTGGGAATCCTCATGCAGACTCTGGAAGAACGATTTCCGGATGCGCCGCGGGACCGGACAGATGGACTGAAGTTGATGCTCGACGATGCTTGGATTCATGTGCGCGCGTCGAACACGGAACCGATTCTCAGAATCGCCGCCGAAGCGCGGACCCAGGAGCGGGTGGATGCTCTGTACAGCGAAGTAGTGTCGTTACTGGGCGGTTGAGGCCGCCGGATCGGGCTGTTTCGCGGGCGCTTCCGGCAGGACGAACTGAGTCTCGCCGGGCCGGAGCAACTTCAGGCGTTTTCGGATTTCCAGCTCCTGCTCGCTCGGGCTGTTCTTGAGGCGTTGAATGCGGTCAAGCTTGCGGGCGTTCTCGCGGACCAGCATCGCGTTCTGATCTTCCAGTTCGCGAATCTGCCGTCTCTTTTCGATCAGGGCGGGGACGCCATGGGGTCCGCGTAGCTCCACGACGGCATACACCGCGAGCAACGCAATTATGGCAATCATCCCGAAACGTCGAAGAACCGGCATCATCTTAGAATACTGCCCTTCTTTTTGGTTATAAACTGGTTCGGCGCAAATAGCTACAGAAAACCGTGAGTATCTACAATTATGACCGATAAAATCGTGATTTCGAGCACCACAGGCAGCGAAGAGGAGGCGTGGCGCATCGCGCGGGCCCTGGTGGAGGGGCGGTTGGCGGCCTGTGTCCAGATTGTGCCGGGCATCCAGAGCGTCTACCGGTGGGAGGGTGCTGTCGAGGAGGCGTCCGAGTTTCTGTTGTTGATAAAGACCAGCCGCGAGCGGTTCCAGGAGGTGGCCAGTGCTATTGCGCGGCTGCACTCCTACGAGTTACCGGAGGTGCTGGCGACACCGGTGGTGGACGGGTCCGAAAGATACCTGGAGTGGCTGTCGAATGCCATCGTCCCGAGCGGTGATGAGGAGTCCTAAGCGCGATAAGATAGTCAACCTATGCCGTCTCCGAGTCAGGCCCCGAACGTACAACGCCC
Organism: Bryobacterales bacterium; assembly: GCA_038322675.1. Taxonomy (GTDB): domain Bacteria; phylum Acidobacteriota; class Terriglobia; order Bryobacterales; family Bryobacteraceae; genus TMP-7. Next base: position 24,183 of record JBBQGE010000085.1, read on the forward strand.
GGATCTGAACCAGCCACCCACTCATGCGCGCTACTGGGTAGTCGTGTTCGCGTTGACGCTCGCCATCCTCTCCTACATCGACCGGGTTGCGCTTTCCAAAGCCGCGCCGCGCGTGCAGGCAGCGCTGAATCTGAGCGAGGCGCAGATGGGAGCGGTGTTCGGAGCTTTCGGATTGGCATACGCGCTGTTCGAGATTCCGGGTGGATTTCTGGGCGACTGGATGGGGCCGAAGAAGGTGCTCATCCGAATCGTGTTGTGGTGGTCTACTTTCACCGCCCTGATCGGATGGATGTGGAGCTTCACTTCGCTGTGGACCGCGCAGTTTCTGTTCGGCGCGGGCGAGGCGGGCTGCTTCCCGAATCTGACGAAGGCGTTCAGTACGTGGCTGCGGCGGGATGAGCGCGTGCGAGTGCAGGGCTTCATGTGGACGGCCGCACGATGGGGCGGCGCCTTTACGCCCCTGCTGGTACTTTGGGCATTCCGGACCATTGAGAACTTCGGCGTATCGAAAGCGCTGAGCTGGCGATGGGCGTTCGTCGCATTCGGGTGCCTGGGCCTGGTCTGGGGAGCCTTGTTCTGGTGGTGGTTCAAGGACAAGCCCAAAGACCACCCGTCGGTGAACGCGGCGGAGTTGGAGATGCTGAAAGACGTGCAGGGTCTCGGCGGCGGCCATGGGGACGTGCCGTGGGGGCGCATGATCCGGTCCCGGACGGTGTGGCTGTTGTGGATACAGTATTTCTGTCTGTCGTTCCCCTGGTATTTCTACATCACGTACCTTTCGAAATACTTGCAGGAGTACCGCCACCTGAACGAGCAGCAGGCGGCCTACTACGCCATCATGCCGCTGCTGTTTGGTGGTTTCGGGAGTCTGCTGGCAGGTCTGCTGTCGGCGCGACTGGCTATTTGGACCGGCAGCGTCGCATTCAGCCGGAAGCTGCTGGCCTGCACGGCGTTCGCGGGCGGCGCGGTCTTCCTGATGCTGGTCACCGTTCTCGACAACCCGGTGTACGCCATGCTGGCGATGGGAATGGCGAGTTTTTCGAACGACCTGAATATGCCGGGCGCCTGGGGCACCTGTATGGATATCGGCGGCAAGTATGCCGGTACCGTCTCGGGGTCGATGAACATGATGGGGAACCTGGCGGGATTCGCCGCGCCGGCCATCGGCGGCTACATCCTGCAGACCACGCATGGTAACTACAATCTGTTTCTGTACCTGATGGCCGCGATGTACGTGATCGGATTCTTCACCTGGCCGTTCATCGATCCGGTGACGCCCATCGAACACGAACTCGAGACAGCGCACTAGCGTGGCGTCGATATTGGCCGCTTGCTGACGCGCGCGGCTCCGAATTGATTCTGAGCCGCGACCGTGAGGGAGCGGTTGCCGACTGTGACTGTGCCGGACAAGCCGCTGATCGCCGTCCTGGGACCTACGGGATCCGGGAAGAGCGCTCTCGCCCTGGAGATCGCCGCGCGTTTCGACGGCGAAATCGTCAACTGCGACTCCCTGCAACTGTATCGCGGGTTCGACATCGGGACGGCGAAGACTCCGACGGCCGAGCGGCGCGGCATTCCGCACCATCTGTTTGATATCCTGGAGGCGGACGAGATCTGCACCGCGGGCGATTATGCCCGCATGGCTCGCGACGTCCTGCGCGAGATTTCCGGACGCAATCGGATTCCTGTCGTCGCCGGCGGCACCGGGTTCTACGTGCGGGCGTTGCTGGAGGGTCTGTTCGAGGGCCCGGCGCGCGATCCGGTTCTGCGGAACAATCTGGCGGAACGGGAGCAGCGGCGTCCCGGTGTTCTGCATCGTGCGCTGTCACGATTCGATCCAGCGGCGGCCGGCCGCATTCATCCCAACGACACGAATAAGTTGATTCGCGCGCTCGAAGTGTATCTCGCGGCGGGTGAACCTATGTCCCAGTTATTCGAGCGCGGCCGCGATTCACTGAGTGGGTATACTCCGTTCAAGATCGTGTTAGATCCGCCGCGTCCCGAATTGCAGTATAAGTTGAACCAAAGATGCCTGGGCATGCTAGAAGCGGGAATAATTCAAGAAGTTTCGTGGTTACTCGTGTCAGGAGTATCCGGCGAATCGAAGCCTCTTGAGTCCATCGGTTATAAGGAGACGCTCCTGTTTCTCAATGGTGAGATGCCGCTCGCGGATGCTGTTGCCCTGATGCAGCGCGACACGCGACGCTACGCAAAACGCCAATTGACGTGGTTTCGGCGCGAGAAAGACGCACACTGGCTGTCCGGATTCGGGACGGATGAGGCAATAGTAAGTTCGGCATTGAACATGCTTGTTAAGTACACGCAAAACCTCAAATAACGTGTGCAGCCTCGAAACAAATTACGCGAACCGCGGAACAAATCGCTGGCTGGCACGTAATTTATTCAGGAACCTTCCAATAGGAGTGATTACAACATGAAAAAGTTTATTTTCGCTTTCTCGACTCTCGCGCTCGCCGTGGCCAGCGCCGCCGCCGGTTACAAAGTTACCCTTTTTCAGCCGTCAGTTATCAACGGCACCGAATTGAAGCCGGGCGATTACAAAATCGAGGTAAAGGACAACAAGGCTGTTGTAAAGAGCGGCAAGAACGTCGTCGAAGCGGACGTCAAGATGGAAACCGGCGACGAGAAGTACAGTTCCACCAGCGTCCGGTATACCACCGCGGATGGCAAGTACAAAGTGCAGGAAATCCGCCTTGGCGGCACGAAGGACAAGATCGTTTTCAACGACTAAGAGTCTCGCCGATACGCGCGACTCGGAGGGCAACCTCGAAGAGCCGGCCTGACCTGGCCGGCTTTTCTTTTGTGTAGATCGCGTGAAACCACTCTCCCGTGGGTGTTGTCCACCACATTGGGGGAGAAATGGCTAATAAACACAAAGTGGTAGTGGTAACAGGTGCATCCGCTGGTCTGGGCCGCGCGATCGCCCGGGCTTTCGGCCGCGAAGGCAACTGGGTGGGTTTGATCGCCGGAATTGCGAGCGCCTGGAAGCCGCAAAGCAGGAGATCGAAAAATCGGGAGGGCGCGCGCTCGTGCTGCCCGCCGACGTTTCGGACGCCAAGGCCGTGGACGCCGCGGCCGAACGCGTGGAGCGGGAACTGGGTCCGATTGACGTCTGGGTGAATAATGCCATGACGACAATATTCGCCCGGCTGATCGACATCAAGCCCGAGGAGTATAAGCGAGCCACCGAAGTGACTTACCTTGGTGCCGTCTACGGAACAATGGCGGCGCTCAAGCGGATGTATCCGCGCAATCGCGGGTCGATCGTGCAGGTAGGGTCGGCTCTGGCATATCGCTCGATCCCGCTGCAGTCGCCGTACTGTGGGGCCAAGCACGCGATTGTCGGCTTCACCGATTCGCTACGCACCGAACTGCTTCACGATAACAAGAACATACATTTTACGGTGGTGCAATTGCCGGCCATGAACACGCCGCAATTCAGTTGGTGCCGGACGCAGCGATTGAACGTCAGAAAGTAGCGCCGGGATGGATGGACCAGTATCTGGCGTCGGACGGCTACGATTCGCAGCAAACGGACGAACCAGTAGATCCGGACCGTCCCGACAACCTGTTCGAAACCGCGCCAGGAGACTTACAGGAGACTACGCCGCCAGGGGTATCTTTAGCGACCGCTCGCACGATTTCAGCCCGCAAACCTGGGCCACCATGCATCGCAACTGGCTGATCGCGGGTCTAGGAATCGCAGGTGCGGCCGGCGCCGCGATGATCCTGAACATGCAGCGCAACGAGGAAGCTGCCTGACATCCAATCGCACCGGAGGGAGTTATTCTGAAACTAAATGAGGCTCGTCAGGGGAATCTGTGGGTGAGTAGCGGGGTTCAGCGCTCAGGTTGAGTGAGGAAGCGGTAGAAGTTCCGGCAGGTGGAGTCGAAGGATCGTTGCTCATCTTCCCAGCCGTTATGGATCAGCGGGCCGCCG
>JBBQGE010000086.1:0-27564 GCA_038322675.1 Bryobacterales bacterium
GCGAGGTTTTTCATTGGTTCTCATATGCTAACTCGGCGGGAGGTGTGGTTGGGGAGTCCCACGTCGTGGCCGAGTCCTGCTATTATCGTGAGGTAGACGCGCCCGTAGCTCAGTCTGGATAGAGCGTCTGCCTCCGGAGCAGAAGGTCGTAAGTTCGAATCTTACCGGGCGTACCAGTTCCCACATTCAGGCCGCGAACCGCAGAATCTCTACTTCCGCTCCGCTCTCAACGGCTCGTTCCGCTTTTTCCAGCACCTGCGCGGTCACCTCGTCAGAGAGAAAGTACTCGCCGCCATTCGCACATACACCGGCAGGGACCTGTTTCAGGATGACAGTGGTGTCGACTCGTTGCAGCGTCACGGTGACGTGGCCGGCGTGAGTCGTTCCGTTCTTGCAAATCACGCAACTCATTGCGTCCTACTCGTCCTGAAATCGGGACCCCATTGGTCTGAAGTCGGTAGGTCATGCCGACGACGTCAATCGGGCGGCCATCGATTCATGGAAGGAGCACGGCGATGACGGTCAACAGGCCATCGTTTTTCCGCTGCGAAGGTCAACCCTTCCCGATTCCCTCGACCGTCTACGATGCGCGCTTGTGCGTCGCGGATGCGCGCTTCGTCGTCGTGCCTTCGTGGAGCAGGTTCTCAATCTGCGTCCGCAGACTTCCTTCTTCCTGCATCTTCTCGTCGCCTGATGGCGGCGTCTGCGCACGGATGACACCCTTCTTGTCGATCAGCAACACCTGCGGCACTACCCAGCGGTCCGCACCGTTGATCTGCAAGTAGGTCAATGCCGGGTCGCGCTCGCTCGCGCCGACCGGGAAGTTCACACGGAAGTTGTTGACGAAATCGGGCACCTGCATGATCGCCATGGGATTCACGGCGACGGCCAAGGGTTGGAAGTCCTTGGAGCCGATTTCGGTCTTCATCTTCGAGATCATCTGCGACATTACCTGGCAGTGCGGGCACGTGGTGAAGATGAACTCCAAGAGTACGACCTTGCCGCGGTACTTGCTAAGGAGTTGCTGTTTTCCGCCCGGGTAGTTGATCACGAATTCGGGAGAGGCACGCGGAACGGTTTGCGCGAACATAGCTCCAACCGCGGACAATCCCAGGAAAAGGGCGACGGCCCGAAAACTGCGCATACTCTAGTTTACCGTGATTCGGGAATTCCTTCCACGCTCTTTACCTGACTGCCTTCGATTGTAGTAATGAACCGGCCCGTATCCCCCATGCCGGAGTAGCCCTCGGCGTCCTCGTGAATTACGGGGTGCTGCCATTTCTTCTCGAGGACCGTCCTGTACGCGTGCAGGAAGTCGCGAGCCGCTTCGGGACTGTCCCACTCGACGGCAAACGACAGCAGGGACGCTTTTCCGCGCTTTGCCTCGTACAACACGTACGCGCCCCCACGCCAGCGCGGCGCAAGTTTCGCGGCTGTTTCGGCTCCGGCATATTGTTCGAGCAGAACCCGGAAGTCGAGTTCGCCGATGCTACCGTCCGACAATTTGCGGTAGCCTTTCGCATGCGGATCGGGAGGTGTGACGCGTACCGGTTCCTTGTTTTCCAGGTACAGATCCGGGTGCAGAATCTGCTGGGTGCTGACTGGAGGACGGCGGTAAACCTCGGAAAATGAACGCTTTCCCAACTTCTTCGCGACGGCGTTCGTGAAGGCCAACCCCGCGGTGTAGGGGAACGTCAGCGATTCGCGCAAGTACAGCGGAGCCTTCTCGAATACCGGGTATTGCGAACTGACGGCCGCGGCTGCCGCGCTGGTCATCGACTCCAACACCGCATCCGGCACCTCTGCCTCACCGCCTCCCAGCACCGAAACGTAGGCCCACATCAGCCATGTCGCCTGACCCTCGGTGACCGCCTCGCGCGCGGTCGCCGCGTCGTCGTTCTTGGCGCCCTTTCGCAGATACTTGCCGAGCGAGAAGTTCTGATCGGCGAGCGCATGCGCGAGTTCGTGGACCAGCGCGGCTCGCTTCTCCAGGAACGAACTATCCGATTCGGTTATGTACAACTTCTTGCGTTCATAGTCATAGAACGCGGCGGCTTGTTCGGCCATTAAGTCGATGAGCACTTTCTTCAAGTCGTAGTCCTGCGGGATGAATCCGAACATCTTCAACTCGAGCGATTCGATCCGGACGTCCTCCGGCTTGACGGCCTCGTCGACGCGTTGCTGAATGAAGGCCTGGAGTTTGGATCGCGAGATATAGTCGGCGGGGACCTTGTGCCGGATCTTCATGCCGGTGATCTGGCTGAGACCTTCGAGAATGGGTTCAATCTGAGTAAACAGGCGGCGCGAGTTTTCCACCTGCGCACGAAGCGGCGCGAGCGACAGTACCGCTGCGAGCAGGACAACGGATTTTCTCATTGGGAATGCAACTACGCTACACTCATAGTGTTCCATTTCTTTCTGGAGATAGCGAAATTGGCAGAAGAAAAATTGGCAGAAGACAAACTGTATAAAGCCATCAATGTGGGCAGCGGCACCTTCATCATCAGCAAGCCGAAGCGTAAGGCAGCGAAGCGCCGGCAGTCGCGACTGAAGGGTCCCGTCCGCGGCGCCCGCAAGTAAATCAGCAGGCCTACACCGGCCGTGATCATCACTGAGTTCAGAATCCACCCGGTAGCGGTCGCCGACCCTCCACTTCGCAGTTCTTACGGGCTGCACGCGCCCTATGCGTTGCGTACCATCCTCGAAGTGCGCACGACGGACGGGCTTACCGGCATCAGCGAGACTTACGGGGGCGACGCTCAAGTGGCGATGTATGAGTCGCTGCGGCCGCGCGTCGAGGGGATGGACCCGTTCCAGTTGACAGCGCTGTGGCGCGATCTCACTACTTCCGAAGCGGGTGACGAACGTAGCCAGACCTGGCATGTTCCGGGCGAGAATCCGGCCGACCGGGGGACTCGGGCGTTCGCGGCCATTGAGATCGCGTGTCTCGACCTGATCGGCAAGGCGTTCAACCAGCCGCTGTGCGATGTCGTCGGCGGACGCGCACGCGATTCGGCGCCGTTCTCCGCTTATCTGTTTTACAAGCACGCCGGGGGCGGTGGCACCGGAGATGATTCTCGGGAGGACGAGTACGGCGAAGGGCTGACTCCTGAGGCGATGGTGCGGCAGGCGCGCCAAATGATCGCGAAGTACGGATTTCGCGAGATCAAGCTGAAGGGCGGCGTTCTCGAGCCCGAGTTGGAAATCGCGACCATCCGGGCCCTGTACGACGAGTTCGGTCCGAAGTACCCGCTCCGCATCGACCCGAACTCCGCGTGGACCGTTAATACCTCGGTTCGGGTAGGGCGCGAACTGAAGCACGAACTCGGGCGCGGGGGCTATCTTGAAGACCCGACGGCGAGCATGGAAGGCATGGCCGAAGTGCGACGGCGTCTGCTTTCAGAGGGGATTGACACGCCACTCGCGAGTAATGTCGCGGTCACCTGCTTCGCGCACGTGCCGCAAGCCTGGCGGGAGGACGCGGTGCAGATCGTGCTGTCGGACCCGCACTACTGGGGCGGTATCCGGAAGCAGCAACAACTGGCGTCGTTGTGTGAAGTGCTCGGCATGGGATTGTCGATGCATTCGAACAATCACCTCGGCGTGAGCATGATGATCATGGCGCATGCCGCTGCTGCGAGTCCGCATCTGACGCATGCTTGCGATACGCATTACCCCTGGCAGACCGACGTTGACGAGGTGGTGCACGGCGGGCGGGTACCGATCGTCAATGGTGAAGTGCGGATTCCGGATCGCCCGGGTTTAGGCGTCGATCTCGATTACGATCAGCTTGCTCGCGGCGTCGAGCGTTATCATTCCATCCCTTACCGCAAGCGGGATGACGAAGCCGAGATGCGGAAGCACGTGGATGCTGAGTGGCGTCGTGTCTTGCCGCGCTGGTAGCGTTTAGTCCTATCCCGGATCGCGCACCTTCTCAGGGCTTGGGTTTAAAGTGCCCTCTTCGAGGAGTGCCTTGACCTTGGCGGTTTTCGCTTTGCTTCTCGTAGGTATTACCTCTTCCAGGTTGTTTATACACTTATGCCGCAACATCAGATGGTATGCAAGTGTTCCTTCTGGTCTAAGTCTCCATAACGCACTGCATCAATACGTAGGCGTACAACGAACAACCGGTGTCTTGCGGCGGAGTTATATTTACACATGCGGCAGGGTTCTCTTTACACCCGATCCGTACGACGACTTCTGCTTGCTGAGTTCTTCCACGAGTTTTGCGAGTTCCAGTAGATCCGCGACGCGAAAAAGCCCACGATGCTCACCCATGATGATCTCTGGATCAGGAGGAACGCGATCCGTCCACTGTGGCGGGACCGAGCGAACCGTTACATCATCGACACGGACCAGAAGGCGCTTTCCATAGCGGTTGTACCGCTCGCCTACGCACGCGAACTGCCTGCCGCTGAGTGGATGGAACGGATGCGTTACCCGCACAAGACACTCGACGGCGGTCGTATCAGCTGCATTTCGGATTGAGTTACAAGCGATTGTCGAAAGGACGTTTCAAATGGTGGCCCACCGGTGACGAACCGGCGCAAATCTTGCGAGCGCATCAGGCACAATTACTTCTGGCAGCCGCGAACCCGGAAGCCCAAGCGCCACCGGTTTGGCGTCCGGTGAGCGCCTACAAATAAATAGGCCAAACCCCCTGCGTTCCATCTTCGACTCTGGCACACTGACCAAAGAATGCCGGAATGGAAATATCGGGGACGCACCGTTACCACCGAAGATATCGAATTCATTTGCCAATTAGTCGAGGACAATCCGGATGCGAGCCGCCGGGCCCTTTCGTTGAAACTGTGCGAGGCCTGGCAATGGAAGCAGGCCAACGGCGCTCTGCGCGACATGGTTTGTCGCGGCTTGTTACTGATGCTGCACCGCGCAGGCCAGATCGAGTTACCGCAAGTCCGCTACACTCCACCCAATCCACTGGTCCTGCGCCAACGGCCACAACCGATGCTCATCGATACGACGCCGTTTACGGGGGCGCTCAGCCAGATCCGTCCGATCACAATACAGCCGGTCAGAAAGACGGCGGACGAACCGCTGTTCAACAGCCTGATGGAACAGCATCATTATCTGGGCTATGAACAACCGGTAGGCGAGCACCTCAAGTATCTGGTATTCTTATCCTTGAGTATCGACTCGACCATCTCAACCACGGCCGCGCCCGGAGCGTAATAGGCGCTTCCCGTCTTCAGATACTTCACGATTTCCGCACCGCCATTCCGCGTGCGAGCGACGATTTTCTGGATAGTCGCTTCGTCGAGCAGGTCCCCAATCGGAATTCCCGCCACATTCGTGTAGCGAACCAGCGGGATCATCGTGTCCCCATGTCCGCCGAGCACGAACGCGACGACATCTTCCACCGAGACATCGAGCGCCTCCCCGACGAATGTCCGAAAGCGCGCGGTATCGAGTACACCGGCCATTCCGAAGACCCGATTCTTCGGGAATCCGCTCACCGGGCGGGCCACGTGACACATCGCATCCCAAGATGTTCGATCACCTCGAGCAATGGACCACCTCTGAGGAACTGGCGGCGCGATTGCACCTTCAGGACCAGCCGGTCGCGGAGATGCTGCAATGCCTGGTTTCGCTGGGGCTGCTCGAATCGGGGACGCAGGGGTGGCGCAATCTGGAACTCGCGTCGCGCTATCTGTGCGCGGAATCGCCGCATACACTCCGTCCCGCGCTGCTGTACCAGGCGGCACTCGGCGATTCGGCGGGTTCGCTCGAAGCGTATCTGCGGGGTACCGGCGCGCTACGGGTGAACGGGCATCATCCGCTGTATGGCGAGGCATGCGAATCGTTCGCGTCGCGATTCCGTTCCTGCCCAATAACCCGCCGCGTTGGCCGGAAGTGGTGGACGCGGTGACCAAGATCGTGGACGTGTACGCCGCTAATGCTCAGAAGTATGAGCGCGTCGGCGAATGGATCGACCGCATCGGCTGGCCGAAATTCTTCCAGTTGACCGGCATCGAATTCACCCGCTACCACATCGACGACTTCAAGCACGCGGGCACGACGTTCGCACGCTCGACGCACATCCGGTTCGGAGACGGAGCTTGATATGGGACCCACCCTCGCAGAAGATCCACGCGCGTTGCCCAACATTCTCCGGAACTGGCAGACGCTCGAGACGGCAAGCATCGAGAACACGACCAGGATCATCGAGAAGAGCCAGAATCCGCTGATCAAGATCGTGATGGAGATCATCCGCCGCGACTCCGAGACGCATTACAAGGTGCAACAGGCGCTCCTTGACAGTCTGGAAGTCAAGGCGTTCTCGTTGACTCCCGAAGAGCTTGCCGCCGTCTGGGACTCCATCGAGACGCACGCTGAGTTAGAACAGAAGACCATCGACATGGCCACGGAGGCGCTCCGCAACTGCCGCCTGCTGGCCCAACGCCAACTGCTGACATACCTGATCGACGACGAAAAGAAGCACGACCGGTTGCTCAGCCAACTCGAAGCCTTCAAGCATAGTCTCCATCCCTACGCGTAGAGGTTGTGAACCATGCCCTTATTCAAAGCAGTTAAGAAACCGGTTATTACGCCGGCGCAATCCGGGGGCGACATCAGCCCCCTCCGGCCGGCGTATGTTCCCAAGCCTCCGCCCTGCATCGGGACGTGCCCGTCGGGAAGTGATATTCGCGCATGGCTCACCACCATCGCGCAGGCGGAGGCGTACGGCCGCACACCCGACGAAGCGTATCAGATCGCGTGGGAGACGATCGTCGACCGTAATCCCTTCCCCGCGGTCTGCGGCCGCGTCTGCCCGCACCCCTGCGAGGACGCGTGCAACCGCAAGGAGAAGGACGGCGCGGTGGCGATCAACGCGCTCGAACGCTTCGTCGGCGATTTCGGGATCGCGAAGGGGCTTCGGCTGTCGCGCCTGACCGAGGAGCGGCGAACCGAGAAGATCGCAGTCATCGGTGCAGGTCCCGCGGGGCTGTCATGCGCCTACCAGCTCGCGCGGTGCGGCTATCCCGTCACCGTGTTCGAGGCTTTTCGCCAGCCGGGCGGGATACTGCGCTATGGTATTCCCGAATATCGCCTGCCGCGCGAAGTGCTCGACGTTGAGATTCAACGCATTCTCGATCTCGGCGTGGAACTGCGCAGTGGAGTGGCGGTAGGGACCGAGGTCTCGCTCGCCGAACTCCGCGGCGAGTACAAGGCCGTGTTCGCCGGCATCGGCGCGCATCACGGGTTGAAATTGTGAGTGCTCGGCGAGGATGCGGCGAACGTCTTCACCGGCACGGACTTTCTGAACCGGGTCAACGGCGGTGAAGAGGTTCGGATCGGCGGCAAGGTGCTGGTGATCGGCGGAGGCGACACGGCGATCGATGCGGCGCGCGTGAGCAAGCGTCTGGGCGCGGATGTGACGATTCTCTATCGCCGCAATCGCGCCGAGATGCCCGCGATCAAGCCGGAGATCGAAGGCGCGCTGGAGGAAGGTGTGCGGATCGAGTTCCTGGCGGCGCCGGTCGAGATTCTATGCGACCCTGGAGAAGAAGGGGCCGAGGCTGCTTTTTAGCGAGAGCAAATGGCTGTGGCTCGGCGCGCTCGCGTTCCATTGGTCACTGCTGTTCGCCCTCCTGCGGCACCTGCGCTTGCTGGTCGCGCCGGTGCCGCCCTTCGTTACGGGCATCGAGCAGATCGACGGATTCTTCCGCATCGGCGCGCCCGGACTCTATGCCAGCGATGTCATCATCGCCGCCGCGTTGATCTACCTGCTCGCGCGCCGTTTCCGCAATCCACAAGTCCACTACATTTCGCTGTTCACCGACTACTTCGCGCTCTTCCTGCTGCTGGCGATCGTGGGGTCCGGAATCTGGATGCGGTACTTCGGCCGGGTTGACGTGACCGCGGTGAAGCAGTTCGCCATGGGACTCGCTACATTCGCGCCGGTGGCTCCGGCGTCGCTGACCCCCTGGTTCTTTGTCCACCTGACACTGGTCTCGGCGCTGGCCGCGTATTTCCCATTCAGCAAGTTGATGCACATGGGCGGCGTATTCCTCAGCCCCACGCGGAACCTGGCGAACAACAGCCGCATGAAACGGCACGTCAATCCGTGGAATTACCCGGTGAAAGTGCATACGTACGAGGAATGGGAAGAGGAGTTTCACGACAAGATCGCAGCGGCCGGACTGCCGCTCAAAAGGCCCTGATCCATACCCAACCCGAAACCCGACGAGCTTGTCCAAATCGACTATCAGCCGCCGCCGCGCGACTGGATGGATCCGTCGGTCGAGTTCCGCAAAGGCACGTTCTGCTATAGCGCGCTGGCGAAGAACCTGCGGTATCTCGGACTGCCGAATCCGCGCGAATGGCAGCCATTTGATGAAGACTGGAAGCTCCCCGAGAATTGGAAACAGATCATCTTCGACGGCATGGAGGAACGGCTGAAGCAGTACCGATCCTTCCGCCTGTTCATGGACATCTGCGTACGATGCGGTGCCTGCGCGGACAAGTGCCACTTCTACATCGGCTCGGGCGATCCCAAGAACATGCCGGTGTTGCGCGCCGAACTTCTACGCTCCATCTCCGCCGTTATTTCACGACGGCCGGGCGCGTGTTGGGCGAAGCGGCGGGCGGGCGTGAACTCACTGTCGATGTACTGAAGGAGTGGTTCTACTACTTCTATCAATGCACCGAGTGCCGGCGATGTTCGGTCTTCTGCCCGTACGGCATCGACACCGCCGAGATCACCATGATCGGGCGCGAACTGCTGAACCTCGTCGGCTGCAACATCAACTGGGTGCTGGAGCCCGCGGCGAACTGTTTCCGCACCGGCAATCATCTCGGCGTGCAGCCGCACGGTTTCAAGGACAGCGTCGATTTCGCCGTGGATGAACTCGAAGAACTGGCCGGCGTCCGTGTGGACGCGTCCATCAATCGCAAGGGCGCCGAGATCCTGTTCATCGTGCCGTCGGCGGACTATTTCGGAACCCCGCACTATTACACGTTCCTCGGTTATCTCGCCTTGTTCCATGAAATCGGGCTCGACTATACGTTCAGCGCCTACGCCTCCGAAGGCGGCAACTTCGGTCTGTTCAACTCGCACGAAATGATCAAGCGGCTGAACGCGAAGATCTATACGGAGGCGAAACGGCTCGGCGTCAAGTGGATCATCGGCGGCTAGTGCGGACACATGTGGCGCGTCCTCCATCAATACATGGACACGATGAACGGCCCCGCCGACTTCCTTGCAGTCCCCGTGTCGCCGATCACCGGCACGCGCTTTGAAAACGCGGCCTCCACCAGGATGGTCCACATCTGCGAATTTACGGCCGACCTGATCTACAACCAACAGCTTCGTCTCGATCCGTCACGCAACGACCGCTGGAACGTCACCTTCCACGACTCCTGCAATCCGGCGCGCGCGATGGGACTGCTCGAAGAGCCGCGCTACATCCTGCGCCATGTCTGCAATCAGTTCCACGAGATGCCCGAAAACACGATCGGCGAGCAGACGTTCTGCTGCGGCAGCGGATCCGGTCTCGGCACCGACGAGAACTTCGAAATGCGAATGCGCGGCGGACTGCCTCGCGCGAACGCCGTGAAGTATGTGCACGACAAGTACGGCGTGAATCTCCTCACCTGCATCTGCGCGATCGACAAGGCGACGCTGCCCTCGCTGCTCGAATACTGGGTGCCTGGAGTCGACGTCGCGGGAGTGCACGAACTGGTCGGCAACGCGCTGGTGATGCGCGGCCAGAAGGAGCGCACCACCGACCTGCGCGGCGAGCCCATCTGCGAAAAGGAGCTGGCCCATGCGTGATCGTCCACTCATCTACGCAGGTCTGGCGGTCTTCCTCGCGCTGTTCACGTTCCCGCTGTGGCGCAACTTCGCGGCCGGTGCCACCACGAAAGGACCGGGCGACGTGCTGCCGCGAAATGCGAAAGAATGCGTCGCGCCGGCGGCCTACATGCGCACCTCGCATATGAAACTCCTGCTCGACTGGCGCAACCAGGCCGTGCGTCTGAACAACCGCGAGTTCGTCGCCTATAACGGCAAGATCTACAACCGCAGTCTCACGGCGACGTGTCTGGAACAATGCCACGGCGAAAAGGCGCAGTTCTGCGACCGGTGTCACAACGGCCGTGTCGGCGAGGTGCTGGGACAGCCACCTGGACGCAAAGCGAACACTGAGGGCCGCCAAATGATGACGCGAAAATCATTCCTGCAATTGACGGGTGCCGCACTCGTGCTGACGGCCACCAAGCGGGTCGTCGACGCGGCCTCGGGCACAGTGCACGCGGCTGCCGTCGCCGTCCGGCCGAAGCGCTGGGGTATGGCGATTGATGTAGCGAAGTGCGCTCGCCTCGAGGGCTGCACGAAATGCATCGACGCGTGCAACCAACTGCACAACGTCCCGCGATTCCCGATCGCGGACACGCGATCCGCTGGATCTGGAAAGTGCCCTTCGAGGATGCCTTCCGCGCCCAGTCCGATCCGTACCTGAAGATGGTCGCCGAGCCCGTCATGGTCATGTGCAACCACTGCGACAATCCGCCTTGCGTGCGCGTGTGCCCCACGCAGGCGACGTGGAAGCGCGAAGACGGAATCGTCGCGATGGATTGGCATCGCTGCATCGGATGCCGCTACTGCGTCGCGGCGTGCCCGTATGGATCGCGCAGCTTCAATTGGATGGACCCGAGGCCCTACATCCACAACGCGAACACCGAGTTCCCGACGCGGACGAAAGGCGTGGTCGAGAAGTGCACGCTGTGTTCGGAGCGGCTCGCCGCCGGCCGCCTCCCTGCCTGCGTCGAAGTCTGCCCCGAGAAAGCGATCGTGTTCGGCAACCTCGCCGACCCCCAGTCCGATATCCGTAAACTGCTGGGCGAGCGCTACCACACGCGCCGCAAACCCGAGCTCGGCACGAACCCGAGCATCTTTTACATCGTGTGAGGATCCGCCATGTTCATGTTTGAGAAGGCAGTCGTTGGAAGCAGTAAATACTGGGCCTGGATCCTGTCGCTGGTGGACGTGATCACCACCGGATTCGGCTGCTACCTGTACCAGTTGACATATGGGTTGGGCGTCACGGGCCTGAGCCGCGACGTCAGTTAAGGTCTGTACATCGCGCAGTTCACCTTCCTGGTCGGAGTCGCCGCGTTGGCCGTCATGGTGGTGCTGCCCTACTACCCGCACGACTTCAAGGCCTTCGCGAAGATCACGATCCTCGGCGAGTTTCTCGCCATCGCCGCCGTGCTGATGTGCATGCTGTTCATCTTCGTCGACATGGGGCAGCCGTCGCGAGTGTTCAACATCATCCTGTACCCGACTCCCAATTCGATGATGTTCTGGGACATGATCTCGCTCAGCGGCTACCTGGTGTTGAACGCGCTGATCGCGCTGGTGACGCTCACCGCCGAACGCAAGGGCGTCGCGCCGCCGCACTGGATCAGGCCCGTCATCATCCTCTCGATTCCGTGGGCGGTCAGCATCCACACCGTCACCGCGTTCCTGTACAGCGGACCGCCCGGACGCCCGCTGTGGCTCACCGCGATCCTCGCGCCGCGCTTCCTGGCATCTGCGTTTGCATCCGGCCCCGCGCTGCTGATTCTGCTCTGCATGGTGCTCTGCTGGTTGACCAACGCCCGTCCGCCGCGTGAAGCTGTCCAGAAGCTCTCATTGATCGTGACACACGCCATGCTGACCAATGTATTCTTTGTGCTAATGGAATTCTTCACTGCTTTCTACAGCGGCATGCCCGAACATGCCGAGCCGTTCCGCTACCTGTTCACGGGATTGGACGGCCATTGGGCTCTCACGCCCTGGATGTGGCTCTCGATGGCGCTCGCCGTCGTCTCTCTCATTTTGTTGCTTCGCCCCAAATTCCGCGCCGATGATCGACTGCTCGCGATCGCCTGCGTCGCCGTGTTCCTGTCGCTGTGGATCGATAAAGGCATCGGCCTCATCGTCGTCGGATTCGTGCCGAATCCGATGGGCGCCGTGATCGTACTCGCGATCTGGGCCGTGGGAGCGCTGATCCTCACCATCTTCTACAAGATCGCCCTCGCCGTCCGCGAAGAACCATTTCTGACTTCGGCGGTGACCCACGCATGAAGATCACTGAAGACTGGCTGGCAGTAGTCATCGGACTGCTGATTTTCGCTCTCTCTCTAGGAGTCTTTGCCGGCGCCGACCTGCTCGGCTGGGCGGTGACCACGAACGTCTGGACCGCGCCGTCGCACGCGCTCGGTACCGTGTCGAAAGCCTACGCGGGATTGCACCCAATCGTATCGCTGCTGCTCACATACGCGTTCCTGTTGCTGCTGCTGTCGATCGGCGCGCGAGCGCTCGACGCCCCAGTGGGGTTGTTCGCCAGAGCGTTCACGGCCGTGTTCGCCATCGGCTATCTCGCGTGGATCGCGGGCAGTTGGGCCTACATCGCCGCGACTCCGGATAAACGCGCGAGCCTCGGCATCCCGTGGTCGATGAACCTGACCAACGAGGCGGGCTTCATTGTCGCGCTGCTCGCGGGACTCGTGGTCGGCAATTTCTTCCCGCGCGCGGCCGGATTCATGAAGCCGGCGATCCGGCCTGAACTGTACGTCAAGACCGCGATCGTGATTCTCGGCGGATTCCTCGGAGTGACCGCGGCCGAACAACTCGGACTCGCGACTGCGGTCATGTTTCAGGGGCTCTCCGCGATCATCACCGCCTACCTGATCTACTGGGCCGCGGTCTACTACGTCGCGCGTCGCTACTTCGGGTTCAGCCGCGAGTGGGCGGCGCCGCTCGCATCGGGCATTTCCATCTGCGGAGTATCGGCAGCCATCGCCACCGGTTCCGCGATCAAGGCCCGGCCGGTGGTGCCCGTGATGGTGTCGTCGTTAGTCGTCATCTTCGCGGTAGTGGAACTGGTGTTGCTGCCGTTCATGGCGCAGCACTTCCTGTACCAGGAGCCGATGGTTGCGGGCGCCTGGATGGGGCTCGCCGTGAAGACCGACGGGGCCGCGGTGACCAGCGGCGCGATCGCCGAAGCGCTGATCAACGCGAAGGCGCTCGCCGTCGATGGAATCCGCTATCAACCCGGCTGGATCATGGGCGTGAGCACCACGGTCAAAGTCTTCATCGACGTCTTTATCGGCGTGTGGGCGTTCGTGCTGGCGTGGATCTGGTCGGCGAAAATCGACGTCCGCCCCGGCGAAAAGGTCCGCCTGATTCAGATCTGGGAGCGATTCCCGAAGTTCGTCCTCGGCTATGTCGGGACGTTCCTAGTGATTCTCGCGATCGGCATTCTCGCGCCTGCGCTCATCCCGAAAACGAAGTCCGCCATGGCGCAAGGTAATGTATTCCGCGGCATCTTCTTCGTGATGACATTCTTCACCATCGGTGTTGTCTCCGACTTCCGCCGGTTGTGGCAGGAAGGCATCGGCAGACTCGCGCTTGTCTACGTCGTCTGCCTGTTCGGATTTATCATTTGGGTGGGCCTGGCGATCTCCTGGATCTTCTTCCACGGAGTGAAGCCGCCAGTGATAGCGGGGTGATGCATGGAAGAACCTAAGATCGCTGAAGAACTGCAGAAGATGGAAGTGGAGCCGCTGCTTCCCATCGAGCGCAAACTCGTTGCCTGGAGCATTTCGCTCGGTCTGGTGCTGGTCGTCGTGTTAGTCGCGGTCAGCCGCTTGCTATTCGGTGGGTGAACGGCCATGCATTTCGCCGTCTCCGGTGTCGACTGTCCGATCTGGCTACCCAGCCTGCTGGCCTTCGTCGTCGCACTGATGACGGCACCCGCGGGACTCTCGGGCGCGTTTCTCCTGCTACCGTTTCAGATGAGCGTGCTCGGCTACGTCAGCCCCGGGGTGACGCCGACCAACCTCATCTACAACGTTGTCGCGATTCCCGGCGGAGTGTATCGCTACATCTCCGAAGGACGCATGGTCTGGCCGTTGACGTGGACGCTTGCCGCCGGAACGCTGCCGGGCGTGGTGGCGGGCGCCTTCATTCGCGTGCGCTATCTGCCCGATCCGCGCGCGATCAAACTGTTCGTGGCCATCGTGCTGCTGATTCTGGCGGTCCGTCT
This sequence comes from Bryobacterales bacterium, assembly GCA_038322675.1. Taxonomy (GTDB): domain Bacteria; phylum Acidobacteriota; class Terriglobia; order Bryobacterales; family Bryobacteraceae; genus TMP-7. Next base: position 14,058 of record JBBQGE010000086.1, read on the forward strand.
GGTTCGGGATACAGTTCGCGGCAGGCACGGCAGATTCGCGCTGCAGTTCCCTCCGAACACGATGGTCCGCACCACGCACATCTCGGCCGCGCACATCGACTACGACTTTCTCGGCCGGACCTTCTCTTTCCGTCCCGCCGTGCTATTTCTGCTCGCGCTCGGTGTGGGCGTGGTTGGTGGCATCTACGGTGTGGGCGGCGGCGCCCTCATCGCGCCATTCCTGGTGTCTGTCCTGGATCTTCCGGCCTACACGGTTGCAGCAGCGTCGCTGTTCGCGACGCTGCTGACGTCCATCGCGGGGATCGTGGCGTTCACCGCGATGGCGGTCCATCCCGATTGGACACTCGGAATCCTGTTCGGCCTGGGCGGCCTGTGCGGCAGTTATCTCGGCGCGAGATTGCAGAAGCATCTGCCGGAGCAATGGATCAGGGGCGCCCTGGCTCTGCTCGCGGGCGCTCTCGCTATCCCGTACATCCGGCAGTTTTTCCGATGAGGCATGACCATGAAGGGAGCGGCACTACTGGCGATGTTGAGCCTCGGCGGGCTTGCGGCGCAGACCGTGAACCCGGGCATCACCGCCGTTCCCACGCGAATCGTCGCGAGCGTCGAGCCGCCTCCGTCCGGCAACGCCGACTCGTTCTTGCTGCCGGCGGCGCCCGCCCCAGTGTCTTCGCTCAATGACCGTCTGCCCGGGTGGATTCGCCTGTTCGCTGTAGAGCGAATCCGGCTTGATAGCGTCGAAGGACAGAACTACCGGCCGGGCGGTGACGACACCTATCTCCTGGTGCGGTTCCGGCTCGGCACGATGCTGCACCCAGTCCGGTGGATCCGCGTCTACTCCGAACTGCAGGACGCGCGCGTTGCCTGGCAGACGCCGCCGGTCAGGCCGCCGAATCGGAACGCGTGGGGCATACGTCAGGCTTACATCCAGATCGGCGGAGATGAGGACGCGCGATTCAGCCTCAAAGTGGGCCGCCAGGAAGTGAACTTCGGCGCGGGCCGCCTGATCGGACGCTCCGACTGGCGCAACGCCGGCCGCACGTTCGACGCCGCGTTGGCCTCGTTTCGCGAAGGGCGCTACCGGCTTACGGCGTTCTCACTTTCCGTTGTCGTGCCGCTGGTGGAAGGACTCAGCCATCATCAATCCGGCGCCGCGATTCACGGACTCTACGGCGGCATCGACAATGTGATTCCGCACTCGGTGCTCGAGCCCTCCGTGATATGGCGAGTGGCTCCCGGTTACCGGACCGATGCGGGCATACCCGCGAAGCTCAGCGAGATGACGTATGGTCTGCGCCTGGCGGGTGTAATAACTCGCCAGGTCGATTACTCCGCCGAGGGGGCTGCGCAGTGGGGTCACCTCGCCACCGACTCGACCAGCGGATGGACCACCAGCCTGGTCGGCGGATACACGGCGACGTCCCTCGCGTGGCGCCCCCGCGTGTTCGTCGATTATCTGTATGCTTCAGGCGACGGACAGCCTGGCGATGGCCATCGCACTACCTGGCACCAACTCCACCCGACGCACCATGATCGAAACGGACTTGCGGATCAGATCGGGTGGCAGAACATTCGCAGTGTTCGAACGGGTGTGCGCTTCGTGCCCGCGCGCAGCTGGGCCGTCGCGGCTACTGTCGCCGATTGGGCTCTGGCGAACGCGAAAGATGCGCTGTACGATACCTCCGGCGCCGTCGTGGCGAAGGATCCGGGCGGCCATGCCGGAACGCACATCGGGGTCGAACTCGATCTCGAGACATCGTACCGGCTCAACCGGCAGATGGACGTGGTCGCGGGGATCGCGCGGATTCTGCCCGGCAGTTTTCTGAAGCATACGACGCCCGGAAGGCCGTACATGTATCCGTATATCGGGATGAATTACGTTTTCTGAAGTCATGAGGAGGTGAAGACATGACGCTGTCTGAAGCTGGACGATGCGATCTACTTTGGGTCGAAAGCAGACACGGCCGGTGGGCCTACGATCTGCTCGCGGGCGACGAGGCCATCGGCCACCTCTTTTTCGCGACCGATTCGGGATCGCGCGCCATCGGCGAAATCGACGGCCAGCGCTGGACCTTCGAGCACCACGAATCTTCGCAACCACAGGTCATCGTGCGCGATGAACTCGATCCGGAGCCGCTCGCGACCTTCACTCAACGCTGGACCGGCGCGGCGGTCGTCAAATTTCGCAATGGCTCTGAATTCTTTTGCCAGCGCAGCCACGTCTGGAGCACGACGTATTGCTTCCGGCGTAACAGCCGCAAAGGCTCGGTCTGCATTTCGCAAGAGGCGCCGGCGAAGCCGGGCTCGCGCGTCACCATCTGCGGCGAGGCGATTGGAATGGCGGAAACTCCTGTCCTCGTGGTGCTCGGATGGTACGTCGAGATTCTGATGGCGGAGCGATTCGTCGAGACGGCGGTCGCCTGGTGACTCCGCTGTCGAGTGCGCAGGTGCAGCCGAAGAGTTCAGTGGAACTCGTGAACGCGCTGTCGCCCTACTACCGCGGCGAGTTGCGGCGCGCGATCAGTTGGCGCGACCGGCTCGATCGAACGACGAACTGGGCCATCGCCGTGACCGCTGCGATACTCTCGGTATCGCTGACCCAGCCTGAGTAGCATCACGGCATTCTGATTTTCGGCATCGAGTCGCGCAGATACCCGTTTCTTCGACGTGTATCGCCGCCGGGTCCGCATGTTCGAGACCGGATACTATGCCCAGTTGATGTCGCCGGCCGCATCCACGGACGATGACCGGTGGATTCAGGACCTCGGCAACGATCTGCGCGGACCGGCTCTTCTCGCTCACTCTTCCTCATCCTCCTCGCCGCGTGGTTGCTGGAAGTAGTGGGCTCGATTGCGTTCACGCAGGTTTGGGAGACACCCTCGAATCTGCATCTTCGAGCGGAGATCGGCTGGACTCCGTTTGGAGCGTCCTGATCGCGGTAATCGCGTTCCACCTGTGGTTGGGCTACATCATGCTCCGGCACGGCGGCGCGACCCGCGAGGCCAAGGCCCGCGAGGTGTAGCTTGTTTGCGTGATTCGCTTGCTCACGGGGGCGGCTACGTAACGACTTCGCCAGTGATGAGGTCAGTGCCGGCGAATGCCGTTATGGTCCATCGCGGAAACGCAGCGAGCGGCTCCACTATTTCTCGGATCCTTCCGTGGTCGCTACTCCCTTCTTCTGCTCGCTGGAAGCGGCTCCGGTCAGTTCGAGTTTCGCGCCCGCCTTGATGAGCGATGTCTCTCCGGGTCCCTGGAAGAACGCAAACCCCTGCCGCGATGTCTTCCACGCTAACGGGCCCGCCAATTTCTTGCCCGATTGTTGCGTTGCTGCCTTGATGCTGTCCACGAGTTTCTCGTATTCGGCATCTCCCTGCTTATGACCGGAGAAACTACCGAGATCGGTAGACGCCACGAACACCACATCCACTCCGGGAGTGGAGGCGATTTCCTCAGCGATCCTAACGCCCGCGGGCGACTCAATCATCGCCACAATCATGACATTGTCATTCGCGATCGCGCGGTAATCCGAGCCCCAAAGCGCTCCGTACTGGCCGCCTCCCTGGCTGCGTTTCCCCACCGGCGGATACATCGCGAATTTGATGGCATTGCGCACTTTCGAGATATCTTCCACCATCGGGATGATGATGCCCACCGCACCCATATCCACGGCCTTCTGAATGTCGCCTTCGGTCGCGTCCGGCACACGGATGAACGGCATCGCTGGAGCGCCCTTGCAAGCCATGATCATGTGCGCGACCTCCTGATAGGACATCGGGCTATGCTGCATTTCAATCCAGAGAAAATCAAAGCCCGCGTTCGCCATGGCGCAGTAGGTATCGGGGTCGGGAATCGATACCGTCCCGCCGACCACCTGCTTGCCGGCGGCGAGTTTCGTCTTCACGGTGTTGAAGATTCGCGGTTGCTGAGCGAGTAAGGGAACGGTCGCCAGCAGGAATGCCCATTTCGCGGCGGTGGCGTTGGTCATTGGAACAGTCTACCTTACTGGTCCCCGGATGGCGGGGGATTCGGATATTTCAGCGCTGTTTTGAGGCGCAAACCCGTATGCCAGTCGAAGCGGTATTGGGCCGAAATCGACGTCTGATAGCCATGAATGTGCCAACCGGCGATTTTGTTTTCGAAAAAGAACAGATCGACTCTGGGAGCAATGCTCAAGTTACCGGCGACAGGGATCGTGAGGCTGTGTGTCATCACTTCGAGATAGCGTGTGTCGGCCGATGAATCGCCGGCACGATTGAAATACAGCGCACCCGAGTTATCGATGACATAGTCAAAGCGGTTCAGCAGCAGGGGCAAATGGATACGCGCGTTCAGAAATACACCGGACTGATTGCGTCTTTTGGTCGCGACCGAGAAGGAGCGGCTCTCCAGTTCGCTTACGGCCGGGAGAGTAACTCCCGGCGGTACGACGCAGTTAGCAATGCTGCCGGGGTCGCAGGTAAGTCCTCCGAAAGTTAGTGACGATATCTGCGTGAACGGGCCGCTTTGCATACCTGCCTCGATCCAGCTTTGCCGGCCATCGTAGCGCAGACCGGCCTTTCCGAAGATCGAATTTCTGCGCGGCAGTGTACGGGCAACGAAGCCGTCGCTCGCCTGAAATTGCACGAAGGGCGACGCGAGTTCGGTTTCGAAGCGGCCGGATGTGAGCAGCCGGATGCCCGTCATGCTCTTCTGGTGAGGAGGCACGAGATGCCAGGTGATTCCACTCTCCAGAGCGACGCTGTTTTTCGGCTGGCTCAGTTGAAAGGACTCAGTCACTGCCGCGGATCCAGGCGCATTGCTGAAGCTCTGGCGGATGGCACTGGCTTGGTAGGCGCCGTCGGTTTGGACGAAGTAGTCGGCATTTCTGCCTCGTGAAGTAAGCCGCAGGAGCCAGTCGGCGATGGCATCGATCTTTTCGGGCGCGGTCGGCTGCGAGGCCTGAACGCCGGCAAATCGATCCTTCTGCTGCGCTTCGCTGAGGCTGTGGAGGTTCTGCTGGAAGCCGATATCCGCGCGATCGAGACGCAGGGACAAGACGCGCCGATTCTGGGCTTCGGACTCCGCCTTATCATGAGGGCTCGGCCGGAGGGCACGTTTGGCCCAATTCTCGTGTATCCAGTCTTCGAGGCGGTCGAGGGCTTCCATCTGGGCTGGATCGGAATAGGGGCTCAGAGTCGTGCGGTCGAGATAATCGAGGGGGTTAGTGGGGTGCCGGCAGTAGTCTCGCGTGGGCGTGCTTCCGGGGACTGCGCCGATCACCGCGCTGCACGCTTCGGCACTGATCTCGTAGAGGGTACCGTAATCGCGAAGGCGCTGTGCCGGGGGAACCGGAACCTCAAACCCCTGGTAGCCGGTATCGCCGAGACCGATGTAATCGGTAGTGGCAATCGAATAGAGCGCCTGGTTCTGCAGCACGGAGCCGCCGACGATGAGATCGCCGGTGGCGGGGTCCTTGAAGATGCCGAGCCGTGCGAGACCGCGGCCGGTATCGGCGGCTTCGTTGGAGGGGTCGGAGTCGGCTGCATCGAATGCTTCCGATTGTGCGAGCACCTGGCGGATGACGGCTCCGGTGGCGGCGCGGCAGACGATGAAGTCGCCCTTCCAGAGGACCTGATCGAGCAGCGTCTGCAACTCATCGGGAGCGGGTGTCTCAAGGGCGAAGTAGCCGGGGCGAAAGACGTCGCGATGCTGGAGAAATGCGATATCGGCCTTGCAGTGGCGGCGCATCACACCGAGCACAGCCGTTTCGATCAGCCTGCGGACATTCACTCCGTCGAGGCCTGGAGCGACGGGGGCGAGATTGGCTCCGGCAATGATGTCCGATAACGCGCGGCGTCCGGTGTAGATACGTGGGTGGAGCGGAACGGTGGAGCGGTGCAGTGAATTGTCGAGTGTCGAGGTGGTGGAAGCGAGATCCAGATGCGCCTCCTGCAAGGTAACGTGGAGGGAGTTGGGCGTGCCCGTGAAATAATGCGAGCCGGGTGTCACGACCACTGGTACTCGAGCCTGTTGGGGCTCGTTGCGATTCGTGAGGAGCATGTCGCGAGTGGCGTGTGCCTCGTTGCCGGCAGACACGATTACATCGAACTTGCCGCGCAACCGGTCGGCAAGACGCCGCGCATCGGCGGGAGGCATTTGCGCCAGAAGGATCCGCCGCGCACCGCGGCAGTCGGGATCGGCATCGCAGGTTTCGAGGAGTTGATTCAAGGCTTCACGGGGATCGGCGATTTCGATCTGGGTATTGAGTCGCGGGTCTTGATTCAACCACGAGTAGTTCATCTCGCCGATGAGCGGTAGCATGTGCGGGTCGACGATTCCGAAGATGACCAGCGGCTGATCCTTCAAGCGGACGTAGGGAGTGTGTTCGAAGAACGGCTGGTGGAATTGGAAGGTCGCGCTGCAGAGCGTGGTCTTCGCTGCTTTCGACGCGCAGAGGTGGTAATCCTGATGGGGCTCGATGGATCCCGGAGCGGGATAGCGGGGGAATGCGGCCGGCAGGGAGAAGGCGAGCGAGTTGGAACCAGAAGCCACGGGATTACGGTCGAGAGCTTCGCAGTGTGTGGAATCGAATCGATCGCCCAGAGCGCCGCGGCAGAGCAACGCCTGGTCGTACAGGATCTCGGACTCGAAGATGGCGCCGCTCTCGTTTACGTCCTGACCTTCGCGGCGCTGCAACTGCTCACGGCCGTTGCGGACCACTCGGGCGAACTGCCGCACGGCGTTGTGGATCTCGAACCGGCGGAGGTAGGGCAGCGGAATCGCCGGCAAGCGGAACGATGCTCCGTTCTCACCGGCGGTCGCGTAGTTCTGCGGTGCGGGTGGGTTTGGACTCTTGGCCGGGGGATCCACGACATAGGTGTTGATGGCCAGGTTCGCCGCGAGCATCTGTACGGGCGTACCTCCGGGGCCGGTACCGGCGAGATAGCGGGCGAGTGAGCGAAGGCGTTCGGGACCGAAGTGGAAGTCCTGACGGCCGGGCACCATGGCGTCGAATCCGGCGAGGCGGAAGAAGCAGGCCACGTTATCGAACTCGGCGGCGCCGCCGGGGACCTGGTCCTTGGGCACGAGACTCTTCGAGGACTCGTCGAAGATCACGCGGGCGTTCAGTTCTGGAGAGAAGTTGTCCCCCATGCCGACGAGGACTCGCTGGCCGGAGACGCTGCGCACTGTTTCGAGGAACCGATTCACTTGGGCGAGCGTGCCGGCATCGGCGGCGCAGACTCGTGAGGCTGTCGTCTGTCGATCCGGGACGCGGTAGTAACCGAACGTATTGCCGGTGTAGAGCAGCGTGTACGCGCTGTGTTCCTGCTGCCCAAAGAGTGGAAAGCAGAGCAGAAGTAGGGCAGCTAGTGCCGCCGGCGGAACCATTGTGTCATTTTAGTAACCACGGCAACGACGATCAAGGCGAAGGCGAAGTGGATGACCGCGATCACCGCCATATTGGGCGGACGATGCAGGGACCATTCCAGCCAGTCGAGCAGCGCGGAGAGAATCAAAGCGGCGCCGACGGTGCGATAGGACCACATGGTTTCAGTCCTGCTTCGCGTGGCTCATGTAGCGCAGGAGCCACGCTTTCGAAAGGCTCCAGTCGCGGAGGACGGTCTGCGGCGACACGGCGAGGACGGCGGCCGTTTCGTCGACGCTGAGGCCGGCGAAGAACCGCAGTTCGACGACCTGGGCTTTGCGGGCATCGTGGCGCGCGAATCCTCCAACGCGATGGCATCGGCCCCAGCGGCACCTTTCTTGTAGCCGCGGCTTCGCGCGTGATCCACCAACACGCGGCGCATCACCTGGGCGGCGAGCGCAAAGAGGTGCAAGCGGTCCTTGTATTCGACGTGCCGGCCGCCGGCGAGCCGAAGATAGGCCTCGTTGACCAGCGCCGCGGTCTGCAGCGGGTGGCCGGGCCGCTCCAACTGCATGTAGTGGCGCGCGGTGCGATGCAACTCGTTGTAGAGTTGCTGCATCAGCGATTCGAGCGCCGCTTGATCACCCGTCTGCCAGGCGCAGCAGATTCGTGCTATCGGGCGGCGGGCTCGAGTCCATCACTTGACGATAGTGATCTTGTCCGCTTCGATCGTCACGGTCTGCGTAACCGGCTGTCCGCTGGTTGGGACGATCTTCACCGTGTACTGGCCGGGATGAATCAGCAGGAATTGGGACGGGTTGCTGAACTCGTCGACATGACCCATGAACTTGTCGTTGATGTAGACGGCCGCGAACTTGTCCGGGTTCTCGGTGCGGAGCCTGCCAAACGGAGGCTTCGGAGCGGGCAGCGCCGTCAGGGCCTGTGCCACGGTCGTCTTCTTGCCGGGCTGGATGGTGATCTTGGTGGTGAACTCCTCATAGCGAGGGTCCACCAGTTTGAGTTCATGTTCGCCGCTGGCCACCTGGTACGTGCGAGCTATTTTGAAGTTCGCCGCCGGGCCTAAGTATTTCCCGTCGACAAACACACCGGCGCGACCGGGATTGGCTTTTACGCGTAACGACCCGGTTTGCGCTTGCGCAAAGAGCGGGCATAGAAGTGCCACCAACGCGATAGTTTTTCTGGTTGTCATCGGGCCTTAATTATAACGCTGTTCGAGACTCTCGCGGTCCCATTTCGCAAGGCGGGCGCCCGCCTCATAGGTGCTCTGCAGGAAGTTGTACAGCGACTCTTCCGGCGAGGCGGCGCGGCGCACGTCCTCGTACATCAAGACGAATTCGGACAGATCGGTATTCCAACTAGCGGCCGCGGGCAGGATCGATTGTTTCTCGATACCGGACGGCTGAGGAACGGTGTAGGCGTAGTAGGCAGGGCCGTCGACGGAGCCTCCGCCGGGCCAGAAGCCGGCGCTCGATTCCTCGTGGGAATAGGCGGGTCCGCTGATGACGCCTTCGCGGGCGGGCGCGAGGCGTCCCGAGAAGCGCGTGCAGGCGAGGTCGAAGCTGCCCCAGAAGAAATGGACGGGGCTGCATTTGCCGATGAATTCACTGCGGAACCGTTGCAGCACTTTGCCTGACGACATCAACACCCGCCAGAAGCGATTGGCATATTCGGCGTCGTAGGACTTGTTAGTCTGGTCGCGTTCAAACGGGATGGCATCGCGAACTTCCTGCGGATCGGTGTCGATCTGGACCTGGATGCCGAGCGAGGCCAGGTCGCCGACCAGCGAGTGGTAGAAATCGGCCACGGATTGGGGACGAAGCGGGCGCGTGACTGTGTCACCCTCGCTGGTATGGACGGTCAGTTCGTGTTTCTGGAAATCGAACTGGATTTCGAACAGGCCGGCCGGAAACGGGACGGGACCGGTGGTGAGGCCGCGCGAGTTGACGTACAGGGGCACGTGCCACCAGTGGTTCAACGGCGGAGTGAGCGTCATGCGGACCTTGCCGACGATCTGCGTCCACATGTGGAGCGTCCGGTAGGTATCCTGCCACTGGTGGAGGGGCAACGACGGCCATAGATCGACGGTGCTCATGACTTCCTTTTCACGAGGCGGCGAGTTTTCCGCAGGATGGGGTTGGCAGCGAAGGCCTCTTCGACAAGGTCGATCTGCTCCTGCTGGTGGCGCTTCAGGGAACCCGCGGAGGGGCTGGAGCTTTCGGGCCGACCGGCGTAACGGAGGACGCGGCGGGACTCGTTCAGGAGGGGCTGGATGCGTTCCTGGACGAATCGCCACGGGCCCATGTTGCGGGGCTCTTCCTGAACCCAGACCACTTCGGCGGTGACCGGGAAGCGGGCGAGGATGTCGGCGAAATCCGCGAGGTTGAACGGGTACAGTTGTTCGAGCCGGAGGATAGCGATTTCTTCGGCGCCGCGTTGCTCACGGGCGGCGAGGAGATCGTAATACACCTTGCCGGAGCAGGCCAGGACTTTCGTGACACGGCCGCTGTCGAAACCGGCGGATTCGGCGATGATTTCGCGGAATCCGCCAGTGACGAGTTCGTTGACGTTGGAGACGGCCTTATGATGGCGCAACAGGCTCTTCGGGGTGAAGATGATGAGAGGTTTGCGCATGCCGCGACGGTCGGCGCCACCGTGCATCTGGCGGCGGAGCAGATGGAAGTACTGCGCCGGAGTGGTGCAGTTGCAGACCTGCATGTTGTTCTCGGCGCAGAGGACGAGGAAGCGTTCGATACGCGCGCTGGAGTGGTCGGGACCCTGGCCTTCGTAGCCGTGAGGCAAGAGCAGGACGAGTCCAGAGGGCTGTCCCCACTTGGATTCGGCGGAGGTGATGAACTGGTCGATCATGATCTGGGCGCCGTTGGCGAAGTCGCCGAACTGAGCTTCCCAGAGGACGAGGGTGAGCGGATCACCGACGCTGTAGCCGAACTCGAAGCCCATGACGGCATATTCGCTGAGGGAGGAGTCCCAGACCTCGAAGCGGGCCTGATCGCGTGACAGGTGTTGGAGGGGGATGTACCGATTGCCGTTTTCGTAGTCGTAGTATTCGAGATGGCGATGGCTGAAGGTGCCGCGAGCGCTATCCTGGCCGCTGAGGCGGACGGGCGTGCCTTCAACGACGAGGCTGCCGAAGGCGAATGTTTCGGCAGTGGCCCAATCGATGGGAGCGCCTTCGAGGGCTTCGCGGCGCCGCTCGATGAGGTTGTGGAGTTTCGGGTGGACATGGAAGTCGGCCGGAAACGTGGTGATGCCGCGGACGATGCTCTCGAGCATGGGGCGGTCGACGGCGGTGGTGGCGCAGAACGGCGGCAGTTCCTCGACGCCGACGGCGGTGAGTTCCTGGACTTCGTACTGTTCCTTGCGGTGCTGCGCTTCGCGATGAACATCGTCGAGGCCGGAACTGACGCGCTTACGCATGTCCTCAATTTCGGACCGCTCGACGAGACCTTCGCGCTCGAGCTTCTGCGAATAGATGACCGCCACGGAAGGATGCTGGCGGATCTTCTTGTACATGACGGGCTGAGTGTAGCTGGGATCGTCGGCTTCGTTGTGGCCGTGGCGGCGGTAGCAGACCATGTCGATGACGACATCCTTCTTGAACCGCTGGCGGTAGTCGAAGGCGATCTGGGCGGTGCGGAGGCAGGCTTCTGGATCGTCGCCGTTGACGTGGAAGATGGGCGCCTGGACCATGCGCGCGACGTCGGTGGAATACGGAGTGGAGCGCGATTCCTTGGGGTTCGTGGTAAATCCGATCTGGTTATTAATGATGAGGTGAACGGTGCCGCCGGTGGTGTAGCCCTCGAGTTGCGAGAGATTGAGGGTTTCGGCCACGACGCCCTGACCGGCGAAGGCGGCATCGCCGTGAATCAGGATGGGGATGACGCGTTCGCGTTCCTTGTCGCCAAGCCGGTCCTGTTTGGGGCGGACGATTCCTTCGACAACGGGATCGACGGCTTCGAGGTGGCTGGGGTTGAACGCCACCGAGACGACGATTTCGCGGCCCGTAGTAGCGCGGCGGACACCGCTGGCTCCGAGGTGATATTTGACGTCGCCGGAGCCCTGAATGCTGGCGGGGTCGATGTCGCCTTCGAACTCGGAGAAGAGTTGCAGCATGCTCTTGCCGACGACGTTGGCGAGAACATTGAGACGTCCGCGGTGGGCCATGCCAATCACCGTTTCGTGCACGTTGTTGTTGGCGGCGCGCTCGAGAAGTTCATCGAGGATGGCCATGGCGGACTCGGCGCCTTCGAGGGAGAAACGCTTGTGGCCGACAAAGCGGGCGTGGAGGAAGTGTTCGAATTCTTCGGCTTCGATGACACGGCGGAGCGCGCGGATGCGGGTAGCCTCATCGAGAGTCCAACGGTTCTCGGTGGGCTCCATGCGGTCCTGCAGCCATTCCTTCTGCTCCGGGTGCTGGATGTTCATGTACTCGCAGCCGATGGAGCCACAGTAGGTATGGCGGAGGCGTTCGAGGATGGCGCGGAGGGTGGCGGTTCCCTGGCCATTCATTAAGGTGCCGGTGATGAACTGGCGGTCGCGGTCCCAGATGGTGAGCCCGTAGGTGGCGGGATCGAGTTCCGGGTGGTAGGTGGCTTCGCCTCCAAGGGGGTCGAGGTCGGCGATGAGGTGGCCGCGGACGCGATAGGCGTTGATGAGTTGGAGTACGGCGGCCTGGCGCGACAGTTCCTGGGTGGATCCGGCGAAGGTGCCGGGAAGGGCCTGGTGGCCCGCCTCTTCCCAAATTACGGGATGATACGGGATCCGGAGATCGTGGAAGAGGTTGTCGTAGAACTCGTCTTCACCCTGAAGAAGGGCCTGCAGGCGGCCGAGGAATGCACCGGATTCGGCGCCCTGGATGACGCGGTGATCGTAGGTGCAAGTAACGGTCATGACCTTGGAGAGGCCGAGCGTGGCCTTCATCTCTTCGGTGACGCCCTGGTATTCGGCGGGGTAATCGATGACACCGGTGGCGATGATGGCGCCCTGGCCGGGCATGAGGCGGGGGATGGAGCCGACGGTGCCGACGGTGCCGGGATTCGTGAGGGAGACGGTGGTGCCTTCGAAGTCGGCGAGGGTGAGTTTACCGGCGCGGGCGCGCTGGATGACGCCATCGTAAGCTTCGAGGAACTGGGCGAAGTTCAGGCCGTTGACGTTCTTGACGTTGGGGACAGTGAGGGATCGATTCCCATCCTTGCCCGCGACATCGACGGCGATTCCGAGATTGATCTGGGAGCGGACGCGGCGGTAGCCAGCGCCATCGAGTTCGGCGTAAGAGTTGTTGACGGCTGGGATTTCGGCGAGCGCTTTGACGATGGCCCAGCCGACGATGTGGGTGTAGGACACCTTGGGTTCGCCGTGCATGGAGCGGTGCTGGTTGATGACGCGGCGGTTTTCGTCGATGACCTTGACCGCGATGGTGCGCTGGGAAGTCGCGACCGGAATGGCGAGGCTCTGGGTCATGTTCTCGGCGATGCGAGCGGCAGCACCGCGGAGGGGGACGAGTTGCTCGCCGGGACCTGGTTGGGGCCCGGCCGGTTCGGCGGTTGGAACTGACGCAGGTACCGGTGGTGGAGCGGCAACGGCGGCCGTAGTAGTGGTGGAGCCATTGGCGGGATGGCCGTTGGCACCGTCGTCGAAGCGGGATTTCCAGCTTTCGTCCACGTTCTTGCGGTCGTTCAGGTACTGCTGATAGAGTTCGTCTTCCAGCCAGCTATTGATGCCCAACTCGGGGTCGAATTTTCCAGACATACGGGGGGTATTGAGGGGTGCCTCTATCTCTTGATGATACCGCTGGTTGGCGTGGATTTGCGGCCTGGAGCGACGGCTGGTCACAGTAGTCTCTTTTGCTGGGGGCCGATTTCGGGTCGGCGTGCCTGCCAGCGGGCGAGACCGAGAGCGATGACGAGGTCGTCGTGGTGGCGGGAGTTGCGGCCGGGGTGGAGGTTCATCATTTCCTCGACTAGGCGGCGGGTTTCCGGGAGGGAGGCGGCGATCTGGAGTTGCTCCTCTTCGAGCACGACGTGGATGGCGGCCAGCAGGTCGCGTTTGGGGACGGTGTGGCCGAAATCGCGCGGGTGCGCCTGCTCTCCGCCGGTGATGGAGATGGCGTTGAGGGGGCACGGC
>JBBQGE010000087.1:0-27048 GCA_038322675.1 Bryobacterales bacterium
GCCGCCTTCATCGGTCTGAACTGTCGAACTGATGTTGCGTTCCGTCGACGTGACGGAAACAGTCGCGTTCGGTACAAAGGCTCCGGATTGATCGGTCACCTGTCCGGCCAGGCTGGCGTTTTGGCTCTGAGCCAGAGCCACCACTGACCCGAGGGTCAGCGCGAGACAACACTGGATGAGGGTTTTGAACATAGCGAGGATATCTCCTGATCGCAACATCGCTGTCCGGACAGAAGCTGTCATTCAACCGAGAAATTAGTACTTCGAGACCCAGTTCGTAAGCATAGAAATGTTAATGCGATTTCACCACCCTGTCAAACCATTTTTTCTACTGGATTTAGCAGAATGATGCGAACAGTCGGATTCATTAGGCCCGAGGCGCCCGCCCGCATGCCGGGTCTGGGGCGACTCCGATGGAATTGGACGTGCCTAGGGGAGGCGGGCGGCCGGTCGCAGCGATCGAGCAGTTTGAGGCCATGGCTGATCGGCCAGAATCCGGCCGGCTACGGCGGATTCGACGCCAGGGTTCTTATGGCCCACCGCGGCTTCGAGAACGATGAGATGCTTTGGCGGGTAATAGTCGATGTAACCTAAAGCGGCGCCCGGGTACGCTGACTATCACGACGTGAGGACTTCCCCGAGATGAGTACCGCTATCGTAACGAGAATTGCAATTACCAGCCACGACACCGAGCATCGATTGGGAAAGAATCGACCAACGCCTAGAAACTGTATTCGCCCCTACCAGGAAAATGAATGGCGAGCGCACGCAAATCGCGAAAATGAGCAGCAAGGTTATTGAATTCTGACGACGACCGCACGGAACATTAAAGCGAGAACCGGCGACCCCCGCCAGCACTGCAATCAGGGCCCCCTTGCTCAAGACGCATAGGCGATGGCGACGTGCGTTGATGCTCATCGATCACCTCCCTGGAACGAGTGTGGCACAGCCGTGTGCCGGGGCTAACTAAGCGGTGACCGCGATACCTCTGCGAAACGACCAAAAGGCGGACGATTCAGCCGTATTTCAGCCGGCAAAGGCAAACTGGCAGAAAGGAAACTGGCTACGGAGGAGACCGGCGGCTCTATCAACCTGCTCTGTCCAATGCTGTTGATCGTGCGGTTTCTCTCAAAACGGCGCCAGTTACACTTCCCCCACCAAATAGAACCATCCGCCATAGAGATGGCATCCGTCCTCAACCGGTCCGTACTCGAATACCTCGCCCTTCTTTGTTCGGATCGATGCCTAGTTGTTCAGGCATCGATCCGAACGAAGTCGGATAGACCAGATTTCGCTGGGCGGCGAAATTCTTGCAGAAGGTACAGCCACACCGTTCCGCGTCGCCTTGCTCAACTGTTCCGTATGCCGCTACCGTTACGTCGCGATCATAACGGATCGTCTGATCACCGATCCCCATCTCCGTCATCGACAGCCATATCTACGGTACAGCGAATTGGGTGGCAGTTGCCATCACGGAAGAACCGAGTTGCGAGTTCACGTTGGCGGGCGGTATATTGGCCGAGGATGAGCATTCGATTCGAAAAGATTTGGGTCGATCAGTGTCGGGCCACCAGAGGAATCAAAAGACGATTCGGCGTGAAGAGTGCGCTTGATTACCTGATTCGCGAGAAGCTGTTGAATTTCGCTGAGGAAGCCGACCGGCGGTCGGAGTTCGCGAGAGAACTGCCACGCTTCCTGGCGGAGGTTTGGTTGATCTTCAACCAGTATGAGATCGCGGGCTATGTTGCGAGTCTGAAACCCAAGCCGCGGAAAGCACTGCGCAGCCTGCTGTTCCTGCGATGAGTTCATTCCAGGTCCGGCAACTCCTCGCGTTGGATCAGGAGATGGATTGACCGCCCTTGGCCGGGGGTGCGCTCAATGAAGCCTTTGGACTCCAGCGTGAGCACCATCTGGTGCACCGAAGGCGGCGTGACTCGAAAATGACGCTGCATGTCGGCCTCGGCCGGCGGCCTTCCGTTCACTTTCGTGTAGTAGTAGATGAAAGCCAGGTACTGCCCTTGCTTTTCGGTGAAGCGTGTCTTCATGGCGCAGAAGATTGTAGCTTGCGGATCCGCAGTCGGCCTTTCCGAGAAATGGCCTGTCGCCCGGCGCCACCGATTGTACCTACCCGTGATACTGTCCGAACCGGCTTCAGCATCGGCTTGTACATCTCTTCAGGATCGAAACCCAAACATACTGCAGAGAACGCAAGGTTGCTGACGAGCGTCGAAGACTGAACTCGGCATCGGCGGTGCCGGACCGCCCACCGCGTCCCCACGCATACAGGGAGCCATGTGGCCGAATCGACCAAGCACGGCAAGCAGCGCTCCCCGTTCTCAAGAACCACGCGCAGCACCGTGAATGGTCGTTGAACGCCGGAAGCCGTTTCCGCCACGAACTGATCAGACGACTCAACGAAGGATCGGTTGTTAGGAAATCGAAACTGGACACTTCCCCAAATACCCGGGTCAGAACGGAACGTCGTCGTCGCCGATGCCGTGATCCATCGCGGTATCCGGCTGTGCCGCTGGTCCAGCGGCTGGTCTCGCTGCCGGACGCGGAGCGCTTCGCGGCGCCGAGCGCATGCTGCTGAATTCTTCGTCAGTTGGACCCGAGCCGCCATCCTCGCCGCGGCCGCCCAGCAAGATTACTTGGTCCGCCACCACCTCGGTGAAGTATTGCTTCTTCCCGTCCTTGTCGTCGTAGGATCGGGTCTGCAGACGTCCCTCGACGTATACCTGCTTGCCCCGAGTCAGGTACGTCGCCACGTTCTCGGCGCGCCATAGCGACACGTTCGTCCAGTCGGTCTGTTCTTTCCATTCGCCCGTCTGCTGGTCTTTCGAACGCCAGTTCGTCGCCACCGAGAATTTTGTCACCGACACGCCGGACGGCGTGAACTTCGTCTCCGCGTCCTTGCCGAGATGGCCAATCAGAATCACTTTGTTGACACTGCGCGATGCCATGATGCTTGTATGCTATCGCAATCCGTACCGTCGGAGCTTGTTATATAGCGTCGTCCGGTCGATGTGGAGGATCCGGGCCGCCTGCGACAGGTTCCCGGCGGTGCCGCGCACCACGCCTTCGATATGCCCCCGCTCCACCTCGTCGAGCGACCGGCCATTCGTTTTCGGGGGCTGGGCCAGTTGGAACGGAAAATCGCCAGCCTCCACCCGGGTTCCCCGCCGGATCACCAGCGCCCGCTCGATGGCATTCTCCAATTCCCGCACGTTCCCCGGCCAGTCGTAATTCAATAGCAGAGACATCGCGTCCGGCGTCAACTCCGGC
Organism: Bryobacterales bacterium; assembly: GCA_038322675.1. GTDB lineage: Bacteria > Acidobacteriota > Terriglobia > Bryobacterales > Bryobacteraceae > TMP-7. Next base: position 3,286 of record JBBQGE010000087.1, read on the forward strand.
ACGGGCCGGTTCATGGACGCTGAAAACTTCTGGAGGAAATGATCGATCAGCAGTGGAATATCGTCCTTGCGCTGACGCAGCGGAGGCAACTCAATGGACACCACATTGAGCCGGTAAAACAAATCGGGCCGAAATGTTCCCGCGTCCACCAACCCCTTCAGATCCTTGTTAGTGGCCGCGATACAGCGGAAGTCGACGCGAGTGGTGTCGTTGCCTCCCACGCGCACAATCTCCCGTTCCTGCAGAACTCGCAGCAAATCCGTCTGGGTGCGCAAGCTGATATCCGCGATTTCGTCCAGGAACACAGTGCCGCCCTCGGCCATCTCGAATTTGCCCTTTTTCCGCACTTGCGCGCCGGTGAACGCGCCCTTTTCGTGCCCGAATAATTCGCTCTCGAGCAGTGTCTCAGTGAGTGCGCCGCAATGGATCACCACCATCGGCATGTGTCGCCGGGGACTGGCTGCGTGAATTGCCCGGGCCACAATTTCCTTGCCCGTGCCGCTCTCGCCCGTAATCAGCACCGTGGCCGGAGTCGGCGCCACCATCTCCACCAACTCCTCCACATGCATCATCGCCTGACTCTTGCCGATCATTCGCGTCGTTGGGAAAATTTCTTCCAGGCACTCGCGGAGTTGTACGTTCTCGCGCCGGGCCCGGCGATGTTCGAGCGCTTTCTCCACCGTGTGGGATAACTCATCCGGGTCGATGGGTTTCGTCAGGTAATCGTAAGCTCCCTGCTTGAGAGCCTGAACCGCGGTGTCGACGGTGCCGAAGCCGGTCATGATGATGACGGTCAGGTCCGGATCGCGATCGCGCATCTGCCGCTGCACCTCGACGCCGTCCATCCCTGGCATCTTCAGATCCACCAAGGCGAGATCCCAATCCTGCTTATCGACTACGTCCAGCGCTTCCCGGCCGCTCGCGACACCTCTGGTGATGTACCCTCCATCGGCGAACCACTCCGTAAGCGAGTTGCGAACCACCGCTTCGTCATCAACGATCAGAATCTTACCCTTTACCACAAGCCACCTCCGCTTTCTCGGCAACTTCCTTGCGGCCTAACGGCAACGTAATCGTAAACTCCGCACCGTTCTGGGGTTCCGACGTGACGGCGATGGATCCCCCGTGTTGCGCGACGATGCCATGCGCAATGGCAAGTCCCAAACCGGACCCGTTGGTGTCCGATTTCGTCGTGAAGAAGGGCTCAAAGATGTGCGACATCACATCGGGCGCGATTCCGCTGCCAGTATCCGCTACCCGAACGAACGCCTCGCCTTCGCGGACTCCGCTGCTCAACCACAGCGTGCCACCCTCCGGCATCGCCTCGGCTGCGTTCACCAGCAGCACCAGCATCACCTGCTGCAACTGACCTTCGTCGCACTCGATGGGCGGGAGCGCCGCATCCAGGTTCTCTTCCACCGTCACCTGCTGCAACTCCAGACGGTGGCGGATGACGGCCATGGCCCGCTCGGCGAGCTGGTTCAAATTGTGTTCGCCGACCTTTCTCGGCGCCTGCCGCGCAAAGGTGAGCAGATTCTTCACAATCTCGCCCGACCGGCGGCTTTCCCGCTCGATGACAGCCAGCTTGTCGGCGAGACGATCGCGCTCCTCGAGGGTCAATTCCTCGCGCTTCACCTGTTTCAACGCCAGCCGCGCATAAGTGAGGATTCCGAACAGCGGATTGTTCAACTCATGCGCCACCGTCGCGGCCAGTTTCCCAAGCGAAGCCATTTTCTCGCTCTGAATGAGTGAATTCTGGGTACGCTCGATCAATTCGGTCCGCGCCTTGTCCAACTCGGAAGCCATGTGGTTGAAGGATCCGGCTAACTGGCCTAACTCGTCCGCCGACCGGACCGGCAGCCGGTGCTTCAAATCGCCATGCGACAGGCGCTTGATACCATATCTCAGCTCGGAAATTTTCCGATACAACACCAGGTACACGAACGCGACGCTCAGGGCTCCGGTAAAGAGCAGTCCCAAAAGTGTGAATTTCCATAACTGCCTTTGCTGAATGCCGATCTCGCGATCCACCTCGGCCAGGGAAAGGTGCGTGTCGACAGTGCCGAGGATGCGCTGCGAGGGCGGATGTTCGTGGCACGCCGCGCTCGAACAGCCAGTCTGATTCCAGATGGGCCGCACGGAGTCGAGATACCGGACGCCGTCGCGGTCCACGACCACGACGCTGCGGATCTGCTGGGGCATCGACAAGTCCGGCATGGCCTCATCGTCGCCGCCGCGGCCGTCGGATCCGTAACTTACCACGCCCTTGCTGTTGTAGACTCGAACGCGCCGGATGCCCGGCTCATTGCCGATGTCGGCGATGATCTGCCGCAGCGCCTCGCGGTCGTTCCTCAGCATGTCGTAGCGAGTGCTGCGCTGAATCACCTCGCCGATTCCGGCTGCGTGCTCGGCAACGAGCGCTTCGGCATGGGCGCGGTGAACCTTGACGTTCCATAATCCGAACGTCAGGAACACAGCGCCAGTGCCGAGCACAAGGTACACCGCGAGTTTTGCTGCGATCCCGATTCGAAGTGAACGGGCCGCATCGTCCATAGTCAGTCTCCTGCCGTCAACGCGAAATCGTGTTCATGGGCCGCGGGTACGGTCTCGAACTCTTCTTCTTCCTCGGCCGGTTCGTCAAACACCGGCAGATAGTTCGCTACCAACCGAAAGACTGCAAAGCCGATGGCAATCACCATCAACGTCACCATCACTTCCGTCCACTTCGGAATGTAGTGTGTGCCGGAGGCCCCTTCCATTCCCATCAGGCTGACATTCAGCCGGTTGGCCAGAAACCCGAAAATGACGAACAGGGAGGCTACGTACAATGCGCTCGCGCTTCGCCGGACCGGCCGCAGGAACATCATCGTCGCGCCAACCGCCGAGAGTCCGATTTCGAGCCAGAACAGGTAGGTCTCCATGCGCGGCACCCATAGCAGACTCAGCACCTCGCGATGCCGGAGATCGTTGAAGCGCAGTACCAGGAAGAACGCCAGAATCACCGCCAGCACGCTCGCCAGCTTGGACAGGATCGGCAGATGCATGGACCGCCCGAACGCATTCGCCGAATGGCGCGCCTCGAAGATGGTCATGGCCAGGCCGGCTGCGATGGCCGAGATGTAGAAGAACACCGGCAGGAACGGAGAGTACCACAGCGGATACAGTTTGCCCGGTACGCTCAGATATAGACTTCCTAACGAGGATTGGTGCAGGGTCGACAACACCACGCCGAGGATCACCAGCGGCACCGAGATGAACTTGATCAGCTTGCGGGCAGTTTCCAGATGGAACCGCTCGCAGATGGCGGGCGCAAATTCCAACGCGAGCACTGTGTTGTACAGCATCACGCACCACGCCACTTCGAACATCACCGAGTGCGGATTCCACATGACCATCGGATGCCAGATGCGGTCCGGGCGCCCCAGATCGAACATGAGCGCAACTACTACCAGTACGTATCCGAGGAACGCCGTCAGGATGGTCGGCCGCAGAATCGGCTTGAACTGCTCCAGGTTGAAAATGTGGACGATGGCAACGATGGTGAAGCCGCCCGCCGCCAGTCCGACGCCGCACAAGATGTCGAACCCGATCCAGATTCCCCACGGGAACCGGTCGCTCAGATTCGTCACGGCGCCGAGTCCATACACAAATCGCAAGTACGTGGCCCACAGACCGCCGGCCATGATGAGCGTGAAGATTACACGCCAGAACGTCAGGTTGCGCCGCACGAGATTCATTGCCGGCCTCCTTTCGACTGCGGACCCTCGGCCTTCGCCACTTCCTCGCGGCGATGGGTAATCCAGTAGATCCCGCCCAGCAGCACCGAGCCGGCCGATACCACGTCCGGCACCGCCGACAGCGCTCTCCACGTCAGCGGGGGAATCGATTCCTGGGGAATCCGCGTGTTGTAGCCAATTTTCTCGAACGGAACGGCCGACAGGACGAATACGCTGGTTCCGCCTGCCTCGCGCAATCCATAGATGCGCTGGTAGTAATCGTTCGGCTTCTCCGCCATACGCCGCCGCGCCTCGCGAATCATATCGTCGTGCTCGCCGCAGATGGTGGCATTCGTCGGGCAGGCTTCGGTGCACGCGGTTGGTTTTCCAGCCAACTGCCGGTCGTAGCACATGTCGCACTTCTTCACGCGCGGCGTGCGGCTGGTCCATTCATACGAAGGCACCTGGAACGGACATGCCTGCATGCAATACCGGCAGCCGATGCAGCGCGTCTCGTCGTAAACCACGGGGCCGAGTTCCGTTTTATGCAGCGCCTTCACCGGGCATACTGACGCGCACGTCGGCTCATCGCAGTGCATGCAGAGTTTGCGGCTGAACCGTTCTCCGAAGGTACGGATGGCCGTCAGCTTGTGAGCCGAGGTCTGCTCCTCCGCCGCAACCTTGTCGTTGTACGGCAGCCCCTGGCGGGTGGTGCAGGCCTCTTCACAAGCCTTGCAGCCGATGCACAGAGTACTATCGTACAGGATCGCTCTCGACATAATAAGGTCCCTTTGTCTTTAATTTTACCACAACCTGCTGAAAAATCCATCACTAAATCCCAACTGTACTCAACTGAGGAACAAATCCTGCGCCAGCGCGCGCCAGCCTGAATCCCTGGCCACACTAGCGCCGCCGCCCATTACCGCTACGGCGGCCAACTGCGGTTGGGACGCGCGCACTTTCCGCACTTCATCCTTCATCCACGGCCTCACCAGGCATTTCGGCAGCAGATTCCGCTCCACCGTATCGGCCTCCGGTACGGAGACTTTCACCAACCATCCGCTGCCATACGGATCTTTCATCGCCAGTGTCGGATCTTTCATCACCTGGGGGTTGATCTCCACGACTTCGCCTTCGGTCGGCGACACTAACTCCACCTTCTCGCCGCCCGTCCAGAACGTGAACGCCTTCTGCCCTTGCCGCACCCAACGTCCGGGTTTCGGCAACTCCACCTTGTCCACCTGTCCGATGACGCGCAGGGCCAGGGCATCGGCGCCAACGCGCGCCATCTTCGGACTTTCTTCGAACAGCCAGGTGTGGCCGGGGTGATACCGCAGTTGATCCGGTACCATGACGCCTTCAATGGATGCCGAACTGAGCATCGGAAGCGAAGTCTGCACAGGTGCCGCCAAGTGTGCGTTCACGGTCTTCTTTCGACGTTCCAGTACGAAATCGATGACTATGAACACCAGAAATGTTACGAGTAAGAGGATGACCGCCATGAGAATTACCTACCTTTCGCTTTCTTCAAAGGGCAATCCGGAGGCCAAGTCGTAACAGCATCTAAATGAATGACTTGTGAATCCAACCGCAGGCGCGGAACTGTTGAGAAATGCAACGGCACTGTCGGAGTCCCCGTCAAAACAGTTCCTAAGTCGTTGGTAATGGTACAGATTCTCGGGTTGTTGCGAAATTCACCGGCTATGATGGATATAGCAGCGATTACAATAGCTCTAAGGAGGGGGCAACTTGCATTTCGTTATTTCGGGGGCCGCTGGGTTCATTGGGTCCCACTTTTGCGACCTGCTGATTGGTGAGGGGCATTCCATCACTGCTGTTGATAACTTCATCACCGGGAGCGGTCAGAACGTCGAGCACCTCGTTTCCCACCCCCGCTTTCGGCTTCTCGAAGCCGACGTCTGCCACTGCTTCCAGATCGAGTCTCCCGTGGACGCCGTCGTCCATATGGCATCGCTCGCCAGCCCGGTCGACTACCTCAATCACCCGATTGAGACCCTCGAGGCCGGTTCGTCCGGCACGCGCAATATGCTGGAACTGGCTCTTCGCAATCAGGCGCGTTTTCTTCTGACGTCGACGTCCGAATGCTACGGCGACCCTACCGTCCACCCCCAGGTGGAAACCTACTGGGGGAACGTCAACCCGGTTGGACCGCGGTCGTGTTACGACGAAAGCAAGCGGTACGCCGAGGCCCTGACCATGGCCTACCACCGGACTCACGGGGTGCGGACCACGATCGCGCGTATCTTTAATACATATGGCCCGCGGATGGCTCTGAACGACGGCCGCGTGGTTCCTGCGTTTCTGGACCAGGCGCTCCGCGACGCACCGCTGACAGTTTTCGGCGACGGCAGCCAGACCCGCAGCTTCTGTTATGTTACCGACCTTGTGGACGGGCTGTACCGCCTGCTGTTCTCTGAAGAACGGTATCCCGTGAACCTGGGGAATCCGGTCGAGTGGCGGATCATCGATTTCGCCGAGCACATCCGGAATCTCACCGGCACCACCGCGCCGATCATATTTAAGCCGCTGCCACAAGACGACCCCCGCCAGCGTCAACCGGACATTACGAAGGCCAGGACGATTCTGGGTTGGGAACCGAAGGTCGGGTTGGACGAAGGGCTTCGGGATACGATCGCGTATTTCCGGGGAGTGTTGACGGCGGCCGGGTAGTCGCGGGGAGTGGGTGGTGCGTGGTCAGCTTGGACAACCCGGATGTGACCGAAGCGGCGATGTGTATTGGACCGAGCACAGCGCCTCCCAGCAACCTCCATCATGCGACGCCAGCGCGCGGGACCCCAGCTATGAAATGGATCTTATTGCTCTTCTGCATCGTGGCAGCCGGTTGCGGCACATGCGGTGAGGACGTTACTCACACTGTTCCATCACCAGATAGGCGAGCAATCGTAACCGTTGCAATACGCGGCTGTGGTGCGACAACCCCTGACTTCTCTCAAGTACGTCTAAGGCGCCGATACTTGGGCCTGGATGAGGTTGTCCTAAACGTGCGAAACGCGCAAGATATTAGCGTCAAATGGCAAGATTCAGACCACCTGGTGATCACATGCCAAGGCTGCAGAACTGACGGAGTAGTGGATCGACAGCCCCGATGGCGAAATGTCGCGATCGAGCTTCGTGGGTTCGAGAGCATACGAAGTCAAAACAACGAATAACGGACTTGGTCTCTCGCCACGCATGCCGTCCGGAACTGGACGTGGAAGGGGAACACAAAGAGAGCGAAACGGAAGCCGAACCCGCCCGCGATCTCCACGCCTTGGTGGCCAAGTGCAGGAAGGCGTCGAAATGGCCGTGGAGCAGGACCATCGGCCTGTGGCGATGGTCAGGGTCCGGACCGCAGCCTCAGGCGTGCGCGTCGCGCTCGCGAACGCATACGAACAGAAGCTCGGCGACACGTCGATTCCCGATCCCGGCTTCGCCATGGATCTGCTTGCGGCCATCCAGGCACACCGCGAACTTTGGTGTTCGACTCCGGCGCGACGATCTCAACACGGTTTTCGCTCGAGCCGTTCACCTACGGATCTGGTCCGTATTGCGGTCAAGATCGACACTGAGACGAGACAGGCGCGGCGCGTGATTCCGTTCGCGGACCTGCTGATCGGAGCAAGAATCAGTTGCGAGTGGCCCACACGTTTGAGGAGCCGTATCCGGATGCGCAGTGGGAGTACGATGGTGACAGCCTGTTGGTTAGTGCGATGTCCCGCCTGCCGCTTGCTGACGCCGCGCGGCTCAGAATGTCGATTCTGAGCCGCGACCGCGAGGGAGCAGTCGTCAACCGCCTAACGGACGGCCGCGGTGGCCTTTTCCTTCGAGGTGCCGGACGGATGCGCGGAGGTGGCCGGAAGAATCGACATCTCCTCCATCAGATTCGTCGCGCCGTCGACTTCGGTCATGTTCCACAACATGTACCGCGTGTCGACATGGATCGATCGGGTAGTTACCGGGTCGAACACATAGTTAGACGCAACCGACTCGTAGGTACCGTCGAATAACAACCCGACTAACTCGCCCTTGGCATTCAAAGTTGGCGATCCGGAATTACCGCCTGTGGTGTCCACCGTCGATAGAAAATTCACAGGCACGTCGTGCAGCGCCGGATCGAGATAGGGCGTTTTCTTGCCGGCCCTGAGTGCCTGGATAGCATCGAGTTGGTATTTCGGTGCGTCAAAGTCGTCCTCGCCGGTGTTCTTCTCGACGATACCGGCGAGCGTGGTCTGCGGTTTGTAGTAGAGGCCGTCCTTGGCATCGACGCCCTTTACTTGGCCATAGGTAACTCGAAGCGTGCTGTTCGCATCGGGCGCGACAAGACCGCCGGCCTTGGCCAACATGGCTTCCATGTAGCGCGGTTCGAGTCGCGAATACGCTCCGGAGCGATTCTTCATGGCTTCACGATTCTCGTCCTGGAGCGGCGCGAGTGCAGCGGCAAGGAGGATGAACGAGTCCTTCGTCGCGAGCAGGTCGTCCGTGCTCTTACCGATCAGGCCCAATCGAAATTTGCGATCGGCCAGATTGGTGCCGGCATAGAGTCCGTCCAGATAACTTTCGATGGCGGCGGTGGCATCCTGCTTGGAAATTCCGGGCTTCAGGCCGATGGCGCTATCGAGTGCCGGAATGCGCTGATAGGCTGGAAGGTCGGCGGCGAGGCCGAGCGCCCAACGGAGAAGCGCGCGGTCGGCAGTCGCGTCGATGGTGCGCTGCATGCGATCCTGGCCCTCGCGGATCCTGGGCCAATTGCGCTGCTGGAAGGCGGCCTCGCGTTCCAGATCCGGCTTCGCCCGCTCCAATGAAAGCCGATAGAGGCTCTCGGCCGAGGACAGATAGGTAGACGACATGCCCACCGTCGCAAGCGTGGCATTCCGCTCGCGGATCTTTTCGGACTCGGCCTGAAGGTCGCGCAAAGCGGGGAGCACGTCGCCATATTTCTTCTCGCGGGCGGGGTCGGCGGCAATCCAGACTTGTAAGCGTTCTTCTTCGGCCTGCTTCTTCGCGAGACTGCCGCCCTTGGTCAGTCCTTCGAGCATACCTTTCTGGTTGGTGAGTCCGTTGTTCAGACCCTGGACTCGGCCGGCAACTTTCAGCGCGATGGCTTTGTCCTGCTTCGAGAGTTGGTCGAGGATGGCCAGTTGCTCCTGCGCGAGCCGGATGGAGCGCGGCATGCGCCATTCAGTGGTCTCTTGCACCTCGGCGTAGGTCTGATGGCGCTGCGTGCGTCCGGGATATCCGGTTACGAACACCAGGTCGCCCGGCTTGATGCTCTGGCTCGCGATTTTCAGCCAGTGCTTGGGTTTAAAGGGGACATTATCTTTGGAGAAGGTAGCCGGCTTGCCGTCTTTGCCGACATAGGCGCGGACAAAACTCCAATCGCCGGTGTGCCGCGGCCAGCGCCAGTTATCAGTTTCGCCGCCGAATATGCCGATACCCTCGGCCGGGGCGTAGACCAGTCGCACGTCCTTGATCTCGAGTTGTGCAATCTCGAAGTACTTCAATCCACCGAAGAACGAAGCAACGTTGCAGCGCTGGCCGTCCTTTTCGCAGGCCGCGATGCGCTCTTTCACTCGCCGGTCGATCAGGTCGTAGCGCTCGCGATCCGATACCTTCGAGTCGATGTTGCCCGCAATAGAAGGAGTGACGTCGACGACCGATGTCGTGACAAAGACGCGGGAGCCGGGGCCGTTCGGCAATTCTTCATCGCGGGTTTTCGCGAGATATCCGTCCTTCAGCAGATTGCGCTGAGGCGTCGAGTTGAACTGGAGTCCGCCGGCCACGCAATGATGATTCGTGACGATAAGTCCCTCGGGCGACACGAACGACGCGGTGCAGCCTCCCAGGGAGACGACGGCTCCCATCGGCTGTCCCGTGAGGTCGGCGAACTCCTTGGGATCGCCCTTGAAGCCGAGGGCTTTCAGTTTCGGCGCGAGTCCGGGAATCTGTTGCGGCATCCACATGCCTTCTTCGGCGAGCATGCAGGCAGGGAAGAGAATAATTGCGGATAAAAGGGCGAGTGATTTGAAGATTTTCACAAATTGGTCCTTTGCGCCGACGACGGCGTCCGCCCAGAGCATATCACCACGGGTTGGGCTTTGGGTGCGGTTATCCCGCCGGTTGGCACTACGAAGCCGCGAGCTAGGCCGTTAGCCCAAGCCCATCTCTGGCAAATTCCACACACTGCCGAATATTGTCCCGCTCGAATTGGAGCTTCGCCTCGTTGCTCATCTTGTCCAGCCAGACCAGCGGCTTCCGTGGTTTGTTGGTGCGAACCATTCGAAGCGCCCGGGCGAGATAGAGCCCGTTCCGTTCGGGGAACGTCGCCCAGTACTTGTCGGTGACGCATGGAATCGGCAGCGGATTCCGAGTCAACATGTCGAGCGAGAACTTGACGTCCGGGCGAGCCGCCAGGATGGTGTCCATCATCTTCTTCAGAGGGAACATGCCCTGTCCGAGTGGAACCTCGGCGAGATAGAACCCATCCGCATATTCCTCCACCGCCATATCCTTAATATGTGAGTTGATGGCGAAAGGTGCGAGCCGCTCAATCACTTCCATACCGTCATCGAGAAGCGAGATGTTATTGCCCCAATCGATGCACGCACCGAGATACTCGCTGCTATATTGCTTCAGCAACGGGACCATCTGATCCACGGTCCAGTCCTTGTGGTTCTCCAGGCCCATGCGAACGCGATGTTTCTCAAGGATCGGGACCGCGCGAGCGAGCCGGGCGTGCGACTCCTTTACAAAAGCACCCCAGTCCGAGAGAGAGGAGAACGTCTCATAGCGCCGTCCAATCAGGCACACCGAGCGAATACAGCGGGTGCCGGCTTCCTTGGCTGCCCTGACGGTCTGTTCGAACTCGGTAGTGTCTTCCTTTGGCAGCGTCATCGTGATCTCGATGTACATCCCGAGCTTCTCCGCACGATCGCGCACCTGGCGGAGATAGGCGGGATCCATCGACGTCAGGTATCCCTGAGCGCCGCCCGCGCCATGTTCGTAGGCGTACTGCATGTAATCGAGGATCGATCTGGCGGGGCGTGCCAGCACGAACGAGTCGGGCGAAAAGCCCATGGAGGAGCGTGGCACGGGCGCGGCTGTTACAACCGCCGCGCCCGCCGACGCCGCGAGGAAGGTGCGCCGCGTCATGACAGTTTGAAACTCCTCAGAACCTGGTCCCACGGTTTGCGGTATGGACGGACCAGAAGCGCGTTGGCCTCCTTATCGCCGACGACTTCCTCCTTGGTGACATCCCATTGGAGCTTGCGGCCAAGTTTCATCGACAAGTTAGCCAGATGGCAGGCGGTGGTGACCTCGTGACCGTCTTCGACATCGGCGACCGAACGTTGCCGCGACTTGATGCAGTCGAGAAAATGTTGTGCGTGGTGTCCCATCGGCTCCGCGGCGGGCTCACCGCCCTTCTGTGCCTGCGTGCGAGGCTCGGGCTTGATGTCGGCCGGTTGGGGATGTCCGGGAGGATTCGACCATGGTGGAATCTGCTTTTCGGGCGCGATTCGCATGTCAGGGAACACTTCGTAACCGCCACGTCCCACCGTCATGCTGCCCTTTGTGCCGAAGAACTCGGTGCCACCGCGTTGCCGTCCGTTCGATGCTTCGCGAAGCGAGACCACGACAGTGAAGCCGGGATAGTCCAGAATCGCGTCCTGAGTGTCGGGCGTTTCGCCGTCATCGTCGAGTGCGAAACGACCGCCGCTTGAGTAGACGGCGGCGGGGCCTTTCACTCCCAACAGGTAATGCACGAAGTCGATATCGTGCGCTCCCAGATTCGTCATCTGTCCGCCGGAGTAATCCCAAAACCAGCGGAAATGATACAGCGATCGATGCAGCGTGTAGGGCTTCTCCGGCGCCGGCCCGAGCCACATGTTGTAATCGAGACCCGCGGGCGGACTCGAAGCGGGAGGCCGTCCGAATCCCGGCATGATGTTGCGATACGAGCCGATGCGGACACTGACAACCTTCCCGATATCGCCATTCTTCACAGCGGCCCGAACGGACTTCATGTGCGGTCCGCTGCGTCCCTGGGTACCCACTTGAACGATCCGCTTGTAGCGCCGCGCGGCCGTCGTCATCCAGCGCCCTTCCTTGATGAACAGGGTCATGGGCTTTTCGACATAGACGTCCTTGCCCGCGGCGCAGGCCATGATGGTCTGCAACGCGTGCCAGTGATCGGGCGTCGAGATGACAACCGCGTCCACACTCTTGTCGTCGAGCATCTGACGGAAGTCGGCATAGCCCTTCACGTTGGAGCCGCCGCAATCGGCCTTGCCACGGTCCACGCGGGGCGCGTATGCATCGCTGACAGCGACGAGTTCGGCGCCGGGCAGTTTCTTGAAATCAGCAATGTGCCGCAACCCGATCAAGCCGCATCCGACGAAGCCGACACGTACCCGTTCGTTGGCGCCAAGCACTCTTGAATAGGACGCGGCGGTTACAGCGCCGAGAAAAAGACGGCGTGAGGTTGTCATGTTCTCCATTGATAACTCCTGGTTGTTGTGTCAAAAGACATACTTCAAAGCCATCTGCATTTGGCGCCCAACTGCGAATCGGCGGACCGATGAGCCGGTTCCGAGTGATGTTGCCAAACGTGCCCCAGTATAATGGCGGTTTTTGCCGGTGACAAGCCCCTTTCAGATCTGTTGCTCCGATTAGAGTTTTCTGGCCCGGGGCGGAGGGGCGTATAATGCGAACGGCGATTAAGCCATTTCGGTACGATTGGAGCCTATCATGCCCGAATGCACATATTTGCATTGGCTGCTGGAAAACACTGCGACCACATGGTGGCACGATTCCGCGGAAGACGGCGAACTCCGGCGGGGTCTTGAACGAGGCGCCTCCGGCGTCACCACCAATCCGTTTCTCTCCAACATCGCCGTGAACCGGAACCGGGGACTGTGGCGAAGCGAGATCGAAGCCGTGCTGCAACGCAACCTTCCGGCTGAAGCAAAGGCCGAGGCTCTGATGCAGATTGCAGTGATGCAGACCGCCGGGAAACTCATGCCGCGCTACGAGCGGACAAAGGGCGAACAGGGCCATGTCTGCGCGCAGGTGAATCCAGCGCGCGCCGGCGACCGCGATTGCATGCTTGCGATGGCCCGGCGCTTCAGCCAGTGGTCGCCCAACATCGCGGTGAAACTGCCCGTTACGCTGGCCGGTCTGGATGTGCTCGAAGACTGCATCGCGGAAGGCATTACTGTGACGGCCACCGTCAGTTTCACCGTGCCCCAAGCGATTGCGATCGCCGAGCGGCATCGTGCCGGGATCTTGCGCGCCGGAGAAAAAGACATTTGGCCAGGAAAATGTTTTGCGGTAATCATGATCGGCCGGCTCGACGACTATTTGCGAGAGGTGGCGCACGACAATGAGGCGGCGGTTTCGGAGATGGATATTCAACAGGCGGGCTTGGCCGTAACCAAGCGGGCGTACAGCCTCTATCAGGAGCGGAGCTATGAGGCCAAGCTCCTGGTCGCCGCGCTGCGTGGCACCTATCACCTGACGGAACTCGCGGGCGCGGACCTGGTTATGTCGATCGCGCCCTCATGGCAGGATCCGTTCCTATCCACCGGCAAACTGCCGGCCGCCGAGCGGATTCACTACCAGGTGCCCGTCGAAACCCTCGAACGCCTCAGTTCCATGCCCGAATTTGTCCGCTCTTATGAGCCGGACGGAATGGCTCCGGAGGACTTTGTCGCTTTTGGTCCCACGCAGCGGACGCTGGCGCAGTTCGGCGATGTCGGCTGGAAGTTGCTCGAAAACTTCCAGTAGACTCGAGAAATTGGATCTTGAGATGGCTACTCCGGTAGAAATGCCGAAACTCGGCAATAGCGTGGAAGAATGCCTGCTGGCGAAGTGGGTCAGAAGGCCCGGCGACGTTGTGTCGACGGGCGACGTGGTGGCTGAGATCGAGACGGACAAGGCCACATTCGAAGTCCCATCGCCGGTGGACGGGACATTGCTGGCGGTGTTCTTCGAGGAAGGCTCGCTGGTTCCGGTTTACACGAACATCTTCGTGGTTGGAGTGTCTGGGGAGGATGCGTCTGCGTTCACCCCTCGGCCTGTCACTGCGCCCGCGACGGCTGACAAGAGTGTGGCGCCGGCGGCCGCCCCTGACACCGTGGAGCCGGTAACCACTTCAGTGTTGAGTCCGCGGGCCCGGCGTTTTGCGCGGGAGCACGGGATGGAGGTCGCCGGAGTCGCAGGATCTGGTCCGAACGGCCGGGTGCTGGAGCAGGATGTCCGCGACTTGTACCACTCGGCTGCTATGTCGCCTGTCGCGCGGCGCCGGGCCGCTGAAGGACTACGCGCACCGCAATCCGGCGGTTCCGGTCCAGGCGGGCTCATTGTCTCGACTGACCTGGCGGAGGCCGGCGCTCCGTTGAGCCGCATGCGGGAGAAGATCGCACAGCGTATGCGCGACTCGCTCGCGCACACGGCGCAATATACACTGACGTCCTCCGCCGATGCGAACCGGCTGCTCGCGGTTCGCAGCCGTGTGAAACAGCAGCACCCCGACCTCAACATCAATGCTCTGGTTCTCTTCTGCGCCGTCAAGGCCTTGCTCCGGATGCCGCAGTTGAACGCCGAGTTCCGCGAAGGTGTCGTCACCATCCACGATCGTGTCCACCTGGGTTTCGCGTGCGATACCGAGCGCGGCCTGCTGGTGCCCGTGATTCACGATGCCGGCTCGATGACCGCGATCGAGTTAGCCGCCGCGGCAAAGGCACTGGCGGCGCGCGCCACGGATGGAACCCTGCCGCCGGACGATTTGGCGGGTGCCACGTTCACGGTGAGCAACCTCGGAGCGCTTGGAATCGAGTCGTTCACTCCGATCCTGAATCCGCCGCAGGTCGCGATTCTCGGAGTGAATTCGATCGAGTTGCGCCCCGTTCGAACAGAACGAGGATTCGAGATGGTGGACCGCATCGGACTGTCGCTCACCTGCGATCACCAGGTGATCGACGGAGCACCGGGTGCCCGGTTTCTCGGCGTCGTTCGCGAGTGCATCGAGAGGGTGGACACGCTGGCATTTGAGGATCCATGTACGACCTGATTGTCATCGGCGCGGGCCCCGGCGGGTACGAGGCGGCAGCGCACGCGGCACGAATGGGCAAGCGAGTGGCTCTGGTGGAGAAGGGCCGCACGGGCGGGACTTGTCTGAACGTGGGTTGTATCCCAACGAAGACGCTGCTCAAGTCGGCGCGCGTATTTTCCGAATGCAAGGCGGCTGCCTGCTACGGCGTGCATGCGTCGGACGTTCGAATTGATCTGGCCGCGGTGATCCAGCGAAAGAACCGCATTGTCGCGACGCTCACGCGCGGAGTGGAGTCGATGTTGAAGCGGGCGAGTGTTGAGATGGTTGCGGGTCACGGGCGCATCGTCTCGCCGTCCGAAGTTTCGGTGAATGGACGTGTGCTCGCCACGCGCAACGTGCTGGTGGCGACGGGATCACGGACCGCGGTGCCACCCGTCGACGGAATTAACGGGGCGATGGTCCGGGATTCCACGGCGATCATCGAGGAGCACGAACTCCCGCCGCAACTCGTCATCATAGGCGCCGGCTACATCGGTCTCGAGTTCGCGTGCTTCTTCGCGTCGATCGGAAGTGCCGTCACGGTGTTGGAGATGCTTCCGCACGCCGCAGCGGGGACGGATCGCGATGTGGCCGGTTGTTTGATTACCGCGCTCGAGAGCAGCGGCGTGGTTCTGCGATTCGGGTGTCGCGTGACGCGGATCGGCGATGACGTGGTGGAGTATGCCGATGGGGACGGCGCGACGAACTCAGTGTCTTGCTCCCTGGTTCTAAATGCGACCGGGCGAGTCCCCGTGGTCGACGATCTCGGACTCGCGGAAATTGGCGTCGATTATGACTCGCGCGGCATCCGCACCTCCGATCGCGGCGCCACCAGTGTGCCGGGCATTTGGGCCTGCGGCGATGTCACGGGCCGCAGGCCGCTGGCACACGCGGCGGCGCGCGAAGGAATCGTCGCCGTGAATAACATGTTCGGGCGCAGCGACCGCCTTCGTTATCACGCCATCCCGTCCGTCATCTACACGCATCCCGAAGTGGCGTGCGTGGGGTTCACCGAGCAGGAACTCGCGGCCCGCGGCGTTCCGTACCGTCGCGCCATCGTGCCCATGGCCGTCTCCGGCCGCTTCCTCGTCGAGAACGAAGGTGGGGCGGGATTGGTGAAGGTGCTCGCGGGCGAGCGGTACGGCGAGATTCTAGGTGTGCACATGGCGGGCGACGGCGCGAGCGAATTCGTTGCTCTGGCTGCGTGCATGATTGAAACAGAAATGCCCGCTGCCCAGGCCGCGGAAATTATCTTCCCCCATCCCACCGTGTCGGAAGCGCTGAAGAGCGCCATCCTCGAACTTGTATAGGAACCGAAATATGCCGAAGGATATCCTGATCGACCCCGCGGAGGTGCTGGCACCGGGCCGCATCCACTTCGCCGACATCCCCGTCAACACGTATTCCAAGACCATCGACGAAGAACTGACGGCGTACACGCCGGAGGACTTCATCGCCATCTGGCGGGACATGTGCGCGATACGGCAGTTCGAGACGATCCTCAACCAGATCAAGATCGCGGGCACTTACAAGAACGTCGCGTACAACCATCTGGGGCCCGCGCACCTTTCCATCGGACAGGAAGCCGCGGCGGTGGGCATGGCGTTCTCTCTCGAGGCGGACGATCTCATCTTCGGATCGCATCGCAGTCACGGGGAGATTCTTGCGAAGGGATTCTCGGCCATCCGCCGGCTACCCGATGACGAGTTGCTCACCATCATGCGGACCTATCTCGATGGCCGGATCCTGCGTGCGGTGGAGCCTTCGTTCACGGGCACGGTCCGGGAACTGGCAGCGCGGTTTCTGGTGTATGGCGCATACAGCGAAATTTTCGCTCGCGATACGGGATTCAATCGCGGTCTTGGCGGATCGATGCACGCCTTCTTCGCACCGTTCGGTATCTACCCGAACAACGCGATTGTCGGAGGGTCGGGGTCCATCGCGCCTGGTGCCGCGCTGTTCAAGCGTGTGAACCGGAAACGCGGCATCGTGGTGGCGAACATCGGCGATGCTTCTTTCGCATGCGGACCGGTGTGGGAAGGCATCATCTTTTCGAGCATGGATCAGTACCGCACGTTATGGGATCCGACGCTCGGCGGCGGGCTGCCTCTGCTGTTCCACTGCATGAACAACTTCTACGGCATGGGCGGCCAGCCTCAGGGCGAGACGATGGGAGTGGGCGCAATTGCGCGCATTGGCGCGGGTGTGAATCCCGATCAGATGCATGCCGAGCGCGTGAACGGCTACGATCCGCTCGCGGTCATCGACGCCTTCCGCCGCAAGAAACAGGTGCTGATCGAGGGACGTGGTCCAGTGCTGCTCGACACCGTCACTTACCGTTTCAGCGGGCACTCGCCGTCGGATGCTTCCAGCTACCGGTCGAAGGAGGAGGTGGAGCAGTGGCAGCATGTCGATTCGATTGTGGGCTACGAGAGCCGGCTGGTGGCGTCCGGGGTTCTGTCGCGCGATGAACTGGCGGCGGCGCGAGAGCAAGTGGAACAAATCGTTTTCGAAATGTTCCAGCGGTCGATCGATCCGGAGGTGTCGCCGCGGATCGCCCTCGACTCCGATCTGGTCGGTTCCGTGATGTTCTCGAACGAGAAGGTGGAGCAGTTCGATACACGCGAGCCCGAATTGCTGCACGATCCGGCATCGAATCCGCGCGTTGAACAGATACGCGGCAAGATCCGGACTCCGTCGCACGATGGTAAGCCGGTCCCGAAAATGAAGGCATTCAATGTGCGCGATGCCATCTTCGAGGCGCTCCTGCACCGGTTCGCAATCGATCCAACCATGGTCGCGTTCGGCGAGGAGAATCGCGACTGGGGTGGCGCGTTTGCGGTATATCGGGGATTGACCGAGGCGCTGCCATATCACCGGCTGTTCAATTCACCGATCTCCGAAGCTGCGATCGTGGGCGCGGCGGTGGGCTATGCTCTGGCCGGCGGCCGCGCCGTTGCCGAGTTGATGTACGCCGACTTCATCGGCCGTGCCGGCGATGAGATCTTCAACCAGCTTTCGAAGTGGCAGGCGATGTCGGCACGCACGCTACGCATGCCGGTCGTGCTGCGGATTTCGATCGGAGCGAAATACGGCGCGCAGCATTCGCAGGATTGGACGGCGTTCATGCACCACATTCCAGGGTTGAAGGTCGCCTATCCGGTGACGCCGTACGACGCAAAGGGCATGATGAACGCGGCGCTCGCCGGCACCGATCCGGTCGTGTTCTTTGAAAGCCAGAAAGTCTATGACATGGGCGAGATGTTTGAGTCCGGCGGTGTGCCCGAGGGCTATTACGAGATCGATCTGTCGCAACCCTCGCTCAAGCGCACCGGCCGCGATCTGACGATCGTCACCTTGGGTCCTGCACTGTACAAGGCGGTGGAAGCGGCGGACGAACTCGCATCGCGCTTCGGACTACAGGCCGACATCGTCGATCTGCGCACGGCGAATCCGATCGACTACACGCTCCTCGTCGAATCGGTGAAGAAGACGGGAAAGGTGCTGCTCGCGTCCGACGCGGTGGAAAGAGGCAGCGTTCTTCAGACGGTGGCGGCCACGCTGACGCAGTTGTGTTTCGACGACCTGGATGCGCCGCCGGTGGTGATCGGGTCGCGCAACTGGATCACGCCGGCCCCGGAACTCGAAACCATGTTTTTCCCGCAGACCAGCTGGCTCCTGGATGCGATTCACGAGCGGATCCTGACGCTTCCGGGCTACCGGTCGCAGACGAATCAATCGCTCGGCGAGCTTTCGCGGCGCGCGCGCCTCGGAGTCTGATTACCAGATGGGATCGCCGGTAGCCGCGGCTTGTGCCGGCGCGATCGTGAGTCCGGCCTCGTGCTCGATGAACTGCACGATGGCCGAATGATCGAGATCGCCCTTGCCGTGATTCATGAGGCCGATCAGCATTTCCTGCACGAGGCTGGTGAGGGGCAGCGGGACCCGCATCGCCTCAGCCGCCTGGAGCGCGTTGCGCAGATCCTTTTCGTGGAGGCGAATGCGGAATCCTGGCTTGAAGTTTCGCCCGATCACCATCGGCGCTTTCGCGTTCAGCACCGTGCTTCCCGCGAGACCACCCTTCACGGCATTGAAGACGATCTCGGGATTCAGTCCGGCACGGGTCGCCAGCGCGAGCGCCTCGCCCATGGCCGCGATGTTGCAGGCCACCATGATCTGGTTCGCGAGTTTCGTGACGTTGCCTGCGCCCACCGGCCCGGTCAGCACCACGCTGGCACCCATCTTCTGAAGAATCGGCAGGACACGATCGAAGGCCGCCTGCTCACCGCCCACCATGATCGCGAGCGTGCCGTCCACCGCTTTGGGCTCTCCGCCGCTTACCGGCGCGTCGAGAAACTCGACTCCATTTTTGGCGCACGCGGCGCCGACCGTTTTCGAAACCAACGGGTTGATGGAACTCATGTCTACGAGCGTGCTGCCCGGACGCGCGCCTTCCAGGATCCCAGCCGGTCCCAGTACGGCTTTCTCGACATCGGGCCCGTCCGGCAACATCGTGACGATCACGTCGGCCGGCGCCGCCGCGTCCGCACACGAAACGGCGCGGTCCGCGCCGGCTGCGACTAGTTCGTCGACGTGAGCTGAAATGACGTCATAGACGGTGACGGGGTAGCCCGCTTTCAATAAATTCTTGGCCATGGGTTTGCCCATGATTCCAAGACCGATGAACCCAATGCGAGTTTCAGGCATGAATGTCCTCCAGGATATACGGTCGCATTATATCGTCACACCGGCACCGGATTCACCAGGCGCAAGCCGTGATGTTTGCCACGCGGGTGGGCGGGAGCGGCCGGCGTTTCGCCCGGTCCGCTCCCGTGGTGCGATTACGGAAGCTGCTCGTTCAGCTTTCGGATCCAGATATTGCGGTAACGCACGGGCTGGCTGTGATCCTGGAGGGTCAGGGGCTGCTCGGGCGGATGAGCTGTGTACTTGCCGACCTGGCGCCAGATGGTGGTGCCGAGATAGTCCTTGTGATCCTGGACCAGGACGCCATTGAACACGACGGTGATGTAAGCCGGGCGAACCAGCGTGTCGCCGTTGAAGCGCGGGGCTTCAAAGAAGATGTCGTAGACGTTCCATTCGCCTTGCGGCCGGGCAGGATTCACCATGGGGGGCCACACGCCGTAAATGGCTCCGGCTTGGCCATCGGCATAGGTCAGATGACTGTTGGATTCGAGGACCTGGACTTCATAGCGGCCCATTAACTCAACACCGCTGTTACCGATGCTCTGTCCATTTCCGGTGGCATTCGGCGGGATCTGCCATTCGACGTGTAACTGGCAATCGCCGAAGGATTCCTTGGTGGCGAGGCGGCCGGTTCTGGGGACGATTTCGATGTTTCCGTTTTCGACTTTCCACTTCGGCTCGGTGGTGGTTCCGCCGCGAGCGCGCTGCACCCATTTCGAGAGGTCCTTGCCATCGAATAGAACGATGGCGTCCGAGGGCGGGTCTTCCTTGAAGTATGGGCCGGGCCGCACCTTCTCGGGACGGGGGCGCTCCATGTCGTGCACTTTCCACTTCTGGTTGGGCAGTTGGGGTGTGTCGCTATATCCGCGAACGTCGTCGCCTGCGAGCTTGTCGTGGGGTTGCTGTGCGAAAAGGGCCGTGGCTGCCAGCACGGCGATCCAGTATTTCATTTGGAAGGTCTCCTAGCCATCCAATTCTAGCGGGTCTCGGAGAAGGGGATCGGATTTCGAGATTTCCTGGTAGAATCGATCCACTGGAGGAGCGGAAATGGCTCAACTGAACGTGATTTTTCACGGCTTAGCTGCATTTTATCAACGGGCGAAAGAGATTATTGTCTTTTTGCCAGATATGCCGGCGGTGCATGTGTACCGAGCCGGAAACTGGCTCGCGGAGACAGAGTTAGCTGCGGGTTTTTACCGGCTGGAGGGTGTAACTGGGGCTACACAGCCAGCGCCGTTCGAAGCGGATCGTAATTTAATGTTAGGCAAGATTCAATTGTCGCACCCTTATCAGGGATCGCATGCGGTTCTTTTTCTACCGATGCCGCATCATATCCGGGCTCTGAAAGTCGTTATTCCCACTGGCTTTGAGGGAACCGATGCGCATGTCGTAGCAGGCACGAAGGGGATGGCGATGGCTCAGGTTTTGACCTACAATTGTGCGGATTTGAGCGCCTGCCGTCTGGGACAGCACGACTGGTGCCCCCTCGACCCTCATGCAGCTTTCGCCAATCTCCATGTTCATGCGGAGGAGGAAGTCGGAGAACTGGGGACGGAGGAGCACGCTCGGGAGGCGTTTTCGGCGACCATTCGGATGCTGGGGAACCTGGATGTTCGACTCAAGCCCGGGCCGATCGATCTGGATCCGAACTTGTCGCTTAATCCTGTAGAGAACCTGGACCCGCGGGAAGCCGACAGCCTCGAGGAGAGGAGGAAGCGGCTTTCGGCAGTAGGCTCGCTAGTCAGAGAGCAGCGCCTAGCATTGCAACAAAAAAACCCATGCGCATTGAATGACATGTTTTCCGCTTTTGACAGAGCATCGGAGGAAGTGTTCGGTTCCAAAACCGGGTCGTGCACCCATATTGTAGCGACCGAATCATAAAATCATAACCGGGTCGAGGGAAAAATGCTCCGCGTTCCGTTCTCTCAGGTAGCACAGGAGGACGACCTTGACCCGACTACTTACCCTTCTTCTTCTCGGCTGCGCTCTACACGCCGCCCCAACCAGAAATGCTCCGAAACCACCGGGCGTGGCGCCACAAGTAACGGTGCCTTCCGCCGGATCGGAAGTGGTTCACGGAACCGCGGCTGCCGCTGTCCGGGAAATCCGACTGAAAATCTACAAACCAGACGGGACTCTGGTGCAAACGGTGGACGGCCTGGTGCGCGACCATCGATTTAACGCCGCACTCGACAGTAAGTTAGAGGCGGGACAGGTAGTTGTCGGATACCTGGTGCGGGATGGCAAGGAGGCCGCACCTTCTGCTCCAGTGGTGGTTCCAGGCGGTGCTGCACCAGAGGGCGGTAAGCCGAAGCCGGCCCCGGAGGCGTGTCCCGAGAAATCGGATCCCGAGTTCGGGGATGCGACGATCGCCGATCTGCGCGAAGGCGATACCGCCGTATCCGGTAAGTCGCCCTTCTCGAAGGGAAGCGTCGCGATCTGTGTGAACGGCACCCGGCGGGCGCTGGAAAATCCAGCGGATCCGGATGTGCCTCAGGTTGTGAACTTCACGGGCGGGAAGTATGCCGTCAAGTTGAAGCAGGCTGTCACAGCCGGGCAGGCGGTCCGGGTGGTAGTTACAAATTCAGCAGGCAAACAGGCTGTTAAGGAGACCACGGCTGCTGCTCCACTTAGCTCTGCCTGTCCAAGCGAATCTAACTCGGATGAGATCGGCCCACCGACGATTGATCCCTTGAAGGCCGGAACTTCCACGGTGAGCGGGGGATCGGCGCTGACGAGCGGGAAGGTCGGAATCTGCATCGGCGGCGAGTGGCAGGACGTGGAGAATCCAGCGGATTCGAAGCAGCCGCACTGGGCGAACTTCACTGGCGGTAAGTATTCGGTGAAGTTGAAGGCGGCGAAGATCGAGGCGGGCCAACCCGTTCGCGTTGTCATCACGGACGGGAAAGACCTGCAACTGACAGCGCAGGATACGGCGAAACGGTCGTGCATTGACACGTCCATCCGATTCTTGCGCCAGCCGCAGGAAGGCCAGACGACGCTGTATGGCGTTGGATCGGCTTCCGATGATGCGGTGAAGTGCTCGGTATCGGTGTATGTCAATGGCGACGAAGCGGTGCTGGTGAATAGCTCGGGGAACCAGTCGCGATCGGTGGATACGGGCTCCGATGCCAGCTTTTCGGTGGAATTGAAGGATTCACTGGATTCCGGCCAGTGCGTAGTGTTGATGCAGTATGAGCAGAATCATCCGCCGTCTTTCGTGGCGTCGGGGGATGTGCGATGTGTGGATGCTGTGGCAGACCGGCCGGTTCCGAGCCAGCGGAAGCCGGATTGGGCCAAAGAGCTGACCAGTAGCGGGGAGGCATTGTCCCCCGGCCCGTCTCCGAGTTATACGGTATCCCCGGGATTGCTGGTGATTTCGTATCTGAATTTGGGCCGGATGCGGAGTTATTTCGCCGGTGGCATGGTGCTGTCGCAGGATGATGGCGATTTCACGCACACCAATACGTTCGTAGCCTTTAATGTGGACAAGAACTGGCGTTGGGGCGGGCCGTCGTGTCCGCCGCCGTACCGGAATTTCCGGCAACTCGGACACGCGGATGGTACAGCCCCGCTGGACTGCGGCGACCACCCGAATTACAAGCGGCTGATGATCAACAGCTACTTCGAGGCGCGGCTTACGGCCGTTCCGGTTGCGGCGTTGGACTGTAGCGGGACGAATGCGAGTCTGAATGCCTGCAAGAAGGCGGCGCCGACAACGACTACCAGCACGAGCGGCGACAAGACGGCCGTGAAAACAGCCGCCGACACAACGACGACCACCTCCACCACGCCTGCCGCTTTGTCGACGCGACAAGCTGCGAGTTTGACCGGCGGCGTCTATTTGCCGTACGCGGTTTCCACTTGGTTCAACCGGAAAGACCCCTATGCGCTGACGCTAGGGCCCATTGCCAAGGTGGGTTTTCAAACACCGATTAGTGCGGCCCAGGTAAATGGGACGCTGGTGCAACTCAACGACCGCAGGTTTTATACGTTCCACACATACGGAGGACGGATTGGGGTCTCTAAAATGTCGTATTCAAAAGATGTTGCGCCGGAGTTAGGCAGCGTTAAGAAATAACATTACCATGCAAGAATGTTTTGGGCTATCCTGGAGACATGGATGCCATTGCCGGAGTTCGACAACGCTTTGCTGCTCTTGGGGCGGTCATAGATGAGCGAACGAGACGGCTGTTGGTGGCTGCCGAAAGCAGCGCATTGGGACCAGGCGGC
>JBBQGE010000088.1:0-26237 GCA_038322675.1 Bryobacterales bacterium
GAGCGTAATCTCGCCGCCGGAGTTGATCGTGCCCTCGAACTCTACAGCTTTCACGTGCCGCTCCTGATCCATCATGGCACAACATTGTGGGCGGAGTTCTCTCATGATCGACGGCATAGAGTTTACGAATCCATGTTGACGGATTGTCGAAGGGTTGGGCGTCTGCCCGTCAAGGGCGGGAAAACGGCGTTAGCCATAGCCTTCGCTTCCAGGCCTGTACCCGGATTCTGGTAGCACCTAAAAAGGTGCTTCAATGGGAGCAGGCCCATGCTTGACATCACGAAGGACATCCAGTCGCTGACCACGTTCCGCCGCCGCTCGGGTGAGTTCCTCAAGCAACTCAAGAAGAGCAAGCGTCCCGTGGTGCTGACCGTCAAGGGGAAGGCTGCTGCAATCGTACAGGACGCCGAGGCCTATCAGCGGCTCCTGGATATAGCCGCGCAGGCTGACGCTAGTGAAGGAATTCGCCAGGGGCTGGAAAACGTGAAGGACCGAAGGGTGCGGGCGGCAAGGGAGTTCTTCGCGGAATTTGAAGCGCGGTATGGCCTACCGCGTTAACATTACAGCCCGTGCGGAGCGCGACCTGGTGCGCCTGGTTGAAGCCATCAACGCAGAGCATTCCAATGCCGCTCTCAAATGGTACAGGGGTCTCAAGGAAGCCATTCTGAGCCTGGAAGAACGGCCGAACCGCTGTCCGGAAACGCCGGAAAATGCCAGACTCCGGCACCTGCTCTATGGCCACAAACCGCACATTTATCGCGTGATCTACCGTGTCACGGAAAAGCCGAAACAGGTGGATGTGCTCCACATCCGGCACGCTGCCCGCCAGCGGTTCAACAGCACCCAACGGTAAGTGAACTACGGCTGTCGTTCCAAAGACCTAGGCCGCTTACCCGGCACTCTGCCATACTACTCGCCAGCAAGACCCCGCTTTCGCGCCCAACCGCCTGTCCCTCACGCCCCCCCGTCCTCCCCCCGTCCACCCACATCGGCCGAAGCCATTTTCGCCAGTTCCAAATTTCAAAATTTATTTCTCCCTACCCCTCAATCACTTACAGCCATCAAACTCCCTCCATAGTTCGGCCTACCCTCTACCCTGAAGATGGAATGAGACCCAAGAACACGACCCCCGATAACTCCCCGGCCGCCGTGCCGCCCAGCACCACCAAGAAAGCTCCGGTCAGTGAACACCGTCTCAAGGCAAATCGCGAAAATGCCAAAAAGTCCACCGGCCCAAAGACCGCCGCTGGTAAGGCCAAAGTGTCTGAAAATGCCATCAAGCACGGTCTCCGCTCGTCTATGTTCATCGTCGATGTCGAGAAATTCGAAGACTTCGAGCAGTGCCGCATCACCTATATCGACCGCCTCCAACCCCGCGATCCGACCGAAATCAACCTCGTTCACCTCATCGTCCACTCTCTCTGGAATCTACAACGCAGTTGGTCCACCGAAAACGCTTTCTACAACGTCCAGATGCTCCGCATGAAGCAGGGCGTCGAACGCGAATTCAACGAGGTCAACGACGACATTCGCTTCGCCCTGGCCTTCGAAGAACTGGCCAAACGCCCTCACCTCGGCCTCATGTTTCGTTATCAGGCCTCGCTCGCGAACCAGTACAAATCCGCGGTCAAGATGTACAACGACACGCGCAAGAGGCCGCTATATCCGGACGGCCCCAGCTATGGCAACGGCTCGGAATACATCCCCTTTGACGGCGTTCCCCTCACTCCGCGCCGTTCCCCGGCCATTACCGAACAAAGCCAACCCAGTCCCTCCGCCGCTCATCGTAAAATGGAGGTCCCATGCGAATCGGGATCACCTGCTACCCCACTTACGGCGGAAGCGGCATCGTCGCCACTGAACTCGGACTCGAACTCGCCCTCCGTGGACACGAAATCCACTTCATTAGTTACGCCAACCCCATCCGCCTCGACCCCGGAACTCCCCGCATCCACTACCACGAAGTCGAAGTGTCGAACTACCCTCTCTTCCAATACCCGCCCTACTGCCTCGCGCTCGCGTCGCGCATGGCGGAAGTCGCAGAACGCTACCACCTCGACTTACTCCACGTCCACTACGCCATCCCTCACTCCACCGCCGCCATCCTCGCTCGCGACATGGTCCGGCAGCGCCGCCGCCTCCCCTTTGTCACCACGCTCCACGGCACCGACATCACACTCGTCGGCGTCGACCGCTCCTATTTCCCAATCACCAAATATTCCATCGAAGAATCCGACGGAATTACCACAATTAGCCAATATATGCGGCAGCGGACCTTCGACGTCTTCCATACCTCGAAAGACATCGACGTCATCAGTAACTTCGTCAATATCGGAATGTACCGGCCCGACTTCGCGGCTCGGCCCGCCCGCAAACGGCTCATGCATATCTCGAATTTCCGCCCCGTCAAGCGCGTCCTCGATTGCATCCGGATTCTCGCGGCCGTGCGCCGTCACGTCGATTGCGACCTCATCATGGTCGGCGATGGCCCCGAGCGCGGTCCCGCTGAAGATCTAACTCGCGAGTTATCGCTCGAGGACTATGTCGATTTCGTCGGGAAACAGGACCACGTGGAACGCATCTTTCCCTCGATGCACGTCCTGCTGCTCCCAAGCCAGCTCGAAGCCTTTGGGCTCGCCGCCCTCGAAGCGATGTCATGCGGAGTTCCGCCCGTCGCCACCCGCGTCGGCGGAGTTCCCGAATTAATTGACGACGGAGTTACTGGGTTTCTGGAACAGCCAGGAGATATCGAAGCCCAAGCCGCGCGAGTCGTGCAGCTATTGACCGACGACCGCTTCTACGACACCATGTGCATCGCCGCCCGCCACGCTGCCGAAACCCGCTTCAGCACCGAATCCATCATCCCGCAATACGAAGCCGTCTACCACCGCGTCCTCGATGCCGGATAACTGCGATCTCTGCGTCCCTCTGCGCCTCTGCGAGAAAAACGCTCTCACTAACGTCGCCGCCGAAACTGCCGGTTCTGTAACTCGCGCCACTGCTGAGGAGTTAGGATCATCCGCATCCGCACGGCAATCTGCGAAAACGTCCGGGTCAGATTCTCGCGAGCCCCCGCTAAGTCCTCTACCGCCTGGTTGGCTGCCGGCTTATCAACCACGTCCTGATTCAGCGCGTCTTCTAACTCGGTCTCCGCCTTCTCCACCGCGGCGCGTTGCTCGAGTAACTTGCCCCGAAACTCGCGCACCGTCGACCGCACTTCCCGTATCTGGCCCTGACTCAGGTTCAGGTCCTTCGCCACCGGCCGGTCCCACCACGGAAAGAACCCTCGCGGCGGTTGCCCCCACGCACCCGTCGTGAGCATCCCCGCCAGCGCCAGCCATCGCATCACCCGTCCCATCAGTTCTCCTCGAACAGAGCCCGGACAGGAGTTACCGCCTGAGGCTCCGAGCTACCCTCCAGCGCGTAGATGTCGGAGAACAATTGCGAGTCCGCCGCCGTCATCACCGGACCCGGCGCCGCCACCGGACGCGGCTGCCGTATCAGCAACAACCCGATCAGCAACACGAACACGGCCGCGAACGCCGGAGCCCACCGCATCGCCGGCGCCTGCCGTGCCCCGAGTTTCTGGTGGATCGCCCTCCGCTGCGCCGCCAGAAATTCGGCTGGCACTTCCGGCTCCCGCGCCGCCGCCCGCCGCCGCATCGCCATCTGCTCCCGGCGGCCCCGGCACTCCGCACACCTCTCCAGATGCCCGTCCCCAGGTCCGACCCCGTAGATGTCGTTGATGAACTCCTGCTCAGTCCAGTGTCCGTCCATCATTTTTCCGTCCCTTCTACCATACGCGACCCGTACAGGTCCCGCAGTTCCTCCCTCAACTTCGCCACCGCCCGGAACATGTGCGCCTTCACCGTCCCCACATCCAGGTCCAGAATACCCGCGATCTCATCCAGGCTCCGATCCTCGAAATGCCGCAGCGTAAACACCGCCCGCTGCCGGGCGCTCAAGCGTTCCAACGCCGACTCCAGCCTCTGCCGGATCTCCACCGCGAACATCCGGTCCTCGGCTCCCGGCCCCCTCTCCGGAGCCATGTTGAGAATCAGCGACTCGTCCTCCGGCGCCGGCCTCCTCCTCCAAAATTGCCACTTCCGCGACCGCAGCCGGTCCAGACACGTATTCACCGCGATCCTGGTAATCCACTTCCTGGGATCGTCGATGTCCGGAGGCTCACTCCGGCTCAGACTTTGAAAGGCTTTTAAGAAAGCGTCCTGCGTGGCCGAATCCGCATCCTCGCGGTCCGATAGCATGCGCTGGCAGAGCAGAAAGATCCTCTTCTGCTCGGTGAGCATCCAGGACCCGAAGTCGCGAAGTAGCGCGCCTGCTTCGGCGTTGGCCGCCATAGGTTCGGCCATCTCGCCCATCATATCTATGACGACGAGTCCGGCCCGGGAAGGATTACACGGTCAGTCGGTTAGTGCCGGCCGCATCGCCAGCGATTCCTGCAGCAGACGCGCGACATCCGCCCGGTTGTCCAGCGCCCGCGTTGCAAACACCGATGCGCTCTTGGCCACCTGCTGCGGATCCGCGCCCTCTTCCAGCAGCATCTCGTGCTCCACCCAGTTCGAAAGCGGGATGTTGCGGAAGTACAACCGTTCCTGCACCACCATCAGCTTGCGCGTCGAGAACATCGACTTGCTCTCCCGCATGTAGCTCCGCTCTTCCACCCGGATGTCCTGCATGAACTCGTCGAGTGCCTTCCGGCGCGTCGATTCTTCCGTCGCCTTCAGACGCTCGTCGAGCGTAATCTTGTGCGACTCCGCGGCTGCCCGCGCCTCCGCCAAAGCCTCACGCTCTTTCGAAACCGCGACTTCCATCCGCGCCTGCATGATCGAGAACGCCAGTAGCGCCGATCCAGCGGCTATGAAAATCGGCAGGAACAGCCAAAGTACACCATCAAGCTGCATACGCCAGTTATAACATCGGCGGACCCCCGGGAAAACTTCACAGTGTTCCCTGCGATCCGTCAATCTTCGTCCCGCTCGCCACATCCATTAGTAGCCGCAGCCGGAACCGCACCAGACTGTCCAGAATCGCCGCCATCCGCACCTTCAGACCAGCCGCCCACCCGAGGTGCTTCGACGCAAAAACCACCACCCCGTTCACCCGGTCCGCCGCGATCGTCGCCAGCGCCGCATCATCGAACCCCAGCTTCGGCCGCGGTATCGCCGCCGCCCGGACCGCCGGCAACATCAGCAACTTCCTCCCCGATCGCTGAATCTGATACGCGAGTTCAAGATCGCCCCCAAAGTCGCCATACCGCTCGTCCAGCCAGTTGATCGCCTTCACGAACTGCTTCCGTATCGCGAGCGCCTCCCAACCCGGGTACCCGACGTTCACTTCCACTGCCGTCTCGTCCACCCTGTCCACCGGCAACTGTTCCGGGTCTTTCCATAACGTCCCGAACTGCTCCGGTCCCGGCAGTTTCGGAATCGATGACCTCGGTATTCCCGCCTCATCCACCAGCATCGGACACACTGCCGCCGCCGATCCATCCGCGTCCAATCGCGCCACCAGCGCCGCCACCGTCCCGGCCTGAACCATCACCCAAGGCGCCAGGAACAGCACGTACTCCGCGGCCGCCGTCCGCATCGCGATGTTCAGAGCCTTCGTCGATCCGAAGTTCCGTGGCAGCCGCATGAACGTCACCGCCGGAAAATCGACGTCCATCTGCCCGCTCCCGTCCACTGACCCGTTGTCCACAACGATGATCTCGAGCAACTCCCGCCCTTGGCTTGCCTCCAGCGCCGTCAGGCAACCGCGTAGTGCTCCGGCGGTGTTGTAAGACAGAATAAGCGCGGTGATCTTGGGCGGCTGAACAGGCTCTTCCATGTAGAAGTCACAGCATAGCGCACTACTTCCGGATCGCGAGAATATCCGAGCCCGCCGGCAACACCACCCGCGCGGGCGGCTTCCGCACAATCACGCTAAAGCTGACCGAATCCTCGGAAGTCCGCACCCAATGCACCGTCGGCGGCCCCTTTGCGAACTCAATCTCGATCGGCACCTCCACCGAGAAATCCGGGTCGACCCCCGACTGCTCTACCGTCCCCGACACCCGGTACGCCGGCGCCTTCCCCTTCAGCGACCACGAAACCTTCAGCGACGGGATACCGGTCCCGTACACCCAGCTCTCGAAGAAATCCGCCAGCGGCTCGGATCCCGCCTTCGCCCCCATCATCTCCTCCGCGAGCTTCCGGAACTGATCGGTCGAGAGCGGCTTCTGGGCGTACCGGCGGCACGTTTCCGCCAGCAGTTTCTGAAACGCCGCATCCCCCAACCGGCGCCGCAGCATGTGGATGATCCACGCCCCTTTCTCATAGGTGATCGTCCGCCAGGCCCCTTCGCTCAACGACGACTGCAGCCGCACCCCCCATGTGATCGGACCCGTCGACTCCACCGTCCGCTTCTCATCCGTCTTCTGCAGCAGATTCGACTCGAACATCCCCAGCACTTCGTCCAGCGCTCGCGTTCCCTTCCGCTTCTCCAGGTACATCAGCGCCGAGTAGTTCGCCAGTGCCTCCATCAGCCACTCGTCCTGATAGCCCGCTGGGAAAACCGAATTCCCCCACCACTGGTGCGCCACCTCGTGCGCCGCCAGCAGATCGGTAAAGAAGATATCGTCGTACTTCGTTCGCAGCCGGAGTGGCCTTTCCTCGCGGCTCAAATAAGAGATAGTCGACAGGTACACCAGCGTGGGAAAGCCTTGTCCGAACGCCCCCGGAATCGGGGAAACCGTCAAGCCCTTGATGGCCAGAGGCCCGAACTTCGATCGCAGATAATCGAAAGCCCCTCCCACGTTGTCCGCCACGCTCGATAGCCGGAGCGCCGGATTGATCGGCATCGGCGGTGGCGGCGCGAACACCTCGCCATGTGACACAGTCCCTCGTGGCTGCGGCAGCATGACCATGTGCGGCACCTTGGGCTGCAGGTTCGGCTCCAGACTCCGATTCCCGAAAACCTGGATCGTGTAACCGCCCCGGTCGAGTTTCACCTGTTCGTACCGGCCCAGATTGAAACCAGCGACGCGCACGGGCAGATTCGTGACGTTGCGTGATATCTTGAATTCCCCGTCGACCCGCTCCTCCTTCACGTCGCCCGTTGCCACCAGCGTCAGGTTCTTGGGATACCGGAAGGTCAGATCGTAGGTCGCAAAATCCTGGCCGCAGCGCGGATACCAGTTTCCACGCGACCCAACATAATAGACCTCGTTGCCCGCCGGAACGACGACGTCGCCTTCGTGCTGTACCTCGATTTCGTGCGGCTCTCCCGGCGAGATTGGGTCCGCCGCGATGGCGACAAACACTGCGTTCCCCCCGATCCGGAACGCCGAATCCCGCATCGACTCGCTCTTGTAAATCTCGGCCGGTTTCCCATCAATCGACACCGCCGTGATGTTCACCCTGTCGGAGACTTGCAGCCCCACCGCCCGCAGCGGTAGCGTCGTCGTCAACTCCGCACGCGTCACAGCCTTCATGTGCAGCGCCGCATCCAGATCCACCTGAATGCGGTAGTGCGTCATCTGCACTGGCTGCGTTGGCGGCTTGCTTCGACCCGTCCGCGTCGACCGGGCTTCGAACGTGGTCCACACATCGAAACTCGGGTGCCCCGTCCGCGTCGTGAATTGCCCGACAAAGATCTGCTCGCGACTGTACGGGTCAAAGTAGACATCGAAGTTCCCGACCTTGTCTCCCGCGATCCCCGCAAAGAAGACACCGGCGTTCGGATCGGGCGACAGCAGATCCTGCACCATGCGAACTTCGAATCCGCCCGAAATGTTCTGCGCAAGCGACGTCCATCGCTCCGTCATGTGCGCGCCCATCTCGGCACTCGGCCGCCCGGATTCCGATGCTCGCGCGAATAGCTCGTCCCCCAACTGGTCCGAAAATAGGAACAACGCGGTCTTGAAATGCTCGTCGAGATTCGGTGCTCCGGAAAACGTCGCCAGCGATCTGCGTTCGCTCCGATGCGGCGGCATCAACAGCACCTCGGCATCGCCGCCTTCCACCTCCGCGCTGAACACCGCGAACAACCGCCGCCCGTGCACCGGACGCGCGAAGATCAGGAAACCATCCGTGAGATAGAACTTCACATCCTCCTTGTTGAAGTTCAACTCACGCACGCGATAACACGCCGCCGGATCGAGCGTCGCGTCGCGGACCTCGCGCGCCAGCGCCTGCCCCGTCGGCTCGATACACCATGCGCAGCCGCCGGCGAGAATCGCCATCGCACCCACGAACCAAAACCGCATTTGCTCTTAGTCTACGCCTCGGCGCACCACTTGCTGACCCAGACCCGATTCTGAGCAGACACTCACTGTCAGTTCACCGTCAGGCGGGTTCACGATGTACAACTCGTAGAAAGCATCATCTACCCCACGGCACTGAACCGATGTGATTCCAACCTCGGTGTCTCCCTGGCGCACCAGGAACGCCATCGGCGGTAGCGCCGGTATCCACGGCCGTAGGCGTACCTCAATGCGGCTTCCCATCAAATCGGCCCAGATTCGCAATGGCGGCTGCTGCTGCAGTTCCTGCAGCCGCTTGCGAACCCGGACCATCGCACGGATGGCATTCTGCCGTACGGCTCCGGTCGATTCCCGAATGAGCTGCGCAAGCACCCGAACATACCGGGGATCCCGAGTCTCGCCCATCGCCCAGGCGGCTGCGGCGCGGCACCACTCGTCCCCGCTCGAGACCATCGATTCGAGGGCCCGCGACAATCGCTGATCACCCGCTCGATACAGACCCACCACCGCATTCGCCGCCACCCGGTGGCTCGGATCCGCGCACGCCGCGCGAAACAGAGCGCACGCCTGCCGCGACTGCGTCCCCCATAGCGACTGCACCGCGTTAGCGCGGACACGCGCATCGCTCTCCGCCATCTGCTGCTCCACCCACCACAGATTCCTGTTCGATTGTCCGATCAGTAGCGCCGCCTTCGATCGGACTCGAGCGTCCTGATGCCGCAGCAGTTTCGCGAGCGGCGACATGATCCGCTTGCCGTCAGATATCGCAGCGACTATCTGGAGAACGCGGCTGGCATGCCACCCCGCCAGGCCGTCGAGCAGATCCAGTAGGCGCGCGTCAAGGAACGGCTCCACCGCCTGAAGACGCCGTGCGAGTCCGATCGCCGCCTCCTCGCTCAACGCGGCGGGGTTCGTCAGCGTTTGCAGCGCGTCCGCGTCCGCACAGATGGCTCGGAGAACATGCAGGCTGCCTGGGCCGTCAGCGACGTGAGGCAGGGTTTCGATGGCCTCACTGATGAACCCGGCGCGATCGGCATCGAGCCACTGGCGCAGTTCCCCTGAAGCAAGCACAGGTTGGTGCTCGAAGTCCTGGATTAGGGCTAAGACGCGGGCCGGCATAGAGTCTCCAAAAAACTTATCGTCCGGTTTCGCACGCTCCTTGAGCGGAGCCTCTAAGTTATTGCACAAGAGACGGTTGAGCCGCGTACCCCTTTCTGCTATCCTCTAATTTTCGAGTCCCCGACTCGATTTCCCCTCCCTGTTCAAGAGGTTCACATGTCAGGCCACTCAAAATGGGCGACGATCAAGCATAAGAAGGCCGCCCTCGACGCAAAGCGCGGAAAAGTGTTTACGCACCTCATCAAAGAAATCGCCATCGCGGCACGCAGCGGCGGCGACCCGGACTCGAACGCGCGCCTTCGCACCGCCATCACGGCGGCCAAGGCTGTCAGTATGCCTGCCGATAACATCAAGCGGGCCATCATGCGCGGCACCGGCGAACTGGGAGGCGCATCCTTCGAGGAAGTGTTGTTCGAAGGCTACGGACCCGGCGGCGCCGCGGTGCTGGTGTCGTGCGCTACCGACAATCGCAACCGCACCGTCAGCGAAATTCGCCATGCCTTCTCAAAGAATGGTGGCAACCTCGGCGAGCAGGGCAGCGTCGGCTGGATGTTCGAGCGCAAGAGCCAGATCATTGTAGAGAAGGAGAAAGCGTCCGAAGACCAGTTGATGGGAGTAGCACTGGATGCGGGCGCGGAGGACTTGCGGGACGAAGGCGAACAGTGGTCCGTGATCTCGGCTCCCGATGCTCACGACGCCGTGCTCGCGGCGGTTCA
Source organism: Bryobacterales bacterium (assembly GCA_038322675.1). GTDB lineage: Bacteria > Acidobacteriota > Terriglobia > Bryobacterales > Bryobacteraceae > TMP-7. The sequence continues at coordinate 10,099 of JBBQGE010000088.1, forward strand.
GAAGGCCGGCATCGACTCCGAATCCGCCGAAATCGCGATGGTCCCGAAAAATCTCGTCAAGCTCGAAGGCAAGAACGCTGCCGGCATGATCCGGTTGAGCGAAGCTCTCGAAGAGCAGGACGATGTGCAGAACGTCTGGTCGAACTTCGACGTCGACGAAGCGGAGATGGAAGCTCTGGCGTAAACCGCGGTCCATGCGAATCCTCGGCATCGATTGCGGAAGCGAACGCACCGGTTACGGAGTTATCGAGACCGATGGCCGTACGCACAACCTGATCGCTGCCGGTGTGATTCGAACAAGTCCGAAGAACAGCCTGGATATCCGGCTCCTCGAAATCGCTCGCGGATTGCGTGAGGTGATTCAGCAGCACCTACCTGAAGCGGCCGCCGTCGAGGAGGTTTTCCACTCGACCAACGCCAAATCGGCCCTGAAACTCGCGCACGTGCGCGGCGTCGCCTTACTCGCATTGGCCGAAGCCGGCATCCCGGTGGGTGAATACTCGGCTCTGGAAGTGAAGAGTAGCGTCGTAGGGTACGGCCGCGCGGAGAAACAGCAGGTGCAATTGATGGTGAGGAATCTTCTCAAATTGACCGAAACACAACCCGAGGATGCGTCCGACGCCCTTGCCGTCGCCATGTGTCATTCCACCAGAACCCGAGTGGCTTGTGCAGGAGCGGGCCGATGATACGTACGCTCGCTGGCGCGCTTCTATTTTCAGCGGTCCTGTACGGTGCCCCGACCATTACGTACATCAAGAAATTCCCCGGATCGGCGCCAGCCTACGTGAGCGTGACAGTGGAACGGTCCTGTGACACGGTTTACAAGGAAACTGAAAACGACGACTATCCCTTAAAATTCAAACTCCGCGATAACGAGTGCGACGCTATTTTCCAGATGGCTGATAAACTCGACCGGTTCACACGCCCCCTGGAATCCGGACTCAAAGTTGCAAAGCTAGGTGATAAGACGCTGCGGTACCAGGACGGCGCCGCGAAACATGAGACCACGTTCAATTTCTCGATTGATGAGAACGCCCGGATCCTGGTGGACTGGTTCGACCGCATCACCGAGAGCGAGCAGCGCTATATCGATCTCGAGCGAGCCGTGAAATACGAGAAACTCGGTGTCAACCAGGCTCTGCTCCAGTTACAAATTCAATGGGACAAGAAGCGTCTCGCCGCGGCCGAACAATTCCTTCCCTTGCTCGACCGAATAATCAAGAATGATAGCTATCTCCACATGGCTCGCGAGCGAGCTTCCGGGCTCGCCGACGCCATTCGTGGACTGAAAGCCGCCAAACAGGAATGATCCGCGCCGTTCTCCTGTCAGTTCTTCTGACGCTTGGCATTTTTTCACAGGATAAGATGCCGGATGCCGAGCAGCAGCATCTGCGGAAGGTGCTCGCGGCCGGCTCCAGCAGCGCCGTCGACCTGATTCACGCACTCGAAACCCACCTGGATAAATTTCCTAACTCGCCAAAGAAAAACGAGATCGAGCGAGAGATATTCAAATCGGCCATGCAAGCGGGCGACACGGGCCGAATCGCGAAGTACGGCCAACGGGTAGCCGCCTTGGAACCGGACAACCCGGGAATTCTGGAACCTGTCTGCCGGGCATTGGTGAGTGACGGAACGGCCGGGAGCGCCAGGACGGCGTTGCAGCTCGCGAAACGCTACGAGTCGCTCGTCCGACAGGCGCTGGCCGATATACCGGACAGCGGCGAGAAAGGTCGACAGCGCGACGAGTTGGAGCGGGCGCTTGGACGCTCGATCCTCTATCAGGCAATTGCCACAGGCACTTTGGGGGACAACAAAGAGGCAACCGAGTTGGATCGCAAGAGCTTCGCTGCCTTCCCCTCCGGAGAAACTGCCGCGGATTTGGCGAAACGGCTGACTCTGCTCGGGCAATTGGACGCCGCCATCCGCGCCTACGCTGACGCGTTCTCCATTGCCGACAACAAAGCAAGCGATTCAGACCGTGCGCTCATCCGCCGCCGTATGGGCGAGTTATACCAGAAACTGCATGGCAGCGAAACCGGTCTTGGCGATTTGATCCTCGAAGCATACGATCGCACCTCGGCGTTGATGGCCGCGCGGCGACTCGCCCTGAAGCAGTTCGATCCCAATATGGGACTCACCAACGCCATGGAGTACACGCTGACCGGCGTGGATGGCCCGAAACTGCCGCTGTCATCGCTAGCCGGGAAGGTTGTGGTGATGGATTTCTGGGCTACCTGGTGTATTCCCTGCCGGGGTCAACATCCGTTGTACGAGAAAGTGAAGCAGCACTTCGCGTCGAATCCGGCGGTTCTGTTTCTGTCGGTCAACACGGATGAGGATCGAAGCGGAGTGAAATCGTTTCTCGAGGCGCAAGGGTGGAGCAAGTCGTCTGCCTATTACGAAGACGGGCTTTCGCGGGCGCTACGCGTGTCGTCCATACCAACCACCGTCGTATTCGCGAAAGACGGGACCATCGCCACCCGCATGGACGGATTCGACCCGGATAGCTTCGTGGAGGCTCTCACGGCTCGTATCCAGAGCGCGCTCGATCAGCGGAGTACATCCAGGGAGGGGAATTGAGTTATCAGCGGGTTATCTGGATTGTACTCGACAGTGTAGGGATCGGCGAGATGCCGGATGCCGTGGACTACGGCGATGCCGGCAGCGACACGCTCGGCAATATCGCCCGGCATTCGAAACTCCACCTTCCCAATCTAATTCGCCTCGGACTCGCCAATATCCGGCCACTCGAAGGGCTAACTCCGGCTACCGATCCACAGGGCGCATTCGGACGCTGTGCCCTGGCCTCGCCCGGCAAAGACACAACGACGGGCCACTGGGAAATGGCCGGAATTCACCTGGAGAAGCCCCTTCCGCTGTTTCCCAACGGATTTCCGCCGGAGGTGATGGACGAGTTCGAACGGCGAATCGGCCGTCGTTCTCTGGGCAACTGCGCAGCCTCGGGCACCGAGATCATTAAGGAACTCGGCGAAGAGAGTGTGCTGACGGGATCCCCAATTGTCTATACCTCGGCCGATAGCGTGTTTCAAATCGCCGCTCACGAGGATGTAATTCCCGTGTGGGAGTTATACAAGATCTGCGAAACGGCGCGAGATATCCTGCGCGGTCCTTACGAAGTGGGGCGTGTGATCGCCCGTCCGTTTACCGGCGAACCCGGAGCATTCACTCGCACAACAAATCGGAAAGATTATGCCGTTCCGCCGCCCCGAGGCATGCTGCTCGACCGCCTGGAAGAGCGAAAAGTGCCCGTATTTGGAGTTGGTAAGATCCTGGATATCTTTCTCTCTCGGGGAATCGGCGACTACGAAAAGACTACGTCGAACGCGGACGGGATGGCGAAAACGCTGGCGGCAATGGACGAACAGTCCGGCGGCCTGATTTTCGCCAATCTGGTCGACTTCGATATGTTATATGGCCACCGCAACGATGTCGAAGGCTACGCGCGCGCACTCGAGGAAGTCGACGCGTGGATTCCGGAGTTACTCGCGAAAATGAATTCCGGCGACGTTGCGATCTTCTGCGCGGACCATGGCTGCGACCCCACCACCCCATCCACCGACCATAGCCGTGAGTATGTCCCGCTGCTTGTCTGTGGTGCGGCGGTGCGGCATGGTGTGAATCTGGGGACGCGGGACTCCCTGTCGGATATCGGCCAGACCATCGCCCAGAACTTCGGTACCTCGATCGCAAACGGTAGCAGCTTTCTCGCCGAAATCGCGCTATGATGCGGCGGGAGAGGAGGCCAGACTCTCCCGCCGGATGCCAGCCGTCTACCGGCGCATGTGCATCAACTAGCACGGACCTCCCGCCGTCCGGATCATGTTCAAGTAGTACGCCCCGTCCTTTTTGACGAAGTTAACACTCGAACTCACGACACCTCGCCACTCCAGAGGCGCTTCGGGGATCAGCGCGACCGCTGAGCCATTCGCCTCGTTGACGATGAAGATTACGTTTTCGCCTTCGCTCTGCACCATGGCGTACTTGCCGGGCGTCAATTTCGCCGAACCAGCAGTGAATGCGAACGGAACGTCGATAACGAGTTTTCGCGTCGCGGCGGAAAGCGGGATAACTCCCACGATCGCGGTCAACGCGAGACAAAGAACACACTTCAAGCAGCTATTTCTCATTGATTGTTCTCCTTCTGGTAATTCACCTGTAACTTCGGTGAGTTGGTCTTGCTAAGAGATCGCAAACGGAGCTACGTCGAAGACGGGATACTGGCGGGAAGATGTCCTACTCGGACCGTGGCTGACATACCCAGCTTAACCGACTCGGATCATTTCGTCTAATCGATGTTTTTTATGGCGTCCTTCTGAGGGCTCCGGCGGCTAGAGCCTTCATTGAACGGAGCCACGGCGTTATCGATCAGGTCGGTGTAGCGCCCCTCGGCGTGCACCCTTGGCCAGAAGCGTCCGGAACGCCAGAAATCAGGCCAAGGCGGCGTGCCTGCTGGACCTCCTTACGGCACTGAGTTCCATCAACCTGCCGCAGCAATCGGCCTAGAGTTGATCCCGAACGTATTTGGAGGCATAACGGATCCGCGGGTCGTTTACCTGCTGCGGTGGGGTGCGGGGCGGCATGCCGGAGTCGCAGAATTCGACCCACTCGATACTGTCGAACCGGCGGCTTAACGCGGGTTCCTCATTTCCTGTAGCTACATGCGGCATTCCGATGCGGCATGCCGTGAATGAAAAGTTTTCCTCCCAGGAGTTTCGGTGCCCGTCAAATCGCCTGTAAAGCAGCACTTTACCGTTCGGCTATCTGTTTGCTCCATACAATCGGGAGGGCACCAGGTATGAAGAAGCATTTGACAGTATTTGCCGCGTTCACGATGTGCACGGGGCTTGCGATTGGACAAGTTACAAGCTCGATGAACCAATCGAACGCCGCGAATAATGACAACAACAACTCATGGGTCGGAATTCTCGTGGCTTCGGGTTGCAGCACTTCGAACATGTCGAGAGGATTGTACGCGCCAGGCCCGTCTGGAACGATGACGTCGACCGCCTCGAACTACGACCAAAACAGAAACCAATCCCAGAACGCCACGGACCGCAACACGGCCGGAACAGCAAACCTGAATGGTGTCGATCACGCGAGCGTTGCGGCCAACAACGGCGGGAGTGTTCGTTCGAACGCTGCGAACCGGACGTCTATGGCCAACGATCAGAGCCGCATGGACGGCACGGTCAATCGCGATCAGAACGATGCCTATATGCAGGGCAACGTAGCCGCCAGTCAAAACACGACTACGGTGGCCGGAATGGGTGCGACCAGCGCCGCCGCGATGGGAAACCCCCAGCCGGTAACCGTGGGCAGCCGCACTGGTGCGGGCCTTGGAACCGATACCCAGAACCAGAACAACCAATACGGGCGCTCCTGGAACAACGCAGGCACTTCCACCGGCAATACCGGGCAAATGACCGGGTCAAACAACTCCGGCCAGTGGGACAGTTCGTGTTTCATCACGCCGCGGACAACTTCGTATGTGCTGTTACTCCAGGACGGCCGCCGCGTGAACATCGATAGCGCTGGAAACTCGCGCATCGCAAGTCAACTGAGTTCGACGAACCGCGTGGCGAGCTCGACCAGGATCTTCCGTGCGAAAGTTACGGGCGGCTTGCAGGGCGACACGTTAACCGTTAACGACATCGAGTTCTAACCTAACTGCAACATCGACGTGGCGTGACTTGGTCCGCGCCACGCTAAACTAAGAGTAGTGCAGCGAATTGTATCCTGGGTTCTGATCCTCATCGTCAGCGCGTGCAGCTTGTATGCCGGTGATCCTCCTTCAACGGCGTTGCGCGGCCACCTCAGGCAGGAAAAAGGTCAACCCCCCGTGATTGAGACTGCGGATCACAAACGCGTCTCGCTGGACGGCGACGATCCGACGATGGCCATCATGGCCGACGAGCGGCTGAAGGACGCCGACATCGAAGTGCTCGGACACCCCGGCGCCAAAGGGCACTTCGAGATCAACCAGATTTACCTCCCCTCGGTCTTCGTCTACAAAAACGGTAAGCGCCTACAAGTCAGCTACTGGTGCGATGTATGCTATATCCGTACATCCTCTCCAGGAAAATGCTGGTGCTGCCAAAAATACACAGATCTGGATCCAACCGAGCCCGAGCAATAGCCGCTATCGTGATGGCCTCTGCCCTTCCGCTCATGTCGCAATCTCCATACTCCGCGGAGAAACTCCGGGTTGGCGATGTCGATGTAGTTCGGCTCGACGATCGGGCCCACAAAACCGAAGTTTCCATTGCAGTTTCCATCGGGAACAACGCCTATGAAATGAAGGTCAACGGCAAGAACGTGCTGTGGTCACCCTACGAGACGGCGCAGCAGTTTCACGATCATCCGACCTTCCTCGGCATACCGTTTCTAGAGCCGTGGGCCAACCGTTTGGATAGCGATCGCTATTTCGCGAATGGGCATCAGTATTTGCTGAACCCAGCGTTGGGCAACTTCCGCTACGACCAGAATCATCATCCCATTCACGGCCTGGTTTCGTACACGCCCGAATGGAAAGTAATATCCAGTGGCGCCGACAAGGACTCGGCATGGGTGACCAGCCGGCTCGAGTTCTGGCGTTATCCCGACTGGATGGCTCAATTCCCGTTCGCCCATACCATCGAGATGACCTACCGGCTGTCTGGCGGATCGTTGGAGGTGCGCACGGTGATCGACAACCTGTCGAACGCTCCGATGCCGCTGGTAATTGGGTATCACCCGTATTTCCGCATCGGCGAAACTCACCGTGACAGTTGGACCGTGCACATAGCCGCCCGCGACCACGTGAAGCTGACGGCGGACCTGATCCCGACAGGTGAGATGGAGCCGCTAAAGTTGCCGGACCCTCTCCAACTCGCGACCACCCAATTGGACGATGTCTTCACAAATCTGATTCGCGGTGCCGATGGACGTGCGGATTTCTGGTTCCAGAGCGGTTCTGAGCGCATCTGGGTTAAGTACGGTCAGAAGTTCAAGGTTGCGGTCATTTACGCGCCTCCGGGCAAGGATTTCATCTGTTTTGAACCGATGACCGCCATCACCGATGCATTCAACCTGGCACATCAAGGCAAGTACAAAGACCTCGATTCGATCGCACCGAAAGGCCGCTGGGAAGAGAGTTTTTGGATTGGTACTACCGGCTATTAGCCGTCAAACCGTCCGGGGGCGCAGCCTATGAGTGCTCCACTTGCGGAGCATATTCGTGACGCTCGCGCGCAAACTGATGAGCTATTCCGGCTGCTCGCGCCCGCGGCAATCTACGAGCGCCCCATCCCCGACCGTCACCGCCTGATTTTCTACCTCGGACATCTGGAGGCGTTCGACTGGAACCAGATCTGCCGTGGCGCACTGGGCCTGCCGTCGTTTCATCCCGAATTCGACAAGCTATTCGAGTTTGGTATCGATCCCGAACCTGGGGCCGCGCCCACCGATCAACCGCATGACTGGCCGCGAGTGGCGGAAGTCACGGCGTATAACCTGGAGGTCCGGCGCCGGTTGGATGCGGTTCTGGCGCACGCGCCGGACCAGATCGTGCAGGTGGCGCTGGAACATCGCCTGATGCATGCGGAGACCTTCGCATACCTGATGCATGCGTTGCCCTACGAAGATAAGGCACAACGAACGAAAATTATCGAAACAGGTGCTCGCGTTGAGAGTCTTATGCTCGATGTTCCCGGTGGGTGCGTCACCCTGGGACAGGACTCCGGCCGTTTCGGGTGGGACAACGAGTTCATTGAACATCGGGCGGCGGTGCCGGATTTTCGGATGGCCAAGTACAAAGTAACCAACGGTGAGTATTGCGACTTCGTGCGGGAAGGCGGTGAAGTGCCGCCCTTCTGGACCGATCACGCGGGTAGTTGGTTCTACCGCGGCATGTTTCAGGAGTCACCGTTGCCGCTCGATCATCCTGTTTATGTCACGCTCGATCAGGCGCGCGCTTATGCCGCCTGGGCAGGTTACTCGCTGCCCACTGAGCCGCAGTTTCACCGTGCGGCGTACGGCACCGGCACGGATCAGGAACGGGATTATCCCTGGGGCGATAACACGCCCACTACGCAGTTCGGCAATTTCGATTTCGCTGCCTGGGATCCCGTAGCTGTAACTGCTACTCGCGCAGGCGACTCGTACTTCGGGATCTCACAATTAACCGGCAATGGTTGGGAGTGGACGGATACGGCCTTCGGGCCATTCCCCGGCTTTCAGGAATTCCCTTTCTATCCGGGTTACTCGCAGAACTTCTTCGACGGAAAACATTTCGTTCTGAAGGGCGGATCGTGCCGCACCGCCGCTTGCATGCTTCGACGCTCGTTCCGAAACTGGTTTCGGCCGAATTACCCATACGTCTATGCCACTTTCCGCCTTATTGAAAACATCTGAGGTATTTGAGTCCCCCGCGGTGGCGCGCTTCGCGACAGCCGTATGCGACGGGCTCTCGTCCACTCCTAAGACTCTGCCGCCGGAATACTTCTACGACGACGTTGGCAGCGCGCTGTTCGAAACCATCACCGTGCTTCCGGAATACGGGCTCACGCGAGCGGACCGGCGGATCCTGGCAAACAATGCGCAGGCGATCGCCCGGCAGGCGCCGAACCACTGCTCGGTTCTTGAACTCGGTAGCGGCTCGGGCAGCAAAACAGCTCATGTGCTGCGGGCCATCGCGCGAAGGCAGGGAAGGGTCGACTATTACCCGATCGACGTGTCCAAGGCCGCGCTCGATTGTTGCGAGCGTGAACTGTCGGGTATTGCCGAAGTCCACCCTGTTCATGCGAGCTTCGTCGAGGGTGTGCGTCAGGCGCTGGCTCATGCCGGTGGCGGCCCCGTCCTCGTATTGTTCCTCGGCAGCACCATCGGCAACTTCGATCGCGACGACGCCGGCAACTTGCTGGAACAGATTCGGGACGAATTGTTGGAAGACGATTGCTTGCTGATCGGCACGGACCTGGTGAAACCGGTGCCGGAGTTGCTGCTGGCATACGACGATCCCGCCGGGGTAACGGCTGCATTCAACCGGAACCTCCTCGCTCGAATCAATCGAGAACTCGGCGGGAACTTCGACCTGCGGCGATTCCGTCATGAGGCGCGCTACAACCCGCGCGAGAACCGGGTGGAAATGCACCTGGTCTCGATGTGTTCACAAAGCGTGGAGATTCAGCTTGCCAGTTGTGTCGCGATGTTCCAGCCGGGGGAATCGATCTGGACCGAGTCGTCTCACAAGTACGAGATGTCCACCGTGATGGATATGGCGCGTAGAGCGGGATTTGAGGTGGCTGACTCGTGGACGGACGAGGAATGGGCGTTCGCGGAGAGCCTCTGGATAGCGGCGTAGGGTGGCGGCCCAAAGCGTGCCACCCTCGCGAAACGAACGCTACTTTTTCGTGGCGCCGGGCGTAGCCGGAGCGGGCCTGGCCGCCGCCGGACGCGGTGCCGCGGCGTTTCCGGACGGCCCCGCCGGCGTGCTCGACGTCAAGGAATTCTTGTCGTAGAGATCCACAATTTCCTTGGTCACGTCGATGGCGTTAGATGCATAAAGGACTGGAGTCTGCGGGTTGCTGACGTCCAGGATCAGAGAATAGCCATTGTCCTTGGCGAACTTGTCGATGACGACCATCATCTTCTGCCCGAGTTCCTGCAGCACCTTTTGCTGATCCTGATCCCATTCGGCCTGCGCGTCTTCGAGATCGCGATTGAACGCCTTGGTCTTGATGTCGATGTTGCGGATTAAGTCCTGTTTCGCGGCTTCCGCCATAGCGTTGCCGCCGCGATTGAGCGAATCCTGAAGTTGCCGGATCTCGGCCTGGCGCTGCTCGAATTGCTTCGCCTTCGGTGCTCGTTTCGTTTCCAATTCCTGGGCAGCCTTCTGCCCGTCTTTCGTACTCACCAGCGCACTCTGGATGTTGATCACGCCGACTTTGGTGGGCGCAGATTGACCGAAGGCGACTGTTGCCAGCGCCACGGTTGCCCACATCAGTATCTGTTTGCTCACGATAAACTCCTCAGTCTTACTCAAGTTGTATTTGGTCACATCGCCGGTGTCCGCCAGGAGAGGAAACACGACGCAGAGCAGCGAGCGGTATTACCCGCCCACTGCCGTATCAGACGATCAGAACGTGCGTCCGATAGAGAAACGGAATGTCGAAGCCTTTTCGTAGAACGGAGTAGGTTGTCCGATCTGAGAAAGAGCGTTCAAAAATGTTGCTGAGTTCGGGAACAACGACCGATCCGCCACAATCGGCGCCTGCAGGATCGTCTGCACCCTATTCGGATTGTACGCCCAATAGATGCGGAACGGGGCATTCACCACCGGCATCAGCACTTGCAACTCGAGACCAGTGGAGGACCGGATCGCCTGCGTGCCTGCCGCGATGACCGCCTTATCGCTGAAACTCGCCTCCGGAAAAATCCCGTTCAACTGCGTGATCCGGTCGGGGTTGAGCCGGAGTTGGCTCGTCTGGGTCAGCCGGTTTACACCGGCATCGAGGAACGCGGCCAGCGTCACAGGACCGAAGATCGGAATCCGGTACTCGAAGTTAGTGACAATCTGCGTGTCGCCGCCCGGTGCGACGAATTGGTAGATCGGGATGGTCTGCGTGACCGGGTTGTTGGAGACGCTACCATCGGAGTTGACGATCTTCTGGGAACGAGGCGTACCGTCGTTGTTGTACACCGCCACGGTCGTCTGGCTGGGAATATAGGCGAACGGGCTGATGCCCCAGATCTCGAATCCGCGGATGTCGTTCTCGCCACCCATATAGAAGCGGCTGAACGGAGGCGCTACCTTGCCGCCGTAACCGGTGAGGAACCGGCCCAGGAAGTGCATCCCGATCACGTGCCCCTTCCGGAAGCCGCCCCGGAAATACTTGGCGTCGATGGTCGGCTCCACGGTGTTGACGTTGCCGCCCAGCACGCTACCCGTGAAGTTCACCGTCGCGAACAGGCTCTTACCGGCTGTCGGCGTGATGGGGTGGTTCACGGTGTTATAGCTGTAGGACGGGATGATCTGACTGGTCCGAATACCGTTGAGCGCGTTGGGCCCACCGACATTCTGGAAGTAAAGATAATCGAAGTACGTCTTGGCCGCGGAGGTCAACGTCTGAATATCCTGCACGTTGTATCCATAGGTGAGACCCAGGCGGGCAAAACTGCGCTTCAGCGGGTAGTTCAAGAACGATGTAAATCCGCGGCTGTTGGAAACGTAATTCAACAGGTTATTCGAGCCGAGTTGATCGAACAACGGAATCAGGTTGCGGCCCGAGAGAAGTGAGACCTCGCGTCCCTGATCGTAATTGAACCGGGTGGTGAATACAGTGAAGCCCACCTGCATCGGCTTGTCCAGGAAGTACGGCTCGGTAAATCCAAACTCCACTTGCCGGATGCGATCGCCCAACTGGCTCGACAGGCTCAGCGTCTCACCGAGTCCCAGGAAGTTATTCGTCGCATACGAGAAGCCGATGAAGCTTCCCGCGATGCCCGACACACCGCCGTTCAACTGCACCGAGTTCTTGCCGCGCTCTTTCACTTTCAGCGTAATGTCCACGGTGTCGCTCTTAGTGTCGCGCTTGATATCGGCAGCCTCGTTCTCCTTCAGCACTTCGAAGTAGCCGAGCTGGTTCAGACGCAGAATGCTTAACTCCCACAGGCGGGAGTTGAACATGTCGCCTTCGTCGATCAGCAACTCGCGCCGGATGACTTTGTCGCGAGTCGTGGTGTTTCCGGAAAAGTCGACGCGGCGGACGAAGAATTGTTTGCCTTCGTCGAACGCCAGCGTCAGGTCGATCTTATCGGTATTAGGGATCGGATCGAAGGAGGGTTCCGCGACGAAGTCGATGTAGCCAAACTCGCCGTACAGCTTGCGGAGGCTCTCGAGTCCCTTACGCAATTTCGCTGTCGAGAAAACATCGCCCTGCTTCATCTGGAACAGCGGACCCATTAATGTCTCCGGAGTCCTGAACAGCTTCACGCCCTGAAACTGAATCTTGTCGAGATGATAGAGCCGGCCTTCTTCAATAGTGATGCCGATATCCGCGCGTTTTCCGGGCTTGTTCGGCTTGATGACCGGGATGTGCATGCCATTGCCGCCGACATCGCGGATTTTCACGGAATGATCGATCACCCGTGCCAGGAAGTAGCCGTTTTCCATGTAGAACTGGCGAATGCGTTCCTGGTCCTCCTCCAACTTGGTGGAGTCGTAGCTTCGCGCGAAGAGATTCTCGAAATAGATGGAGTACGGGACTCCAATGGGCCGCAGGTTCTTCATCGCGCGCCGCACGATGCGGTCGCTGAACACCTTGTTGCCTTCGATATCGATGTTGCCCACCTTCACCTTCGGGCCTTCGTCGATTTTGAAGATGACTTCGAGGGACGAAGGAGGCAGTTGCCGGATCTGCGGTTCCACCTTCGCAAACTGCCGCCCACGCTCGGAAAGGAACTCCTGAAGGACGTTCTTGGCGCGTTGGATCTTGTTGGGATCGTACTGAGTTTCGACTGTCAGGCCGACCTTGCGGTCCTTGAAACGGTCGAGAATCTCCGATACGGTAATGGACTTGTTGCCTTCATACTTGATGGTGCGGACCACGCGCCGTTCCACCAGATTGAATCGGATGATCCAGCCCGTCTTGCCGGGTTCGCGTTCCAGGTTGATGTCGTCGAACCGCCCCGTATTCCAAAGAGCCATGAAGTCGCGGCGCATGGTTTCGGGATCGTAAGTGTCACCCTTCTTCGTGAAAATCAGAGCTCGCAGGGTGTCCTGCGGCACGCGGCGGGATCCGCGAAATTCCACGGCTTCGATAACGTTCTCGGGCGGAGCACCCGGTTGTGCCGCGGCGGCCGGCGCTTTGGGCGCGGGTTTCGCGGGCTCAGTTGTTTCAGGTACGGTTTCGAACGGGGAAGCCGGCTTCGGCTTTGGTGCCTGCGTCTGCGGTGGCTGCTGCGGCTGTTGCGCCGATAATTGCAGACCTGTTCCCGCGACACAGAGCAGACATACCGGGAAGGCATGCAGGCGTAATCGCCTGTGAAACATCATTCTAGGGCTGGTTCCTTTCTACTCTGCGCCTTGAGAATCCAGACGTGCACGTATCAAGCCAGGTTTCAGAACGGACATCCGGCGCAGTGCATGAAACTTCCATTCTACCGGAAATCCAAGCATCCATTCACCGTTCGCGAACTTGCCGCGGCACCCATGCCGTGATAGCCGACGGCGTCGCGCGTGACCAGTCATCACACCTGTGTCTCACACACCGGGTACCGGCAGTCAGGGCTGCATGATAGTACCGGGTTGGTTCCGCTCACCGGAATTCGCAATCCATCCAATGGCCGCCAGGCAGATGCCGTACACCAGATGGCCCACCAGCAGCGCTGTCCTGGGAAGATATTGCGACACCACCGGACTCGTGACACGGAACAGCCAGTCGGTAACATAGAACAACGCCGCGCCCCACGCCACCGCAATCAGGCCGATTCGCCGGCTGCCCACGGCACCGCTAAAGATGATGCCGAACAATACGCCTGCCGTCGCCGCAATCAGCAATTCCAGGGCGGCTCCGGAAACCGCCGGCCATCCAGCCCGGTCCGGCAACACACGCGGTCCCCACAACAACGCGCCCAAAACTGTGAGATAGGACGACCACGAATGGCGATCGAGAATCGAGATACTAACCAGGAGTCCCAGCATCGCGAGCCCGCCGAGCATTCCGGCCTGGAATCCGGCAAGCGCATGCTCAAGCTTGCGGTGGATCATTGTGAATCGGAAGGGCGAACGTTGAACCTGACGTCACTCCGCGGCAGGTATGCCCTATACTAACACAGAGCTTCGAAACGTCTTTTGTACCGCGGAGGGGAGTTTTCATAGCGCATGAAGAGGGTTGTCGTCACGGGGATCGGTGCTATCAGTCCGAATGGAATCGGGCGCGAATCCTTCTGGGAAGCAACCCGGGAGGGCCGCAGCGGTATCCGCCATATCACGCGATTCGATTCGTCCGGATTCGCTGTCCGCATCGCGGGCGAGATCGTCGACTTTGACGAAGACAGCTACGTTGTTCCGAAGGACCGGCCGCACGTCTCCCGGACTGTGCCGCTGGCCGTGGCGGCGGCCACTGAAGCGCTTGACGATGCCGGTATCGACTGCAAGAAGCTGACTCGCGATGAACTACGGCAGATCGGCGTGATTCTCGGGTCCGGCGGCGGCAGTCAGGAGTTCACGGAGGAGCAATACCGCCTGTTTCATTCAGGCAAATGGCGGCAGTGCAGCGTCTATGTTGTTCCTAACTCCACCATCGGCACTCTGGCCAGCGAAATCTCCATGCGATTCGGCTTGCGCGGCTTCAGCCACGTCATTTCGACTGGCTGCACCTCGTCCACCGATGCCATCGGATATGCATTCCGCCAGATTCGCGCGGGCGTGCTCGACTGCGTGGTGGCCGGTGGCGCCGATGCCCCGATCGCGCCGCTGATTCTCCGCGGCTTCATGGCCATGCGCATCCTCTCGACGAAGTGGAACGACGAGCCGGCGCGCGCGTCGCGGCCGTTCTCGCGCGATCGCGATGGGTTCGTGGTCGGCGAAGGCTCGTGGTTCTTCGTACTCGAAGATTTGGATCGGGCTCGTGCGCGCGGCGCCCACGTGTATGCGGAAATCATGGGCTACGGCTCCACTTGCGAGGCGTTCCATCGAGTGCGGTTGGAGGAGTGCGGTGAAGAACCCGCCCGTGCGATGACGCTGGCGATGAACGAAGCAGGCATTCCTCCCGAGGCCATCGGGTACGTGAACTATCACGGTACCTCCACCGAGTTGAACGACAAGATCGAGACCCGCGCGGTGAAGCTGGCGTTCGGCGGCTCGGCGTACCGGACCCCGGGATCGTCGCTTAAGAGTTTGATCGGCCATCCGCAAGGTGCCTGCGGCGCTGCGGGACTCGCGGCCTCGATGCTCGCGATGCGCGATGGCGTACTCCCGCCGACCGCCAATCTCGAATCGCCCGACCCGGAGTGCGATCTCGATTATGTTCCCGATACCGGACGCCGCGTCAGTTTCGAATACGCACTGGCGAATTGCATTGCGTTCGGCAGCAAGAACTCGGCGCTGGTGGTGCGGAATCTGGGCTGATGACTGTAGCCGAGGTGAAGCAACAACTCGCCGAAGTCGCGGACCCGGAGCGGGCTCGCAATCTGTCCTGGTTCTTCAAGACCGGAAAGGGCCAGTACGGCGAGGGCGACCGCTTCATTGGGATCACTGTGCCGGTGCTGCGGCGGATTGCGCATCGGAACCGCGATCTCGCGCTGGAGGGAATCGCGGAGTTGCTGGATTCTCCGATTCACGAGCACCGGACCGTGGCGCTGGCGATTCTGGTGGAGCAGTACCAGTCGGGCAGCACCGCGGCGAAACGCAGCCACCTCGAGTTTTATCTGGACCACACCGATCGCGTGAACAATTGGGATCTGGTGGATGGCTCGGCGCCGTACATCGTGGGCGACTATCTGCTCACGCGATCGCGCCGCGTGCTGTACAAGCTCGTGAAATCGGATCGTGTGTGGGAGCGGCGCATCGCGATGGTGGCCACGCAGACTTTTATTCGAGCGGGCGATTTGAAGGATACGTTCGCGCTGGCGGCGCTGCTGCTTGGCGGCAAGCACGACCTGATTCACAAAGCGACGGGTTGGATGTTGCGGGAAGCTGGTAAGAAGTCGCCGGTCGAGTTAGTCGAGTTTCTGCGCGAGCATTACTCGCAGATGCCGAGGACGGCGCTGCGTTATGCCATCGAGCGGTTTCCGGCTGAGGAGCGGCAGAGGATACTGCGCGGGCAGTTTGACTGATCGATCCGTTGTAACTCTTGCGGATATCCGGCCTCGTTTGCTATTCGCGAATCACGAATGTAGCAAGGGCGCATGGTCCTGCATCGGCTTGCGACGATTGCGTCACTCGTCGCCGCTGAGTAAGAACAGTGAATACCCAAAGAAAAAGGGCGCGGCTGAAACCGCGCCCCTGTAGTCACTATGCGGTGCGGTTCGATTCGCTCTTGTCGCCCTTGGTAAGAGCGGCCTGAGCGGCAGCCAGGCGCGCGATCGGCACACGGTACGGAGAGCAGGACACGTAGTCCATGCCGACCCGGTAGCAG
>JBBQGE010000089.1:0-25964 GCA_038322675.1 Bryobacterales bacterium
TCGGGCTCCCTCCGTCCCACCGACGGCAAAACCACAGGGGAAGAAGCAGAAACCTTATGATTATTCACGTTAGAGTCTTTCTCGCCCTGCACTGTAATTAAGGAACGAGAAGTGTCTCAACTATGTTGGCACGGAGGGAGGGCTCGTCAATCGTGAACGTCAGCAGTGCTTGTTCTGTGGTCATATCCTGTCTGCCTTAACCCGATCGATGCAATCGTGGAACCATCCGCTGCCGTGCGCATCTGTCGAGGTAACGAGCCCCGAGGACCAGGCGCCCAAACATAGCTTGGGGAGCCCCGGTTGAGCCTTAGCGGGCAGTGATGTGCGTTTTCAGGCAGCGCAGTATGCTGATCGCTACTGTCGCGCGGTCATTCGAGACCGGAACATTGGCATCCGGCTTGCACGTAGAGGTCTCTTCGAAAGCACAAATCCGTGCAAGTTCAAGAGGAGACCCGACACATGCCAGACCGCATATATATCACTGATACCGATTGCGAGAAACTCCGGCGGCTCATCGCAGGTCGGCGCGGAGCGCGCTCGGTAGACCACCAATACCTGGACATGCTCGAGCAGGAACTCGATCGTGCGGAGGTCATCGAACCGGACGCCATCCCACGCGACGTGGTGACCATGAACTCCGAAGTCCGATTGAAGGATCTGGATTCCGAAGAAATCCGTGTGTACCGACTCAATTTCCCGAGCCAGACCCGCAAGGAGGGTAGCATCTCGGTTCTCGCCCCTGTGGGTACCGCCATGCTCGGGTATCGGGTCGGTGACGTCATCGAGTGGCGTGTTCCGAAGGGCATACGGCGGTTGAAGGTCCTCGAAGTCATTTATCAACCGGAGGCTGCGGGTGTCGGCGGCGACTGAAGCGGCCTGTCCGGTGCGGCCGGATCCTGTTCCGGGGATGGCACTGTGATTGGCCTTTCTGCCGCACGAGTCGGTTTAGACCGGGGCCGCGAAACACATTGTTGTACCTGAAGGGCCCCGGAGTTGTCGCCAATGAGCCATCTCTCGTCACGATCCGGACCAGCACGGGTGACATTGAGGCGGTCGGCGGAGAGGTGGAGGCCGGCCTTGGCCGGACACTCTGAAAGTTTCAGACAGCGCGGCCGAGTCGCTCCGGAATCATCACCGATCTCAGGCTCTTTGATGGCATGCTGCACCGGTTCCTGCGAAAGGCGCACCTCAACGGCACGTTGCGCCGGCTCCAGTTAGGAACCATCATCAATGAGTAAGAACACACAGATCTACCTCTCTTGCACGTTGTTCGTTCGACATGAGCTTAGAGGCCCGGACGCTCGATAAGCCCAGAAATCCAATCAGACACTCACCACCGGGCAGGGTGATTCACGGATGATCCCATACGTGTTCAACCCGAGTCTTACGGAAGCCTCAGACCCACGGCCGATCACCAGCAGATCAGCTTTTAGGCGCTCAGCGGTCCTACATACCGCTTGGGGAATATTGCCAGCCGCGATCGTGACTTCGGCGCGAGTTCCCACCACGCGTTGCAACTCGTCGATCTTCCCGTTTGCTTCCGCCATCACTCGTTCGTGATACTCACGGGAGTAATAGTCTTCGCCGGGCGACTCGAGTCGAGGCTCAACGTGTACCAGCACCAAAGCCGCATCGAGTCCGGACGCCAGGCTTGAAGCCCACGCCAGGGCCTTTTCGCTGCAGGCATCGGCATTGGCGGCGCACAAGATCTTCGTGGGGCTGATCCACTCGGCGGGTGGACCCTGCGTGAGATGTGTGCCTGTCCATACGGGACAGTCCGCGTCGTGCAACACCTTTGCGCTGATCGAGCCTACTAGGCATCTCATGATGCCACGCCCCGGCACATGTCGCAGTCTGGTCCTTGGGCTGCTTCGTATTGATGCCATCCAATCTGAACTGGACATTTGCAACCCCGCGAACCGCGGATGCGCGGGCGGGCGGCCTATGTTGCAAAACTAGTTGAAAGGGATTTCGACTTCGACATAACTGCCGGGCGTCGCGGCATTTACGGCCGCGACGATTTGCGCTATGTGGGACTTGATCAGCGACGATGGCGACCTTGCGACCCATTAAGTTTTGCTGGTAGCGGAGATTCTTGTCCGTCGTTATCAGAACTTCGAAACCAGAGGCTTCGGCAATGGTCAATAAGGCGCCGTTCTCCAGTTCTTTCCATCCGCGAGCACGGGCTTCTGTGACCGTGTGGTGGTCGATCAGATACCGGGCTAGAGTGCGCGGCGTGCCATTGTCAAAGAGAACGAGCATCAGCGGAATGCCCTGAATC
This sequence comes from Bryobacterales bacterium, assembly GCA_038322675.1. Taxonomy (GTDB): domain Bacteria; phylum Acidobacteriota; class Terriglobia; order Bryobacterales; family Bryobacteraceae; genus TMP-7. The sequence continues at coordinate 2,282 of JBBQGE010000089.1, forward strand.
CGTGAAGGCAGGAACCGGTGTGGGCGCCTCCAAGCTATTCGCGACGAATTCCAGAACGGCCCCGACCTGTTCCCGCGTAACGCCGAATTCCTCGACGAGTTCGTCAACGCTCATATCCTGGAGGTTCTCGAAAACGGCGGAAACCGGCATCCGGGTGTCCTTGAAAACCCACGCGCCGCTCCGCTTGCCTGGGATGCTTTCCACGGCGGGGCATTGTGACCAATCAAGCGCTGCCATAACAGAACTCCTTTTGGTTGGCTCTCTCTCCAGCGTAAAGGATATACGGCTTTCCATGTCGGGCTCGGCTCATGCCGCTACACGGTCACTCTGGCAGCTTTCTTCTTCCGGGGGCGGATCTCAAGCCCGGGATCAGGTCACGGTGACCGAATCGATGGACCCAAATGGGCAACGCACGAATTCCGCCGTAGCCAATCAATAAGTCACTCAGTCGGGAGCTTTTGTCGTAGCTGATATTCGAGTGCAAAGACCCGGTCGACCCCGGCCGGATCGCTTCTGGCCAGCAGCGTGATGATATCGTCGCGCTGCTGCAGGAGCAAGCGCAGGTCCGCTCGTTCCTGATCGGGGAAGCTCTTGTCCTGATCGACAATCTGACGCAAATCGGAGAAGAACGTGCTCGCTTCCCGACGCGCTGTTTCGTATTCACCGCGTTTCGCGAACATCCCCGCGGCCGCGACCCGATCTTTCAATCGGCACTCGTTCAACCGCCTGATCGCAGAATCGCGTTGCGACGCGTTACTGGACGCATAGATCCACATTGGAATCAGTCCCACGAGAAACGCGATGACCAATCCAATGATGTAACCTTTGTTACTTAGGAAGAAATTTTCGTTTGATTCCACCACATTCACCCCGTTGGTTAGAGCACGGAACCGGAGCGGGCGTTACGAGGTTCTTACCCGCAACGCCAGAAATCAGCGCTCAATCGCCGGATCGCCGTGCGGGCTGGGCAGCCGGGGCCGGATCGGGACGATCGATCGGGACTTTGTAGTTGAAAAAACCGATCATCATTTCTTCGAACGTCTGGTCGCCCCAGTGCACGGTCTTGGTGGGATCCGGATTGTATTTGTTGTTTGGCGAGTTATCGTACCAGGCAGTCGCTTCGATTTTGGATCCTGCCGGCACCTTCCGCGGTTCGGCGAGGATATAACTCAACTGCCAGTTAAAGTCGTATTTTGGAACGTTCAATAACTCTTCCGAACGGCCGTCCGGATAAGTGATCACATACTTGAACGCCTTGCCGCGCAAGTGCATGTGCGGAGTCATGTCCAGGAGCGTGACGTCTTCCTTGAACTCATGAGTCGCGGTGGCCTGATAATTGGGATCGCCCGGCGGGATATTCAGGCGGAACTGCGTCGCCGATCCTGAAAACGCACGGTATTTCGGCAGGTCGTGACGAATTTTCAGCCCGAGTACGGAGCGGTCCACCGACGGCTTGCCGTTCGGCGTGTAATGCACCTGGAACAACAGAGTCGATCCGGCCTTCACCATGAACGCCGTATCGGGATCCCACGTGATAGTCGGCACGCCCGGCGCGTAGCCGATCAGCATATCGCTGAACTGCTCGCCCCCGCGCGTCACCCGTTTCCCGCCGTCCTGCACGAAGACCAGGATGTGATGCACTTGCGAACGCTGCGTCGGCCGCACTTCGGCAGCCTGAATCCATGTGTCTTCCTTGAAACCGGGATCCACTTTGAAGTACTGATAGGGCACAACGCCGTCTGCCGGAATGTTGAAGTCCTTGCCGGTATCGATCGTGATATCGGGCTGGCCGATCACCCAGCCTTTGACGAAATCGGGCAATTTCGGCATGTCCGCCGCTTTCCCTTCCGGTGCGCCCGAATCGGCCCACTTCACGATGGACGTAATCTCCTCGTCCGACAGCCGCCGGTCATTTCGGAAATGATCGACCGCCGGGTCCGCCTGCCATGGCGGCATGCTGCGAGTGGCCACCGCTTGTTTCAGCGCCTTGGCCCACGGCCGGACTTCCGAATACGTTCGAAGCGGCATCGGCGCGGCCTCCCCGGGACGGTGGCAACCGACGCACTTGGAATATAGAATCGGCGCAACGTCCTTGGTGAACGTAGGCACGGAGCCTCCGTTTTTGCTGGCCGCCGGCGCACTACCGGCCGCGATGAGTGCAAGCGCACTCAGGGTGACAAACGACTTCATGCAACAACTCCCAGAAGGTTAGGTGGGGACTATCCTTCCTAGGATACCATCGCCGCAACTTCGCTTTGGAACACCAGCGCCGCGGCTCCGGCCACACCCGTCGGGTCTGCGACCTGCGGCGGGACGATGGGAACCTCTCGCCGCAACAGTGTTCTCGTGCGCCACGCCACTTCGTTCCGCACAGGTTCGAAGAGCGTCGCGCCGGCTCCGGCCATCTGACCGCCGATGATGACGATCTCGGGATCGAGCGCGTGCAGCAGGCCGGCGACTGCGGCGCCCATTTTTCGAGCCCCGCGATTCACAATCCACAGCGCCGTCTCATCGCCGCGCGCGGCGGCTGCGAACACGTCCTCGCAGGAGGGCAGCGATCCGGCAAAGCTTGTGACCAGACCGCGGTGCAAAGCCGAATAGGCGTCCGACTCGATTACCCGCGCCGAGAACACCGTCTCCAAACAGCCATGATTCCCGCAGATGCATGGCGCGCCGTCGGGATCCGCATTGACGTGGCCAAGATGTCCCGCGATGCCGCCGTGCCCCCGTAGAATGCGGCCGCCGGACAGGATTCCACCACCGATCCCCGTGCCCAGCGTAAACATGAGAACATCGCGGCGTCCCTTCGCGGCGCCCCAGACGCACTCGCCGACAAGCGCGACCCGCGCGTCGTTATCGGCGAAAACCGGCACCTCCGCGTCCAGGGCTTCACACACCAGAGACGAGAGAACGGAGCCCTCGACATAGCCCATATTGCCCGGTAGACACTCAACCCGCGTGGTCGCCGGATCGATGATCCCTTTGCATGCGACGCCTACACCGGCGATGCCGTCATCCGCAATCCCGGCCAGGAGATCCTTCAGCGCGCGTCTCAGTTCATTCAGTTCGAGCGGCGTCTTTACGCGTGCGTTCTTGAGCACCGCACCGGTGTCGTCTACCAGCGCCGCCTTGATCTGTGTGCCGCCGATGTCGATGCCAATCGCTGTCCGAGCCATCTCGCCAGCATACAACCCTGTGATATACCTTGAGGTTCACCATTCCTGATGCAAGCCGCAATTAACTACTTCGACCGGGTCACGCGACTGTTAGCCGAACTTCGCGAACACGAACTGCCGAACATCGATCGGGCCGCTGCTATCTGCACGGACTCGATCGCAAATGGTGGACTCGTGTTCCTGTTTGGAAACGGCCACTCGCGAATGATGTGCGAAGAAATGACTCCACGGCAGGGCTGTTATCCGGGCTTTGTGGCGTTAGTGGAACTCGCGCTGTCGAATCACGCCAACATCATCGGCACCAACGGTCTGCGTGCGCCGCTCTATTTGGAAAAATACGAGGGGTACGCGGAGGAGATCCTCAAAGGCTTCCGATTCGGGCCGCACGACGCCTTCATCGTGATCTCCACCAGCGGCATCCGGCCGGTGATCGTCGAGATGGCGATGGCCGCGCAAGGGCGCGGGTTGCCTGTCATTGGAATCGTGTCGCGGCGGCATTGCGAGCAGTCGACGCCGGCTCACTCATCCGGAAAAAAGCTGATCGATGCGGCGGACGTGATCATCGATAACCACTGCCCGCCCGGCGATTGCGTGCTGGAGATCGAAGGACTCGAGTGGCGCACCGGCCCGTCGTCCACCGTCACCGGCGCTGCGATCATCAACATGCTGCGCTGCGAAGTGGCCCAGCGACTGGTGGATCGCGGGATCAAACCGGAACTGCTGCCGAGCCACCAGTTCGTGGGTAACACCAGCGCGGCAGAGCAACTCGAACGTTTCTACGACGCCTACCGCAGGAGCCTCAGACATCTATATGAGTAACGTTCGAATCGCGATGCTCGGTTCGGGGTTCGTGGCCGAGTTCTACATGCAGGGACTCGCGAACGTGTATGGACACGAGGTGGTGGCGAATTACTCGCGAGATAAGAAGCGGGCGAGGGCATTCGGCAAGAAGTGGAACATCGCTGAGCCGGGCACCGACGTGGATGCTCTCATCGGACGCGACGACATCGATCTGTTCGTCATCGCGCTGCCGAATGAAGCGCACCTGCCCGTGTCCCTTCAACTGTCGAAAGCGCGTCGCAACCAGGTCTGCACGAAGCCTCTGGCGCGCAATCGCAAAGAGGCGAAGAGCATGCTCGACGCCGCCACGAAATCGGGTGCGATGCACGGATACGCCGAAACCGAAGTGTTTGCGCCGTGCGTGGTGAAAGCGCGAGAGATGATCGAGAAAGGCGGCATTGGACGGGTGCTGTGGGTCCGGTCGCGCGAGTCGCATGGAGGGCCGCATAGCCCGCACTTTTGGGACGTGGAGAAGACGGGCGGCGGCGCGATGAACGACTTGGCGTGCCACACCATCGCAGCCGCGCGCTACTTCTTCGGCAAGCAGGATAGCATCGTCGAGGTGATGGCCTGGGGCGCGCGCCTGGTGCATCACGACAAGACCGAAGGCGAGGACAACGCGCTGCTGATGCTGAAATTCGCGAGCGGCGGAATTGGGCATTGCGAGTTGTCGTGGACCACCAGGGGTGGGCTCGATCTTCGCAACGAAGTGCACGGATCGGAAGGGTCGATTTTCACCGACGTCACTCGCGGCACGCCGATCAGCGCTTTCACCACCAGCGGCGCCGGATACATCGTGGAGAAGGCGGATCTCGATTTTGGCTGGACGCGCCCATTGCCGGAAGAAGCGTTTGCGTACGGCTATCAGGCGGAGATGCGGCATTTCGTCGAGTGTGTTCGCGACGGTACGACGCCGCGCGAGAGCTACGAGGACGGCTATGTCGTCAACTGCGTGCTCGATTCGGGGTACCAGTCGATGCGGGCAGGGAAGTGGACCCGGGTGAAGTATTGATGGCCGTTCTGCTCATCACCGGATCGACAGGGATTGCCGCTGCGACAGCGCAACGGGCACTCGCGGCGGGGGACGACGTGTTCACCGCGGGCCTCGAACCCCCGGTGGATCTCGAAGGCGATCTGCGCGACGAAGGCATCTGCGATCAGGCTGTGGTGCTGTGCCTGGAGCGGTACGGACGCATTGACGCGCTGTTCAACTGCGCGGGGATCAGCGGCCGCAAGTTTGGCGACGGGCCGCTTCACGAATGCTCGAACGAGGGCTGGGACATCACGATGGAGTCGAACGTACGGACGATGTTCCTGTTGTCGCGTGCGGTGCTTCGGCACTGGATGCACACGGGCGCGCAGGGCGCGATCGTGAACATGAGCAGCGTCCTGGCATCCTCGCCCGCGCCGTATCACTTCGCCTCGCACGCGTACGCCGCGAGTAAGGGCGCCATCATTTCGATGACGCGCGCGATGGCTGCTTACTACGCGCCGCACGGAATCCGCGTGAATGCTATCGCGCCGGGACTGGTCCGCACTCCCATGAGCGCGCGTGCGCAGGCCAACGACCAGATCCTCGAGTACATCGCGCACAAACAGCCACTCAGTAAGGGAATGCTGGAGGCCGGCGATATCGCCGACTCTGCCCTATTCCTGATGAGCGAAAGCGCGCGCCACATCACCGGCATTGTGCTGACGGCCGATGGAGGCTGGTCCGTTACCGCATAACCATGCAACCGATTCCGCTTCGAACTACCGTAGTTGGCAGTTACCCGTTTCCAGGCTGGCTGGAATTTGCATCCGCGCATCTGGCCGAGTTTGGGCGGGATGATTTATCGGAGATGCTCGACGACGCCGTGATCACGGCGATTCACGATCAGACCGCGGTCGGCCTGGACGTCATCACCGATGGCGAGCAGACACGTCTCGACTTCAACCTGTCGTTCTATGGCTTCATTCACGGAATCGAGCGCGAGGCATCATCACCGCGGCGATTCGGTCCACCCGCGCACGATCAACGCGGGAAGCACGCCATCACCGGTGAACTCGCGGCGCCGGACGGACTCGGCTGTGTTGAGGAGTTCCGCCGGTTGCAGAGGCTCGCGCCACTTGGGCCTACGCTGAAGGCGAGCGTTCCCGGACCTTTCACGCTAAGTGGACGCCTGCTGCCCAATGCCGATTATCCCGACCGTTGGGCGATCACGTCGGCACTGCTGCCGATGGTGCGCCGCGAACTGGAAATGCTGGTTGCCGCCGGATGCACTGAGATCTGCGTGGATGAACCGTCGATGAGTTGTTATGCGTATCGCGAGGATCCACATCGGTTTGTCGACATCTTCAATCACACCGTAGCGACGGTGTATCAGCGCTGCCGGCTTTCGACGCATCTCTGCTTCGGTAATTACAAGGGACGTGCGGTGGGCCCGCGGCGATATGCGCCGATGTTTCCCGCGTTTCTCGACTTTCACGTCGACGAGATTCATCTCGAGATGGCCAGCCGCGAGTTTGCCGAACTCGATCTCATTGCTTCGATTGCTGAATGCGTCGACGTGTCGGTGGGGATCATCGATGTGAAGAGCTACTACATTGAGACACCGCACGATGTCGAGGAGCGTGTCCGGCGGTGTCTCCGCTATGCGCCCCCGGAACGGCTGTCGTTCGCTCCCGATTGCGGACTGAGCCAGACGGCTCGCTGGGCCGCAAGGCGGAAACTCGAAGCCATGGTGGAGGGTGTCCACGGAGTATGATCCGGCCGGTCCAGAAGGACGATGCTCTGCTCGCCGATGTCCGCGCGAACGATAAACGCGATGGCAACCTGCGGCTGTGGTGGCTTGGCCAGAGCGGATTCCTCGTCCAGTACGACGGCTCGCACCTGCTGCTCGATCCCTACCTCTCGGACTCGCTGACCCGGAAATACGCGAATACCGACAAGCCGCACGTGCGCATGACCGAACTCGTGATCGATCCGGCGCGGCTCGATTTCATCGACGTGGTCACGTCCACGCACAACCACACCGATCATCTCGACGCGGACACGCTGAACCCGCTGCGGGCGTCGAACCCTGCCCTGCGAATGATCGTGCCCGAAGCGAACCGGGAGTTCGCGGCGAAGCGTCTGGATTGCGATCCGGCGTGGTTCATTGGACTGGAGGATCGAGAGTCCACCGAGGCCCCGCCGTTCCGCATTACGGCCGTACCGGCCGCGCATGAAGAGGTCGCGCCGGAGTATCACGGCTACATCGTCGAATGCGGAGGCTGGACGATTTACCACAGTGGCGATACGATTCTCTACGACGGTATGGTTGAGCGGCTTCGGGAATTTCGGATCGATGCCGCGCTGCTGCCCATCAACGGCCGCGCGCCGGAGCGCCGTGTGGCCGGAAATCTGAACGCGGGGGAAGCGGCGCAACTCGGCAAGGATATCGGCGCGCGCACCGTGATTCCCTGCCACTACGAGATGTTCGAGTTCAACACGGCCGATCCGCGCGAGTTTGTCGAAGCCGCACGCGCCATCGGCCAGCCGTGCCATGTACTGCGCTGCGGCGAACGCTGGGACAGCCGGTTACTTCAGGAGGAATTGAGATGAATCCACGACGTGATTTTCTGAAAGGCACCGCGGCCGCGGGTGGCCTGATGATTTTGAATTCCCGCACGGCATTTAGCTACCAGGCTAACTCGACCCTCGAGTTAGGTCTCATTGGATGCGGATCGCGGGGTAACTGGATATCGGACTTGTTTCTCGAGTACGCGATGGTCCGCTTTGTGGCGCTGGCCGATGCCTTCGATGCACCGCTCGAGGCTGCGTCGAAGAAATACAAAGTGGACGGCAAGCGGCTGTATCGGGGCATTGACGGGCACAAGGAGTTATCCGCGTCGAAGTTGGACGGCGTGGTGATCGAGTCGCCGCCGTACTTCCATCCGGAACAGGCGGAGACCGCAGTGAACGCGGGCAAGCATGTGTACATGGCCAAGCCCGTCGCGACCGACGTCCCCGGCTGCAAGATAGTGCTGGCCGCCGGTAAGAAGGCCGAGGGGAAGCGGAGTTACCTCATCGACTTTCAGACGCGCGCGCGGCCGGTATTCCAGGAAGCGGCGCGGAGGATCCATGACGGCGAAGCCGGCGAACTCGGGTTCGGCCACGTGTACTATCACGCAGGCTCGATCGCGCCGCACGATCCAGCGGGTCTTTCGCCGGAAAAGGCGACTCTGCTGAACTGGCTTCACGACCGGCGGCTATCCGGCGACATCATCGTCGAGCAGAATATCCACGTCATCGATGTTGCGAACTGGTATCTGAATGCGCATCCGCTGCGCGCGATGGGGACGGCGAGCCAGAGAATTCGGAAAGTCGGCGACCAGTCGGATAACTACCAGGTGACCTATTGGTATCCGAAAGACGTCCGGGTCGATTTCAGCTCCGTCCAGTTTGCGAAGGGATATAGCGATCTGTGCATCCGCGTCTACGGGAGCCAGGGGACCATGGATTCGCACTACGGCGGGATGGTGAAGATGACGGGCGCCACGCAGTGGGATGGCGCGGAGAAGGATCCGACATTCCGCGAAGGCGCCGTCACGAACATCAAGAACTGGGTGGAGAGCATTCGCTCCGGCAAGTATCTGAACAACGCCGAGACAGCGGTAGAGAGCACCCTGACGGCGGTGCTGGGCCGGATGTCGGCGACTCGCGGCCGCATGCTGACGTGGGACGAGATGATGAAAACCACCGACCGGTTCGACGGCAAGACGAAGGGCTGATCAGTTCCCCTTCACCCAGTCCTCATCGAACCGAACGTGCTTGATGGCCTTCCCCTCGGGCACGAAATAGCTGTAGGTCGCCTGGATGCTGCCATCCTGCGCCTGGATCACCGACGGATAGTGATACTGATTCTTCGACTGCTCGTCCGGCGAGCCATCGAGATGACGGTGCCACTTCCACGTCGCACCTTCATCATCTGAAAGCGCCACGTTCAGAGAGTAGCGTCCGCGCTCGAGATCGTTGTAGACCATGAGCCAATTCCCGTCGCGAAGCGCGATCACCTCGAGCGATGTGCCGGGATTCGGAATGTCGGTGTCTTCGGCCGTGGTCCAACTCACGCCGTCGTCTTTCGAATAACTGATCTGAGCACGCTTCGGCGGCGGACCGTTATCGCGGAGATACGCGACCAGCGTCCCGTCCTTCTTCCGGACCACCGTCGGCTGGATGCCGCCGAACCCGACGATCGGTTCGCTCGCCGTCCACGTGTAGCCGTGATCGTCACTGATGGCCATGATGCCGAATGAATAGCCGTCGGAATACATCGGCACCAGCATCCGGCCCGATGGCAATTCGAGCGGATGTGTGCGTGTGAACCAGCCCATCCGCGAAAAGTACTTATCGCCGGCGCGCTCGATGATCTTGGTGGCATACGCCGCGCGAGGCCCAGTTTCGGCCGCCAGAGGTCCAAACACCTCTTTCGTTTTCTCGACGATGTTGCGGGGGATCAATAGGATGTTGTCCTGATACTCCCATTTCGGCGGTCCCGATTTCTGTTCGTAATTCGTGGAGATGCGATACTTCATCAACGCGGTTTCCCACTGGTTCGCGATGATCGCGGGCCAAAACAGGAACAGGCGTTTCTGCTTGTCGACATACAGAACGGGATTGGTGTCCGGGAATCCAGGCGTGTCGGCCAGCAGGAATGGTTCCGACCATTTGTCCGTCGAGTGGTCCCAGCGGGCGGCCTGGATGACGGTGTCGTCGGCCTGGCGTTCGCCCGACCCGTGAAACCAGCAGACCAGCAGGTCGTGATTCGGCAACTCGACGATGGACGACGAGTGGTTGTGCCATTTCTCGAGGGGGAAGATGAGTTCGCCCGTAAGCGTCGCTGCAGGGCACACGACAGATGCCATGAGTAGGAGTGCAATTTTCATTTCTTTTCAGATTCCTGTGGCTTGGGAACGGGCGCGGGCAAGGTGGCGGGAACGCTCGAGGATCAGGTCGGCCACTTTGCGCGGCTGATTGATGTTCTCGACGAAAATGGAGCTGCGTTCTCCGGCGGTCTCAACCGTCAGGTCGCCGGTGCCGAGCATGCGCTCCCAGATGGATTGCGTGGCGGTGACGTCCTGCACTTTGCCGAGATCCACCGTACGGCGGCTTCGGGAGAGCATGCCCTGCTCGAGAGTCAAGTGATCGTCGTCGAGGGTGATCGACATCACGCGTGCTGAAATGTGCTGTTTGATCGGGATGAAGAGGAGCAGTAGAGCGGCGAGATGCCACGTCTTCGGCTGCTCCCCTAAGTACTCGTAAAGACCGTACGCTGCTGCCGCCAGAAAGAGGATGGTGACAACATAGGAAACCGTCACCATCTTCAGACTTGGCCGGATGACGCTTTTCTCGGGCATGACGCTATTCTAGCGCCGTCACTTCACTTCAAGTCCGGACTCCCGCAGAAATTCTCCGTCTTCCGAAAAGTAGCGGATCCAGTACGCACCCGCAGGCAGCGATTCGCGGATGGAGATGAGAATTCGGCCGTTGGACTGGGTGACCGCGCCGGCCCAAACCTGCTTGCCGACTGCGTTCACCATTTCAGCGCGAGCCGGTTTCCGCAAGGCGCTCGCGTTCAGAGTCAGCTCGAGCGGGTGGCCGGACGGGGCCATTGCAATGCTGCCGGCACCCGCGCCGCGCGACGTCGAGAGTTCCACCATCGCCGGAGTTTCCGCGCTGCGACCCACATATGCAATGGGGATCACGATTGCGATGAAGAATGCGGCCATGGCACCGGCCAGGACGGGCCGCGGGATCGCGAAGAGGCGGTGGAAGAAACCTTCAAGCCGGTCCGCGAATTTCGAAGGTGGTACTTCGGCTACCTGGACTTCAGACCGTACAGTGTCGCACGCGTCCTTCATCGTAAGGATGTAGGAGTCCACCTCGGCCAGTTCGTCTTGGCAATATCCACAAACGAATAGATGTTCTTCAAGGATTTCCAGTTTGTCCCCGGTCAGATGTCCGAGGGCGTAGGTTTCCAGCACCTCAGTGCTGGGGTGCAGCTTTGGATCGGATGTCATTCTGCCTCCGCGGCAAGTTGAGGCCGTCACCAAGGATCGGCCGTCTAAACACGCTCTGGAATCCTAGTGCGCAGCCGGATTTGAAGTTCTCACGAAAAGTGAAGTCAGCGAGCGCTGCTGGAATCTTTTCTTTCCGAGTTCTCCAAAGCGCGCCTTGGCTCGCGATTTCAGTAGCCTGAACTGCGTCTCAGTCAGAGACATCTCTTCGCAGATCTGGTCTTGAGTCTCTTCGTAGAGGTAGAAGCGCGTGAGGATTTCGCGGTCCCGCGAAGAGAGACGGTTCAGCACCGATATCACCAGTTCCTTGCGTTGGCGGTCGATGGCGCGTTGCTCCGGCGTTCGCGACCGGTCGACCAGGGCAGGGCCAGATTCAATGTCGGCCTCCTCGCGGCGGCGTTGGACGGCTTCCTCAATGTATGCCGCTACCTGTCGCCGAACGATGGTCCGGACGAATCCCATGAGGCGCTCCGGCTCCCGGACGTCTCCGCGGCGGATCGCCTGCACGACGATCAAGAACGTGTCGTGGACCTTGTCGTCGAGCTCCTGGGGTCCTAACTGCCGGCAGATGTAAAAACGGATGCCGCGTGAGAAGATCTGGTACAACTCGGTCATGGCGTCTTCATCGCCGGCCCGAATGCGGCCCACCAGCGAGTTCCAGTCCACCGGCGGCGAGCTATACCGGTCGCCGTGTTGCGCCGCGTCGGGCGGCGCTCCCGCGTTGGGGGAGCCCTCGGGTATTTCCGTCATCGTCATCAATTGCTCCTTCCAAAGGTCTGATAGGCAGCCCAATAAGCGGGTTCAGCTCGCCACGTGCCGGATCGCAGCATGTCGACTTGTGCTCGGCGTAGTGCCTCGGCTGGTGGAATACGGCGGTCAAGCCCGTCAGAATCGCGCAGATGTTCGTAGAATTTTGCGAACAGCTCACCCGTGTCGTCCGGGGTAGCCCACTGAGTGGCGATCACGGCCGATGCTCCTGCTACCAGCCATGCGCGAGAAAGACCGAGAAGTCCGGCTGCGGGGGCCACTCGGCCCGCGCCGGAACTGCAGCCACTCATCACGACAATCGATCCGGGAACTCGCAGGCCGGCGATGTCTTCGGCGGTGAGCAGGTCCAACTGGGGACGCCCATCGCGCCCGCGCGCCAAGCCGAGCGCCACGGCCGTGTTCCTCCCGGAGGGTCCGGACAGGAAATGGGCCGCGATGTGAATAATTTCGGGGTTTTGCGCCAGGGCTGCCGAAATCGCGGGGCGCGTCACTTCCGCTCCCATCAGGAGAGTCGAGCGTTTCGCAGCCCGGTGGGCGCACTCTTCGACTTCGCGCCGGCTGGCAATCAGACGGGGCAGTTGCAGCGACGACTCTGCCGCCACGCGGCTACAAAGCAGGGCGGATCCGAGCGACCGGAGATTGGACAGCGACGGCTTCGGGTATCGCGAGTCAGCGACATTGTAGACGCCGTCGGCGATTCCGAGAAAGCCGCTGCCGGGTACGAACCGGCGGGCATCCTCGACGGCCCATGCCCCTGGAACCACCTCCGCCGACCGGCGTTCGATCATGAACACGGGCTGGCCGTCCTGCTCGTCCGCGACCAACGCGGGCAGCGGAATATCGTACAAAGGACCGTCCAGCGCCACCAGCCAGCCTTTCGAACGCTCCGGAATTCCACCGAACAGGAGGCCATACAGACGGCGCGAATCCGCAGCCGATTCCGCCCGCAGCGTATCGGAATTGGATCTCACTTTCGTCACAATCGTCGCGACTTCCTGCTTTGGCGGTAGCATCTTCAAATCCAGCCCCTCTTGCGTGACCACCCACCGGCACGAGACTTCTTGGCCCAAGTGAAAGGCGATCAGCGTACGGGAGTTCCCTAAAACCTTCCGGAAATGAGTAAGTGAAATCCTATGAAAGAAACTCTCGGCGAAACTCACATTCTTCATGTGGGTCAAATGAGTGGATTCACCGGCTCCCTCATTTGAGGGGGCTGCACTGATATTTGCGCTGTGAATACCCGCCCTCGCCTCCATTTCGGCGAGGTGCATTCTTAGCCGGGCCGATTCCTCGGCTTGATCGGGCGGCGGATCCTGCCGCAGGATCAACAGCCCGGTTTCGATATGCCGGAGGCGTTCGAGCGTGGTCCAGTACTCGGCCGGCACGCGGCGGGTCCAGTCGCGATCGCCCCCGAGCGCGTACCGCAGGCTTGCGGCTCGAATGGCTTCGTTCAGTTGCCACGACAGAACTGCATACCGGCGATCACCCGATTCGTGATAGAGCTGCACGGCGGTAGCAATCGCTTCGTCGTAGAGTTGATCGAGCAGGGCATCCGTGCCGATCCGGAACTGGTCCGCCGACAACCCGCGGTTGCGCCACTCCTCGGCGGCGTCCACCGCGTGGAGGTATTCCTCCATCGCCTCCAGCGTCCGGCCCAGTCGCCGCAGGACTCGGGCGCGAGTGCCATAGAGCAGGTGGAGCGGCACCCGGACCGGGTTGGGCCGCACCAATGCTGCGTCAATCAGATGAAGAGCGAGTTCGTTGTTGCCCCGCAGCAGGTGCAACTCGGCGAGTCCGTATTCAGCGACCAATAGATTCGGATGCCCTGGTGTCAATCGCCGGATTCGGAAAGCGTTATTCAAGACAGCCTCGGCGTGTTCAAGGTCGCCGATGCGAAGTAGCCCCAGGCCGGCTTGGTCCATGGCCTCGGCTTCCTGCTGATCGCTGATGGCCGGATCGGCGAGCACCTCGCTGAATATCGGCAACGCCTCCGCACTCTCGTTCCGAACCATTAGAATGCGACCGAGTTGCAGGAGCATCCCTAGACGATCCTCGGGGTTGGCATTCGCCGGCCAGACCTCTCTTGCGCGCCGTGCGGCGTACAGGGCTGAGGTCGTGTCGAATACGTGCATGTATAGGGAAGAAAGGCCGGTCATCGCCAAAGCGGCCTGTTCCCTGAGTCCGGCTTGCAATGCCCGGTCGCGCGCCTCGATGTAGTGGTCCAGCGCCAGGCGGTACTCGCCCATCGAAAAGTACGCGGGTGCGAGGGAATTCAGACACCAGGATTCGAACAACGGATCTCCATCCCGCCGGGCCTCGGCGGCGCCTTTCTCAAGAAGCTGAATGGCTTTCGAGTATTGCTGGGAGTTCAGAAGATCGTAGGCCTTATCCATCAGATGTTTCGCGGCGAGGATGCGGGATGGATGGCGGGAATCGACACTGCTGGCAAGGGCCAGCGCAAGCGCCGCCGCTAGTGCAAAGTACCGAATCACAGAGGGCGAAGGACCTCAGCAGCAGAGTATTGGATGGGAGAGGCCAACCATCCCAGGGGTACTGGTACGTCCACCCGTACCCTAGGATGATATCAGATCTGAATGACTTGAACACAAATGTGTTGGATTAATGCTTATACTCGCGCAGCGTTGCGCGGCGAGAAGAGAAAACTACGGGGTCTCGGTCGACCGGCACGACGGCGATCTCGAAGGCGTCGTGCTGGGCTGGCTGAGCCCGATTCGATCGGACTGCCTGCCTGCAAACAACTCGTTTAGATGACAGCACCGCAATTACATGCAGTACGGCGGGTGCGGGAAGATGATGATCGGACCTGGCATGTTCGTTTCTCCTTGATGTTTTTCGGGTGAGTGGACTTGCGTCTCTCTTCCCGTCTTCAAGGTAGCTGGCAGGCCCGAACATTCATTGGGGTCGAATTCCGGTAAATTGCTGAAATGGTTGGGGAAAATAATTTTCCATTTCCTGAACTGCCCAAATGGGGTGGCGGAATCAACGCAGTTCAGAGCGTGACGCCGCCGGTTTCACCTCCAGTTTCAAGACATCACCGGCCGAGCCGGCTCCCCTGGCGGTTAACTGCACCGTTCCAGCCTGAGCCCCGGAGCGAACCACTACCAGCGCGCGACCCTGAAAGAGCCTGCGCGGTCGCCTTGATAGGGGCTATCGTCCTTGCCGTCCGCGTTCCCTACCGCCGCGATCATGCCCGGACCGCTGATATTGAACCGAATCTCCTGATCCGCATTCGGCTGCCATCGCCCATCCACGTCCACCGCCTCGATGGTGACAAACGACAGGTCCTGCCCGCCGGCTTCGAGCGTTGTGCGATCCGCTTTCATGCGCAGATGCACGGGTTTGCCGGCGGTTGTGAGTACGCTTTCGGCTACCGCGCGTCCACCCCGAATTCCGACAGCTTTCAAGATTCCCAGCGCATACGGAACGGCAAATAACGCCTTGAACTCCTCTGGCCGGCCCGTCACCTTCTCCCCGATCAGGCGGTCATCCAAGTACAGCCGGACCTTCTCCGTGCCGGAGTACACCTCCACCTGCATGTCCTTGCCTTCTTCACCCGGCCAGGTCCAGCTTGGAATCGTCGGATACACGGCCCACCCCACCGCAACGATCTTCTTGCCCTCGGGTTCCGGTAGCTGTACGGTCGCATAGACGCGGTCTCCACCGTTCCACAGGATGTCCCGATAATAGGACTGCGGCTTGCGGTGTCCGATCAAGTCCAGATCTCCGCACTGCGCGGCGTGCCACGGATAGCCGCCGAACAGGAAGCTCATCATCGATTGCGCCTGCTGGTCCGCACCCTGAGCCATCAGCGTCTTCATGTCCACACCGTTCGCCATCGCCTGGAACATCTTGTCCACCATGCCCTGCATGCCGGACATCATCTTCCCGGCCTGGGCCGCCTGTTCGGGAGTGCCGTACGCCCAGGCTCCAATCCCCGATTCACCCAGGTAATCCATCGCGGTCCAAACAAATTCGCCGACGATGAACGGATTATCTTTCACCAGCTTCCATTCCTCGAACACCTCCGCGGGGAACGATTCCGTGGTGATCATCAACCTCGACGGCAGCCGGCGGTGGTCCTCGGCATAGTTACGGGCCAGGTTGTAGTTGTAGCTGGCGATGTCGAGCGCCGAAATCACCGAATCGGCAAGCGCTCCGGAGGTGCTGGTCGGAAATGCCTGCGTCACTGGCCGGCTGCTGTCGAGCGAACGGACCTGCGCGGCGAGCTGCTTGGCAAGCCCGGGACCGCGTTCCACCGTCACGTCGGGGATTTCGTTGCCGATACTCCACAGAGCGATGGAGGGATGATTCCGGTCCCGCAGCACCATCGCCGAAAGATCCCGCTGCCACCATTCGTCGAAGTCGCTCGCGTAATCGAACTGGACTTTGTGCGATTTCCAAGTGTCGAATGCCTCGTCCAGCACCAGTAGACCCAGCCGGTCGCACGCATCCAGAAAGGCCGGCGAGGGCGGGTTGTGGGATGTTCGCACGGCGTTGAACCCGGCCGCCTTCAGCAACTCCACTCTGCGCTCCTCCGCGCGGTCGAACGCCGCCGCACCCAACGGCCCGTTGTCATGATGGACGCTCCCGCCGGCCAGCTTGATCGGCTTGCCGTTCAACAACAGGCCCTGTTCCGCCGACCATGCCAGCGTGCGGATGCCGAACGCTGTGGAGACCTCGTCCACCACCTTGCCGCCCTTGCGTATGCGCGTCACCGCCCGGTACAACGACGGCGACTGCGGCGACCACAACGTCGGCTTCGCGACTGCGATCTCCTGCTTCGTCTCGGTTTCCGCACCCGCTGCTGCATTGGCAGCCGACTGCGCGCTGCGTACCGTCTTGCCGGCACCATCCACGATCCGCGTCTCCACCGACAGGCGTGCGGCGGTATCGGACTCGTTCGCAACGCGAGTTCGAACGGAAAGCCTGCCAGTCGCGGCCGATGCCTCCGCCGTCGTCACCGCCACTCCCCAATGCGCGACGTGAATCGGATCCGTCACCACCACTCGCACATGCCGGTAAATGCCCGATCCGGTGTACCAGCGGCTGTTGGGCTGTGCGCTGTTATCCACTCGCACGGCCAGTACATTCGGCCCGGTGAAGTCGAGGCCCGGAGTCAGGTCGAATTGGAAGCTGGTGTATCCATACAACTGGTTGCCCAGTTTGCGCCCGTTCAGATAGACGGTGGCATCGCGATACACTCCATCGAACTCGATGCTGACCCGCTTGCCTTTCCAATCCGGAGGTGCGGTGAAGGTCTTGCGATACCATCCGGTCCCGGCCGGGAAATAACCGCCATCGCGTCCGCTAGGGTTGTCCTTATTCGGGCGTCCCTCGATGCTCCAATCGTGCGGCAGGTCCACTCTGCGCCAACTGCCGCCGGCAAACGAGGGAGCTTCGGCACCGTCCGGGTCGCCGTTTACGAATTTCCAGTTCGAATCCGCGGACAATTCGAGGCGTGGTTTTGGCGCCCCCGCCGCCAGGGGAACCGTCATGAGGAGCGTTGCCGATGCGGCGATGATGCGAGCGAGTGTGAATTTCACGAGTGCTTCCTTCTTTTGGGTTGCTTTGGATCCGCGGCACGCAAGCTCAGCAGCACGATGCGGATGGTCTCACGGAATAGCGCGTCGATGGGTTGCCCGTACTCTACTTCCACCCGGCTTCCCAACGACGCCAGGCGCCGCTGCGCTCCGACGACTGCGTTTATCACGGCGTGCAGCGTCAGTTCGGGGTCCAGATCGGGACGGAGCGAACCGTCGGCTATCCCTTCCCGGATCAAATCGGAGAAATACTGAAATCCTTGCGGGCCGATCTGAGCTTCCAGCGTGAGAAGGCGCTCGGCGGGCCATTGCCGCGCATACATGGCATCGAACTGGGCAAAAAACCGGACTTTTGCCGGCTCGTTGGTAAGTGCGCCGGCCATCGCATCGAGCATCGCCGCGATCTTCTCCAGGGCCGAGTTTTTGTTCTGCATTGCCTTTTCCAGGCGCACGGCCCAGGTTGACATCAGGCGGCGAGGATCCCCCACACAACATCATCCTTGTTCGAGAAATATTGATAGAGAGTGGAAGCCCGAATCCCGGCGGCGGAGACAATATCCGCCATGGTGACGCGGTCGATGCCCCGCTCGTCGAACAGTTTTTCGGCGGCGTCCAGGATGCGCTGCCGCTGGCGCTCCCGATGAAAGTCGTAGGTCCGCCGTGTGGGAGAGATTTTGGAAGTTGCCATCGATATCGAACGTATACATCGAATTCGAGCAATTAGTACGGATTACGATAACGTGATCGAAAGCGTGTGTCAATCGGAATCTGCTCACTTCATAATCCGCTTAACAGGCCGGTAAGTCCGTTTCCACGGCTGTACAATAGGCGTAGTTCCTATGCCAAACGCAAACTGCGATATCGGACTCATCGGCCTTGCTGTCATGGGCCAGAACCTCGTCCTGAACATGAACGACCACGGCTACAAGGTCGCGGTGTTCAACCGGACGGTGTCGAAAGTCGACGACTTCATTAATAACGAGGCGAAGGGGACCGAGGTAGTCGGCACCCATTCCATTGAGAATCTCGTGGCCGCGTTAAAGCGTCCGCGACGGGTGATGCTGATGGTGAAAGCCGGCGGCACGGTGGACCAGATGATCGATCAGGTGGCGCCGCATCTCGAAGCGGGCGACATCATTATCGATGGCGGTAACTCCCACTATCCGGACACGACGAGGCGCACGAAAGCGCTGGCCGGCAAGGGGATTCTGTTCATCGGCACCGGTGTGTCGGGCGGCGAAGAGGGTGCGCGAAATGGCCCGTCGATCATGCCGGGCGGTAATCCCGCGGCGTGGCCGCATGTGAGGGACATCTTCCAGGCCATCGCGGCGAAGGTGGACGACGGAACCCCCTGCTGCGACTGGGTGGGCGAGGACGGCGCGGGCCACTACGTCAAGATGGTCCACAACGGTATCGAATACGGCGACATGCAGTTGATCTGCGAAGCCTACCAGTTGATGCACGATGCGCTGGGCCTGAACACCGATGAACTGCACGACGTGTTCGACGAGTGGAATCGCGGCGAACTCGACAGCTACCTGATTGACATTACCGCGCAGATATTCGCGAAGAGCGATGACAATGGCACCCCGGTAGTCGAGCAGATTCTCGACACCGCGGGTCAGAAGGGTACGGGTAAGTGGACCGTGATCAGCGCTCTCGATACCGGGATGCCGGTGACGCTGATCGGCGAGGCGGTGTTCGCACGTTGTCTCTCGGCGATCAAGGAACAGCGTGTCGCGGCGTCGAAGATTCTCACCGGGCCAGTACGTCCGCAGTCGCCCGCCGATCGCAAGGATTTTATCGAGAATGTCCGGCGCGCGCTCTACTGCTCGAAAATGATTTCGTACGCCCAAGGCTACATGTTGCTGCGGCAGGCCGCCAAGGAAGAGGGCTGGAACCTGAACTTCGGTGGAATCGCGCTGATGTGGCGCGGCGGTTGCATCATTCGGAGCCGGTTCCTCGCCAAGATCAAGGAAGCGTACGACAAGAATCCGCAACTAACGAATCTGCTGTTGGACAACTTCTTTAGCGATACGCTGATCAAGTATCAGGAGTCGTGGCGCAAGGCGCTGTTGAGCGCAATTCAGTTTGGCGTGCCGACCCCTGCGTTTTCCACGGCGCTGTCGTTCTACGACGGCTACCGCACGGCACGGCTTCCCGCGAACCTGCTGCAGGCCCAGCGCGACTTCTTCGGCGCGCACACCTACGAGCGTGTGGACAAACCGCGAGGCGAGTTCTTCCACACCAACTGGACGGGTCGCGGCGGCCGCGTTTCGTCGGGCACTTACAACGCGTAGAAGGAAACAAGACTCATGAAATATGGTTTAAACATCCCCGCGGATGGCGCGCTGGACCTTGTCTCGTTGGGCGCGTTGATCCATCGTCTGGATCCCGGCGTGATCCCGTTCCGCAAAGCGACCGAATGCAAAATCTACGTGAGTGGCGGAGAATTCAACGTCGCCGCGAACCTATCCGATTGTTTCCGAATGCGAACCGGCATCGCGAGCGCGATGGTGGATTACCCGATCGGCGATCTGATCGCGGAACGCGTGCGCGGCATGGGCGTGCGGCCGTTTTACAAGCATTTCAAGCACGACGGTGCGACCGGTCCGAACATGGCGACGGTGTACAGCGACCGCGGCCAGGGCGTGCGCGCGCCCGTCGTGTTCTACAACCGCTCGAACGAAGCCGGCGCGCAACTTAAGCCCGGCGACTTCAACTGGAGCGAGATCTTCAAGGGCGGAATCCGCTGGTTTCACAGCGGAGGCATTTTCGCGGCGCTGTCGCCGACTACATCCGAGGTGATCATCGAAGGAATGCAGGCGGCGAAGGCCGCGGGCGCCGTCGTGTCGTTCGATTTGAACTTCCGCGCGAAGCTGTGGAGTTTCTCGGGCGGCAACGATCACGCGGTTCAGGTGATTCGCCGCATCGTGAAGAACGTCGATGTACTGGTGGGCAACGAGGAGGATCTGCAGATGGGCCTCGGGATTCCGGGCCCGGAGGTCGCGGCCAAATCGAAACTCGACCCCAGTGCCTTCTTCGGGATGATCGGCAAGGTCACAGATCAGCATCCGCAGGTGAAGATCGTCGCAACCACTCTGCGCGAGGTGCACTCGACCAACCGTCATAGCTGGAGCGCGGTGGCGTGGATCGACGGCAAAACTTATGTGGCGCCGACGGCCGAACTCGACATCGTGGACCGCGTCGGCGGCGGTGACGGCTACGCGGCGGGCTTCTTTTACGGGCTCATGAGTGGTGAGGAACCTGAGGAAGCGGTGAAACTCGGCTGGGCGCACGGCGCGTTACTCACCACGTTCCCAGGCGACACGACCATGGCCACGGTGGAGCAGGTGCGCGCCTTCGCCAAGGGCGGATCGGCGCGCATCCAGCGGTAGCTCTGGAGGACTTCTCTCGCGCCTATGGTTTCGCATCGAGGTTCTTTTACGGGCGAACTCGGCTGGGGCACTGCGCGTTACTGACCACATTCCGGGGCGATACGACGGTGGCGACGTTGGAGCGGGTGCGCGCCTCCGCGAAGGGCGGATCGGCGGACTGCGGCGGTAGCTCTCGATCAATACGGAATCGCCGAATTCGAACGGACTCGCACCAGCCTCACAGTTGCATTGGCTGCGGCTGTCTCTCGCTGAAGCAATGCAAATTCGCGAACCCTGGGGACCGCGCCGGCAAATCCGGTCTCGGTCCCAGATACTGGATCGGCTCCCCCTCCTAACGCCCGCCGCCGCCCGACGAAGCCGCCGGAAGATTGCTCAGATCAGTTCGGAATCGCAGGATCATCGTTTTCCCGCTCGCAGCAATGCCATTCAAGCGGTTGAACATGGCTTCAGCAGCCGCGCGTCCGCCATCCATTTTCCATGCCGGATGACCTTGGCCCAACATTCCGATCTTGGACATCGGCATCACCATGACGTAATCGCCGTTACCGCCGAAGATGGACTCGTGAACATCCAATGCCTCCACACCGCCTTTCTTCATGGCGGGGTCGAACTCGGAGGTGACCCAATGTTCGTAATCGCCATTGCGGCCGGCGTTCACGTTCGTCCGCACCAGGATCGCGTACACCGGGACCGATGAACCTTCGCCGTGGATCCCCAGATTGGGCCGAGCCACCAGGACTTCACGGTGCGTTGGTAATGCACTGGCTGCCACGGCGCAGCAGGTCCGCCGCCGCCTCTTTGCCCAGAGCGGTCTGCGCCGGATTATCTCCGTGGAACTCGGCCAGGTTCGCAATCGGTACAACGGTCGGAGTACTCCGTGAGATCACCGGCGAAGTTCACCCACCTTGGTGGTGACAACGTTGATCCACGCGGCTTGGGCATGTCCTGCGCCAGCGGTGGGAGAGAAGGGCCGACTCCGTTTATGCTCAATAGATATGGTTGCGAATTCGAGTTATACGACGGATGCTTCGGGGTTCACCGGCTGGGCCGACGAAGTGGTGATAGCCGCCGACGAGCGGGAGGTTTGCGCGACGCTGGCCAAGGCCGATCGCAATATGACTCCGGTGACAGTGGTCGGCGCGGGTTCCGGACTCACCGGCGCGCGAGTGGCTCAGGGCGGGCTGGTGCTGTCGCTGGAGCGCTTCCGGCGGCTGGAAATCGAACGCGGCCTCGCGCATGCCGGAGCGGCGATCACACTCACCGAGTTACAACAGGCCGCTGCGCCATCGGGACAATTCTACGCGCCCGACCCCACCGAATGGACTGCTTCGGTGGCGGGGACCATCGCCACCAATGCGAGCGGGTCGCGCAGTTTCCGGTATGGCAGTACCCGGCGTCATATACGTGCGATTCGCGTGGCCTTTATCGACGGCCGGGTGGCCACCTATCGCCGCGGTGACAAGGTCGATTTCGAAGTGCCTTCGATTCCGGTTCCGAATACCACGAAATACACAGCCGGCTATCGTCTCCAACCCGGCATGGATTGGATCGACCTATTCTGTGGATCCGAGGGCACGCTGGGAGTTATCCTCGAAGCCGAACTAGACTTACTCCCAATTCCGGACGAAATCTTTTCGGGAGTTATCTTTTTTCTGTCTGACGATGCGGCCGTGGATGCCGTGGAGTCGTGGCGAGCGATAGAGAAGCTGAACATGTTGGAGTATGCCGATCGTAACTCCCTCGATCTGCTGCGAGGCCGGTATCCCGAAATTCCGCGCAGTGCCGCCGCGGCGGTGCTGATTGAAGCGGAGGGCGACGACGTGGATGCCTGGGAGTCGCGGCTGACGGAATCGAACGCGATGATCGAGGCATCCTGGTTTGCGATCTCGGCGAAGGATCGCGAGCGATTCCGCCAGTTCCGGCACGCGCTACCCGAGTTAGTGAATGCCACGGTGTTGCAGCGCGGCTTCATGAAAATGGGGACGGACTATGCGGTGCCGGTGTCGCAGAGCCGGGCAATTCTCGCGTTCTATCGCAGGCGTCTGGAGGAGGAGTTACCTGGGCAATACGTCATCTACGGCCATATCGGCGACGCGCATGTCCACGTGAACATGCTGCCGGCAACCCAGGAACAGGCTGCGACTGCGACCGGGCTTCTCACCGAACTCGCGCGCCAGGCCGTCGCGCTGGGCGGGACCGTGTCGGCCGAGCATGGACTCGGCAAGCGCAAGGCGCATCTGCTCGAGATTCAATACGCGCCGGAACATATTGAGGCGATGATGTCGGTGAAGCGGCATCTGGACCCGCACTGGCTGCTCGGGCGTGGAACTTTGTTCCCGGTTCCCGCGTAACCGCTCGCTCACGCCGGCGGCTCAGAATCGGCAGTTCAGCGGAATTCGGAACACTGCGCGTCCGGGAAGCGTGGAGAGACCGTGTTGGTACGGGTAGGTGGGGGGCGGTCACAACCCGGAAAGGTTTATTTTTCGCGCGATAAGTGGCTTCGCGGCAGATAGTTACGGGGATTTTGCCTGGTTTGCGACCCGGCGGAAAGAACGGAGGCGAATGGTAGAAGTCGGTTGTAAGGAGACTTCCCATGAGCTTGAGCCGGAGACAGGTACTTGGCGCGTTATTGGCGATTCCGGGCGCGGTCGCGGCGGTCGCGGAAGAGCGGCAGCCTACGATGCCTGATGAGATCAACCCGTTTTCGACGGCGTTCAACTGTTATGTCGCCGAGTTGCGGGAGGGGAAGGTGGATGTGCCGGGGTGGAAGCGGGTGAGGCATGCCTGGGGGCGGATGATTGGGGCATGAGTGGTAGGGTTAAGCGGACGCAGCGCCGCTCGACTCATTGAGCAGCCGCTGGACCCAGTCGAGAAGGGGCGCGTCGGCGGGGGAGAGGTG
>JBBQGE010000090.1:0-24956 GCA_038322675.1 Bryobacterales bacterium
CCAGCGTTCCTTGGATTTGTGTTCCAGTTGTTCTGGGAGGACACCTCAGCCGGCGTTCGTTTGCACGGGCGCCGGATTTCAGCGGCTAAGTTGCAGAAAGTAGACTAGTTTAAGTGGTAGCACTAACGGGAATCGAACCCGTATTCGGCCAGTTCAGTTCAGTGCAGTTCAGTCTAAGTAGTAGTGTTTTCAGTCCAGTTCAGTTCACCGATGTACCGGAAACACCGCCACGGACCGTTGGCGTCGTCACTTGGTCGTCACTTTTCCACAGTTGACCGCACCCCAGTCCGGCGCGCCACGTGCCCGAGAAGCGGCCCTTCGCAGCGCCGTTCGCCGAGAGTTCCCGAGGGTGTCTGCGCCGGGTACCCTGCGCCGGACGGTCCAGGAGTTGAGAGACGTCGCTCTATACTTTGGCGATCAGTTGAACTGCACTGTCAGCAACGGGCCGGGGTTGGACGGGCGAGGTGCCGTATCCATCATTGGCTGATGGCGTCTGCCGGCATGCTGGAAGCGCTTTAACGCGCTTGTGCGGAGGGGAGTAGAATGGTCATTCTCTCGATGCAATCACCCAACTCTAAGTTCCCGTGCCGAAAAGATGGGGCTGCCGGTGCCGGGGCTTGTCGAGAATCTCCGCTACCATGATCCAGTTCCTTCTCGCGATTCCTCAGATCGTCTTCTACGGTTGTGTCGCTCTGATAGTAGTTTTCGGTGCGATGGGTATCGAGTTGCTTCGCCAGGTTTGGCGAGTCGGATCGCAGGTTGGAGTTCTGACCGATGCGCTCAATGCAGTTAGCAACAGTAGCCAAATGCAGCGACGGGACGGGCTCCCACTTGCCTCGCTCGATGAAGTTCGCAGCCGATGCGAAAGGCTCGACGAGGTGCCGCGAGGGTGGTGGACGGCGGTTGACGCCCACATCGAGCACTACACCAGTCCGCAAGACGTTGAAGGGTGGTTTCTAACCGAGAAGCCGCGGCACGTACTTCCTTACGAGGTAGTCGTCGGCAAGCGTTTCCACTCCGCGATCTTCAGCGCGTTTCCGGGCTTGCTGACCGGTGCCGGGTTGACGCTCACATTTGTCGCCATCCTGTTGGCGCTATATGGTGTCCATTACGATAAGGCGAATACGGTCGACCCTGTCACCGGCATCGACGTCCTCATCAATGGGCTTTCGGGCAAATTCGTCAGTTCTATCGTCGCCTTGCTGCTGAGCATCTTCTTTACACTTGGGGAGAGGTTCGCTGTCCGGAGTCTTCGAACCCGTTACGAACAACTGATCGCAGCAGTAGGCTCAGCAATCCCTGATCTTCCGCCATCAAGGATCCTCCTAGACATTCGGCGATACACCCATGATCAAACGGTGTCGGTAAGTAACATCAGCAGCGACGTTGTGGATCGGTTGGTCGGTGCGTTCAACATCGCCGTTGTTCCAACCCTGACGAGCGGCATGTCGTCCGGCGTGGCGGAGAAGCTGCAAAGTGAATTCCGGCCCACCATGCAGCAGATGAACGATACTCTGGAGGGCCTCAAAGCCGCCATCCTGGGGCTGGAGTCGCAGAAACAGGAATCGGTGACCGGTGAGATTCGTACACTGGTTACTTCCCTTGAAACTTCACTGGTGAACGCCCTGGTGAAGATGGGCGACAACTTCCACCAGGCGCTGACTGGAGCGACCAACAAGGAGTTTGGAAATGTGCAGGGAACGCTGGAGGCAACCCGGCACATGCTCTCCGAGATGAATACGCAGTTCGGCGCCATGCAGGCGGCGTTCTCCGCGATTATCGAGAAGGCCGACCAGTCCACGTCCGACCAGATGAAGACCGGTAGGGAGCAAAGCGAGGCACTCACTGCGTTGATGAATGGCCTGATGCTGCGGATGCAGGAGTCTGCGGACCAGAACCTGGGCTCGGTGCGTTCACAACTGACGTTGGTGGTGAGTGATCTGGCCGAGAGGGTCGGCACGCTGTCCCAAGACATGATGGCGGCGGCGGACACTGTCGCCAAGCAGGCGCAAACCTCCGCCAATCAGGTCGTCGAGCAAACTGGCGCATGGTCGGAAGCTACCGCGAAGCGCCTGGAAGGCCTGCTAGCGCACATAGAGGCCCGCAGCCGCGACTTTCAGGCTGCCGGCCAGTCGTTATTGAAAGCGCGGGAGTTCCTGGTGGACGTGATTTCTCAAAATGCCGGCGCCCTGGACCGGATGGCGGAGGCGAGCCGCCAGGTACAGGCTTACAGTGCGGGACTCGCCGGGCAGACCGATGCGCTGAAGGGCATCAGTCAACTGCAATCGCAGGTCACGGTACAACTCCGGGAGACATCAGGCGGCTTGAGGGCCTCTGCGGAGCAGAACGAGAAAATGTTGGCCGAATACCGGCGGACATTCGCCGACTATAAAGGGGTGATCGACGAACTGGACCAGAACTTGGGCAAAATCCTGGGCACGATCCAGGCTGGTCTGCGCGATTACAACCAGAGCATCGAGAACAACTTCAAGGAGATCGTCAAGATTTCCAATCCGATGATTTCGGAGGCATCGAGCTACCTCCAGGCGCAGATCGAGGAGTTGTCCGGGCAGTTGGAAGAATTGGGGTCAGTGATCTCGACAGCAATGGAGCGAGTCCATGGAAGAACCAAGTAGCTCCGACCATTTGAACAGTTCGTTGACGGACCTGATGACGTCCCTGATGGTGATTTTCATCCTGTTGTTGCTGGTGTTCGTTCACCGCACGGCCGGCAAGGACGCCGCCGTAACGGACGTTTTGCTCAAGAAACTGCGGCACGATATGATTCCGCAAGGCTTCAATGAGAAGTCGATCCGGCCCGACCCGCGCGACCGGAACGCGATTCTGGTGATCGTGCCGGACCGGCTGATGAACTTCGAGACCGCAAGATCCACGTTGCGGCCGGAAGGTGAGCGGTTCTTAAAGACCTACATCCCGCAGTTTGCCGAGGTTCTGTGCAGTGACCAATTTCGATCCAGCATCGAATCGATTGTTGTGGAAGGCCACACGGATACGCGCCCTTACGCGGGAGTCAGTGCGGAAGAGAGCCAGAATCAGAACTTGAAACTGAGCCAGGACCGATCGATGGAGGTGGTTAAGAATGCTCTTTCCAATTTGGTGGGCTTGGAGGCCGAGCGTGGCTGTTTCCTTGAGAAGCTGTCGGCAAGCGGTCGCGGAGAGCAGGAACAGGAGGCCACGCCGGACGAAAGCAGGCGGGTGATTCTCAAGATCCGCGTGAAGGCAGGCAGCGTAGAATCGATGAAGGTGGCAGTCCATTGAATCTAACCCTGGGGGCCTTGCGGCAAATAGCCGCCGAAGCGCAGGTCATTTCCCACCGCGCCGCCCTACCGCGGGTGGACGCCCAACAGGCTTGCTTGCAGCTGAGTGGCACGTTGCGCAAGTTGCGCCAGGCACGCACCGTGATCAAGCTTGATCGGCCGAAATTGGATGCCGCGGCTGTTTGGGCGAAGTTTGCAGCCGCTCAGTACGCACTGAGCGCGCTGGATGGTTTGCAATTCAGGACGCTCTGCTGCGCGGAGGAGACCGCACTTCGGCCTGAATTCGTGGCAGCACTGGTTAAGGATCCGGAGAGGTTGAAGCGCAACCGCTGCCTGTACGGAGTCGTTAACAGCTATTTTGCCCAGTGGCGGACGATGAAGGACCCGAGCACAGTGGAGCGCCTGCTGCTCTCCGTCTTGGCGGGCCACAGCGTCAAGAACCTCGTCGTGAAGAAATGGTTAACCGGCCAGCCCCTGTTTTCGGAGCAAGCCGCGACGTTTCTTGCCGAGGAGATCTGCTCAGGGCAGAAAACGGTAGATGAGGTTCTCCGAGCGCACAACGTCGGTCCGCTGACAAAGCTCGGCCTGGCGGCCCGTGCATTGGCGGCCAAGGTCGCGTGCGAGTCTCTTCGTCGGCTGGAACGGACCCGAGACGGCGACTGGAGCCTTAATTATTTGGTTTGGATCACCGGAAAGGTGTTTTCGGACCTTACGCTGCCCGATGCCTTCACCGAGGCGATAAGCTCCTTGATCCTCAGTGAATCGGCAAAACGGTCTGAAATCTTTCAGCGGGCCCTCCGGTTCTACATCCAGGGTCACAAGCGGCTTGGCGACCCAAGAGTTCGTGCGTCCGCGCCAAACTGGCGTTCGATTGCTCCCGAGGCGGCCCAGCGATATCTGTCATGGCTGGCTCGCGATAGCATCATCTTTTTCTTCAACACCATCCTCCCCAACAATAGTGAGAACCAGCGGCGGAAAGACTTCTGGCTTCGTTATCACGACCGCATCCGGGATTTCCAGGTTGCGGTTTCGGAGGAGGATCTCTGGAAAGTAAAGGCAAGTCAGAAGAGTTCGGATTCTCTCTGTTATTCCCAGGTCGTTCATCCGACGACCAGCGCCTTCTTGATGAAGTTTGAAGGGTATGGTGGGTACTTCCTCGTAGTGGAGTTCAGCGAGAAGGGAAATGCCGCCTACATCTTCCGCTTCAGTGATTTCGAAGCGCAGCAAGTCACGATGCGTTCATTCCAGTTCGATCTGAAGAAGCATCTTAAGTTTGACAAGGCCCACCGCATCATTCACAACGGAGACTGGGAGTCTGCCGCCTCCTACACGCTGGCAAGCCGGTTCGGTATCAGACCTTGACATTTCCTATCCATAAGTTTGGCAACGCCGTGATTGTCTCCGCTGAGGTCGGGGGGTTGACTGTCCGGGGGCCGCGAGAACTCTCGAAGCGGGAGAACTGGCCCGCGGAGGCGCTGGAGTTGCCCGGCGCCTGGCGGACCGCTGTCGAAATTGAGCAGTTGCTGGAGCTGGGACTTGCAGAAGACGCGGATGGCGCTGCGCGCATTCCTTACGCGACCTTCGAAGCGATACAAGACGAGATGCCGGTAAGCATGATCGGGGCATGGACACCACACAGTCCATTCCTGCTGAAGATCGATCGGAAGAGCGACGTGGGACGGCCCGACTTTCAGTATCGATACGCATTCGTGCTGGCCGGCACGCCGGTACACGTCGACCGCTTAGGCTACTACGTGAAGAGGGCTGCCAGCGCGAACGTCTTTCTGCTCGATTTTCAGATGTATAGCCTGGTCGAGGCGATGGACGCTTTCAACGCTCTATCCCCGGAGGCGAAGACACCGCAGGAGAGTTGGCTGACGTTCGCGAAGGTAAAGGGCTGTGCCACGGAGGTCGGCGCCACTCTGGACAGTACGCTGCGCAACAACGACGTCGTGGTTCCGTCTATGCTTGGCCTTGATATGAGGGAGGACGAAGACGGGGCTCTCACGTTTCTTCCGAAGTGCGCCGAGCTTGCGAGTGAAGAGTTCCATCAGGTGTTTGAGCGAAATCCAGGGGCCGAGAAGTTCTACACGCTCGATCGGCCCGGATCAGCGCGCGTCCGAATCGTTCTGACCGATGAACAGCACGAAGTTCTCCGGCGAATGAAGCGAGTCCGCAGCATCAAAGGGGATCTGAAGGAAAGGCTGAAGCGCGATCCGGTTCAGGCCTTTGACGGCATTGCCGATCAGATCGACCTTCCGTACGGCCAGCGCGTAATAGGTATTGGTGAACTCGAGTTCGTCCCGACACCGCGCCCCCAATTCGGGGATCCGGACATGGCGAAGCTCTGGCAGAGGGAAGCTGCCGGAGGACCGTTGCCAACTAGCCGCGACGGGGCCACTGGCGGAGAGTCCCAGGGTGTTACTGGCACCCAAGCCGACGCTGATGCGGATGTGCCTTCGACGGACTCTACAGCCGCGATTCCGCGGGAAGACGCGTCGACTTCGGACCCGGTGGCGCCCGGCGGAGAAGGCAGTGCCGCGGAAGCACCGGCGCCCAAAAAATACCTCTTGATCGAAACCAACGAAGAATCCGTCCGAGCTGGTTTCGCGTCGGAAGTCGAGACCGCCAGGTTGTTCGCCGGCGCCGCCAGTTTCGAGCCGCCACAAGCGTTACGGCAAGACCGCCACCTCCATCCCCATCAGGAATATGGGGTGCAATGGCTGCAGACCTGTTCGCAGATACCGGGCCGTAAGGGAGTCTTGCTCGCTGACGACATGGGTGTAGGAAAGACCGTTCAAATTCTTACCTTTCTGGCCTGGTGCATCGAGTCGGGCAGGTTCCCGGACCTATCAAAAAGCGAACCGCCGTTTCGCCCTATACTAATCGTGGCCCCCCTCATTCTCCTCGACACCCGAACCTGGGAGAAGGAGATGGAAAACTTCTTCACAAACGAGGGTGTGATCTTTTGGCCGGTCCTTTCCCTTCACGGCGATCAACTGGCGCAACTCCGGCGCCACGATGCCGAGGGTCCAGAGGTTGAAATCGGCAAGCCGGTGTTGGACCTGAACCGAATCCAGCGCCACAGAGTCGTGATCACCAACTACGAAACGCTGAAGAACTACCAGCATAGCTTCGCGTACTTGAAAGACGGGAAGCCGCTGTGGTCCTTCGTAATAAGCGATGAAGCGCAGGAGTTTAAGATACCGAGCACGAAACTCTCTCACGCCATGAAGGCAATCGAAGCGGATCTACATATTGCGTGCACGGGCACACCCGTTGAAAACCGCTTGCTCGATCTGTGGAATCTCTGCGATGTACTGCAGCGCGGATTGCTGGGTTCGGCGAAGGAGTTCGTGGAACGGTTTGAGAAGCCACCGGAAGAAGGCGATCAAGATCATCGGTTGCTGGATTTGAAGAAGACACTGCTGTTCCAAAAGCCGCATGCGTTCCTCCTTCGGCGCACGAAATCCCAAGTGGCGGATCTACCCCCAAAGAACATCATCAGACTGGATTGCACTATGTCTGAAGCGGAGATTACGGCGCACCAAGCACTGTTGCGGGGTCTGCGGTCTGAGGTGGGGCGAAACCGATATCTGTCCGCGCTCCACCGCTTCGCGCAACTCTATCAGCACCCCGCGCTCCTTGGTGACGATGCAGAGGACCGGACCGCCGCCGAACTGACCAGCCAGTCGTCAAAGTTGCGAGCCTTGCTTGCGACGCTACATGATATTCGCGGAAAGCGGCAGAAGGCGATCGTGTTCGCCCGGCATAGGGCAATGCAGGGTATCCTCGCCAAAGTCCTTCAGGAGGAGTTTCATCTTCTGGTACGCATCATCAATGGGGACACCAAACTGCGGGCTGGTTCGCTGAAAGCGTCGGGCGTCAAAACCCGGAACGCAATCCTGCATGAATTCCGGTCCAAATCAGGATTTGACGTCCTCATACTGTCCCCATTCGTGGCGGGTATCGGGCTCACGATTGTCGAGGCGAACCATGTGGTGCACTACGGACGATGGTGGAATCCCGCAGTGGAGTCCCAGGCTACCGACCGCGCCTACCGGATCGGCCAGACGAAGGATGTCTCGGTGTATCTGCCAATCTTGCGAGATCCGTCCGGGCGAGTCGCGCCGTCTTTCGATGAGCGCCTTGATGTCTTGATGAACAGGAAGCAACGTCTGGCCGAAGATTTCTTGCGTCCGTTGCCTCCTGAGGACGAGATGGGCAGTGAGCTTCTCAGCGACTTGAGGGCAGAAGCGAGTATCCAAGGCTGATTCGGCTCCAATGCGCTCGTGATGGCATCGATCGTGAGGTACGTGAGTCGGCGACGTGCCAGGACCAGTGCGAGGAAGTCCTCAAACGTGGCTGTGCCACCGACTGCGGCGGCCCAGTATGGCAGGAGGAACGAGCCGGGATTAGCGGCGGCCGCACGCGACAAGCCTTCGTACATGGCTCGGACTCTTGGTCCCACGGGTCTCTCCAAAGGCAGGCGCGGGGGGAGGGGGTCTTGAGTGCGCACACTCAAGCGGTCTTGCCGGCCGGATTCCCCTGGGAGGGCGCTTTGGGGGGGCCGGAAGGCTAAGCAGAACTGCTTTGGGCCGATTCCGATCACTCTTGACCGGGACGATGCGCCGCAATCCACCCTTCGAACCGAACTGCCCCATGTGCGCCTCCTTTCCTGGGATCTCCAGCCTTCATCCCATAAGATGCTAGTGTACCTGCTTACGTTCCCCCTGTCTTTTTCGCCAGTTTTCGCCGAACTCTGCACAGAGGAGTAACGCATTGATAATGCAAGCGTTAGCGTCACGGGCAGGCTGAATCAGGATCCGGCCCAGGCTAGCAGCTGGATGGCATGTTCCTCCTCGGCTGAAACGAAAGAGAAGACTCTAGCAACAACTTCGTATACGGATGGCTGGGGGCGCTGAACAGTTCGCCTGCGCTCGATGTTTCGACGATCCGACCCTGGTGCATTACGGCCACGCGGTCACAGATTGACGCGACGATGCCGAGATCGTGCGAAACGAAGAGAATCGACATGCCAAACTCATTCTTAAGATCTAGAATGAGGCGGATGATTTGGGCCTGGATGGTAACGTCCAGGGAGGTCGTGGGTTCATCGGCTATGAGCAGCTTGGGGCGACCAGCCAACGCCATAGCGATCAGAATCCGCTGGCACATTCCGCCGCTACACTCGAACGGGTATAGACCAACAACCCGTTCCGGATCAGAGATTTGCACTTTCTGGAGTAGTTCGATTGTCCGCAGCCTGGCTGCTTCGCTCGAGCATCCGCTCATGTGGCGAACTAGGGTGCGGATTTGGTCGCCAATTCTGCGTGCAGGATTGAGGCTTGCCTGTGGGTTCTGGAAAATCATCGAGATCTCGCTTCCTCGAACTTCTCGCATGCGCCTTTCAGCAACTCTCCGCAAATCCTCGCCCAGCCAGAGAACTTCTCCCTCAGTGATGCGGCCGTTTGGGGGAAGAATGCGGACAAGGGATTTGACAAGGACACTCTTGCCGCATCCGGATTCCCCGACCAGTCCGGGGACCTCGCCGGTGGTGATCTGCAGCGTGGCCTCCTCCACCGCTACTATCGATCGAGCGCCGCTGAACTCCGTTCGGAGTTTATCCACATGTAGCAATTGGGCCTGACGGCCAAGTATCGTTGTCGCCATATCCTTTGAACTTGGGATGCTTTTCAAGTATCGCTCCGAAGAAGCTGCCGATGGTACCCAAACATGACGGCCGGGCTCACCGGGAGGTCTGCGACGAATGTTGCACTGGCGTAACGCTCTTCACTGCCGACGGCTGGAGCGGGGAGCGATAGGTCTTTGCTTCGCCGTATCCTCCCGGACGCCCACCGACGACTTTCCCGGACTTTACCGCAGTGCCCGGCGGGAGCTGAACCTTTATCCGCACGTCGGGTTTACTTGGCAGACCGTAACGGGCGATCGCTCGTCCAGAAGTGAGGGGCGGACCAGGATTGGCTTTGATGCTGAAATGAGTCCCAGAAGGGATTCCCCGTTTGAGATAGGCCTCGGCTTGCGCCTTCGTCGTGTAACGTTGGACCGTCCGTACCTGAGTCAGACGGCGCGCAACTTCCTGGGCGTCGCGTGCGCGGTCTCGCGCGAGCATCTGTGACAAGTCCCTTTCGACAGAGCGTTGGGTGGCACGCGACCCACGGGCCAGGACCCTGCTGGCGGTCCTCAAACTAAGGAGTCGGTTCAGCACTCCAGCTTCAATCGGAGACGACCAAAGGATCGTGAACACACTCAGCACTACAAGCAAGCGCATATCTTACTCTCTCCTCTCGTGAACACGCCCGATGTCTAGCGGGCTCCTCGAAACGCGTAGCGCAGCAGCCTGAAAGGCAGTGCCGCTGTACCGCGGACTACGTCAGCCGCCAGAATCCCCGTCATGTGTGCCGCGGCCGCACGCCCCAACAACGCTTCGGCGATGAACCGAAAAAGCATCCATGCGGCGATCACCGAAAAAGCGAGCAGCAGCCAGGTCGGCATCATGTTGAGAACCACGTCGTACAACGGAGCGGTGACCAGCAGCAGGACCACGTAGCCGAGCCACTGGTTGGCCTTCCTCGGCGACAGCAGGCCGACAATGAGACATAGCCCCACGATAATAATCACGAGGACCATCATCGAGTTTGGGAGGAAGGCTACCACGGTGCGCAGCATTTTTCTTGTTCTCTTGACCCCATTGAAAGCCATCTCTGCGCGGTCGAGATCTTACGGCTATTTTCGCCAAGGGCTATCGCACCGCCCGCAGATTTCTCGGAGGGTGCTCTCGGCGTGGAATCCTTGCATCCAGTTCGTGGAGCTTGAGTAGGCCATTTGGAACCAGCAATTTTGCGGGTGTTTATCCTGCGTGGAAACGTGGAATACCCTTTGTTTGACTTGGTGAGTCATAGATGTATACTCGGACGGTCGATCGGGTTCTTTGAAAGCAGAATATCAAGTGGTAGTTCGCGCCTTCGAAATCTCCCCGCGCGGTTTACAGGCCGGAGAAAACCGCGCCATTGAGTTTCTCCAAACGCGTGTTCGGAGCAGGGTTCCTCTCGGGGAGCCGGGCTGTTTTTGCCTCTGTGGCACCCGACCGGTGGACACTCACATGCCTGTGTCAGAATTTGTGTCATTCGAGAGGAAAACCAGGGTGAAGCGGGAGAGATCCCTTCGTATAGAATCAATGATTCAGTGCCACGGAACACCCGAGAAAAGTGGCTTTTGTAGCTTGAGGTGCTAGCGAGTGCCGAAGTCACGGTTCCCGTTGGTCTCGATTATGGCTCTAACGGGTACCAATGAGCCTACCATTCTCCAGGTCGATGTCGTCTTTCCACGAGCGGAGGTCCGCGTCACCGGACACGCACGCCTCGATTTCAACGGCCGGGATGGCTGCGTGCCTCGGACGGAGTTGGCTGCGGTTACATGAGTGATGCCGTGAGGCTGCGTGAGGCGTCCGATTCCCCGCAAAGGTCGGGCGTTCAGTGGTACTGGCATGCGAGATGGAGACGTCACGGTAACGGCCCGAGGCTTCGAATTCCGACCCACCAGACTCCCCGAGCGGGCGCATCCGCCGCAGTTCGAGCGCACGGCGGGCGTTCCGGGAGTTGCACCCGTGTCCATCAACCGGCGCGACAAAAGGAACCTGCCCGGGTTCAAAGATCGCATGAAACAGCTTTTTGGCTCCAGGTCGAGTTGATGCTCTCGATCGAGGCGCTCGCCTAACGTGGTTCATCACGTCGTGCCGCTGTTTCGCGGCGGCGCGGATGCGATTGAGAGCATGCAGTGGCAGACCAACGCTGAGGCGGAAACGTTGTTTGATGGAGCGCTCTTTCCTGCTGGGGCGTTACGCGTCGTCACTCGTCGTCACTCGGCGCCCGTAAGTCTATGAAAACATGGTAGCGCTAACGGGAATCGAACCCGGCGGCTGCCAGTTCAGGCCAGTCCAGTTGGGTCTAAGTAGTTATAGTTTCAGTACAGTTGGTATTCGACGGGGCTTTAAAACACCGGCCCAAACCGCCGACGTCACAGCGCGATCACAGCGCAGTCGCGGACGACAAACGCGCTGCCAGCCGAACGACCGGCGCGCCGCCGATGTCTGGGACTCCATCGTCAGGAGCAAGGTGCAGTAGAATCCAAGTATGAAGCTGCTCGTGACGCTGGAGCCCGACGAAACCGGCATGCTTGTTGCGGAGTGCCCTTCCATTCCTGGCTGCCTCTCCCAGGGACGCACGGAGGCCGAGGCCCTGGGCAATATCCGCGAGGCCATCGTTGGGTGTCTCGAAACACGCGCGGCTCATGGCATGCCCCTTACAATTGAAGTCCGAGAGGTTGAGGTTCCTGCGTAGATGGCAGCTTTGCCCTCCGTCTCGGGGGAGCGGGCCGTGCAAGTTTTCCAGAGGGCAGGGTGGATCAAGGACCGCCAGCGCGGAAGCCACGTCATTCTCTTCAAGCCGGGACACGCGGCGAGCTTATCCGTGCCCCAACATCGCGAAGTAGCTCCGGGAACGCTGCGCGCGTTGATCCGGGCTGCGGGATGTCAGTGGACGAATTCGTTGCGCTGATGTGAATCGTGGCCATGGCTGGGATTCCATCGTCGAGAGCAGCGCGTATTGGACCGTTGCTGTTATTCGCAACCAGAGCAGCAACGCAGGTGAAAGAATTGAGAAGGTATTCATGCTCTGTATCTACTGCCGCGAACGCCAAGCCGATGGACGCGAGCATCCTCTCCCGCAGTCGTTAGACGGTTTCTGAACTACGAGCCCTTCGTGACCGGATCTGCCAGCAGTGCAACGAAGAGATCAGCAGAGTCGAACAGGAGTTCGCGCGACAGAGCCCCGAGGCGTGTTGAGAAGCACAAATTCGGTGAAGCGTGGCGGGAGAAAGCTGCGCGAGCATCGGAGTTCCTTCGAGCCGCAGAAGATCGGCGGAAAACAGCTCCGGTTTCGAGCACGTGATTCCGAGTCGGGCTACGTCCCTCTCTGGCAGCCGGATACGTACCAGCAGCGTCAAGCCTCTGTCGCAGTTCGTGATTCTGGACGAAGGGGGTGAGCAAATCGGTCTTGGGCCGATTCCGGCCGGCATCAGCACGGGACGTGAGGTAGAAGAGTTCTTCACGAAGCATAACGTCGAGTTTCCCGTTGCGAGCGTCTACTTAACGGCTGCTACGGGAGATCATTAGCGAAAATCGGTCTTCACTACCTAACGCACATTCCGACCATCGTCGGAAACGAACCGGAGTTACGCTCGTTACCAGAATTCATCCAACACCGGACCGGAGAGCCTGGGTTCCTCCATCGTCTCGACAAGACGCCAACAACGAACGGCCCCTAGTCACGTTCTTACCGCCCTCGCGATGCCGGAAAAGCGTGACAACATGCAGTTCTTAATAGGTTGCGAAGTTAACCTGCCCCAGTGGTCCCTCGTCATTCCGAACCCGACAGTACTGGCCCTCACGCAGGAGGTCGCCCAGTATTTCCCTTACGTCGTCGCGGATGATCGAAGCCTCATCCCCGCGCACTCAGCCGTCCAGTTCAGGCCAAGGTAGTATTGCTGCGGATCCTCGTCGAAGCCCAGCACCGCCTTCTCGAGCGGAACGCAACTGGCATGCACGTAGAGCTTCTGGTCCATCTTCCGGTTGACCACATTCCCCGGAATCCGCAATGCCGTGTCGATCTGGACCGCCCGGCTCCAGCCATCTGGATCGGTGTCGCGCAACCGCCGCCACTCCGCATTCGATTTGAACGGACAGAAGACGCAGGCGGATTTGTTCACTTCGTGCGGAACGCCGAACGCCTGGAGCCACGTGTAGCAATCGCCGCGCGTCATCTGCCGATCAAGCAGCGGAAACACCGGCGTGATCCAGTGCCGGTCGGCCAACCGGTTCCGGATCCGGACCGAACGGCCCGCCTCGTCCATCGAGATGCCGTATGACTGATGGACCGTAATGCCAGCCGGCACACGCTGCCCGCGAGCCATTCCCAGGAGTTCACGGCGGGTGTACTGCTCAATCGGATCGATCTTGTACTCGCGCGTGCATTGGCGGCGAACGATTCCAACCTTGTGGCCCTCACGTGCGGCCGTGAACGCCGGGATCGACGCGAACCTCTGGCCAGTGGAGTTGCGGCCCTTCTGAAGATCCTCGCCTAACTTGCCGATGCTCACGGTGATGATCGGCGGGCCTTTCAACGATTTCAACCACTCGAGGTGGCGGTAAATGGCGGCGGGCTCCTCGCCGGTATCTGCAAAGATGGCGCACTCGATTGCGGGCTGGATCTCGCCGCGCAAGTACATCAAGTACAGCGTCGTCGATTGCACGCCAGCGCCCAGGTTGAGGACGTGGCGGCTGATTTGAGTCTGTTCTTTCAACGCGATCTCCTTGAATGGAATCGCGCTCAGATTTGTGGAACTCTCGGATGTTATTTGGCTCGCTCATGGTGCGTGGCGCTCTCGGCGTCCATGGCTTGAATGCGTCGTTGTTGGCGACGGGGTGGCCTGTGTTGCGCCCGCTGGCAGCAGGTTGGCCGGTGTTGCCAGCCGATCCGCGCCGCGCAAACGGGGCGCGTCGGGCCCCGACCGGTGACCGGGTATTTTTCCGCCTGACGCTAGCGAAATTTGGCCATCCTTAAACGCGCCGGAGTTAATGGCCCGGTAGTACCTATGGGATACGAAATTGCCTGCACCCCGGCATCGGTGCGCGGCTTGGTATGTTGGTACTGGACACCGCCGAGGTGGAAGCCATGGATTACCGGAAGATCATCACAATCGAGCCCGGAAAGATGGGCGGCAAACCGTGCATCCGCGGCATGCGAATGACCGTCTACGACGTGCTTGACTATTTGGCTTCGGGCATGACTGAAGATGAGATCTTGCACGACTTCCCCGACCTCACACGCGACGACATTCGAGCTTGCCTGGCCTTCGCCGCGGATCGTGAGCGGCGCCTCGCAGGCATTCCTGCGTGAAGCTGCTCTTCGACCAGAACGTCTCTCCATGGTTATGCCGCGCTCTGGCCGATGTCTTTCCGGACTCCGTTCACGTTCGTGAGGTTGGCCTCCGCGAGGCCGACGACACCGTCATCTGGGAGTACGCCTCCCGGCATGGCTTTGCCATCATCACCAAGGATGCCGATTTCCGGCAGCGGAGCTTTCTCGAAGGGCACCCGCCAAAAATCATATGGCTCAGGCTCGCTAACTGCTCAACGAAAGCAATCGAGACACTTCTGCGAAACAGTGCTGCTGATATCGAGGAGTTTCTCGCCGACGAAACGAAGTCACTCCTCGCCATGTCCTGACGGCCCGAGATCGTCCGCGTTCCCAGTCTCACCGCAATTCAGGCATCGATACGCTTCACCTGCGTCGTGATAGCCCGTCTCGGGGCATCGTCCGAAGTCGTACGGGACGACTCGCACTTTGTCGCTGCCGCAGTCGGGGCACATCAAACCACCGCCGGTGCCAGGCAGTCGAGCAGGACGGCCAGGAAGATCGGTCGTGCCTCGTCCGGCGCGAGGTAATATTCCTCGTCGTTCCGGTTGTCGCCCAGTGCCGCCAGGCGGTGACACCTATGGCCATCGCTGAGATGCTGCTGGAACGAGTATCGGGTGCCGTTGTAATCGGACAGGAACGACGGCTTCCACTCGCCGGCCATGCGCAGTAGCGTCAAACGCCGAACACGGCCGAGACGAGTCTTGACGACGCGCGCGACGCGCCCGCAGTCAACCAGGCGCTGACAGCGCTTCGGATCGATCCATTGAAGAAGTGCGCCATCCGCTGAGTAGACGGCAATAGTGCGTTCCATCGAAATCGCCTCTGGGTGGTATGCGACTCCGATGCTGGTGCGCTCTGGAGTTAACTGGTGCTCTCGGCCTACTTGCACCCGCGTCTGGACATGCGTCGCCGAACCAGGTGCGAGAGGTAGTTTTGAATCGTGGCGTCCCGGCGCCACGCTATTTGATTGTGGGTCGAGTATGGCAAAACGGGATCGCGGTAGTCAAAGCTTATATTTCGATTGGAATCAAGGAGAAAGGCCGCTCACATTCCGGCCACGAACCGTCGTCACGCGCGCTCGCGCCACACGGTAGCCGTGGGGGCGTTGGGGGCGTATATAAGGAAGGCCCCGTTTTTTGTCTCCTGCTCACGCTGGAGGGCACGAAATGAAAAAGACCCTCCCATGCCTACCACGACTACCAACGACTTGCCACGTAAGCAGATACAGCGGTAGTCATGCCTTCCGGACGGCCCCCACAGCTACCATGGCGCTGGACTTGTCCACGTCTCAGGTAGGTGCGACTCCACGGCATTCCACGTGCTTTTCGCACACGCGCGCGATTCGTAACCGCCTTTTTGAAATACCTCTCAAGACCAAGCAGGAGACAAAAAACGGAGCCTCCCTTATATACGTCCCCACGATTCCCACCCCCACGGCATGTGGAGTGCGCCGGCCGTCCAGATTGACACCGCTGTGGAGACTCATTCCGCAGATTCATCTGACCGGTCGTTTGCGCGCGCGACTGGTGCCCGGAAAATCGAAGCCAAGTCCGTGTGGCCCTGTTTCGCCGCGATCTTCGCCAGAGCCATCCGGTGGATGGGCGATGGACCATCAATCCCTATCTCCCACTTGGAGATCGTAGTGTGCCTGGTCAATCGTTGCCTGCCCAGCGATTTATCCACGGCCGCGGCTAGCCTCTCCTGGGTCCAGCCGATCCTTTGCCGTAGCGCGCCAACGGCCACGCTCATTGTCTCGTGCCGGCTCTGTGTTGCCGCCCGCCGTCTCGTCGTCCCTTCGTGGTGCTGCCGTTCCGGCGATGCTTTCAGTTCCATAGCGCTGATTCTGAAGTCGGATCTGCCACGCGGGTATCGTCGGCGCATCTGTGTGCGTTACCCTGGAAATCGCGGCGGAGATCCCCGGCGGCGCTCCAGACAACGTTGTGCGGACCGTGACTGAGAACGGCCGAACGCTGAAGTTCGAGAGCAATAGCGGATTCGAAACGGAGTAGCTGGAGGCCTGGATTACTGCTGGCGCGCCGCGCGTTGTCACTTGTTGTCACTTGGCGGCTGTAAGTCTATGATTCTTTGGTAGCGCTAACTAACGGGAATCGAACGCGAGGGCTGGCGGTTCAGCCCAGTCCAGTTGAGTCGAAGTGGTTGTGGTTTCAGTACAGTTGGTATTCCGGAAGGCTCCGGAAGACCGCCACGGACGGCCGACGTCACAGCGCAGTCACAGCGCATTTGCGTCGTGCGGCTTCGTTCACGCCATGAGCGAAAATAGGCCTTTTTTGAAAAGGTTATAATGGCAAGAAGTGACACAGAAAGGGAGGCCATGGTCCGGACTGTCAATCTGAATGCAGAGATCCCGACGAGCCGTG
The DNA here is from genome assembly GCA_038322675.1 of Bryobacterales bacterium. Taxonomy (GTDB): domain Bacteria; phylum Acidobacteriota; class Terriglobia; order Bryobacterales; family Bryobacteraceae; genus TMP-7. Next base: position 16,654 of record JBBQGE010000090.1, read on the forward strand.
AACTTCATATTACGCTGCCGGCTGACTTTCCGATCGGTCCCGCCGAGATGGATCTGGTCGTCTCTTCTCCAGCGCCTGCCGGGACTGGAACGCTCGGCGATTTCGTGAAATCCGAATTCTTCGGGATGTGGGCTGACCGGACCGACATCGAAGACAGCGCCCAGTTCGCGCGGCATGTGCGCACTGAGGGATGGAAGCGTTCCGCCTAGATGCAACAGGAAGCCCAGCATCTGGAAAGATGCAAAGTTGGAGAAAGCAGGCACCGAATTCAGCGCCCTTATCAAGGCACAGCGCGAGGCGTTCAAGGGCACGAAAGGCAACGCGGATTCTCAGGAAAAGGGAATGAACTACGCGGTATTGTCTGCGTGGGCATACACGGCTGGACTTCTGAGCGGAAACGATAAGCGCCTGCAGCGACATTACGATCTCAAGGGGACTAAGAACAAAGACCCACTGAACGCGGCCGCATTAGCCAAAGGGTGCCACAAGACGGACGCTGAAAACTATCGCGGCTTGGGGTATCGAACGGACGCGAAGGAACGCGGTCGCTTCGTTGAGCTTTTCTACCATCAGGCCGAAAAGGGCGAAGGCGTCAACACGGCCATCATCAACGTCGCCATCGCAAAGTATCACGCGAAGCAAGCCGAATTGGACGTTCAGAAGGCCGAGAAGGCCGGAGGATAGCCCTTGGCAGACATTGACGCTTTCGGGCGGCAACTGTGGGAGGAAGCCAAAGCTTTCTTCGAAAAAGGCCGCAAGACGGCCCCATCGCCCGCGAAGCAGGCCTACCTCCACGCCGCGCTCAATCTCGGGTTCTGCGCATTCGAAGCGCACGTGAACGCCATCGCCGATGACTTCCTGACGCTCGAAATGTTGACACCGCATGAGCGCTCCATCTTGGCGGAGCAGAAGGTCGAGCTTGAGAATGGCCAGTTTCGTGTCTCTGGCTCATTCCAGATGTATCGGCTGGAAGATCGGCTACTGTTCCTGTGCCATCGTTTTTCGAAAAAGACGTCGCTCGATAGAAACGCGGCATACTGGGGCAATTTCAAGCAGGCCCTCGATCTCCGGAATAGCCTCACCCACCCGAAGACGCCGCCACCGAAAGTCACCGAGCAGTCGGTCGAGCGCGCGCTGCAAGCCATGCTGCCACTTCTCGACGTTGTTTATCAGAGGATCTACAACAAGAAATATCCAGCTCGCCAGCTTGGCCTGGATTCAAACGTGGGGCTGTGATTGAGCGACGGGCTGGACTGCCAAATTTCAAAATGTGTGATCAGGTGTGATCAAAAGGCCTGTAAGTTATTGAAAAAATGGTAGCGCTAACAGGAATCGAACGGGTTACACCCCATCTCACCTCAGTCCAGTACAGTCTAACTCGTTGATTTTGGGTTCAGTACGGCAGTCGGATTCCCGCACCAATCCCCGCTGGATGGCTGTGGTGTGACCGTAGTGTGACCGTGTTCTGGATTTGGGGCGGTCGCGTCCAGCTTCCGGCGACTTGCCCGCACCGTCCACGCCAGGAGCACGGAAGCGATGACGATCCGACCGACCCGCCACGCCTGTCGGTCGCGGCCACGGTATCGGCTTCTCGCTCGGTATCTACACGAGGATGAGCATCGGGAAGAAAGAGAAAGGTGTCTGACAGTTGGCAGATGCGGTTGGCGCCACCGCGACCATTAACGTCAATGTCAGGATCGTAGCGGCGACACATCGGGACCTGAAGGCTATGATCGAGGACGGCACGTTCCGTGAAGACCTTTACTACCGCCTGGCGGTCATCCCTCTCGGACTGCCGCCATTGCGCGAGCGGTCAGAAGAAATCACCGTGCTGGCTCTGCACTTCTTTGGGGAACTCAAGCGGAAGCCGGCAGGCCCGAACTGGTTCTTCCCGACTCGCTCTTGCCCTACTTCTCCAGCTATCGTTGGCCCGGAAACGTGCGCGAGTTGGAAAACGTGATCGAACGAATTGTCGTTATGACCGGATCCAACGAGGTCACCCTCGGCGACCTGCCGGACCCGCTTCGGCGGCAACAGCCGGTACTCGATTTCCTACCGCTGGAACTGCCTCACACCGGCATTGGCATCGAGGCCATCGAAAAGGAACTAATCCTCCGCGCGTTGCGAAAATTTGATTGGAACCAGTCCCAGGCCGCCCGGTTCCTGGATCTCAGCCGCAAGACACTCATCTATCGCATGGAGAAGTTCGGGCTGCGAAGGACCAGCAGGCGGGCAGTCCGTCCGCCAGCACACTTCACCGGGAGTAGTCGCAGAGGTTATCGCGACGTCCCGATTCGCCACTTCGTCAGCTTGAGCAGTTCGAACCACATCATGCAGGCCACGCCGGCACCGAAACTGAGCGCCATGTCCCGGGCGCGAAGCGGTGCGAAATGGAACAGATGCTGTGCCGCCGGCACAAAAAGTACGAGCGCGAGGAAAGCCGTAGTCCCGCCGGCCACCCACCATAGAGCGGTATTGGGTACGCGCATCATGCTGAGAATGCCTCGGGTCCACGACCGGTTGGCGAGGATGATGATCAGCACTGAAACTACAAGCGTGAGGAAAGTCAAAGCGCGGGCGGCGTCCGGTTGTTGGCTGGTACGGGAAAACAGAAATACGCCGAGGCACGCAGCCAGCACGCTGAGGCCCTCCAACACCGCCCAGCCGACAGTGGCCAGCGAGAACAGCCGTTCGTTGGCGTTTCGCGGAGGACGATTCATTACGTTTGCCTCGGCTTCCTCCGCTTCAAAGATGAGCGAGCAGGAGGGGTCGATAATCAATTCCAGAAAGACGATGTGCACAGGGAACAGCAGCATTGGCCAATCGGAAAAGAAGACCGGCAGCATGGAGAGGCCCGCGATCGGCACGTGGACCGCGAAGATGAAGGAAATGGCTTTCTTGATGTTGTCGAAAATACGCCGCCCAAGCCGCACTGCCGCGACGATCGAAGAGAAATCGTCATCGAGCAGCACCAATGATGCAGCCTCGCGTGCGACGTCGGTGCCGCGGCCGCCCATCGCGATGCCGATGTGGGCTGCCTTGAGTGCCGGAGCGTCGTTGACGCCGTCGCCGGTCATGGCGACGATCTCCTGATTTGCTTTCAGCGCCATCACGATGCGCAACTTCTGCGCGGGCACGACGCGGGCGAAGACCTGGACTTCTCCGATCTGCTTCGCCAGTTCTTCATCGGACATGCCTTCGAGTTCCGGACCAGTAATGACCTTGTCAGGATTCTCCAGTCCTGCCTGGCGGGCGATGTTCTGCGCAGTGGCGGGATAGTCGCCGGTAATCATCACGATTCGAATGCCCGCCGTCCGGCACTCCGCCACGGCTGCCGGCACCGTAGCGCGGAGCGGATCCTCGAGGCCCACGAGTCCCACAAACTGCAACTCAAGTTCACCGTGTTTGCCAGGTAGGCGGTCCGCCCTGATTCTGGCGCTGGCCACACCGAGTACACGGAGCCCTTCCGCCGCAAGCGCCGCAGCCTCACTCGCCACCGACGCACGCCTTTCCGGTGATAGCCGGCACAACTCGGCGATCGCTTCAGGCGCACCCTTCGAGGCGACGACAACATTCCCCACCGCGTCCACCGTCCACGCCTGACTGACCGCCAGCAACTGTGGCGTGAGCGGATATTCACGCAGTAGGGCCCACTCCGGATGAAGATGCTCGGTCTGCATCAGCAGCCGGTCGCCTGCTGCCTGGAGAGCGAGTTCCATGGGATCGAACGGGTCGCGCTTGCTAGCCAGGATGGCGTTCTCCAGCAACTCATGGAATTCCTCCGAGAGATCGCCGGCATCCGCTCCAAGAACGGCGGTGCGCCCGCCGATGGACAGCTTCTTGAGCGTCATCTGGTTCTGTGTGAGCGTTCCGGTCTTATCTACGCATAGAACTGTGGCCGCCCCCAGCGTCTCGATAGCGGGCATGCGGCGCGTAAGCACCCGGCTGCGCGAGATCCGCCACGCCCCAAGGGCCAGAAAGATCGTGAGAACCACCGGGAACTCCTCCGGAAGAATGGCCATGGCCATCGCGATACCGGCCAGCAGTCCTTCCTTCCAGACTTGCGCAGTACCGCCTCGCGTGAGCGCATAGACCACCACCACCAGTCCACATGCTGCGAGGCCCGCCACCGCGAGCGTGCGAACCAGTCGTCCCGTCTCCTTTTGCAGACCGGTAGCCTCGGGCTGGATTTGTTGCAGTGCGTTTCCGATCTTTCCCAGTTCGGTGCGTACCCCAGTGTTTACCACTTCCGCGATGCCTTGCCCCGCCGTCACCAGAGTTCCGGAGTATACGGATGGCAGATCGTCGCCGCCCGGCCTTTCGAGGTTCTTGGCATCCGCCGAAGGAGCCTTCCGCACCGGCACCGATTCTCCCGTGAGGAGCGACTCGTCCACACTCAGATTGATCGCGCGCCTCAGGATGGCATCGGCCGGCACACGGTCTCCCTCCGCAAGGACGAGGATGTCGCCTCGGGCGACCTCGCGGCCCGCAATGCGGCTGCGGACACCGCCCCGAATCACCAGCGCTCGTGGGCTGGACAGGTCGCGTAGCGCATCCAAAGCACGCTCTGTCCGACGTTCCTGAATGATGGTGATCGCCATTACGACGAACACGAACCCGAGGAGCATCAGCGCGTCGCCTGGAGAACCCATCAGCAGGTAGAGCGCGCCCGCCGCCACCAGCATCAGAAACATCGGCTCTCGCACCACCTCAATCACGATTGCGAAAAGGCCACGCTTCTCCTGCGACGCGATCTCGTTGGGTCCGTCTTCTGCGATATTGCGTCGCGCATCCTCTTCGCTGAGTCCGGTAAACCCGGTAAGGTCGAGGCTTGTGGCGCCGGACTTCGGAGTTCTTTCCTTCACGCTTGTAATCGACATTCTGCTTCAGAAACTCCTTATTGCATGCATTCGCATGTCGACGGCCAGTCTCGTTACTCTAGGCGTTCCCCAGCGTGTGCCGCTTCCACCTGCCTCAACAGAGGCACCCTTGGCGGTGTTGAGGCAGCGCCTGCCCTCGCGGCCAAGACACATTCCTCTCTCAGAACTCGTATCTGCCATTGTTTCAGTTCCTTGGTCCGCCTGCGCGCAACGGCCAGCGAGATGCTCTCTTCATGAGTCTGTGAATGACCGTACCAGCGCTGTGGTGGCAGCCACCCTGGCGAGTTTCGTCGAAGACGAGCAACAGGAGTCTCTGGCCGCCGTCGAGAAGTTGCAGGACAGAGTGTGCAGCCATGGTCTCGCCGTGGTCGGATCCTTAGCGAGCCTGCAGGCCCTCAAAGCCCGGCAAGTGGACATGCTTGTGATGGCCACGGAGTACGAACCGGACCTCGCTTGGATGTGCACAGGCTGCGGCGCTGTGAAGGTTGAGCAGCCCCAGCCCGCTGCGTGTCCGAACTGTGGGTGTCCGCAAAGCCGTGAACTGGATGTGAAGGAAGAACTGGTCAGGCTGGCCGAACTGGCAGGCTTTGGAGTAGAGATCGTTCACGACAGTGAAACCCTGATGCGCTTAGGTGGCGTAGGATGTCTTCTACGGTTTCTCTCGCCGGACGCTTACGGCCGGGCGACCGCGTGAGCGCCTAAGTCACGAGAGGCTCAAATGAGTCGGCCGAATTGGCCTGCGCTGTGTAGCGGGCTGATTCGGTCGCGCAACAGAATGAACGCCCTTGTTGAAGGAGGAGGAATTCCATGGAGGTAATGACATTCCGTGATCGCAGGCCGGCATTCAACATGGCAGCTCTCGTGATCGCTTCCCCCGGTGACGAGTTTGCGGTTATCGAGAACCTCTTTGCGAACTGCGGTTGGCCTATGGTTGCTACATCCAGTATCCAGGAGGGCATTCGCCTTATTCACGCCACCTCCCCCCAACTGGTAATCTGCGACGACAGAATGGAGGACGGAGACTGGAACGTAATACTCGATGTCACGATCAAAGAACGAAACCCGCCATACCTGATCGTCACGTCAAGACTCGCCGATGATCGACTTTGGGCCGAGGTCCTCAATCGCGGAGGTTATGACCTGTTAGCGAAGCCTTACGAGCCCTCGGAAGTAATCCGAGTCGTCGGCACGGCATGGTCTCGTGTGGCATCGGCAGCCCTATCGCCAACCACCCCCCCGGCTGTGCGCGTCGGGTCCTTCGCCGGGACCTCAACGTCTGCCATGGAACCGCTAGTGCTTTCGGACGGCTGGTGAGTCCCGCAGGCCACACCCGAACCAGGTGGGTGGATCAACCGTTGGAGTTCTTTCAGCAGAGCAGCCACGAGCGAGATCACCACTGGACCCAGGAGAATTCCAAGCGGGCCAAACGCATAGGTTCCTCCGATGGCCGCGAGCCCAATCAGCATCGGGTGCTGCCTTTCACGCGCACCCACTACGATCGGCCTCAGCACGTTGTCCACGGAGCCCACCACAAGGGAGCCCCAAAGACCCAACAGTAATGCCTTCCAATATGCGCCCATCAAGAGGTAAGCAATCGCGACAGGTAACCAGACAAGCGGTGCGCCTACAAGTGGAATGATGGAAGCCAATCCGCCCACTGCGCCCCAGAGCACGGCCGACCGGACGCCGACGAACCAGAATCCCAGAATCAAGAGCAGTCCTTGTCCCACCACCACGGCGAACATGCCGTTCACATTCGCCACGACTGAATCGTGTACTGTTTGGACGATGCTGGAAATGGTGCGTGGGTCGAGCGGCGTGAGGCCTCCCAGCCGGGCAATCCAGTCCCTGCCGTATCTGAGCAGGAAATAGAGGAAGAAGGTCACCAATAGAACGGTAATGACGGCCGTCGTCACTCCGCCAACCGCTACGTCCAGATTGCTCAGCAGAAAACCACTGGCAACTTTCATGCGATCGATGAGTTCCGTGCGAATGGCCTCTTTGTTGACGGGCAGACGGGTAGCCACAGCGTCGACCATTCGATCGGCAGTTTCAGTAACGAGAGCGGGCCAGCCGCCTTGCTCAAGAGAACGCCGGCTCAACGTGTCGTATGCCGATGTCAATTCACGCGTGAGAGTGAACCCAGCAATAGCCAGCACGATGCCCAGCAAGAACACCGTTGCGAGGGTGGTAACGACGGTGGCCAGTCCGGGGCGATGGAACCGACGAGTGAGCCACACCTTCACCGGGTGCACCACGGTGGCGATCACCGACGCAAGGATGAAAGACGTCACGAACGGCCACGCAATCTGCACCAGGAGGGGAAGAAGCACGGCAAGTGCAACCGCGAGAAATATCAGAGGGCCACGTTTTGACATTCTGAGAAGCACTCCTATGATTAGGTGGAAGCTGTCTTTAGATTATTTGAGGTGACGAAAGCCTTCCTGCTCCCTGCCGGGTGCGGTCGAGTCAGGAACTTCGCAGCTTCCGCTATCCATTGAAACACTACTCGCGACTCCGACGGAACGAGCCCAGTCCCAAGCGCTCATATTGACGGTCCCAAAAGCCGTTTGCAGAAACGGAACGGTCCGCAGCCTCCCTCGAAACGTCGGTACCCGTGATACCCATGGCGATCCCAATGTCCGCAGCCCTGAGCGCCGGTGCGTCGTTCACTCCGTCGCCGGTCATCGCCACAATCCCGGCATTGCTCTGCAGAGCGTGAACGATGCGCAATTTGTGTTCGGGGTTGACGCGAGCATCGACGGCCACTTCGGCTGGCAGTCGAGATGAGCCGCAGGAAATCGCCTTCCGCGAACGGACAACCACACTTCTTGAGGAGTCCAGTCTCTAAAAACCGCATCGCTGTTCGACAACCTTACGAACGGGCATGCGATCACGAGTACGAAACTTGTGTTCTACAGTCTCCACGGCACACTACTCCTTTGCCTGTCTGGCTTGCCATGGATTCAGTGCCCGCCGAATGGCGATGCAGGTAGATGAACGACCTCATCCATTTCTTGTAATGGTGGGGAGTTACGGTACGCCGACATAGTCAGACACCACGCGCCGTGCGTATACCTCCGTGCGCGGCGCCCCAAGGGGGGTGCGCGACACCCGCGAATCCGACCGCACTCCGCGGCGTCCACCGCCGGATCCCTACTTCGATTCGCCGTCCACTATGCCGGCGTCAAACCCTCGCAAGACCTGCGCGCCACCTTCCACCTCCAGCACGCCGGAGACTGAAACTTCACACCCGCATGCGAATCCTGATAAAACCAAAGTATGACTTTTCGAAAAGTACTGCTCGGCTTCGCGATCTTCGGCGTTAGCGCGTTCGCCCTCGATAACGGTCTGGCTCGCACGCCGCCCATGGGCTGGAACAGTTGGAATAAGTTCGGATGTAACGTCAGCGAAGATCTCATC
>JBBQGE010000091.1:0-24701 GCA_038322675.1 Bryobacterales bacterium
TCGCCAGCCCTCAAAGGAGAAGGTCTTAACATGTTAAGAGCACCCGGAATGCATTGAAACGGGACGGCTTACGGGTCAATCCACAAACCCTTCAAAGCCCTCTGGAGCTACGACTGACCCACAGATTTTGCGGACGAATCAAAAAAAGAGGGGACTAGATCCACCAGGCGCCGGCGGTGCCTTCTTTGATCATGATCTGGTTCAGGAAGTTCGCCGCCTTCGTGAGTCCTTCATCGGGCGACATCAGCGTGTCCTCGTGCTCGATCGATAGCACGTAATCGTAGCCGAACATCCGCAGCGTCGAGATGAACTCGGTCCACCACTGATAGGCGTGTCCATAGCCGACCGTGCGGAAGATCCACGCGCGGTTCCGCTCGTCGCTGTATTTCTTCGTATCCAGCACGCCGGTCTTGGGCAGATTGTAGTCGTAGATCTGAGTGTCCTTGGCGTGCACGTGGAAGATGGAATCGCCCAGCACCCGGATGGCTTTGATGGGATCGATGGCCTGCCAGAACATGTGGCTGGGATCGTAGTTGCAACCGATCGACGGGCCGGCGATCTCGCGCAACTGCAGCATGGTCTCGGGATTGTAGACCACAAAACCCGGGTGCATCTCGATGGCGACCTTCACGCCGTGGTCGCTTGCGAACTTTGCCTGTTCCGTCCAGTACGGGATCACTTTCTTTTCCCACTGCCAGTTCAGTAGATCGCCGTACTCGGGCGGCCACGGGCAGGTCACCCAATTCGGGTACTTCGCGCTATCGCTATCGCCGGGACAGCCGGAGAAATCGACAACCACCGCCACACCGAGTTTCTCGGCTAGTTCGATGGTCTTGCGGCTGGTGTCCTGATAGGCCTTAGCGATGGCCGGATCGGGATGCAGTGGATTCCCATGGCACGAAAGCGCGCTGATGGAAAATCCGTCGCCGTCGAGTTTCTTCTTGAACTCCTTCAACTCGTTGTCATTGCCGAGCATGGACAGCTTGCAGTGAGGGTCGCCCGGGTAGTTTCCGGTGCCAAGCTCGAAGGTATTGATATCGAGAGCCTTCAGCTTCTCAATCACTTTGTCGAGAGGGAACTGCGAGAGCAGTGCTGTGAATACGCCTACACGCATCGGTTGGATTCGCTCCTTCGTGGGATATTGATAATGACAGTCGCCAGAATATCACAGGGCGATGTGAGGCTTGTATGCCGGATGATGCAATCGTACGCGAGGACGCCACGCTCGCCGCGGTACGCACACGCGGTCTGCGGTATCTGAACTATCTTTTCTGGGTACTCGCGATTGCCGGGTTGCTAGTGTTCGCGCAACTTTGTGCGGCGCTGATGTCGAAGTGGCTCGGCGCCATCGAGTACACGCGCACGACGCTCGGATTCGCGCGCCCGGTGGGACCGGACTACTGGATTATCGCGGGGTTCGCGGCCGTGATTCTGGTGGTGGCGATCGTCGCCGCGTTCGGACTGCGGGCCTATCATCGCAGTTGGAACCGGCGGTTGCGATGTGTGTGGACGGGCGCGGTCGACCCGGCGCTCGCGCGCTTGCGTCCACTGGAGCCCGCCGCGGACGCTCGCGAACTTGAGCGGCGCACTGCCTATTTGCGCGCCCTGACCGCGACTCCCGAATGGAAGCACGTGGCTGCGCCTGCCGCCGCCGGATCGCGCGCGGCGTACGAACTGACAGCCAGTGCAGTGCTCAAATCGTTGGAAGTGGACATCGCCCAGCGCGCCGTCACGGCCGGGCTGGTGGTAGGACTGAATCCCAATCCTGTGATTGATGCCACCAGCATCATCGCCGCGGCGCTCGATCTGCAGCTTCATGTGCTCACCCGGCTCGGCAAGCGGCCTTCGGTCGGCGTCTGGATCGAGATGCTGAAGCGCACGACGGCGAGTCTGTTTCTGAATTGGTATGTGAGCCGTGAGGACGCCCTGTACCTGAAACTCGCCATCAAGAAGACGGGATGGGGCGTAGGCGCGGCCTCGGACCTTGCGCAGCAGGCGGCCGACGCTCTGGACGACGTGGACTGGGATGAGTTTCTCGGTGGGTCGGGCGTCCCGGGTCTGTCGCTGGTGGGATCGCTAGCGGCTAAGGGGATCGGCATTGGCGCGTTCGGATTGCGGCAAGTGGGAACCTTCATCGAGAGCACAGCCGACGATCTGCTGCAGGGAGTGCTGGCGGGCGGCATCCTGTACTATCACGGGATGGCACTGGCGGCCGAGTGCCTGTCTCTGGACATGCGTCATCGCGATTCGCCGGCGATGACTCGCACCATCTCGCAAGCCATGGCCATGGCGTGCGTGCCGGCGGGGCGGATCCTCAACAATCAGGTTCGCGTCATGCGCGATTTTCTGCGGGACCGGCGACGCATGGTCTTCAGCGCCGCTAAAGGAAAGGTAAAGCAAAGGGCGGACTCGCTGTTCAGCGGCTTCCGCCGCGGTGGGCCGTCGCCTGCTCAGGCGACTGAATCCGAACTGCTGGATCCGCGGCCCTGACGTGGTGGCTGTAATCGGCCACGCGAGCCAGTATCGGCGCCCCCATCGCGGCTAGTGTGCGCCAGGCCGTTCACCAGGCCGAAGCTGATGCCGTTCGGGTTGAACTGCAGCCCGCGCCGGATTAATCGGGATACAGTGAGCCGTCTCGAGTAACTGGGACAGTGTCTTCGCGAACGACGCCCGGGGGAAATTTTCGCGCGGCCGTGGCCCCGTTTTTTCCAAATCGGCGCATACAGGGGTGAAGCCAGTCAACAACCTGGCAACTCAAGAACTCAAGGAGATTAACATCATGCTGACACTTTTGAACATTCTTCTGCCGCTGTACGTGGCCACCATGGACCGTCCGGCGAATGGATTGCATGCTGACACTTTTGAACATTCTTCTGCCGCTGTACCTCACCCTGGCGGCGCCACCTGCAACCCCTAGCCCGGCGCCCTCAGCCCCCGCGGCAGCGACCGTATACGTCCCACACTGCCCTTGCGATATCGGAAACAAACAGTGGTAGACAGCGCACCCGGCACATGACCGGGAAGGGGCTGCCGTCCAGAAACAGGATCGCGGCCCAGTCGCCACCCTGCTATTACACCGGCAAACGCATCTTCCGGAGCATCGCCGCGTAACGAGGATCGTGAACCAGTTTCTTCAGCAGCGGATCGCTCTTCATCTCGGTCAGACCGCTATCCCGAGTCGTGTAGGCGCGCTCCAACCATTGGAACGCCAGATCCGCCTCGCCGCGCTGTGCGTACACGCCGGCGATCGAATACGGTGCATCGGCGCGGTACTTCTCGATGAGTTGCTCCAGTGCCGCGTCTGCTTCCTTCCGGCGGCCCAAGGCTGGATACACCAGTGCGAATCCGAAAGTCCGCCAAAACGGATCCTTTTCTTTCTTCACCTCTTCCAACGCCTGCCGCGGATTCGACTGGGCCAAATAGATCCGGGCCAGGAGGCAATGGGCGAATACCATGTTCGGAGTCAGATCAAGCGCCTTCTCTATCGCGGCCCTGGCTTCGTCCTGGCGCCCGGCATAGTAGAGATTCAACGCAAGATTCCTGTATCCAACTAATGGATCGATCTCGATGGCGCACCGATAGAGTTGAACCGATTCGTCTGACCGGCCCAGCAGCCTCGCCAGCGATCCAAGCGCTCTCATCACACCCGGGCTTCCTGGACTCAGTTCGAAAGCACGCTGGTAGGAGGCATCGGCGGCGGCCCAATCCCAGTCGTGCAGCATCTGGATCTCTCCCATGGCCTCGTGTGCATCGGCGAGATTCGGATTGAGCTGAAGCGCCTTCCGTAGAGCCTCGCGGGCTCGCCGGTAACCCTCCTGCGGAGGAATGTACGCCAAGTTCGCCTGGCCGATGCGGGATATCGCCAAGCCGACCCAGGCTGGCGCGTACCCGGGGTCCAGATCAATCGCCTGCTCGAAATAGCCAACTGATCGGGCCAGGCCTTCTTCGGTGAACTGCTCGCGAAAGTGTTTTCCCTCCAAATAAGCGCTGTACGCTTCGGGATTGGTGGGCTTCATCGTCTCCGGACTTTTGCCGAGCAATGTCACCTTGAGAGCGCCGATCACTGCACGCGCGATTTCCTCCTGGACGGCGAAAATATCGTTCATCTCCCGCTCGTACGTTGCGGACCAGATGTGGAATCCATCCGCTGTCTTGATCAACTGGGTGGTGATCCGGGCGCGGTTACCCTGTCTGCGAACGCTTCCTTCCAGGATGGTGGTTACGTTCAACTGCTTGCCGATTGAGCGAAGATCCTCGTTCTTCCCTTTGAACTGGAATGAGGATGTCCGGCCCGCCACACGCAGTCCAGGCGTTTGGGCCAGTTCGTTCAACAGTTCTTCGGCCAACCCGTCGGAGAAGTACTCCTGGTTCTTTTCGGGACTCATGTCCACGAACGGCAGCACTGCGATCGATGGCGCCTCCAGAGGCGGCTGCGGGTGTTTTATGGGCAGCCCTAACCAATAGAGACTCGCCGCTGCCAACAGCAGAGCAAGAACTGCCGCGCCTAGGACATACCGGCGCCGTGTCCCATCGGAAACGGGTTCGCGCTCTGGAGGCGGAGCCGCGGAGCGCATAACGATTGGGCGTCCTTGCTGGCACGCGATCAGAGCCTCACGAAACTCCGTCGCAGTCTGCCATCGCTCCGCGGGATCCTTGTTTAAGGCACGCGTGACAACATCCGCCAGATCGGGCGGAATGCTCGGATTCAAACTCCGGATCGGCAGCGGGTCGGTTTCGATCTGAGCCTTGAACATTTCATATTCAGATCTGGCCTCGGTCCGAAACGGGAGACGGCCAGTCATCATTTCGTACAGAGTGACGCCCATGCTGTACAGATCCGAGCGGGCATCCACCTGTTGATTGCGGATCTGCTCGGGCGACATGTACGAAGCGGTCCCCGGGCCAAATCCCGTCTTCGTCACCGAACCCAGGCCCAGGCCGAGTGCTTTCGCGATCCCGAAATCGGTCAGCTTCAGGTGTCCGTGCTCGTCGATCAGCAGATTGGCGGGTTTGACGTCACGATGAATAATCCCGACGCCGTTGTTCCCCGCATCGTCTACGTATCGAAAGCCGTGCGCGTATGCCAGACCTTCCAGAGCCTGAACTGCCAGCCCACCGGCTTCCTCGGGAGGTATCATGCCGTCCCGATCGAGTCTGGATCGAATGGTCTGGCCGCGAACGTATTCGAGAACGAGGAAATACTCTTCCGGTTCGGTGAGGAACTCGTAGACCCGCACGATGTGCGGATGATCGAGCTGCGATTGGATGTAGGCTTCTTGGCGAAATCGTGTGCGCAACTCATCCTGGGCACCGGCGGAAAACACAGCGGGCCGGATGCACTTGATCACCACGTCGCGCGGCAACGTCGTGTGTCGCGCCAGGTAGACGATTCCCATGCCGCCGCGGGCGAGTTCTCCCGTGATGAGGTAGTTCCCCACCGTCCGGCCCACCATCGGATCCGGTTGTGGGGCTGGCGGTGCCATCGCGGCGGTGCCTGCGAGTGGATCGTCCAGAGGCGAGTATTCCTTCTCGTCGGCTGCCAGCAGCGACTCGACTTCCGACAATAACTCTTGATCGCTGCCGCAGGCATCGCGAATAAACTGGGTGCGCTCCGCCGCATCGCATTCCACCGCGTGATGGAATATCGCCTTCACCTGCCGCCAGCGCTCGGGGCTCATTCCGGTCGGATGCCGGCCAGTTCCCTGTCGAGCCAGGCCCTGGCCAATCGCCATTCGCGTTTCACGGTGCGGGGCGAGATGCCCAAAGCCTCCGCCGTCTCCTCGACGTTGAGGCCGGCGAAGAACCGGAGTTCGACAATGCGGCCTTGCTGCTCATCCATCTCGCTCAGCCGGGTCAGAACTTCATCCAGCGCGACCACATCCTCAAGACGGTCGTCGCTGATCAGAAGTGCGGAGTCGATGTCGACCTTCCTGGCGCCCTCGCCGCCCCGCTTGCCGGCGCGGCGCTGACGGGCATGGTCCAGGAGCACTCGGCGCATGGTTCGGGCGGCGATTCCGAAGAAGTGGGCGCGGTTCTGCCATTCCACTTGCTCGCCTGCCAGTCTCATGTAGGCTTCGTGGACCACCGCGGTGGCTTGCAGCGTATGTCCCTGGCGCTCATGTGCCATCTGAGCACCTGCGATGCGTCGCAACTCGCGATAGATGAGCGGAACGAGTTGATCGGCGGCTTCCGGATGGCCGTCACGAAGCTCTCTTAGGAGTTGCGTGACTTCTCCAGCGGGCTCCGGCATTGTCCCCCCTTTTGCCGCCAGGCGGATCAGGTATGAGTGGATTTTAGCGCAATAGTCCGAAGTCTGGGACAGGATCTCCTCGCACGCGGTTGCTACAATCATAGTTGGCGATTCAAACACTCTTCGGTTCTGTACCGCAGGAACCCAATCTCCTCGAAAAATTAAAGGCGGGTATCGAGAAGACTCGTGCTGGTCTGGTAGACCGTGTCGAGGACATCGTCTCGGGCAAGAAGGAAATCGACGCCGACTTACTCGACGAACTCGAATTCACGCTAATCACCGCCGATATCGGCGTCCGCACCACCACCGAGATACTCGAACGAATCCGGCAGCAGGTGGATCGCAAGCAGCTAAACGACGCCGAGCAGTTGAAGTCGCTCATCCGGCAGCATCTGTTGGAGGTGCTGCAGGCCACTGAGCGTCCGCTCGCGCGTGTGACGCAGCCACCTGCGGTAGTGATGGTGGTGGGCGTAAACGGATCCGGCAAAACCACGACCATTGGAAAACTCTCGCACCGCTTCAAGGCAGAGGGGCGGACCGTGGTACTGGCCGCGGCGGATACATTCCGCGCTGCCGCCATCGAGCAACTGGAAGTGTGGGGACAGCGGACCGGCACCGAAATCATCCGGCAGAAGGCGGGTTCAGATCCAAGTGCCGTGGTGTTCGATGCCGTAACGGCCGCAAAGGCGCGCAAGACCGACTACGTCATCGTCGACACGGCCGGCCGCCTGCACACCAAGGAAAACCTGATGGCCGAACTCGAGAAAATGCGCCGCACCACGGCGAAAGTGATTCCCGGGGCTCCGCACGAGGTGTGGCTGGTGCTGGATGCGACGACGGGTCAGAATGGACTCGAGCAGGCACGAAAATTTACCGCGACGAGTGGTGTTACGGGCATCATACTGACGAAGCTGGATGGTACGGCGAAGGGCGGGGTAGTGGTGGCCATCGCGCGCGAACTGAATCTGCCAATCCGGTTCGTCGGTGTAGGAGAAAAGGCAGACGATCTGCTGCCCTTTGAGCCCGAGGCATTCATCAAGTCCCTCTTCGAAAAATGAACCAGTCCTACATGGAGCAGGCGCTCGAACTCGCGCGGCAGGGAGAAGGGCAAACCAGCCCCAATCCGGCCGTGGGCGCGGTGCTCGTGAAGGACGGCGAGATAGTAGGCCGCGGATTCCACACCTGGGCGGGAGTGCAGCACGCCGAGGTGGTCGCGCTGGAGGAGGCGGGTGGCCGCGCTCGCGGCGCCGACTTGTATCTCACGCTGGAGCCCTGTTCGCATGAGGGCCGCACAGCGCCGTGCACCGATGCGGTGATACGGGCAGGCGTGGCGCGCGCATTCGTGGCGATGGAGGATCCGAACCCTGTCGTGCGGGGCGAGGGTATCCGGCGATTGCGCGAGGCGGGAATCGAAGTGGTTATGGCGCTGGAACAGAATGCCGAGGCGCGCAAGCTCAACGAGGCTTTCTGTCACTTCATGACGACGGGACTTCCGCTGGTGACGCTGAAGGCGGCCGTGACGCTGGACGGAAAGATCGCCGCACCGGAAGACAATCAGGGCTGGATCACCAGTATCACAGCTCGTTCACACGTGCAGATACTGCGGCACAATGCCGATGCAATCATGACCGGCATCGGAACCGTTCTGGCCGACGACTGTCTGCTCACCGATCGTACCGGCCTCGAGCGCAGCCGCCCTCTAACGCGGATTGTGCTCGACTCCCAATTGCGGTTACCGCTCAATTCGAAGATGGTGGAGAGCTGCCGCGATGATGTGCTGGCGGTGGGAACGTCGGCTGCCTCGCCGGCGCGCCGCAAAGCACTCGAGGAACGCGGGGTGAAGGTGATCCTGTGCGATGGCCGCGACGGCCGCACGGACCCTCGCTGTGTCGTCGACTATCTGGCCCGGCAGCGCTATCTGTCGCTCATGATCGAAGGCGGCAGCAAGTTGAATTGGGCGGTGATTGAGGCCGGCATCGTCGACAAGATTTTTTTCTACTACGCGCCCAAGATTCTCGGCGGCATGCAATCGCTGCCGGTGGCGGGAGGGGCGGGACGCCGCCGCCGTAAGGATGCTGTGCGGTTTCGCGACGTGACGCTCCATCGCATTCCACCGGATGAGTTTGCTGTCGAGGCCTGGACACAAAAGGACTATTGATATGTTTACCGGCATTATCGAAGAGACCGGCGCGGTGCAGTCGTTGGACCGGCACGCCGCCGGAGCGAGATTGCGGATCCGCTGTACCACCGTACTCGGGGACGCACATGAAGGCTCAAGCATCGCCGTGAACGGCGTCTGTCTCACGGCGCTCGGTTTACAACCGGATTCGTTTGCGGCCGATCTGGCCCCCGAGACGCTGCTCCGAACGAATCTTGGCGACCTGGTGGAGGGTGCGCCCGTCAATCTGGAACGTCCGCTGCTGCCCACCGGCCGTCTGAGCGGACATATCGTGCAGGGTCACGTGGACGGCACCGGCGAAATCTTGTCCTATCGCGAAATCGGCGATGGTAACTGGTGGCTGGAACTTCGGGTTCCGCCCGAACTCGACCGGTATCTGGTGTATAAGGGTTCCGTCGCGATTGACGGCATCAGCCTCACCATCGCAACCCTCGAGAACGGAATCCTGGGCATCACCATCATTCCTCATACCGACGAGATGACTTCGCTGAAACGCTACCGCCCCGGCGGCCGGTTGAATATTGAGTGCGATATTCTCGCGAAGCATGTAGAAAAGCTGATGGCGCTGAGGACTACGGCTACCGTATAATGGTCAGCTATTTGTGCTTCATCGGATCTTCACGGCGCCTGGCGCGACGACGCATCAGTGTGCGGCTTGATCCCGCTTTATAACGGAACGGACCTTCATGCGGGTAAGAATCTTATATCACGATCATTGTTTTGACGGCGCGGCATCGGCTGCTTTCTTCAGCCGCTTCATGCAGGACAAGTTTTATCCGGGCGCCGATTTTGAATTTACCGGTATGGCGCATACAGCGTCGCAGCTTTTTGACGATCGTCTTTTTGACGGCGATGAGAACGCTATCGTCGACTTCAAATACTCCTCCAACCCACGGCTCACCTGGTGGTTCGATCATCACCAGAGCGCGTTCCTCAGCGCCGAGGATGCGGAGCACTACCGGCGGCAATCGGACCCGAAAAAGCAGTACGACCCAGGGTTCCGGTCGTGCACGATGTTCATTGCCACGTGTGTGAAACGGCAGTGGGAGTACGAGGCGCCCGATCTGGCGGAACTCGTGCGCTGGGCCGACATTGTGGATGGCGCGCAATATCGCGATGCCAATGAAGCGGTGGGCCTGGTGGCGCCGGCGACTCAGTTGACGCTTGTCATCGAAGGTGCGAAGGGTTCGGACACCGTGCAGCGAGTGATCCGCATGATGCGCACGATGCCGCTCGACGCCATCATTGCCGACCCCGAGATTCAGGCCTTGTTCGTGCCGCTATACGATCGGCATCTGGGGTCGATCGACATCATCCGCCGCCAGGCGACGTGCAATGACGGCGTGGTCTACTTCGATCTGGTGGGACAGGAACTGGAGGGCTATAACAAGTTCATCCCTTACTATCTGTATCCAGACTCGGTCTATACGGTTTCGGTCAGCACTTCGAGTTTTCGAACCAAGGTGTCGGTGGGATCGAACCCGTGGGCAGCCGAGCCGCTGAAGCATAACCTGGCGACAATCTGCGAGCGGTATGGCGGCGGCGGACATGCGAAGGTCGGCGCCATCAGTTTCCCGATCGGCGGCATTGCCGAGGCCCGCAAGGCCGCGTGTGAAATAGCGGCCGAATTGAAGACTTAGGCCAGATCCACGCGGACCGCTTCGTGAATCAACACCCGCGGCAAGGTGACACGCAGCCATCCGTCGCGCACGTTGGAGGGAACACGAACTCCGGTACGCAGGAGCGAAACTTCACGAACGGTCCTGCCTCGGGGAACTCGGATACGCACGCTGATATTGCTGACGGGCAGGAACTCCTCGCGCGATCGTAGATGCTTGTTCTTGTTCCCCGTGTCGGCCAGAAGATGCAATAGCAGAACATCACGAGACGCCATGAAGTGCGGCATTACGCCGGAGAGATACTCCATCTCATAGGACCGGGTCGCCGCCAGCCACGGCGCGACCAGCGATCCCAGATACTCCCGCAGCGGCCTCATGCGGGTCTCCTCGTAGACAGCCTCCAGACCGGATCCGGCATAAATGACGCTACCCTTGCCGACGCTCCGGCGGACAATCGCGGGCCCGAGATTGGCGCGGTGTCCACGGTCCAGAGTCTCCGCGATCACGTCTGCTTCGTTCGCGCGGAACCGGACCACCTGCGGATCCTGCGGGATCAGTTCGCTATTGGCAGGTTTCAGGTAAAGGTCGGGGATCTCGATGGGTTCGGCGTCGATCAGATCGGCGCCAAACAGGCCAGCGAGTCCGAAGTTTTTACGCACACGGCCATACTCGTCGGCCACCGAAGTCAGGTGCGTGGCCAGCAACTTGCCGCCACCCTGCACGTAGTCAACGAGCAGGCGGCATTGGGCATCGCTAAGGCAGACGGCATTCGGCGCGTAGATCATCTGATAGCGCCGCAGGAGTTCGGGCGACATCTGCCAGTCGAGAAATGGCTCCGCTTCGAAGCTATTCGCCTTCAACACCTGATAGGCGCCGCGCGCGTAGTTCTCGTAAGCCTTCGCGGCGAAGTGCGCACCCGAGTACCAATCGATGGTCTGCGCGCCCACGATGATGCCAACGTGTGGGCGGCTGCGGAGACTTCGCAGCAGCGCATCGTGTTTTTGCTGGAAATCGAAAATCTCGCGCACATAGCGGCCGCTGTTGTACGATAACGGCCCTTGCGGCTGGTAGAAGAATCGCGACAATCCCCAGTAGACCAGGCCCACGCCCGCCGCCAGCGCTGTTGCGCCGTCGATCAGCAATTCCTCGCCTTCCACCGGATAAGTGAACCATCCGCGGACGCGATCGCTCTTCAGATGCTCGCGGTTGTACTGCGTGTGCGTGCCGACGTACGTCCAGATGACCTTCCCCGTCGACTGCCCTAACTGCATGTTGAACAGCTTCTCCTCGGGAGTCTCGGCTGCTTCGAACATGAAGCCGTCGACGACAGGAATAGCCCGGTTGCGCCACTCGCGGCGGCTCAGCAGCGACGTGTCGTTATACAGCACCGGCACGTCGCGCGTGTTGCGGATCATCTCGCGAATCTCGCGCAGGAAGGCGATCACCACATCCTCGGCCATCCACTGCGTGTACTGGATTTCCTGTTCCCGGGTGATGTGCTCCTGGTCCGGCACCGGCGCGCCGAACTTCGCCCGGTACGCCGCCTCGCAGTACGAGCAATGGCAATCATTCCGGCCATTTCGCATGCCCTGATAAGGACCATCGAAATACATCACGTCGAACGGATAGTCGACGAGAACCTCGCGCACCAGCGCTTTGATGACGTCTCGCACCGGCGAGTTGAGACAACCTTCGTAGTAGGTGGCGTAGCCGTAGTGCTCGGTTGTCATCGGCGTGCCGTCAGCGAATTTCTTGGCCCATCCGGTAAAGCGGCGGTCGTTCGAGGCGGCGTGCATGAACGGGTGATTCAACGGCACGTAGGCCACCTTCTTCAGACCGTGTTGCCCGCACAAATCCACGGTCTGCCGCATGATGTCAGCTTTCAATTCGGGATGAACCGGATAGCCTGACTTCGTCGGAAAGTAAGCGTAGTAGGAAGCCGCGGGATATCGTATGGCGTCGGCGTTTAACTCGCGCGCGATTTTGACGGCTTTCGCCGCGTCGTAATCGAGGGAAGGGTAGAAGGGCGGATTGTAAGCTTCGGCGATCAGGATACGCGTGCTGCGAATCCACTGGTCGGAATCGGCGGCCGCCGCATCCGTGCGTCCCGACGCGGCAATCAGGAATCCGGCAGTTTCGAGCAGTTCCCTGCGGTTGAGAGTCATAGGCGGCTCCGGCACGATTGCCGCTCGACGAGTTCGACGCCAAGCACACGGCTCTCCGGTGTCTTGCGAGTCTTATCGTGCGACAGGCGTTGTAGTATCTCGACAGCCGCGCGGCCCATCTCGTACTGCGGCTGATGAATCGTGGTTAGCGGCGGATGGATAATGCTCGCGAATTGAATGTCATCGAAGCCGATGAGCGAGATATCGTCGGGAATGCGCAGACCGCGGTCGAGAATCGCGCGAACCGCGCCGAACGCCATGACGTCGTTGCCGGCGAAGATGGCCGTAATCTCGGGATGGTCGTCGAGCACACGGATGGTCAGATCATGACCGCCTTCAAAGGTGAACGGCCCGTGCAGCACGATCGGCGTTACGGGGCCTGGCGCCGACTGCAGCGTTTGTGTGAACCCCCGTGTGCGATCGCTCAGGTTGCCATGGTGACGCGGCCCGGTCAGGTGGGCGATATGGCGATGGCCGAGTTGCAGTAGGTGCAGCGCCGCGAGAACTCCGCCAGCCTCGTTGTCGGCGGAAACCGTCGAGAAAATGCAGCTTGCGGCAGACCGGTTCAACAGTACGATCGGCACGCCGAACGCGGCCAATTGCTGCTGTTCGTCGGCGCAGAGGGCCGTCACTGAATTCATCAGGATTCCGTCGACGCGTTTCTCGATCAACGATTTGACATACCCGAACTGCCGCGTCGGATCCAGATCGCTGTTGCACAAGATCAGATCGCAATTCTCGGCGCGTGCGGCATCGGCGGCGCCTCGCGCGACCTCGGCAAAGAACGGGTTGCGGATATCGCTCACGATGAGCGCGAGTGAATGAGAGCGCCCGGTGACGAGCCCGCGCGCTACCCGGTTCGGGGTGTAGTTCAGGCGATTGGCCACCGCCATCACCAGTTCTCGCGTCTGCGGGTTTACCCCGTAGCCGTTGTTGAGCGCGCGGGAAACGGTGGAGATGTTTACGCCGGACTCTCGTGCGATGTCTTTGATTGTGACTGCCATTTAAATCGATGCAAACGTTTCCAATTATCAGTGCGACAAAATCAAGTTGTCAATGGGGTTTTCGATGCTATGACCGGCCATTGACACGCTCTGAGAGCAGTGATAGCATCGGAAACGTTTGCAAGAAATCTTGAGGTTAGCATCATGAAACGAAACGTCCTGGCAGTTCTGATCCTCTGCGGCCTGGCGATCCTGCAGCCGCTCTATTCGCAACAAGTCACCGGCAGCATCCTGGGGAGCGTGACGGACTCGCAGGGCGCGGCGGTGGTAGACACGCGCGTCGACGTTCGCAATCTTGGAACCGGCTTGGTGCGTTCGGTGCAGACGAACGAACACGGCGAATACCGTGTGGATTTCGTTCCCCCGGGCACCTATGAAGTGGTGGTGACGCGACCTGGCTTCCGGACGTTCCGGCAAACGGGGGTCACGCTACAGGTTGGGCAGTTTGCCCGCGTGGACGTAAGTTTGGAACTAGGGGAGACCAGCACTACGGTGACGGTGGAAGCGGCGGCTTCGCAGGTCAATACAAGCGATGCTACGGTAGGGGAGACGGTGAACAGCCAGCAGATTACGACGCTGCCGATTGTGAACCGTTCGGTGTACTCGCTCCTCAACCTGACCCCCGGAGTACAGAACACCGGGAACGCGATCGCTCTCGGCTTTCCGGCGCAACGGACCTTCGTAAACGGCGGCTCCGACGCGACGATGGGGTCGGTGAACTACTATCTGGACGGCGGATCGAACGTCTCTTCGCTCCGCAATACGGGGAACACGCCGCCGAATCCAGACGCGGTGGAGGAGTTCCGTGTGGACACCAACAACTTCAGCGCCGAATATGGCCGGTTCGGCAATGGTGTCATCAACGTAATTACCCGGTCGGGCACTAACTCGTTTCATGGCTCGCTGTTCGAATTTCTGCGAAATACGAATCTGAACGCCAACACCTACAACGCGCTCGTGAAACCGCCGCTACACCGCAATCAGTTTGGCGGATCTATCGGCGGTCCGATTATCCGCAACAAGACCTTTTTCTTCGGTACGTACTCCGGTCTGCGCCAAGATACGACAAGTTTTCTGAGTTCGGCGGTGGTGCCGACAGCGGCCCAGCGGCAGGGCGATTTCAGTGCTATCACCAAGGCCATCATCGATCCAAGCACGGGCCTGCAGTTCCCGGGCAATCAGATTCCGCTGTCCAAGTTCGATCCAACGGCGGTGAGAATCATGAACGACTACTTGCCTCTGGCGAATCTGGGGAATAACACCTATCAGGGCCAAGTCCCGAGCCCTTACAACACCGACGAATTCCTCGCCAAAGTGGACCACCAGGTAACAGACATGCAGCGGCTGTCGGCGAGTTACTACACCACCGCGGGGACTAACTCGATTCAGCCAGGCGGCAATCTGCCATGGTCGATTCAATCCTATGACTGGCGCCAACAGAACGCCAACGTGAATTACACCTGGACCGCGACGCCGACGCTGGTGAATCAGACCTGGTTGAGTTATACGCGATATTTCGGCGGCCGCACGAACCTGCCCGCTACATCGCTCGGGGACCTGGGATCCGATTTCGGCATTCAAGGACCGCCGAATCTACCGCAGATCGCCGTCACGGGTTATTTTACGTTTGGGCAATCCATTGCCGGGCCGGTGGCCGGTGACAACGTCTATAGCTTGCGCGATGTTGTCGCGTATTCGCACGGACGCCATACCATCCGTTTTGGCGGCGACATGAGCCTCTCCAAGGACATTCAGCAGACGCTGCTGAACAACTATGGAACATTCAGCTTCACCGGAGCAAAGACAGGTCCGAAAGCGAACCAGGGCGATGGGTTCGCCGACTTCCTGATCGGACGTCCAGTTACGATGAACCAGGACGCTCCGGAGACGGCCCTCTACAATTTCTGGCAATCCGGCCTGTTTATTCAGGACGATTTCAAGATGTTCCCGCGCCTGACACTCAACCTCGGGCTGCGGTACGATCTGCAGACACCGCCGACGGACCCCCAGAATCGTGAGTTGACCTTTGTGCCCGGCCGGCAGTCGACGGTACTGCCGAATGCGCCCGAAGGCATCTTGGTCGTCGGCGACCAGGGAGTCGAGCGCGGCGTCGTGCCGATGCGCAAGAATCATCTCTCGCCTCGCATAGGGTTGGCGTGGGATCCGTTCGGCGATGGTAAGATGGCGATCCGCGCCGCGGCAGGCATCTTCTATGGCAGCGTCTCCGGGAATGGCTGGGGAACCGTTGAGAACTCTCAACCATTCGCCGTCCGCCAGCAGTTCACCAACGTCGCCTCGCTCACGCACCCGTACGCCAACCTGGCGGGCGGCGTTTCGCCTTTCCCATATGTCTACACTCCGGAAACGGCGCGATTCATCTTGCCCGCCGGACTGCTTCCGATTGATCTGAATTTCCTGTGGCCGCGGAGTTATCAGTTCAACTTCACGATTCAGCGGCAGGTTGGAAAAGGACTCGCGGTGTCGGCAGGATATGTCGGGACGTTGAGCCACCATCTCTCGTACTCGCCCGATATCAACTACCCGTATTACTCGAGCACAGCCACCAGTTCCAACGTCAACAGCCGCCGGCCTTATGGAAACGGCACTCTATCGACCATCAATATGATGCAGTCGAACGGCACGGCCTCTTATCATGCCCTGCAGTTGACGGCCAAGAAATCCATGAATAACCACGTGAGCCTGACGGCTTTCTACACGTTCAGTAAATCCCTGGCAAGCGCGCAGATGGACGGCGCCAGCACCAACGGCGGAGCGCAGAACTTCCACAATCTGGCGCTCGAGCGCGGCCGCTCCGATTACGACCAGCGGCATAACTTTGTCGCGGCGATTATTTGGGACGTGAGTTACTATATGGGAAAATCCGCCGTCGTACGCCACATTCTGAACGGCTGGACGGTTTCGCCCATCGTCAATCTCGCCAGCGGGATGCCTTTCACCGTCACTTCGGGGAAAGATAACAACCTCGACGGAAACAGCAATGACCGGGCCAACCTGGTGGGGAATCCCTATCTCGATCCGGGCCGGTCACGGTCGGATGTCACAGCGCAGTGGTTCAACACCGCGGCCTTCGCGGCTAACCCGATCGGCACCGACGGCACCTCGGCGCGCAATCTGCTGGACGCGCCCGGTTTCCGCAACGTCGACATGGGACTTTTCCGTGATTTTGCGATTCGCGAGCGCATGAAACTGCAGTTCCGGGCGGAGTTCACAAACTTCTTCAACATGGTAAGTCTGAATTCCCCGAACTCGGTACTGACTTCGTCGAGTTTCGGCAAGATTACCACTGCTCGGGAAATGCGGCAGTTACAACTCGGGTTGCGGCTGGCGTTCTAACTCGGCGAAACGGAAGGGGCGGCACCGGTACTGCCGCCTGCCCTCATGGTAGATATTTCTTCAAATCCGGATTAATCCGCGCCTGTACTTCGGACGAATCGATATTCGAGCGATCCACCAGCATCGGCTCCAGATTATTGATCTTCTTCACCGGTTTGCCATTCAGATGGTCGACGGCTGCCTGAACCGATTCGTATCCCATGCGGAACGGATCCTGCACCACCAGGGAGTCGATGAGCCCCGACTTCAGGTCGTCGAGCAGAGTCGGACTCCAGTCGAAGCCTACCAGTTTCACCTTCGTATTACGGCCCTTCAGCGCCTGCGCGGCTCCCACCGTGCTCGATTCGTTCGACGCGAAAAGAGCGTCCAACTCCGGGTGCGCGGTGAGAATATTCTCGGCTACGGCAAGACTCTTTGCGAAATCCGCCCAACCGAACTGGGCGGCGACAATGTCGATTCCCGGGAAATCGGATTTGATCTTCTTCTGGAATCCGTCTTCGCGCGCCATGGTGGATGCCGCACCGGGTTGCACCATCACCATCGCGATCTTACCCTTCCCGTTGAGCATCTTGCCCATTCGTTCCGCGGCCAGTTCACCGGCGCGGTAGTTATCGGTCGCTACTTGCGAGATGAACACGTCGGTATCGATGCCGGAGTCGAAAATCACCACCGGGATCTTCTCCCGCGCCGCGCGCTCCACCACACTGACCATGACCTTCCGATCGATCGGAGCCACGGCAATGGCATCCACACGCCGGTTGATCATCGCGTCGACAATCTGCAGCTGTCCGTTATAGTCGGTCTCCGACGCCGGACCGTTCCATACCAGGTCGACGTTCATCTCCTGAGCCGCCTTGGCTGCGCCGCCGTGAACCGATTGCCAAAACAGGTGAGCCCGTCCCTTCGGAATTACCGCGATCACCTTCTTGTTATCTCGATTGCAAGCAGGTGCCAGCAGCACCGCAATCAGCGTGAGCAGCTTCAGAATTTTCATTCGGGGAATTTATCCGGCGGACCCATCTGCTGCCAGCCTTCGCCGCTGAGAGCCTTGAGAAACTCGACTAAGTCATGCCGCTCGGCTGCCGTCAGATGCAGCGGCTTCATCCGTTCGTCGAGATTCTTATTGGGAAGTCCACCCTTGTCATAAAACGCCACGACGTCTTCGAGGGTTAGCAGGCTGCCGTCGTGCATGTAGGGACCGGTATTGGCAATCTCGCGTAGCGTGGGGGTCTTGAACGAACCCCAATCCGGCCGATTGTTCGTGACGGCGAAGCGGCCCGGATCGGGCTCCGGCTTATCGGTGCCCACGCCGAGGTTGTGATATTCGTTCGTCGTGAAGGATGCCTTCGTGGCACTGATCGCATTTCGCCTTATTGACGAACACATTCAAGCCGCGAATTTGTGCGGGAGTCATCGCCTTACGGTCGCCGTTCTGATAACGGTCGTACGGCGAGTTACCCGATAATACGGTTCGCTCATAGGTGGCAATCGCTTTGGCGACGGCATCGATATTGATATCTCCGGATCCGAACGCCGCCGCGAACATCGTGCGATAACCCGATATGTGCTGCAACCGCGCGCAAATGCCTTCGTGCGTATTGCCCATCTCAATCGGGTTGGCCATGGGTCCTTTGGCTTGCTCCTCGAGCGTACCGGCGCGGCCATCCCAGAACTGCGCGAGACTGTAGGCGCGATTGATGACGGTGGGAGCGCTGCGAGTCCCGCGCTGGCGCCGAATGCCGGCTGAGGTGGGCTGACCGTCGGTGAACGCCAGCTTCGGAGAATGGCAACTCGCGCACGATACGGTGCCATCCGCCGAAAGACGTGGATCGAAATACAACGCACGTCCCAGTTGCCACTTCTCCGGGGAATACCGGTTGTCCCTGGGCCACTGAACGGGTGCCAATCCGAGCGGCACCTTCAGATTATCGGCCGCCTTGCGGTCGGCACCGCCGCACGTGCCGAGCGCCAACACGAGTAGCGGCAACCACGGCCAGCGCAATCGCATGGTCCTACTTGTTCACGTACCCCTGAACGTAAATGGCCCGGTAGCCGTGCACATTCGATTCGGTGCCGGTCACTTCCATGATGTGGCCCATGTGGTCCGTGGCTGCTTTACGGAAGCCTTCGGTTTGTCCATCGCGGCGAGGATCGTGCTCTTCCGCCATCAGCATGTACACGGTTCCGTTGCTGGCCAGCAACCCGATCGGCTGACCGTTGGTGAGGCACTTCTTGCCGCACGCAACATGCTTCTCGCCGTGTTTGCCGAGTTGCAGATAGCACGACAAGTCGATGATCTCGCCTGTCACCTTGGTTGCCTTCCCAGGCAGCGGTTTCGCGTTGACGCCGGCCGCGACTGTCGTCGAACTCCAGGCGTGCTCGGGTTTCTCCCCCAGTTCGCCCATCGGCTTCTGATACGATCCAGCATCCGGTCCAACCTTCATCTCCGGATGCAGAATCCCTGTTGGCGAACTCTTAGCCGGCGGCTTGTTTTCCTGTGCCGGCATTGTGGCCATCATTCCCAGGACGGCCACGCAGACTGCAATTGTCTTCATCATTCAATGCTCCTCCAAAACCCTATGCCCGGACGCTGGCGGCCGGAATCTTCCGGACCAGGTCTTCCATTTCCCCGCGGTTCTCGGCGCCGATGGTGAATGCATCCACGCAATCGAGCGCAAGCGCGTGTTGCAGGGACTCGTCCACGCGGTTGCGCAGACGGCCCGCGCCGAGAATCTTCATGCCGATCACGCCTTTTCCGGATTTCTTCATCTCGCGCAGGACGCCGATCACCGTCGGAACGTCCGCATCCATCGCGACCTTCGCCTGGTTTATGCGCGCCAGGTCCACTTGCACCCACGGTGAGGCGGCGGCGGTCTTCAGCGCTTCCAGCGTATGGCACGATGTGCCGTGCGTGCGAATGATGCCCTTCTCGCGAGCCTCGCTCAGCACAGCCATCGCGCCTTTCTTGCGCTCCGGCCAATCGCCATCCATCATGCAGTGCAGCAGAAGGATGTCGATGTAATCCGTCCCGAGTTCCTTGCGAAAGCGGTCGAGATCCGCGCGCATTTCGGCTTCTGTCGACGCGTGCGTCTTGCTCAGCACGGTCACTTTCTCGCGCGGCAGCGTTTTCAGCGCGAGTTTCACGTGCGGATGCGTGCCGTACTGGTCGGCTGTATCGAAGAAGGTGACGCCCTGGTCGTACGCCGCGCGATAGAGATCGGCGAGCCCCTGCAATCCCAACTTCTTCGTCTGGTTGGAACTGCCGCCCGCGCCATTGGTGCCGCTGCCTTGGGCCAGACGGCTCACCTCGACGTGCATGGGACCGAGTTTGATCCGGTCAGTCGCGTACTTCTTGGTTGTAGACGCGAATAGATGATACGGAAACGCTTCGAGAGCCAGCACACCCGCGCCGCTTGCGGTTCCGGAAAGAAACTGACGTCGATTCATCTCATCCCTCCAGTTCTTTGAAAAGTATACCAGCGTACCCGGGGTTCACCGAGATCCGAAAAATCGCACCAGGTAATTGATGATCGTGTCGCGCCGATCGGGCGGCACCTTGGCGCCCCATCGCACCATCTTGTCTACTTCGCGTTCCCACTGCGCACGTGTGAGGTGCTGCTGCGCCACGACATCATCCCCGTGGCACACCATACATGAGGCGTCGTACCCAGCCGGAGGCCGGGGTTCCACCGCTGCCGTCACTTCCGGCGTCAGCCGCGACCCTCCCACCGAGATGCCGGCACGCTGCACGACATTCCACTGATACCCGCTCGGATTCCACTCCTCGACCAGAGGCTGGACGTCGCCCGCCGCGGTCCGCGCACGCGCCATGATCACGTGATACGCATCGCGCGCCGGAGTCCAGTTGTACGTCCAAAGTCGCCATCCAAATTGCGTGCGCGGACTGGTGACTTGGGCCGGCTTCCAGGTCCGGCCCTGATCCACCGAGACGTCCACTCCCGCCACCGGCGACTGGTCTCCCGACCACGCGGCACCTTGAATTCGCACAGCCTTGCCGCTTACGACGAACGCGCCATCGACAGGCGACCCGATCACCGACTTCACTCCCAAACTCGTCACCGGGAACATCTGATCCGGCGGGACGGATTCGCCGGGACGCACGGGCTTGCCCGGATGACGGTACGCCGTCTTCATGAAGAATCCGTCTGCTTCATGATCGAGCAGCGTGATGCTGGTGACCCACTTTGTCCACGAATCGCTGGCCCAGCCGGGTACGACAAGCCGCAACGGAAATCCGTGCTGAGCCGGCAGCGTCTCGCCGTTCATCTCGAATGCCAGCAGCGTATTCGGATCCAGAGCTTTCTTGAGCAGAATACTGCGTTGGAAATCCGGCATGGTTCCGAGTGGCACGTCGGCGCCGTCGAACGCCACATCGGTCGCTTGATTCTTCACGCCGGCCTTCTTCAGAACATCGGCCAACCGGACGCCGGTCCACTTCGCATTGGCGACGGCGCCGTACTTCCACTGCAGGCCGGGAACCGGGGGCCGGTATAGTCCGCGGCCGTTTCCCGCGCACTCGATCACGCCTACCAGGTCCACCCGCGGCAGTTGCTTCACATCCGCAAGGCTGAGCGTCACCGGCTGATTCACCAGTCCACCGATGCTGAGTCTCCATTCGGCGGCATCCACGTTGGGAGCGTACGTGTGCGTGCGCACGAAGAAATGCTCGGCGGGCGTCAGGTAGTTGTCGAAGAACTCGAGCGGCATCTCGAGATCCTCCGGTCGGGCCGCGCGCACGATCATGCCGCTCTTTTTCGCGGCCGGTGCCTCATCGAACGGCAGGGCCGGAAGTGCCGCGGAGCCCGCTAAAATCCGCATCCAGGTTCGTCGTGAGTAACTCATTCCATTTCGCATCCTCGTGTCGCGATGGCACCGTCCACAATTTTCACCGGCTTGGGGTCGCACTGCAATTTTCCGTTCACCAGTTTCACCTGATAGGTTCCCACGGGCAGCGTCAACACAGCCGGCGTACGCTCCGGACGAACCTGTCCATTGATGATGATGGTCGACCCGGTCGGAGTCGACGTGAGGCTGAGCGTCCCGCCTGTACGTTCCATCGAGATGTTCATCGCGGATTCTTCCGGAACCTGAAAAATCCGGTTGGCGTTCCGGAATCCTTGCATCGTGGCGAGCAACGTGTGGCGTCCTGGGGGCAGCGGAAGCGTGCACGGCGTGTTGCACGTCCATCCTGGATTGCCGTCGACGATCAACTGCACTCCTGCCAGATCCGTACTGAACTGCGTGTCCACCTCGGACGGGGCCGCGGGCGTTTTCACGGCGGGCGTCTGCTCTCGAACTCGCGGCGACTCGGGCTTAGTCGCCGGTGTCTCGGGCGGCGCCGGAACGGGCGCCTCCGTTGCCGGTTGGGGCGGCGGCGTTGTTACGGCGCCAGTGGAAGGACTCGGCTTGTTCACATCCGTTGGTGCCGGCTCCGAATTCGCCGCGACGGGCTCGGGCGGTTTGGCAACAAACCACCGCTGCGCCAGTAGAAAAATCAGCCCGATCACGACGATCGACGTTAGTGCCAGCACGACGTTGCGAAACGTGTGACTCTCGGTCTCCTCCAACCGGACCGACTCTCGCGGCGGCGGAGGCAGTTCCAGTGGCGGGGGTACGACCGCGGCCGGCTCCGGCCGGACATCTACTACTGGTTCGGGAGCAGCCGGCAGTGCAACGGGCGGTGGTTCCGCCAAACGCCCGGACAGCGGGATCGCCGCGGGTGCGTTTCCCGGACGCGTGGTCGCCACCGTCGGCAGGTTCTGGCTCGAGCCCCGCGCGAGCGGCACCCAGTCCGACTGCAGATTGCAGGCGCGTTCGAGCGTATCCACAAACTCCGCACAGGTGGCATAACGCTCCACCGGCTCCTTCGCCAAGGCCCTGCTGAATACGTTCTCCACTCCGGCTGCCAGCGTTGTATTCAGACGCTGCGGTGGAGTCGGCTCTTCCCGGCAGATTTTGTACAGCAGGCTCGGCAGGTAGTCCGCGACGAAGGGCCGCTCGCCGGTCAACATTTCGTACGCGATGACGCCCAGCGAGAACTGATCCGCCCTCCCCGTGATGTCGCCGCCCTGCACCTGTTCGGGCGACATGTAGCTCGGCGTGCCCATCATGGTGCCGGTTTGCGTCATCTGCTGCGACAGGATTTTCGCGACGCCGAAATCGGTAATCTTCGCCGCGCCGTCATCGTGGATCATGATGTTGGCCGGCTTGATGTCGCGATGAACGATGCCCTTCTTGTGAGCGTAGTCGAGCGCGCTGGCCGTCTGCCGCAATATCGCGAGCAGTGTGTTTTTGTCGGGCACCTGATCCACGCCGAGTAACTTCTCGAGCGGCGGACCATTCACAAATTCCATGAAGATATAGGCCAGGCCCGTTTCTTCAAGAATGTCGTAGATGGTGACGATATTCGGGTGCGACAGAATGCCCGCCGACTGCGCTTCCCGAAACAAACGATCACGCAAACGTTCGCGCTCGCCCGGGTCGGTCAGATCGGTCAGCCGGATGGTTTTGATGGCGATGGTACGGCCGATCGCGGGATCCTGCGCGCGGTAAACGATGCCCATCGCGCCACGCCCCAGCTCTCCAACGATCTGATATCGCCCGATTTGTTGCACGGTTTGTTCGTTATTGTACCGTGAGCGGGTTACCAGAGACTTAATTGCTGCGCAGTTTCGGCGGTGAGAGCAAACACCGAGGGAACCACTGTCTGGCCCCATGCCTCGAGAATCCAGGCGCGCTCCCGCGCGAACGCCGTCAGGGCGGATCGATCCATCCGGTTCACGGCATGTTCGAGCATCGGTTCGGCGATTTCGAGCGCTTCCGCCAAACGGTCGCGGGAGACATAGCGGGCGATGGCGGCGCGAGCGAAATCGCAGGCGGCTTTCCACTGTTCGGAACGAGCAAGAAGGGCGTCCAGACTCCGGCGGATGGCTCCCGCACCGATACCTTCCTCGTGCCGGGCTATTCTGCGCAGCGTGTCGCGAGCCTCGTCGAGACTGGCGGGCGGTAAAGCGGGCATGTGCGCGATCAGCACCGACGCGCGGCCGAACCCCTCGAAGGCTGCGGCGAAATCGGGATCAAGACCCTCAAGGAGGATCAGGCACCGGTGCCGGGCGCACAGAGTCCGGATGGCGTCCAGGTTCGTGGCGGTGTCGCGGGCCAGTTTCAGCCCGAGCTGCGCTCCGAGATCGCCGGCCACACCGGCCAGTGTTGCGCCTCGAGCATCTACCCGAAAGACGCCCTCGAAGTCGGGTTCAGCGCGCTGGGCAAATCCCCGAGCGGCCCCGGCGGCGCAGTGATGCGTGAATGGCCGGTCGCCGGCCGCCCGCATCAGACTCTCGAAATCCGCATCGCCGATGGCGGCATCGGGCAGCAGCGGCAGGGTGGCCCGGGGCGGACCCGGCAACCGTTCCAGGACCCAACGCCGGAGCCCTCTTTTGCAGGAATCGGGATGAAACGCGTCGCGTAGCAGAAGCCTCGGGAAGGCCGAATCGCCGGCATCGACAAACGCAAGGTGAGTGGCATGCTCCCTCGCAGCGTCGACGAACAGCGGCTCCCAACGCTCACGAGCCAGGCGCGCCGGTGCGGAGTGAGACGATACGACGACGATCACGAAGTCCGCCGATAGGGCGCGTCCGACGGCATCGAGGATCGGCAGATCGGCGCCGATCACCGGACCGCGGTCGCATTGCACCGGACAATTGATCTCGAGGTAGTCCGCAACCGTACCCGCAAGCGGCCCATCGGCCGCCGCATGAACCACACACACCTGCAGCATCGCTGAAGCGACCATTATGACAGCCTGAGCGGCGCCTGCGATAGAAAGAATTGTCCAATGCGCGATGAGCCTGAAGCGGCGAAGCTTTCAGAGCCCAAGACTTCTAAGCAACTGCCCAATAATTAATTCACATCTTGGGTGAGATCGTATAGTTCCATTCTGGCAGGACACGCTTCTGCCGGATCGAGAGTTCCCTCCGTGCCAACATAGTTGAGACACTTCTCGTTCCTTAATTACAGTGCAGGGCGAGAAAGACTCTAACGTGAATAATCATAAGGTTTCTGCTTCTTCCCCTGTGGTTTTGCCGTCGGTGGGACGGAGGGAGCCCGAGC